>NZ_JBIVLW010000006.1:0-340534 GCF_044752765.1 Streptomyces sp. NPDC088706
CGTTCTGTTCCTCCGCGCTATGTAACTGTGCAGGTACAGCGCACGGGTGAAGACTGTGCGAGGCCGATGTCTGGCGGACAGGGCGGGAGTCATATTGATCCGAAACGCTTTGGGTTCGCGCTCGTTGAGAGTGTGTGAGTGATCTGGTGGGGGATGCGCGGACGTGGTCGCCGGACGCGCAGGAGGCTGTGCGGCTGCTGGCGGTGTCCGCGTTGGTGGAGGGGCGGGACAGGGCGGAGGTCGCGGCTCTGTTCAGGGTGTCGGTCAGGGCCGTGGACAACTGGTGGTCGAGGTGGCAGGCGGGTGGCCGGGACGCGCTGCTGTCTCGTCCACGCGGTCGCCGGGTGGGTGAGCATCAGGTTCTGTCCGAGACCGAGCAGGCCGCCGTGCGGCAGGCGGTCCTCGACCACACCCCATCCGGCCTGGGGCTTTCGGGTCAGCTGTGGACACGGGCCCTGATAGGCGAGCTGATCTTCAAGCTGTACCGGATTCGTTTCACCGAACCCGGTGTGGGCAAGTACCTCAAACGCTGGGGACTGACGTTTCAGCGTCCGGACAAGCGGGCCGTCGAGCAGGACGCGGAAGCGGTCCGCGTCTGGCACGAGGAGACATGGCCGGCGATCCGGACCCGGGCGAAAGCGGAGAGAGGTGAAGTCCTCTTCGCCGATCAGGTCGGGGTCCGCTCGGACCAGGTCACCGGCCGCACCTGGGGCGAGCAAGGACGGACTCCGGTCGTCCGCCGCACCGGGAACCGGTTCTCCGTGAACGCGATGTCCGCGATCAGCACGAAGGGCCGGATGCACTTCATGGTCTTCACCGAGACCTTCGACGCGAAGGTCATGTGCCGCTTCCTGGACCGCCTCGTCGGGCACTTCGACCGCAAGGTCCACCTGATCGTGGACCGGCACTCGGCCCACCGCTCGAAAACCGTCCGGACCTGGCTCGCCGACCACCAGGACCAGATCGAGCTGCACTTCCTGCCCTCGTACTCACCCGAACTGAACCCCGACGAGCTAGTCAACGCCGACCTCAAACGCAGCCTGCCCCACACCCACCGGGCCAGGAACCAGACCGAACTCGCCACCGAAACCCGCAGATTCTTCCACCGCCGACAACGCCAGCCCCGCATCGTGCGCGGATACTTCGGCGGCACACACGTCCGCTACATCCTCGACGAGTGCACCCAATGAGTTTCTGATCAATATCGCCGGGTCCTGAAGGCACTGAACCTGACAGCGCCCCCCGTACTGGTGGCAGAACTGCTGGGTGCAGCACCGGAGGTCTCCCTCAACGGCCCGCTGTACGCCGAGTACGAGGCCTTCCGTGACCGATTCTGCCTCGCCGTGAGCGAAGGCGACAAGTTCATGCTGGCGATGCACCAGGCCCTTTACCTGTGACCTGTCACTCCGGCCGCCGCCCCGCTCGGCGGCCGGGGAACCCGCCCCCCTTCACGGCGCTGGTCAGGCGCTGAGCATCGGGTGCGTCTGCAGAATCTCCTCGGATATGCCGAACGCCCCGGTCAGGGTGAGCGCGTGCGGCTCCAGGAAGCCGAGGATCTCATCAACGGCGTCGGGCAGGCTCTCGACCTGATCGGCAGTCATCCTCCCCCGGGCCAGCAGGTCTCCGCTGTGGGCGGCGATGCGGCGTAGGGCGAACAGGGCGTGCAGGGCGCGCAGGAGGTCCGCCGGGAGCCCGGAGGGCACCTGGGCGGCGGCGGTCAGCAGGGATTCGGCGGCGAGCCGGTGGACGTGGGCGTCGGCCAGGGCGACGGCGGGCGTCACCGTGGAGTTCCAGCGGGCCAGCGGTGAGGAGGCGCGCTTCCTGAGCCGGGCCTTCGCGCGGGTGTGGGAGATGCGCTCAATGTCGGCCAGGAGGTCTCGGAGGAACTGGGGGTCGGTCAGCTCCCGGTCCTCGGCCGCGATCTCGCTCTCGGGCTTGAGGTCGACGCCGCCGAGCAGCATTTCGCCCCCGGCCTTCTGCATGATCACCGTGTTGTCGCCCTCGGCCGTGATCGTGCCCTCGATCGAGGCGAGCTGGAGCGCGATCCCGTTCGCCTGGATCAGGCCCTGGGCGCCGCACCGCTCGCGGCACTCGGACATGACCGCCCGGGACTGCCAGGTGATCCAGGCCTTGGTGATCGCCGTCAGCCGCTCGTAAGCCTCACGCTCCTCTCCGGCGGCCCGGTCCCACTGCCGTACCACCGAGCGCTGGAGCAGGGTGGCGGCGTAGGTCGTCGCCACGGCGTCGAGCAGGGGCGTGTGGTGCCCGCGGTGGGCGATCAAAGGCACCCGCTGACCCTTCGTCATGCCCGAGGTGTGACGGGTGTGGGCGTAGCGCATGGCGACGTCGAGCGCGTGCCGCATGACGCCGAGCCCGTGGGCGGTCATGCAGAGCTTGCCCATGGTGACCCGACCGATGGACTCCAGGAACCGGCGGCGGGAGCTGCCGAGCGCGCTGGTGAACTCCCCGTCCGGGGTGAGGCGTCCGTGGTCGCCCTGGAGGAACGCGCCGTACGGCAGGCGGACGTTGTCGAACGTGGTGGCGCAGTGGTCGACGGGGCTGCTGGTCGTCTGGGGCAGCGGCCGCACCCCGATGCCCGGCAGCGGGCTGCCGTCGCTGTCGCTGAGCGGCACCAGGAACAGGAAGACGCCGTGGTCGGTGCCCTCGACGATCAGGCGGGCCGCGACGACGGCGCCCTTCGCCCCGCCGGCCGGGCCGGTGTTGGGCATGAACTTCGCCGCGGCGGGGTGCGGGGTGTTCAGCACGAACTCCCGCGCCGCCCGGTCATACATCACGGTGGTCTCCATCTGCACGGCGTCGTTGCCGTGGGCAACCTCGGTGCACAGGAACGTCCCGATGCGGTCCCCGCGGACGTACTCGCCCAGGTCCCGCCCGGCCGCCTCGTGGTCGGCCAGGCTCCCGAAGAACAGGTTGTAGTGGATCGAGAGGACGGTGGCCATGCCCGGGTCGACCGCACCGGCCCACTCGTGGATCGCGGTCAGCTCGACCGGATCGGCCGCGAGGGCCTGGGGAGCCTCGACGGCCTCGTTGACGATCCGGAGCCGGTCGTAGCTCAGGCGTATTCGCTCCCGGTGGGTGAGACCCTCCTTGAAACGGAACGGGGCGGAGCTGAACAGGCTCCTCCACCGGTCGTGCGTTGTGCCCAGCTGACCGGAGAACAGAACATCGGCGAGAGCGGCGGAAACGGGGACAGAGGAGACGGAACCGGAAACCGGAATCTGAGAGACAGTCACACCGGAGAAAACTAGCCTGATCGATCACTTCTGACGGCGTGAGGATCACCACGATTGAGCAGGGCGAAAACACGGTAGGTACCCGCACCGTCACGCACGTTCACCTGCTCAGAGGCCTATTGAGCCACCGGACCGGAACGCGAAAAAGCTGCTCCGTACCCCGGAAACGGCTACGGAACGGCTCTTCGTCGTCAGGGTGCGGTGCCACGGGGGAAGCACCGCGCCCTGGGCAACAGCGTATCCGGATCACCGGCGTTCGGGCGGCCTTTCGCCCACCCCGGAGACCTGGCTGCCGCGATCAGATTCCGGCGTCTTGCAGCTGGTCGAACGTACCGACCCGCGCCGACCACCCCCGCCCCTCCAGCACAGGCTGCCACCCGAGGAGCGAGTCGGGAGCGATGCTGTCGGGCCAGATCATGTAGCCGAGCATCACGAGTTCCCCCCCCCGTTACCGTCTTCGTGGCTCCGCAATGGGGCTACCGGCCTTCGGGTCCGGCATGACTTCCCCCCCTTGTTGCGGTTGATGATCCGGGGGGTGGTGTCACCGGGCCCGGAGGCATCGACGGACCGCTGATGAGGGGCTTGAGCACCGGCTTCAACCCGAGCCGAAGAGCTCTCCGTAACGTGGGTGTGGCAGCTCGGTGCCGAGGCAAGGCCGGACGAAAGCGTGATGGAGGGGCCTGCACGTGATCGACACCAGCACCATCGACGTCTTCCTCGGCCTGGACGTCGGTAAGGGCGAACACCACGCCACCGCCGTCACCCCAGCCGGGAAGAAGGCGTTCGACAAGCGCCTGCCCAACACCGAGCCGAAACTCCGCGAGCTGTTCGCGAAGCTGCAGGCCAAGCACGGAACGGTGCTGGTCGTGGTCGACCAGCCGGCCTCGATCGGAGCCCTGCCGCTGGCGGTCGCCAGGGACATGGGCTGCCCGGTCGCCTACCTGCCCGGACTGACGATGAGGCGGATCGCCGACCTCTACCCGGGCGAGGCGAAGACCGACGCGAGGGACGCGTTCATCATCGCGGACGCGTCCCGGGCAATGCCGCACACGCTGCGGGCGATCGACGGCCAGGACGAGACGATCGCCGAGCTGGAGATGATCGTCGGCTTCGACGACGACCTGGCCGGCGAAGCAACCCGGGTTGCGAACCGCCTGCACGGCCTGCTGACCCAGATCCATCCGTCGCTGGAACGGGTCCTGGGGCCGCGGTTGCAGCACCCGGCCGTCCTCACACTGCTGGAACGGTTCGGATCACCGGCCCAGATCCGCAAGGCCGGACGGCGCCGCCTTGTCACCCTGTTACGGCCGAAGGCCCCGAGGATGGCCGAGCGGCTGGTCGAGGAGATCTTCACCGCCCTGGACGAGCAGACCGTGACCGTTCCGGGGACCGAGGCGGCCGCGCTGATCGTCCCGAGCCTGGCCGGATCCTTGACCGCCGTCCTTGACCAGCGCAAGCTGCTGGCCGGGCGAATCGAGGAACTCCTGGAGGCCCACCCTCTTTCGAAGGTCCTGATCTCGATGCCAGGAATCGGCGTCAGGACCGGAGCCCGCATCCTGATCGAGGTCGGCGACGGCAGCACCTTCCCCACCGCCGGCCACCTCGCCGCCTACGCCGGGCTCGCCCCCGCGACCCGCAGTTCCGGGTCCTCGATCCGCGGCGAACAGCCCTCCCGGAGAGGAAACAAGCAGCTCAAACGGGCCTTCTTCCTCGCCGCGTTCGCTTCCCTGGGCGACCTGGCCTCCCGGGCCTACTACGACAAGAAAATCAGCCAGGGCAAGCACCACACCCAGGCCCTGCTCTGCCTCGCCAGACGCCGGGCCGACGTCCTCTTCGCGATGCTCCGCGACGGAACCTTCTACGAACCGCGGCCGACGGCCTCGGTCACATGACCAGCGGTTCAACCAGGAGGACGACCCGGTCGGCCATGCTGCCCGTCTCACCGACTCAACGCAGCCCCGTTTCCCTTGACCAAAGAGATAGGGGCACCCCCCCCTGCCCCGCCTCGCACCCGCCGACCACGACCTGCTCTGGAAACACCTGATCACCCACTGAAAAACCCACGCCCCGACCTGCCGAAAATAACCAGCAACTCCCCTACCTACAGGCGCACCAACCACACTGCGCAAAACCCGCCACCACACTCAGATCACTGCGCAGCCATGAACGTCCAACCCATCCCACATCACCACCCACCCCCGACACCCCAACCCCGCATAAGCCCCCCACCGAACAGACACACCACTCAGTACAACCGAGCAACAGCAAAACACAACCAAGATCAACAACCAAGAACCACAACCACGCCACACCTGTCCGTACCGGGGCCTACCCTCCACTGAACGACGGATGGCCCCAGGGGCAGGCTGTGCAGATCCGAAACCCAACACCGCCCCCACACCCAGGGCCACTAAACCTTGCCCGCCAGACAGAAAAAAAAGGCCCTGACCAGCACAAACGCCGTTCGGGCCTTGACACGCTACAACTACCTACAACACACCCCGCCACTCTCAGCACAGAACACACAGCCACAGCTCAGATACCCTGCCCCACCTGATAGGACCGCCAGTTCCACCGCTCAGCGAACCAGCAACACACCAGGCCAACCGCCTCGCCGTACACCAACACCCCCCTCCCAGCGTCACCGAAGGAGCCGGAGGCCGAGCTGCCGCAGGGGTTCTGCCAGAGCTGCTCCTACTTCGGGGCGGGCGCCCTGGAGCTGGCGGGTCTTCTGGGCCTTCCGCCCCGCACCGGCCGGGGCGGAGCGCTGCACCTCGGTGTAGGCACCTGCTGACTCCCGCTTCACCGTGCCTGGTGTGCTCACGAGACGTCCATGGTCGTCTCTGCCCCTACCGAGGAGCTCGTGTTCAGGACCCGTTTTCATGGACACCGGAACGAGAAGGCACTCGGGCAAGGACGCGAGAGTCAGCACAGTACGGCTCTTCGCCGTATGCCGGTCTTCTCCGGGGTGGCGGCTGGCCGCCATCGCTACGAGGGACTGTGCAGGCTGCCTCGGCGGCGGTCCCGCTGGGGTCAGCAGAACCGCCGCGGAGCTTGCGCCGGTCGGCCAGAGGGCCAACCGCCTGTCGTGTGGCAGAGCCGGTGGCATCCGTCGGCTTCGGGCTGCGAGTTCTAGGAAGTCCGCGAACGTCGTCGAACGTTGCTTCGGGTCGTCTTCAGTTGTTCCGCAGCCGTCGTCGCTCGCTTCGACAAGTCGGCAGACCGCAGCCGGGCCGGGCCGGAGTCCACCTGGCCCTTACTCGTCCTCTGGTTCCGGGAATCCTTTGTCAGGCAGGCTCTAGGGAGTCCATGGGCCGAGCATGCCCTTCATCGCATCCGTCATAGCGAGTTGCAGCAGGGGGCCGTAGGTGATCCGGCCGACGCCCAAGCGGCGGAAACGCTCAAGATCGTGCTTGACGGGATGGGCTGTGGAGTTCACGGGAACGGCGACGGCGCCCGTCACCGCTGCGAGCAGGTCGTCATTGTCCTGAATACCCACCGGGTAAACGCTGTCGGCGCCCGCCTGCTCCAGGGCCCGCAGTCGCTCGATCGCCTCGTCGAGGACGCCGGAGGGGTCCTCCGCGTGCATGAAGAGGTCGGTGCGTCCGTTGATCCAGACCGGGATCCCCGCGTCGTCAGCCGCCGCGCGCAGGCCGGCGATGTAGCTCGCATGCTCCTGCGTGCTACGCACCCGACCGCCCTCCGAGTGGACGGTGTCCTCGATGTTGAGCCCGACTCCGCCGACCTCGGTGAGTCCAGCGACGAGATCTGCGGGCTTCTGTCCGTACCCGGCCTCCAGGTCAACGGATACGGGGATATCGACGGCCGCGATGATCGGCCTGACGGCGGCGAGTACCTCCTCGAAGGTCTGCCCCTCGTGGTCGTCGGCCCCCCGGGAGTCGGCGAGCGGATGGCTGCCGACCGTCAGCGCGGGAAACCCGGCGTCGGCTGCCGTCCGCGCGGACCAGACGTCCCAGACGGTCGGCAGCACGAGCGGCTTGTTCTGGGCGTGCAGGTGCTTGAGGTGTTGAGCGCGCTCAACGGTGGTGCGAAGGTCCATGCGATGACGCTACCCCCGGATCTCCGCAAGCAACGTGCCATCGGGGCGTCTTTCGGTGGCGGCCGTGGCCGGGGACCCTGCGTCGGACAGGCAGCTCCGGTCGTGTCTCCGGCCTTCCGCACCAGGTAGGTGCGCACCGCGCGTTCGCCCGCCACCACGGGTGTTGTGCCCCTGCGGTCCCCCAGCTGCCAGTAGGCAGGCGGACGAGGCGTGCTCAGCCCGTGCGATCGTCGACCACTCGATGCGGCAGTCCGGTGAGACGAGACGCCAATCCGCCCTGGCGCTCGCCCCGCCACCCCGTCCACGCCCTCGGCCGGTGCCACCGGTTACCTTTCGGTGAAGGGGACTGAGGGCGGCCCGCCCTTGTGCGAGTCGGCCGTCCGTGGCGCACCATGCCGGCGAACGAGGAGGTGGTCAGCTGAACCGGTCGAGTGTGATCAGTGCCTCCTGCGGGTTGCCGTCGTGGACGAGCGACTCATGAGCCCCCACGTCGTCGAAGGCGAAGCCGTACGCCTTCCCGTCCACCATCTGTGCGTGGATGACGCGCGAGTAGTGGTTGGTCACGTCGTCCCGGTAGAAGTTCGCCGCATTGTTGTCAGGCTGGTTAGGGCTGGTCAGCAGGGTGGATCGGTTGAAGCCCGCGCACAGCGTGCGGGAGATGGGGCCACGTACCAGGTCGTTGGGGGCGTCGAGGTGTTTGTAGCAGCCGAAGACGCTGTCCGAGTCCGGCTTCTGGAACGAGGTCACGACCGCGCCCGCGCTGTTGGTGAAGTTCATGACGTTCCCCGAAACCCGCCCGAAGTACTTGGTGTTCGGCTCGTGCGCGAACGGGGTCATCGTCAGGGGGGAGCTGCTGTAGCGGCTCCAGACCCGGTTGACGTAGTCGGTCAAGGTACCCGCCGGCAGCACACCGGCACCGACGCCGTGGCCCGGGGACAGAGCACGCAGGACGGTTCCGTCGGATCGGGTCTGGATGAGACCGGCCCAACCCCCGGGCTGGTTCCGGAGTGCGTTGAGGACGGCGTTGTAGCCGCCTGCCTTGAGGCGACCGGTGGTCTTGACCGTTCCGCCGGGTGCCTTGACACCGACGGAGTAGGGAGCGGAGAACATGTCGACCTGGGTGCTGTTGATCCACAGGCCCGCGTCGTTGAGTGTGTACTCGGTCCAGTTGAACAGGATGTTCCTGTTCGGGTCGCTCGGGTTCTGGACTGCGGGCTGGACGAGACCACCGGTGGTGACTTTGAAGACGAGTTTCTGGCCGTACGAGAAGTAGACTCGGCCGGAGAACTTCGGCATCCGGATCGTCATCGACTGTCCGCTGCGCGGCCCGGTGATCGACGCGTCCGGCGCCGGGGTGGGCGGATTGCCTCCGGTCGGCCAGGGGTGGAACGTACCGTTCGCGTCCGCCCAGCCCTGTCGGCCCGTCGAGAGCTCCGTTCCCAGGTTGTAGATGTAGATCTGATCGCCGCGGCCCGAGTCGTTCTTGATGGTCAATGGGATGGTCGTGGGCACCGCTGCCTCGGCAGCGGACTGACCGATCACGGTCGTCAGACCTGCGGCGAGGGCCAGCGCGGCAGTGAGTGCAGCGATGCCTTTCCATGGAGCGGGCATGTTCGTCCTCCTCATCGGTCGAATCCGTGGGTGGAACGGTGCACACATCAACTGAGAGCGCTCTCAGGATCCTGCCGGGGCGGAAGGCTGTCAACGAGCGCGTCTCAACTCGCGTGACGCACAAGGGAGATGGAAGCCACGTTGCTGTGAGATGGGCATGCCGTTCCAGGTCCGGTCGGCGGTTGCCGGATCGCGTTGCCAGCCCTCGCCCGGGCGTTGCCGTGCCGTGCGGATACACGCCTCGCCCACCCCTGCGACGCGCACCCGCGTCGGCGGCGCGACCGGCCTTCCGGTCCGCCGGTCCGCGAATACAGTGACGCCTTGGTACGGCCGGTGAGGCATCGAGCTGACCTGCGGCGCGGGGAATTGGTCCAGACGAACGTCTTGACGGGTCTCCGGCGCGCTCCTTAAATCGTTATCGCCAACTGTTGAACATTGCCGTGCCGGCAGTCCCCCACATCACTTCACCTCATGTCCATCTACGTCCGTCAGCATGCCCGGCGAATTGTCATGGACACGACCTTTGCTTCCTTCCCTTGCTTGTCTCTCCACACCCCCACGAAAACGATGTGAAGCCCCATGCGCACGCCTTGGCGCCACAGGTCCCTCACTTGGCTGGCGGCGGCCGCCTGTCTCGGTCTCGCGTCCCTCACCCCACCGCCGTTCAGGCCGCCCCGGCTCCGGTCTCCGGTACCGCCGCCCCCGCCGCGGTGACCTTCAACGAGAACTTCGACGGCCCGGCCGGTTCCGGCGTCAATACCTCCAGGTGGCAGCTGGAGACCGGCGACAACGTCAACAACCATGAGCGGCAGTACTACACCTCGGGCACCGACAACGCCGCGCTGGACGGCCAGGGCCACCTCGTCATCACCGCGAAGAAGGAGAACCCGGCCAACTTCACCTGCTGGTACGGGCGGTGCGAATACACCTCGGCCCGTCTCAACACGGCCGGGAAGTTCACCGCCCAGTACGGGCGCGTCGAAGCCCGGATGAAGCTCCCGCGCGGCCAGGGCATCTGGCCCGCCTTCTGGATGCTCGGCAACAACATGGGCAGCGTCGGCTGGCCGGCCGCGGGCGAGATCGACATCATGGAGAACGTCGGCTTCGAGCCGGGCACCGTACACGGCACGCTGCACGGACCGGGCTACTCCGGCTCCGGCGGCATCGGCGCGGGCTACACCCTCCCCGGCGGTGCGGCCGTCGCGGACAACTTCCACACCTTCGCCATCGACTGGAGTCCCGACTCCATCAGGTGGTCGGTGGACGGGAACGCCTACCAGACCCGTACCCCCGCCGACCTCGGCGGCCGGCAGTGGGTCTTCAACAAGCCCTTCTTCCTGATCCTGAATCTCGCGGTCGGCGGGTACTGGCCCGGTGACCCCGACAGTTCCACCCGGTTCCCGCAGCAGCTCATCGTGGATCACGTGCGGGTGACCACCGACGGCGGCACCAAGACCATCCGAGGTCTCGGCGGAAAGTGCCTCGACGTGGCGGGCGCCGGCTCCGCCAACGGCACCGCCGTGCAGCTCTACGACTGCAACGGCACAGCAGCCCAGCAGTGGGACGTGCGCTCCGACGGCACCCTCCGGGCGCTCGGCAAGTGCCTCGATGTGACCGGCAACAGCACCGCGAACGGGGCACCGCTCCAACTCTGGGACTGCGGTGGCGGCCCGAACCAGCGGTGGACCGTGACCGGAGCCCGTGACATCGTCAACCCCCAGGCGGACAAGTGCGTGGACGCCACCGGCAACTCCTCCGCCAACGGCACCCGCGCCCAGCTGTGGACCTGCTCCGGCACCGCCAACCAGAAGTGGACCGTCGGATGAACACCAGCAGCGCTGCGGACGGTTCCGGACGCGCACTCACCGCGCGCTGAACCCGCACCCCCGAGCGGGCCTTCAATCGGGCGCTTCTGCCCCGCACCGATCCGCGGGACGCACCCCGTGTACGCCCGGGGCCGCAACCACGGCCCCGGGCGTACACGCGCGTCCGTCGTGACGAGGGTGGTCGGCTCGGCGGCCCAGCCCGGGCCTCGGCCACCACAGGGGCTCGGGCCACGGACCGGACATGTGGTGATGCCCGGATCTCGCCCGGCCCTGGGGAGGGACAGCGTGCACGACAGGGACGGGAGCAGTGCGTTGAGCCAGGGTGGGACGTCCGTACCGGACGAGGAGTGGGACCGGTTCCGCCCGCATCGCCTTCTCGAGGAAGTCCTGGACATCTACCTGGTGCGGGTTGATGAGCGCTACGGCCCTGGTCGGCCGCTCCCCGCGCAGGACGGCGGCGTCGAGGCTGGACGTGATGAGGAAGTCCCGGGTCCGGCCGAGCGCCTGCTCCACCTCCGCCTGGCTCATCCAGCCGGTCGCCCGTGGTGCGGGCAGGTCGATACCCCCATCCCATCACTCCAACGCGCCGCCCGTGAACCGCTGAACCGCTTGTCGGGCGTGGGAGCCAGGTTCCCGGTCTCCTGCGCGGGCGGCTGGTCCTGGGCGCCCGACCGCGAGAACGACCCCCTCCTCCTGTTCAGCCGTTTCCGGTCCTCCGAAGTGCGGCTGGTCGGTGACGTGGTCGAAACACGCGGGCGGATCACGTTCCGGGAGGGCGAGCGCGGCGCGGTGCACGTTTCCACCGACGTCACGTACGTCCATCCGGCCGTGCGCGCCGCGGCGTGCAGCGACCAGGTCGCACGCACCATCGTGCGCCGCGAAGTGGTGGTGAGCTGGAACGACCCGGCGAAGGTCCTGGTCGAGCCGGGGACGGTCTCGCTCGGCTCCTACAAGGTGGACACCACCGACGGCGGTTGCGACACCCCTACCGGCTACCTCACCCCCGACTTCCGGTCGTCAGGGTGAGGTGGGAGGTTGGTGGCGCCTGGCCCGCTCGCATCCCAGAGGGTGCCCCCTGGCGACGTGCGGTGCCGGGTGGTCCGATGGGCCCCCTCGGCGTGGGCCTTCTGGTGCCATGGCGCGTCAGGCGACCTCGGTGAGGGACAGCGCCTTCCGCACCTCGGCCGGACAGCGGGCCGGGACGCGTGTGCTCAGCGCATGTCGGGGGCAGCCGACCGTCATGACTGTTCTGCGCAAAATCGCCCGACCCCTGCTGGCCTCGATGTTCGTCAGCGGCGGATACACCGCCGTACGCGATCCCGCTCGCCTGGTCCCCGTCGCGGAGCCCGTGACCGACCCCGTCGCCACGACCATCGCACCCCGAACGTCCCTGTTGCCGGAGGATCCCGAGAGTCTCGTGCGCCTCAACGGCGCCGTACAGCTCGGCGCCGGCGTGCTGCTCGCCCTGGGGCGTGCTCCGCGGCTGGCCTCGGCGGCCCTCGCGGTGACTTTGGTGCCGACGACCCTGGCGGCCCACCGGTTCTGGACGATCGAGGACCCCGAGGAGCGCGCGGCCCAGCGGGTCCACTTCCTCAAGAACGTCTCCCTGCTCGGCGGACTGCTCATCGCCGCAGCCGACACCCACGGCAAGCCCTCGCTCGCCTACCGCACCCGCAGCGCCGTCGGCCATGCCTCCGACGCGGTCAGCCATCAGGCGCATGCGGCCGCCGGGCGGGTCGGCAACGTGACCGGCAGTGCCGTGGACAGTGTCACGGACGCCGTCGAAGCGGCCCGCAAGCACCTGCCGTAAACCCGGCCCGGTCGGCTCCCGGCGCACCACGCCGACGGGAGCCGACCGGGCAGGCCGTCTCCCGGGAAGCGGGCGCGGGCCGACGCGCCGCCCCGACAGCTCCGCCGGGGTAACGACGGCTCGACTCGGGGAGGCCTGTCACCCGGTCACCTTGGCGATGAACGCGGCGAGGTTCGCCATCGTCCGCTGGATCTTCTCCTCCAGCGTCAGTGACTCGTGGAGCCGCGCACCGACGCCCGCGTCCTTCTTCCCCCGCACATAGAGTGAGCAGGCGAGGTCGCTGCACATGTAGGCACCGACCGAGTTGCCCTGCTGGCCGGCCTTCCCGGACCTCGGCGCCACCAGCAGCGAGACGCCCCCGGTGTGGACGGTCACGCACATCGAGCACATGCTGCGGCGGGTCTGCCAGGAACCGACGTCCGAGGAGCGCAGCTGGACGCCGACCGGACGGCCGTCCCATGTGGCCACCAGGTACGCCCGGTCGGGGGCCTGCGGGTCGCGCCAGCCCAGGAAGTCCAGGTCGTCCCAGGGCCGTTCGGCCAGGTCGCGGGGGAGGTGCAGGCGCTTGGCCTCGCCTTTGGTGCAGTTCACGAACGCGGTGCGGATCTCTTGCTCGGTCAGCGGTTCCATGCCAGCCACGCTAATTTGCCTAATGTTGTTAGGCAAATGTATTTTTGTTTAGGCAATCGCGTGGATGCGTTCGGAGGATGGCATGACGAAGGCAGGACCGGCCGCGGAGCGCGTGGTGAGGGCGGGCGCCGAGCTGGCGGACCAGATCGGGTTCGAGCAGGTGACGCCTTCCGAACTCGCCCGACACCTCGGCATCAGGACCGCGAGCCTGTACTCGCACGTCAAGAACGCCCATGACCTCAAGACGAAGATCGCGCTGCTCGCCCTGGAGGAGCTCGCCGACCAGGCGTCCGCCGCGCTCGCGGGGCGGGCCGGCAAGGACGCGCTCAGCGCCTTCGCCGACGCGTACCGCGATTACGCCTTCGAGCACCCGGGTCGCTTCGCCGCAGCCCGGTTCCGGCTCGACACCGACACGGTCGCCGCTAGCGCCGGCGTACGGCATGCCCGGATGATGCGGGCGATCCTGCGCGGCTACGACCTGAAGGAACCCCAGCAGACACATGCCGTTCGACTGCTGGGCAGCGTCTTCAGCGGTTACGTCGGCCTGGAGACGGCCGGCGGCTTCAGCCACAGCTCCCCCGCCTCCCAGGAGAGCTGGACCGAGATCCTGGATGCTCTCGACGCCCTGCTGCGCAACTGGCCCACCCCCTCCTGACGGAATGTCCCGACCCCCTTTTCCCGGCGAGGCGAACGAGAAGATGAACACCCGGCACGACTGGATCACCACCCCCATCCGCCCCGACATCCTGCGCGGCGCCCTCGACCTGGAACGTACCGAACGCGGCGTACTGCCCCACCGGTTGCCGGCCCGAGCCCGCCGGCAGATCCCTGACGGGCAGCTGGCCATGGCCGAGTCGCAGCCCTCCGGGGTCCGGCTCGTCCTGCGCACCCGGGCCACCGCCGTCGAGCTGGACGTGGTCGCCACCAAGCGGGTCTACCCCGGTGCCTCACCGCGCCCCGACGGGGTGTACGAGCTCCTCGTCGACGGCCGGCTCGCCGGCCGGGCCAGTGTGCCCGCGGGCGACACGCTCACCGTCGACCTGGCGTCAGGGACCACGCAGACCCGCCCCGGACCCGTGGAGACCCTCCGGTTCACCGGCCTGTCGGACGACGAGAAGGACGTCGAGATCTGGCTGCCCCACGACGAGACCACCCGACTGGTCGCCCTGCGCAGCGACGCGCCGATCCACACCCCGCAGCCCAGCGGCCGGCCGGTCTGGCTGCATCACGGCAGCTCCATCAGCCACGGTTCCAACGCCTCCTCCCCGACCGGCACCTGGCCCGCCCTGGCCGCGGCTCTCGGCGGCGCCGAGCTCATCAACCTGGGTTTCGCCGGCAGCGCCCTGCTCGACCCGTTCACCGCCCGTGCCATGCGTGACACGCCCGCCGATCTCATCAGCGTCAAGATCGGCATCAACCTCGTCAACGCCGACCTGATGCGGCTACGCGCGTTCGGCCCGGCCGTCCATGGCTTCCTCGACACCATCCGCGAAGGACACCCCACCACTCCCCTGCTGGTCATCTCGCCGATCCACTGCCCCATCCACGAGAACACGCCCGGCCCCAGCGTCCCGGACTACAGCGCGATGAGCGAGGGCCGGCTGCGGTTCATGGCCGCCGGCGACCCCGCGGAGACCGCCGCCGGAAAGCTGACCCTCACCGTCATACGGGACGAACTGGCCCGGCTCGTCGGACAACGCGCCACCACCGACCCCGACCTGCACCACCTCGACGGCCTCGACCTCTACGACAGCACCGACCACACCGAACTGCCACTGCCCGACGATCTGCACCCGGACCCCGCCACCCACCGGCGTATCGCCGAACGCTTCGCCGGCCTCGCCTTCGGTCACGACGGGCCTTTCGCCACGGACAACCGCTGAACCGGCCGCGCCACCCCCGCCAGTCGCCGCTCCGTCGGCGAGTGCTCCGTCAGCGGCTGCCCCACAGCGGCTGCTTCGTCGGGGAGTGATCCGTCAGCGGGTGCTCTGCCGGCGAGTGCTCCGTCGGCGACTGCTCTGCCGGCAGGAGATGACCACCAGGAAGGGCCACAGCGCCTGGACGAACGTCACCACCCGCTCGGCGATGCCGGGGGACCCCGCGCTCCGCAGCTCGATCAGGAACCACAACGCGGCCGCCCCCATCAACGCGCTCGCGGTGAGCGCCACATCCAGCCGCAGCCCCCACGGAACCGATCCCGTTCCGCGCACGACGGCCAGGGGAGGCCACACCGCCAGCAGCGCGAGGCCCAGAGCGGCCACGGCCCCGTGCTCCAGGGCGCCACCGCTGTTCGGTACCGGCACCAACGTCAGGGCCAGGGCGCACAGTCCGCCGCCGGCCAGGGTGACACGTCCGGCGAGCGCAGCCGCCCGGAGCGCGTGCGCCGTCACCACGTAGCACGTGCCCAGCACCAACAGTATCCCCGTCATCAGCCAGTAGCTGGTGGCCCCGTAGGACGCCAGCACGCTCAGGGTCTGCTTCGCGGGGTCGTACGCCGGGCCCTGGCGCAGCTGCGCAACCATCCAGGAACCGACCAGCAGCACAGGAGCGCAGCCGGAGGAGAGCAGAGCCCACCACGGAGCAGATCGCATCAAAGAATGATAAACGCCTCACAGTTGATCGCCGCCGACCTCCGCCACTTCGGGCGTCGTCGGTTGGTCGCTGCCGCGCCGCCACCTCGATCATGGAGTTCACCTTCCTTCTTCGGGGGCAACTGGTCCTAGGGAAACCGAACGTACGCACGAGCGGCAACGCGGTGAGGAGAGGGTGGGGTGGCACGGAGAGTGGGATGGTCGGCCGTCCGGCAGTGGGTCGGGAGGGAGTGGGCGGAGGTGTTCCGGGCGGTCCGCAACGCGTGCACGGAGGCCGGGCCGGAGCGGGACACGCTCGTCCAGTCCCTCAAGGCCGCGGCCGCGTCGATCGCCGCGTGGGCGCTGAGCGGGTGGTGGCTTCAGGCCCCGATGGCCCTGCTGGCACCCCTGACGGCCGTCGCCATGGTGAGCAGCACCGTGTACCAGTCGCTGCGCACGGGAACACAGCAGTTCGCCATCATCGCCCTCGGTACGGTCTGGGCATCCGCGGCGATGGCCCTCACCCATGACCGGACCATGGTGGCCATGCTGATCACGCTGCCGTTCGTGGTGCTGCTCGGCAACTACCGCCGCTTCGGGAGCCAGGGTGTCTACGGTGCCACCACGGCCCTCTTCGTGATCACCGCCGGGTCGTCCAGCACCTCCACGGTGGGGCACCGGCTGCTGGAGACCCTGGTCGGCGCGACGGTAGGCATCGCGATCAACGCCGTTGTCCTGCCACCGGTCCACCTCCGCAGCGTTCGTGAGCGCCTGGGCCATCTCGCGCGGGAGACCGCGGGGCTGCTCGACGCCATGGCGGGCGGACTGCGCGAGGAGGACGGCCTGAAGGGGGCCGAGGACTGGCACCTCACGGCCGCCCGCCTCATGGTGTCGCTCCGGGACGTGGGTGACGCCCGCCGGTGGGCGGTGGAGGGATCGCGCTGGAACCCGGGGGGCCGCCTGCGCCGCACCGGTCCAAAGCCTCCGCCGTTCGCGGAGGACATACGGTGGGGCCGCGTCAGCACCCGTGTCCTGACCGTCACACGTACGCTCAGTGGCATCGGCGACGACCCGAAGCTCGTGAGACCCTCACCGGGCTTCTTCGACGGGCTCTCCGACGTACTGGAGCAGGCCGCGCACATCTGTGCGGTGGAGACAGAACTGCTGACCCCCTCCGAGGCCGACACCTCGGGCGAGAGCCGCGAAGCGGCGTTCAAGGAGGCGTGGGCGAGCCTCGACGCGCTCACCGACACGTTCCATGAGGAGGAGGGGACGGCGTCCGCCATCGCGGGGGAGCTGCTGCTGGAGACGAGGCAGCTGCTGAACGAGCTGGCCCCGGCGGCGTGAGCGGGTCCGTCGGGGCCGGTCAGGGGAGAGACGTACGAGCTCACGGCCGGGCGGTCGTCAGCCCCGCGTCGCGGTGGGGGCGGGGTCTGCACGTACGGTACGGCAGGTGAACGAACCGCCCGAGGCCGTTACCGGCCCCACCGGGGACGAGCGAGAGCAGGCCACGACGATCCGCGTGTTCCTGGCACTCGCCCCGCCCGATGACGCCAAGGACGAACTGACCCGGGCGCTGCGTCCGGCCTACCGGGCGTATCCGCGGCTGCGGTGGAACCGGGTGGAGGACTGGCACATCACCCTGGCGTTCCTCGGCGAGCTCCCGGCCGCCACCGTCCCGGTCCTGATGCCGCCGCTGACGGAGCTCTCGGCGTGGTGCCGGCCGCCGCGGCTGGCGCTGCGCGGTGGGGGGCACTTCGACGAGCGGGTCCTGTGGAGCGGGATCGAGGGGGATCTCGAAGGGTTGCACCGGCTCGCCACCGATGTGCGCGCCGTCGTCAAGGCGTGCGGTGTCCCCTTCCCGGACCGGCCGCTGCGGCCCCATCTGACGCTGGCCCGCTCCCGCCGGGGCGACCACTCCGCCGTGGTGGAGGTCGCCGCGGGGCTCGCCGCGTTCTCCGGCCGCGGCTGGGAGGCCGAACGGCTCCATCTGGTCGGCAGCAACATCGGCCGGGGTCCGGGGCCGATCCACTACCGCGACATCGAATCCTGGCGTTTCGGCGACGGAACCTGACCGCGTGCCCGTCGCGGCGGCCGGGCGCGGCGCCGCCTCCGGTCCCGCGCTCCAGGGATCCCTGGGCGCAGGCCAGTTGGCCCGTGTCCCCGCGTCGGCGTTCCGGCGGCCGGGACTCACCGCCCGATACTTCACGGCTCCGGTCAGGGGCCGCGTGTCGCCGCGCGGCTAGCTCACCCGTGCCGGTATAAGTATGCGAGCGCCCGCAAAGAGATCATGCTCTGCGTCGAGCGCGCCCGCCGTCGCCGGGTGCGGCTCCCGCCTCCGTACTGTGCGCGAACCGCCCCTGCACCACCTGCGGTTCACGGCCGCACACAAGGAGAGAGACATGCGCTACGGAAGCGCGCTGCGCGAGCAGATCCACACGCCCGGAACCACCCCGCTCATCGGCATCTACGACATGTACTCGGCATCGGTCGCCGCCCAGCACTACGACGGCTTCTTCGTCTCCGGGTTCGGCTTCGCCGCCTCCCACTACGGGCTGCCGGATGTCGGCTTCATCGCCTGGCCGGACATGGTCGCCTTCGTCGAGCGGCTACGGCTCGCCTTCCCCTCCCACCATCTGCTCGTCGACATCGACGACGGATACGTGGACCCGGAGGTGGCCTGCCACGTGGTCCAGCGGCTGGAGCGGATCGGGGCCTCCGGCATCATCCTGGAGGACCAGCAGCGCCCGCGCCGGTGCGGCCACGCGGACGGCAAGAGGGTGCTGCCCCTGGAGGAGTACCTCGAGAAGCTGAACCTCGTCCTGGAGAGCCGGCGGGACCTGGTGGTCGTGGCCCGCACCGACGCCACCGAGGAGGAGGACATCCTGCGCCGCGCCAAGGCGCTCGCGGAGACCGACGCCGATGTGGTGCTGGTCGACGGGGTGCGGGACGTCGAGTGGATCCGCCGCATCCGCAAGGTCATCGACGACAAGCCCCTGCTCTTCAACCAGATCGCGGGCGGCAGGTCGCCGAGGCTCTCGCTCCGCGAACTCACCGACCTGGAATGCCAGGTGGCTATCTACAGCACGCCCTGCCTGTTCGCCGCGCACGCCGCCATGGACACCGCGCTCAGCGAGCTGAAGGAGGCCGACGGGCGGCTCCCGGAGTTCTCGCCCGGCACGTCGGTCGGTGTGCGGGCCTCGACCGCCCTGCTGGAGAAGAACATCAGCCGGCACCACCGGCCCGGTCCCCTGATCGCCACCACCTGAGGCGACAAGGCGCGTCAGCGCCTGTGCACCCCAGCAGCGCGCTCCTGACGCACGCCCCGTCCCCCGGGGCGGTCGTCGCGTCGGGCGGGTGTCCCTCGGGTCATGCGGACCCCTGCCCGGCGGGACGGGCGTGCGTCAGGAGGAACTCGGTCGCCCGTGCGATCGCCTCGGCCGACGTGCCGTAGACGGCCTCGGACCCATCTTCCCGCCGGTCCGCCCCCGTGGCCGTGTACCACCAGGCGTCGACGCCCGGATCATGGTGGATGACGGCGGAGCCGCCTGCGTAGTGGAGGGGCACGGACTCGCCCGCCGACCTCTTGACCACCGCGTGAGGCCACTTGAGCCGCGCGGACTGGCGCTTGATGCCGCCCCAGGCGGCGCCCAGGTGGGAGTAGCTGGCTCCGCTGCGCCCTGCCGCGGTGGCCGCGCTCTCGGCCGGCCGGTCGACGGACCGCTTGGCTTCGTACAGGGCCCTCAACGTTGCCAGTTGCACGTCGGGGAGGGGGTGACAAGGGAAGCTGTCACGGGTTCAGGTGTCCGGGTGACCGACCGCTTCGCCGTCACCGTACGTCGGTGGACTCCCCCAGGGCCGCGGTGAGGCGGCCGAGGATCTCCTGCAACCCCAGGACCTCCTCCACCGAGAGGCCGGTCGCGGCGAGCACCCCCCGGGGCACGGACAGTGCGCGCTCGCGCAGCCGGGCACCGTCGCCGGTCAGCTCGATCAGGACGGAGCGCTCGTCCTCGCGGCTGCGTTCCCGCCGGACCAGCCCGGCCGCCTCCAGCCGCTTCAACAGCGGTGAGAGGGTGCCGGAATCCAGCCGCAGGCGCTCCCCGACGGCCTTGACCGGCCGGGGCCCGTCCTCCCACAGGACCAGCATCACCAGGTACTGGGGGTAGGTGAGGCCGAGGTCCTTGAGCGCCTGCCGGTAGAAGCCGCCGAACGCGCGCGACGCGGCTTGCAGCGAGAAGCAGACCTGGTGGTCCAGTCGCAGCAGTTCCGCGTCGGGCACGGCGGACAGGTCGGGCGAGGTGTCAGGAGCAGACGTCATGGAACCAGCGTACCGCCGACCACATCATTAAGTTGTGCACAACTTAATGATGTGCAATCTTTATGTCCGTGACCGCGACCGATCCGATCGCGGTGCAGACAAAGGAGGGTCACCCCATGGACGCGCTGTACACCGCCGCCGCAACCGCCAATGGCCGCGAGGGCCGTGCCGTGAGCTCGGACGGCCAGATCGACCTGCCGCTCGCCCTGCCCCCGTTCCTCGGCGGCAACGGCAGGGGCACCAACCCCGAGCAGCTCTTCGCGGCCGGGTACGCGGCCTGCTTCGCCAGCGCGATGGCCTCGGTCGCCCGCGAGATGAAGGTCGACACCAAGGACGTCTCCGTGACCGCCGAGGTCTCCATCGGCAAGGACGG
Source organism: Streptomyces sp. NPDC088706 (assembly GCF_044752765.1). NCBI lineage: Bacteria > Bacillati > Actinomycetota > Actinomycetes > Kitasatosporales > Streptomycetaceae > Streptomyces > Streptomyces sp. NPDC088706. Next base: position 20,453 of record NZ_JBIVLW010000006.1, read on the forward strand.
CAGCGGCTTCGGACTCGCGGTCGTCATGCGCGTGGAGCTCCCGGACTCCCTCACCGGCGAGGTCGGGCAGCAGCTGGTCGACGCCACCCACGCCTACTGCCCCTACTCCAAGGCGACCCGGGGGAACATCGAGGTCGAGCTGGTCATCGAGTAGTCGACGCGCTGAGGCGTTCCGCCGGGATCATGCCGGGGCTCGCGGCCTCGGCATGATCCCGGTGAGGAGCGCCGGGCCCTGTCGTGAAACTGCCGCCTGCCGGGTGCGACGGCAGTTTGACGACAGGCCCTAGGCCCTCAGGTGGGCCAGCACCGCGCCGACCGCCCGGCGTACGGCCGCACGTGCCTCGTCCGTCGAATCGTGCGTCTCGAAGCCGTGGCGGCCCTCCGGTACGTCGACCACCTCGACGGCGGCTCCGCGGCGGGCGGCCTCGGTCAGGAACTCCTCGACGGTCGCGGCGATCTCGGCCATCTCGCGCCCTGCCCGCACCAGCACGATCGGGAGCTCTCCCGCGTGGGCGACGGCCCGCACCGGGTGGAACCGGCCACCGACCACCCCCCAGTTCGGCAGCGGGGCGAGTATCGGGTAGTTGACGGCCAGGCAGCACAGCCATGCCGGCGGCGCCGCCAGCCAGTCCGCGGTCAGGGGGCCGCCGCCCGAGAAGAACCACAAGGCGATCCGGTCCGCGTCCACCCGCGGGTCGGCCCGCACCCGTGCCACCGCGGCGGCCACGTCCTCGGCGGCCCGTTCGTAGTCGGTCACGGCGTGCAGGCGGTGATCGAGCGTCACCCCGACGGCTCCGTGTCCGGCGACGTGACCGGCGTACCCCCGCAGTGCCGGCCAATCCCGGGGCGTCGGCCGCGTCCCGGCGGGCACGGGCCCGCCGTGCACGAACACCACGGCCGGGTGCGGTCCCGGCCCTTCGGGCAGGTACAGGTCGGTGTTCCCGGTCCGTTCGCGGGGCCGCTCGGGTACGTCGAGGAGGAACGGCCGCAGATGGGCCGGCGGGTGGGCGCCGTCGGCGGGGGTCAACCGGTGGCCCCGGCCGGCCGCCGCGTCGATCAGGACCTCGGCCAGCTCGACGGGGCAGGACAGCATCGGCCAGTGGCCGGTGGGCAGTTCGAAGAAGGTCACCCGGGGGTCGGCCAGGGCCTGGAAGGCTTGATCGCCGACGTCCACCCTCAGCTGGACCATCTCGATGCCCGGTCCGTTGCCGGTGCACAGCACCCCGGTCACGGGGATCGCCGCCCCGGCTCCGGTGAGCCGCAGCGGCTGGAGCAGGGTGCCCAGCGGCTGCGGCGCCGCGAGGGCGGTGAGACCGTCCAGGGCCGCTTCGGACAGCCCGGCGGTGCTGCCCCAGCGGGGCCACCCGTCCCGGGCCGGGGGCGGCAGCGCGCCCGTCTGCCGCCGTCCGCCGCCGGACAGTTCCTCGCGCAGGCGCTGGTCGGGTACGGCGGCCAGCGCGGGGACGCCGTCCTGCGGCATACCCGAATCGAGGTGGACGATCCGGGCGACCGACCGCGCCCGCCGGTCGGCCGCGCCCAGCGCCGGGTGGACGCCGTAGTCGTGGCCGACCAGCACGATGTCCCGGCCCCTCCCCACGTCGACCGAGTCGATCACCGCGAGTACGTCCGCGACATGGGTCTCCAGGTCGACGGCCGCACCGGGGTCGGCGGGTCCTTCGCCGAGTCCGGTGAGCGCCACCGTATGTACCTCCGCGCCCTCGGCGGCCAGCCGCGCGGCCGTGTCCCGCCACACGTACGGACCGGTGAACGCCCCCGCCACAAGGATGAATACGGTCATGGCTCCCCTTCGTCACACTCTCTCCCGCGCACCGGCCCGATTGCCCGGCAGCGCTCGCCGGTACCGTAGGAACTCCTCTTGGGGGAGGTTCAAGTGTTCTCGTCGCACGACGGTCTGTGCACCATCGGTGACCTGGCCGAGCACGCGGGCGTCAGCGTCAAGACCGTCCGCTTCTACTCGGACCGCGGCCTGCTGCCGGAGTCGTCCCGCAGCGCGGGCGGGCACCGCAGGTACGGCCCGGACGCCGTGCGGCGGCTGGGCCTGATCCGGTCGCTGCGCGGTCTCGGCCTGTCGGTCGCCGAAGTACGCCGCGTCCTCGACGAGCAGGACGAGGGGGGTGCGGGGGATGCGCTGGAGGACGCCGTCGCTGGGCGGTTGCGCGTGCTGGGGTTAGAGCTCAGGGCCCTGCGCTGGCGGGAGGCCGCGCTCCAACTGGTGCGGGACTGCCCGCCGGACGAGCGCTCCGCCCGGCTGCGCCTGGTCGGCGCGGTGGCCGCTCCCCCGGACACCGCCGCGTTGGTGCGGTTCTGGCGCGCCTGGCTGCCGGTCCGGATGCCCGCCCGGTCCGTCCGCACGTTCCTGGACAGAGCGGTGGTACAGCCGCCCGACGACCCCCGGCCGGCCCAGGTGCTCGCCTTCGCCCGGCTGTTCGCCTTCGTGACCCGGTCCTGCGACGGGAGCGAGGGCCCGTGCCAGCCCAGTGCGCACGGGGCGGCGGGGGCCCGTGAATCAGCCGTGCTGTACGCGGGTCTGGCGACGGCGTACGACCTGGCGGGCGGAGCGCTGCGCCGGGGCGACGCGCCCCGCCCGGGCGAGGCCCTGGACGGCTTCGTGGACGCGTACGCGGGCACGTACGGCAGCCGCGACACGCCGGGATTCCGCCGTCGGCTCGCCGGGCAGCTCGCGGCCGATCCCCGCATCGACCGGTACTGGGAACTGACGGCCGAGGTGCTCGGCTCCCGGGGCGGCCGCCCGGAGCCGACGCCCGGGGCGGCGCACGACTGGCTCCTGGAAGCGCTCGACGCGTACCTGGGCGATCACGTCCGGGGGGCCGAGGCGGCTGCTGCTACAACGCGGTCCAGGTGAAGGCGACCTTGTCCCCGGCACGCAGCTTGAACTGGCAGCCGCCGACCGGGATCGAGGTGCCGTTGACCGCGATGTTCCAGTAGGCGACGCCGCCGCCGCTGACGTTCTTTATCGTGTCGACCGAGAAGTCGTCGAACGACGCGTACCAGGTCCCGTCCCAGGTGAAGTGTCTCTTGCGGGCGGCGTCGTCGAGGGCCGCGGTCGGCGTGGGAACGGCGCTCGGGTTCGCCCCCGCGTTGGTGCCGTCGCAGCGGTGCGTACCGCCGGTGGCGGTGGTCACGTCATGTCCTTTGGTCTTGATCCTTCCCTTGAAGAGGCGTCCGTCCGGCCCCTGCACGGTCAGCGATACCTTTACCGGCGCGTTCGTGGGGGCGGTGGCCTGCGGCTGCGCTACGGCGGGGGCGGAGGCGAGGGCGAGGCCGAGGGCGGCCGTGACGACGAGGGTGCGGCGGGTGGATGTCAGGTGCACGAGCGTGCCTTTCCGGTGCGGGACGGCCTGCCGTGCCGCACCGGAGCCGACCGCCCGCGGCGCGTCCGTCCGCGCGTGCGGCGGTGTACGCGCCGCGGATCGCGGCTGCGGGCTTCGCACCGCAGACCATGACAGGGGAAGCGGTTCACATGACGCGCCGGGCTGTCCGACTCGCGGCCCGAGGGGCCGCACACGGTTGCAGGTCAGCGCCGGACTCCCACCGGCTTCCCCCAGTCGCGCACGCATGGAGTTGTCGCTCCGGATCGCCGGAGCCCTCGCATCGTAGGGCCAGTTGGCGGTGCTCGGCAGGGGAACGGCTCAAATGCGCCCCCGTCCACGGCGGTCACCGGTGGGGGGCGGGCCGAACCGGTCGGGCGCCAGGGTGGCGAGGAGGGAGGTGACCACGAGATCCGTCGAGGCGGCCATGTCCACGGAGTCCGGCGACAGCAGCCACTGGACCCGCAGGCCGTCCATCACCGCGATGATGACGTTGGCCGCGTTGCGGGTCGTCTCCGCGCGGTCGGCGGGCAGTTCGCACGCCTCGCGCAGGGCGTCGGCGACGAAGACCCGCAGTCCGTCGTAGCGGTCGCGGAAGTAGTCCTGGGCCGGGTGGTCGTCGGTGACGGACTCCGCCGACAGGACCGCGTACAGCCTGACGATCCCTTCGCGCTCGGCGTTGCGGAGCGCGGTGTTCACCAGGTGGCGGAGGAAGTCGAGCCCCTGCGGCCGGTCCGGGCCCAGCTGTTCGATGTCGGTCTGGTCGCGCAGTTCGAGGACGCTGGTGAGGAGCAGCGCCTTGGAGCGGAAGTAGTGCAGGACGCCCGCCTGTGTGACGCCGTCCCGGTCGGCGATCTCCGCCAGTGAGGCGTTGTTGTAGCCGCGGGCGGCGAAGGTGTCCATGGCGATGGACAGGATGTCCTGCTGGCGCCGCTGGGCCTGCGGACTGCGCGGCGTACGGGGCTCGGGCCGGGCAGGGCGGCGCGCCGGAGAGCATGCGCGGCGGGCGCCGTGCTCGTCCTGGCCGCCGCCGGACTCGGCGTCGACGCCGGCGTCACCACCGCTCAGGCCGCCGACCCGGTCGCGCAGGTCTGGGTCACCACCGCCGACGGCGGCAAGAAGCTGACCGCCGAGGGAAGCGTCCCGTTCAGCGGCGCCCCGCAGGGCGTCGACATCCGTATCGACGCAGGCGACAAGGGCCAGAAGTTCACCGGCGCGGGCGCCTCGGTGACCGGCGCCTCCGCCCACCTCGTCCAGGGCCTCCCCCAGGCACAGCGCACCGCGTTGCTGAGGTAGCTGTTCTCCACGGAAGGGGACGGCATCGGGCTCAACTACCTGCGCCAGCCGCTGGGCAGCACCGACTTCGACGCCAGCTCCAACGCCTACACCTACGAGGACACCCGAGGCGCCTTCTCCATCGACCGGGACCGGGGCCAGATCATCCCGGTCCTGAGGCAGGCCACCGCGATCAACCCCGCGATCCGGTTCATGGGCTCCCCCTGGTCACCCCCGGCCTGGATGAAGACCAACAACTCCCTCAACGGGGGCAGCCTCAAGACCGAGCACCACCAGGCGTACGCCGACTACCTGGTCAAGGCGATCAGGGCGTACGGGCAGGAGGGCATCGCCCTCACCGACCTCACCGCGCAGAACGAGCCCGAGTTCGCCACCAGCTACCCGTCCATGAGCATGACGCCAACCCAGCAGGCGGACTTCCTCCGGGTCCTGGACCGCACGCTCACCGCCGTGAACCTGCCGACCAACCTCCTGGCCTACGACCACAACTGGGACCACCCCGACTACCCGCTCGACGTCTTCGCCAGGACGGGTTCCATCCCGCGGATCATCGGTGCGGCCTTCCACTGCTACGGCGGAGCCCCGGCGGCGCAGCAGCAGATCGCGGCCGCTGGGAAGCGGGTCTTCTTCACCGAGTGCTCCGGTACCGACAGCGCGAACCCCGCCACCACGTTCGGCGACACCCTCAGGTGGCACACCGAGAACCTCGTCGTACAGAACATGCGCAACGGCGGCGAGACGGTCGTCAACTGGAACCTGGCCCTGGACCGCGACGGCGGCCCCCACCAGGGGCACTGTACCAACCGCTGCAACGGCATCGTCGAGATCGCCGGCGGCCAGGTCACCCGGAACGCCGAGTTCTACGTCCTGGGCCACGTCACCAGGTTCATCCAGCCCGGCGCGACCCGGATCGGTTCCACCAGCCAGGGGGCCGGGGGTGTGCAGAACGTCGCCTTCCAGAACAGCGACGGCTCCCGTGCCGCCGTGGTGGTCAACACCGCGTCCAGCGCCCAGCGGTTCTCGCTGACCGACACCGGGAAGTCCCTCACGTACACCCTGCCCGCCGGCGCCGTCGCCACGTTCACCTGGGACGAAAGCGGCGGGCCGGCCGAGCCGCCGGCGGGTTCCATCGATCCCGCCGCCTGGTACCGGGTGCAGAACACCGACAGCGGGGCCTGCCTGGACGCCGCCGACTGGGGCACCGGTGACGGCACCGCGCTGCAGCAGTGGGCCTGCGGGACCGGGGCCAACCAGGGCTGGCAGTTCCGGCCGGCCGGCGGCGGCCACTACCAGGTGGTGAACCGGCACAACGCCAAGGTGTGGGACGTGGACGGCGGTGCCGGGGCCACGGCCGACGGCGCCAGGGTCCACCTGTGGTCCTACGTCGGCTCCACCAACCAGCAGTGGCGCCCCGAGCCCCTCGCCGCCGGTGGCCGGTACCGCTTCGTCGCCCGCCACAGCGGTAAGTGCCTCACCGTCGACGGCTCCGCCACGGCCGACGGGGCGAAGCTCTCCCAGCAGCCGTGCACCCGCTCCGCCGCGCAGTCGTTCGCCCTGACCGTCTGACCGCACATCGCTCACGTCGGGCCCCGCCGCACTCGGCTGGGCCCGCCCGTGTCCCCGCGGACGGGCTCAGCCCCGGATCGCCGTCAGCAGCCGGGTGCAGCGCGCGGCCATGTCCTGCGCCGACTGGTCCGGGTGGGAGGTCCACCAGCCGACGAGGGCGCCCACCGTTCCGGTCCACACGTGTTTCAGCGCGTCGGCGTCCAGCGGGTCCTCGTTGCCGTGCCGGCGCAGGAGGTCCGCCGTCCCGGACGCGGCGAGGTCGTCGATGGTCCTGCGGTGCCGGCGCGCGGCGGCGTGCAGGTCGCCGCCGGGCTTGAGGGTTCTGTCGTACAGGACGAACCAGGCGCTCCGCTGCTCCTCCAGGACACCGAAGACGGCGCCCAGCACCCGGTGGGGGGTCTTTGCCGCGGGCTGCCCGGGTGCCATGGCCTCCTCGATCGCGGCGACGAGCCGGGGCGCGACGCGTTCCAGGCAGGCGAGGTAGAGCCCGTCCTTGGAGCCGAAGTACGAGTACAGCATCGGCTTGGTCACCCCCACGCGCCGCGCGATCTCGGCCATCGAGGCCGAGGCGTGGCCGTGGCGGCCGAACTCCTCCATGGCGGCCGCCAGGATCTGCTCCTCACGTCGTGCGCGGGGAATCCCCTTCGTCCCGGCGCCCCGGACCCCGTCGGAGCGAGGGCCGCTCGCCGGCGGGACGGCGGACGACGCACCTCTTGCCGTGTTCATGCCTGGACTATACGTTGCAGTAAATTACCCTGAGGTAAATTACCGGAAGGTCATATGCTCATGGCGGACCGCACCTCCTCCCCTCCCCGGCCCGACAGCGCCCCTCCCCGGTCCTGGTGGGGCTGGGGCGCCCTCGATCAGGCCCTGCCCGACGCGGAGTGCGCCTCGCTCGCCGCCCTGGTCCCGGGAGCGGCCGCGGCGGCGCTGCCGGTGCCGTCCGTCGCCTCGCTGGAGCTGCCGGCGGTCCGGGTGAGCGCACCCGCCGCGCTCGCCCACCTGGTCTCCTCCGCACCCGCCGACCGCGCCTGCCACACCTACGGCAAGGCCTTCCGGGACGTGGTCCGCGCGCTGTACGGCGATATGGCGGCCGCTCCGGACCTGGTCGGCCATCCCCGGGACGAGCAGGACGTGGTGGACCTCCTCGACTGGGCCGCCGGGGCGGACGTCGCCGTGATCCCGTACGGGGCGGGCAGTTCGGTGGTCGGCGGGGTCGAGTACCGCGCCGGGGCCCATCGCGGCGTCCTCTCGCTGGACCTGTCGGGGCTGGACCGGGTCCTGGAGACCGACCGGGTCAGCCGCGCCGCGCGGATCCAGGCGGGGGCGCTGGGTCCCGGCCTGGAGTCGCAGCTGCGGCCGCACGGGCTGACGCTGCGCCACTTCCCGCAGAGCTTCGCGTTCTCGACCCTCGGCGGCTGGCTCGCCACCCGCGCGGGCGGCCATTACGCCACCCTGCACACCCACATCGACGACCTCGTCGAATCGCTGCGCGTCGTCACCCCCTCGGGGGTGAGCCAGTCGCTGCGGGTACCGGGGTCGGGGGCCGGGCCCTCCCCCGACCGGCTCTTCCTGGGCTCGGAGGGCACCCTCGGGATCATCACGGAAGCGTGGATGCGGCTCCAGGACCGCCCCGGGCACAAGGCGTCGGCCTCGGTGGTGTTCGACCGTTTTCCCGCCGCGGTGGAGGCCGCCCGGGCCATCGCGCAGTCAGGTCTGCACCCGGCCAACTGCCGGCTGCTCGACCCGGGCGAGGCGGCCCTGTCGGGCGTGGCCGCGGCGGGCGGGAGCGTGCTGGTGCTGGGGGTGGAGTCGGCGCACGGCCCGGTGGACGAACGGCTCGCCGAGCTCGTCACCCTGGCCCGGGACCACGGCGGCTCCCCGGCCGAGCCGTCACCGACGGCCGGCGACTCGGCGGCGGACACCTGGCGCTCGGCGTTCCTGCGCATGCCCTACATCCGTGACGGGCTGGCCCGGATGAGCGTGATCAGCGAGACGTTCGAGACGGCCTGCACCTGGGACCGGTTCCCGGAGCTGTACGCGGCGGTGCACCGGGACGTGGGGGCAGCCGTACGGAAGGTGACCGGTGCGTCCGGCCTGATCAACTGCCGTTTCACACACCTCTATCCGGACGGCCCCGCCCCCTATTTCACGGTGATCGCCCCGGGCCGGCGCGGCGCGGAGGTGGCCATGTGGGACGAGATCAAGGCCGCGGCCATGGAGACGCTCGGCGAGCACGGAGCGACCGTCACCCATCACCACGCGGTCGGCCGCGACCACCGGCCCGGGTACGACCGGCAGCGTCCGGAGCCCTTCGCGCTGGCGTTGCGGGCGGCCAAACAGGCCCTCGATCCCGCCGGGATCCTCAACCCCGGGGTGCTGTTCGACGCCGCGACGAAGTGACCGGCTCCCCGTCCGGGACCGGCGGGGTCAGCGAGGATTCGATCCGGGTGAGCTGGTGGGCCAGGCTCGTCAGCCACACCTCCAGGTCGACCGAGAGGGGCGCCGGCGGGTGGCCGCCGGGGGTGGTCCGTCGCCGTACGGGCACCGGGCGGTCCCCCGCCAGCAGGCAGGCGATCCGGTCCGCCTCCGCGGCCAGGCCCTCGGCCGTGGTCCGGGCCCGGGCGGCGGATTCAGCCGTCGCGCCGGACGACGGGCGGAGACCGAAGCGGGGCAGCCAGTGGGCGCCGAGGAGCATGTGGTTCGCCGCGATGAGCATCGCGTGCCAGTCGGCGCGGGTGTCCTGTCCGGGAGCCTCGGTGCGGTACTGCGCGTACGCCGCCTCGGCGAGGCGCAGCCGGTGGACGCCCGGCAGGGTCCGCGGCGATGCGCGCGAACCGCCCGGGGGTGCCGCCAGCGCCTGTGCCGTCGCCGGCACCAGATCGGCGCACGAGCGCAGCAGCTGTGCCATGGCCCGGTGCACCTCCCGGCGCGCACCGGCCGGCCAGGCCAGGAGCCCGCACAGCAGACCGATCACGCTGCCGGTGACCACGTCGATCATCCGCGCCTCGGACAGCCGCCAGGTGACCGGTTCGATCTGGGCGAACGCGGTGGCCACGACCAGCGTGAACAGCCCCTGGGTCCAGGCGACGCCCAGCAGCGGTCCCAGGGCGAAGGCCGCCAGCATCACCGGGGCGAGCAGCGCGGCGTACACATCGGTGTGCGTGCCCAGACCTACCAGGAGGGCTCCCGCCACGAGCGCCCCGGCCGCGTTGCCGGCCACCGCCCGGCGGACCGCCTGCCAGGTCGCGCCCGCCGTCGTCCGTCCGAGGGTCAGGACGGCCAGCAGCACCCAGAAGCCGTGGGCCAGGTCGAGGGAGCCTGCCACCGCGCGGGCCGCCGTGAGGCCGAGCGCGGTGCGCAGGGCGTTCTGGAACAGCACCGACCGGAACGTCACGTTGCCGACGACGCGCCGGGCCCACAGTCTCGGCGTGGACAGGTCGGCGTACCAGAACAGTTCGCGTGGGAGGGCCGGCTCGGTGGGTCTGCCGTGGGTGGCGATGTCGGCGGTGATCTCCACCATCCGCGCCGATTCGGCCAGGGCCAGCACCTGTGACTGCCGTCGTTCCACCTCCAGGGGCGGCCGTTCGCCGGGCGGCCCGGATGCCCGGCGTACGCGTTCCGCCTGGAAGTCCCGCATCGCCCGTTCCAGGGACCCGGGCACCGGCGGGTCGCCGCCGGTGCGCAGGAACCGCGCCCCGGCGGCGCACAGCTCGGCGACCCGGTCCAGCAGGACGGCGGACGCGGGGTCGGCGGCCTCCGGTGGTGCCTCGGCGAGGGTGGCCAGCTGGTCCAGCAGCCTGCGGACCGCGCGGCCCCCCTGTTCCAGCGCGCGGTCCGTCCGCCCCGCCCCGGCCGGGCGTTCCGCCGGCGGTACGGACGCCAGCCGCAGCCGGGCCCCGGCCTCGCGCAGCCTGTGCGGCGGTACGTCACCGGGGGCGGCCCCCCGCGCGGCTTCGCCGAGCGCTCGGGCGAGGCGTTCGCGGTAGGACGCGGCCGGCGGATCGGGCAGCAGGAGTTCGCAGGCCGTCAGGAGCAGGACGCCGATGGCCAGCCCCGACAGCCGCTGGCCGAGCGTCTGGGGGGCGTACGGCGGAAAGCAGGCGAGGATGTAGAAGAGCTGGAGGCCCGGGCCGACACCCGCGGGGCGGGGGCCTGCCACGGTGGCGAACGCCAGGACGAAGCCGACGACGAGCATGCCGCCGACCGCCGCCCAGGTCCCCACCGCGAGCAGCGTGCCCAGGGTCGCCAGGACCAGGGCCGGGGGCAGCGCGCGCAGCATGACGGCGGCGCGCTGGCGGCCGGAGCCGGGGACGGGCGAGAGCAGGCCGACGGCGATGGGAGCGAAAAGGGCGTACAGCGCCATGACCGGGAGCCCGGCGCCGTACAGCAGCGGGTAGAACCCGGCGCTCACGGCGGCGGTGACCCGGACGGCCCGGCGGAGAATCGTCGCCCTTTCCTGCCCGGTGGGGATCACACTCGCCATTATCGGCCCGCGCCGGGCCGCCCGCTCGGCGTCAGGACGTGGCCGTCCCCTTCCGGGCGGTGCGGCGGCGCGCCACCGCGTAGCCGTACGGGTCGGGCCAGCGGGGTTCCGCCCCGAGGGCCTCGGCGGCGTGGTGGGCCCAGTGCGGGTCGCGCAGCATCTCGCGGCCGAGCATGACGGCGTCGGCCTGCCCGGAGGCGACGATCTCCTCGGCCTGGGCGGGCTCCAGGATCAGGCCGACCGCCGAGGTGGGTATGCCGGTCGCCTGCCGGTCCTGTTCGGCGAAGGGCACCTGGTAGCCGGGGCCGACGGCGATCCGGGCGTCACGGACCAGGCCGCCGGTGGAGACGTCGAGCAGGTCGACGCCGTGCGCGGTCAGCTCCTTGGCCAGGCGTACGGTGTCGTCGCCGTTCCACCCCTCGCGCGGGTCCTCGGTGTCCTCGGTCAGCCAGTCGGTGGCCGAGGTGCGGAAGAGGACGGGCAGGTCGTCGGGCCAGACCGCGCGGACGGCGTCGACCACCTGGAGCGGGAAGCGCAGGCGGTTCTCCCAGCTGCCGCCGTAGGCGTCGGTGCGGTGGTTGGCGGCCGGGGAGAGGAAGGAGTTGATCAGGTAGCCGTGGGCGCCGTGGATCTCGACGACCCGGAATCCGGCGGCGAGGGCGCGCTCGGCGGCAGCGGCGAAGTCGCGTACCAGCTGCTGGATCTCGTCCTCGGTCAGCTCGTGCGGGACGGGCAGGCCCTCGAACGCGGCGGGGCTGGGGGCGACGGGCGTCCAGCCACCCTCGCTGCCGGGCACGGGGCCGCCGCCCAGCCAGGGCCTCTCGGTGGAGGCCTTGCGGCCGGCGTGGGCGAGCTGGATCGCGGGGATGGATCCGTGGGAGGAGATCGCCGCGGCGATCCGCGCGAAGGCCTCCCGCTGGCGGTCGTTCCACAGGCCCAGGTCCCACGGGCTGATCCGGCCGTCCGGACGCACGGCGGTGGCCTCGGCCATCACCAGCCCGGCGCCTCCGGCGGCGCGGCCCGCGAGGTGGGTGAGGTGGAAGTCCGTCGGCACCCCCGCCCCGGGCCCCTGGGGGGCCGCGGAGTACATGCACATCGGGGACAGCCAGACGCGGTTGGGGATCTCCAGGGACCGCAGGGTCAGGGGTGTGAACAGAGCACTCACCGGTAGGTCTCCTCGGGGTCGGGGTACGGTCCGGGCGCCCTGCCGGACAGGACGGGCAAGAGCGCCATGGCCAGTACGATAGACCTCGTAGTACGTCGGTTGTCAAACTACGAAGATGCTCGTACTTTAGGGGGAGACCCCGAGGAGACCGCCCATGTCCACGACCGAGCCCGGAGCCACGACCGGGCGGCAGCTCGCCCATCCACCGGTGGAGGAGATCCGCCTGGAGGCCGTGCTGCACGCGCTGTCCGACCCCGTCCGGCTGAGCATCGTGCGTGACCTGGCGGACGGGCACGCCGACATGGCCTGCGTCGCGTTCGACCTCCCGGTGAGCAAGTCCACCACCACCCACCACTTCAAGGTGCTGCGCGAGGCAGGCGTCATCCGCCAGCACTACGAGGGGACCTCGCGCATGAGCAGGCTGCGCGAGGCCGACCTCAAGGCGCGCTTCCCCGGGCTGCTGACCGCCGTCCTGGAGGGGGCGCGGCGCTCCGCCCCCTCTCCCGCTCCGTCGGCCTGAACCACCCGGCGCGCACGTGGCCGCGCCCCGGGCCCCGGGCCCTTCCCGGGCCCGGGGCGCGGGGGCGTGCGCGGGCCGCTCAGCGCCGCGTCGCTCAGATCGTCGCGGTGTCGATCACGAAGCGGTAGCGGACGTCGCTCGCGAGGACCCGCTCGTACGCCTCGTTGACCTGGCCCGCCTCGATGACCTCGATCTCGGCGCCGAGACCGTGTACGGCGCAGAAGTCCAGCATCTCCTGGGTCTCGGCGATCCCGCCGATCGCCGAGCCCGCCAGCGACTTGCTGCCACCGATCAGGGAGAAGAGGTTCAGGGAGATCGGCTCCTCGGGCGCGCCCACGTTGACGAGGGCGCCGTCCGTCCTCAGCAGGGCGAGGTAGGCGCCGAAGTCCAGCGGGGCCGAGACCGTGGAGAGGATGATGTCGAAGGTTCCGGCCAGCTCCTCGAAGGTCCTGGGGTCGCTGGTGGCGTAGTAGTGGTCGGCGCCCAGCTTGAGCCCGTCGTCCTTCTTGCGCAGGGACTGGGAGAGGACCGTGACCTCGGCGCCGAGCGTGTGGGCGATCTTGACGGCCATGTGGCCGAGACCGCCGAGACCGACGACCGCGACCTTCTTGCCGGGGCCGGCGCCCCAGCGGCGGAGCGGGGAGTACGTGGTGATGCCGGCGCACAGCAGCGGCGCGGCCTCGTCGAGGGCGATCCCCTCGGGGATGGAGACGACGAACCCCTCGGTCACGACGATGTGCGTCGCGTAGCCGCCGTACGTCGGCTCGCCGCTGCGGTCGAGAGCGTTGTACGTCTGGGTGCTCCCCTCGGCGCAGTGCTGCTCGCGGCCCATCAGGCAGGCGTCGCACCTTCCGCAGGAGTCGACCATGCAGCCGACGCCGACGCGGTCGCCGACCTTGAACTTGGTGACGCCCGGGCCGGTCCCGGTGACGATCCCGGCGATCTCGTGGCCGGGGACCATCGGGAAGATGCCCTCGCCCCAGCCGTCCCGGGCCTGGTGGATGTCGGAGTGGCAGATGCCCGCGAACTTGATGTCGATCAGGACGTCGAACTCGCCCACCGGGCGGCGCTCGATCGTGGTGCGCTCCAGCGGGGCCTTGGCACGGGGAGCGGCGTATGCGGCGACGGTGGTCATGCCGGAGGGTCTCCTCTGGGTGATGCGGTAGGACGTCTCCCAGCATCAGGGTCTCGGCAGCGTTTACCCAGGTCACCGCTTTGCCTACGTCCAGCGGTCCTACCACTGGCGGGGACAGCCTTCCGCGCGTACGACCAGGGATAATGGGAGCCATGGACGATCAGCCCGGCACCTCCGCCCCCGAGCCGCTCGACCGGCGCGCCGAGCTCAGCGAGTTCCTGCGCACCCGGCGGGCCCGGCTCCAGCCGCAGGACGTGGGGCTGCCGGAGTTCGGGCGGGCCCGCCGGGTGCCGGGGCTGCGGCGGGAGGAGCTGGCGCAGCTGGCCGGGGTCTCCGTGGCGTACTACACCCGCCTGGAACAGGGCAACGGGCGCAACGTGTCGGCCGAGGTGCTCGACGCGATCGCCCGCGCGCTGCGGCTCAGCGACGCCGAGCACGCGCACCTGACGCACATGGCCAAACCGGCCCAGCACAAGAAGAAGCGCCGCCCCGCCCGGGTGCAGCGCGTGCGGACCGGACTGCTGCACCTGCTGGACAGCCTGGAGGGCATTCCCGCGTACGTCTCCGGGGCCCGCTCCGACATCCTCGCCTGGAACCCGATGGCGGCGGCGGTGTTCGGCGACTGGGGCGCGCTGGCGCCCGAGGAGCGCAACTGGGCGCGGCTGGTGTTCCTGTCCCCCGCCTACCGGGACCTGTTCGTGGACTGGGACTCCAAGGCCTCGGACATGGTCAGCTATCTGCGCCTGTACGCGGGCTGCCACCCGGACGACCCCCAGCTCTCCGCGTTGGTGGGTGAACTCTCCGTGAAGAACGACGAGTTCAGGCGGCTGTGGGCCACGCACAACGTGAAGGAGAAGGGGCACGGCGCCAAGCTGGTGCGGCATCCGCTCGTCGGGGAGATGACCCTGTCGTACGAGACGCTGCAACTGCCGGACGACGAGGAGCAGTGCCTGGTCACCTACCACGCGGAACCGGGCTCCGATTCGGCCCAGGCCCTGCGCCTGCTGGCGAGCTGGGGAGCGGACGCGCGCCGGGCGGACGAGAGCGCGGTGCGGGCCGGGGGCCGGCCGGGGGGCGCTGAGGGCGAACTGCGCCGCCCGGGTGGTCAGATCGGGGTGGCCGCCTCCACCCCGTGCGTACCGTGTCCGGCCCGGCCCGCGGCGACGCCCTGCGCTGCCGCCCCCGCGGCGACGGCGTCCACTGCCGCTCGGGTGCCCGACGGGTCCAGGAGGGGCAGGATCTCGGGGGTGGCGAGGCGGGGCAGCAGCAGCTGCCAGAAGCCGGTGAGCGTCTGCGCGGACAGCCACTGGGAGTCGTACCGTCCCAGCACCTCGAACCCGGTGGTCGCGGCCACCGTCGCGGCCGTGGCGTCCTGGCGGGAGACACCATCGGCGAGAGTTCCGGCGATGGCCGCCTCGTTCAGCAACTCCTCCACGCAGCACCGCCATTGCACGGGCAGGCCCGGTTCGCCGGCCCTCTCCCCGTCGCAACTGAGCCGGAATCCGGCCCGGGTCACCGGGTCGCGGCCGAGCAGGTCCACCAGCGCGTGCGAGGTGTCGACCAGGGCCTGCAGAGCCGTGTCCGTCCCGTGGCGGATGGAGGTGGACACGTCCAGCAGGCCCTGCGACGCCTCGGTGACCACGGCCTGGGCGACCGCGGCCTTGTTCTCGAAGTGGAAGTGCAGCGCGCCTGTGCTGACGCCCGCACCGGAACTGATCAGCGCCAGCCGCGCCTGCCCGTAACCGTGCTGCTCGAACACGATCGCTGCGGAGCGGATCAGGGCCCGGCGGGTGAGCGCGGCGCGCACCTGCTTGGTCACCGGGGCCTCCGTCGGGGGGAGAAGGGAGCGGGAAGGGGGCCCGGGCGGTGAGCCGTGGGGGCCGGGGGCTCTCCGCCGGAGCGGTGAAGCAGCATCATGGGGAATATCAAACCAACTTACCGGTTTGATTTCCAGGGGAACGTACGCGCGGTGGGGCGCCACGCCTGCGGCCCGCACCACGTGCACCTGTCGGCACGACGTCCACGTGCCGGCCCTACGCGCCGGGGCCGGTCGCGCCGAAGGACTGCGCGTTCTCCGCGGCCCAGGTACGGAACGTCCTGGCGGGGCGGCCCGTCAGCTCCTCGACGGTGGGCAGCACGGCCGCCTTGGCCCCCGCGCGCCGGCGCTCCGCGCTTTCGAGGAACGCCTCCGCCACCGGCCGTGGATACTTCGCGAGCAGCGCCTCGCGCGCCCGGTCCAGAGGCAGTTCCTCGAAGCGCAGCGGTCGGCCGAGCATCTGGGAGAGCTGAGCCGTCTGCTCCCGCGCCGTGATCGCCTCCGGGCCCGACACCGCGTACGCCCGTCCCTCGTGGCCCGTCCCGGTCAGGGCGGCGACGGCCACCGCGGCGACGTCCCGCGGATCGACACATGCCACCGGCGAGTCCCCGTGGAGGGCCCGCACCACACCGTCCGACGCGATGCCCGTGGCCCAGGAGAGCGTGTTGGACATGAACGTCCTGGGGCGGACGAACGTCCAGGGAATTCCGGACTCCCGCACGGCCTGCTCGTTGCCCCGCTGGAGGCGGGTGATGAAGTCGTCGGCGTCCGGCTCCTCCACCGCCATCATCGACAGTTTCACCAGGTGGCGCACCCCCGCCGCCGCGGCGGCCGTGGCGACCCTCTCGTCGTCGGGCTCCACGGGGCTGTTGGTCACGAGGAACACCGCGTCTATCCCGCGCAGCGCCCGGTCCAGGGCCTGCCGGTCCGCGTACTCCCCCGCCACGACGTCGACTCCGGGCCCCCGCACCGTCACGCGCTCCGGGCGCCGCGCCAGGATCCGCACCGGGCCGGCGGCCGCCAGCAGACCGGCCACCTCGCGGCCCACCGCGCCGGTCGCTCCCGTCACCAGAATCACGCCACGCGCTCCTCACACATCAGCCTGTCGTCCACCCGCAGCACCCCGCTCGCGCGCCCGGGCCCGCGGTCACCGCTTCAGCCCGCGCCCGCGGTCACCGCTTCAGCCCGCGCCCAGGGGGCCCGACAGCACCGAGTCGAAGACCGGCTCGCCGTCCTGGTGACCCGTCACCCTGAGCCGCGCCTCGCCCGGCGCCGCGCCCGGCAGGGCCTCCGCCGCGATCGCGCACGGGCTGCCGAACTCGGCGTACCGGTGGAAGTGCGTACGCCCTTCGGCGGGGACGAACCCGCCGTCCCCGGCGGCCAGGCACGCGGCCTGTCGCGCCGCTTCCAGCAGCAGCATCCCCGGCACATGGTCGTTGGGCCGCTGGAAGAGCACCGGGTGGCGGGTGTCGACCCGCAGCTCCCAGACCCCTTCGCGGGGCCCCTGCGACAGCACCACGTCCTCGATCCTGCCACGGCCCGCCCGGGCGGCGGCGACCGGCGCCGTCCGCGGTATCGCCACGCCCGGCTCCGCCGATCCGCCGCGCATCCGCTCGTAGACCCGCGGGCTGGTGAACCGCGTCGCGCCCATGCCGGTGGCCACCAACTGCCCGGCGCGGTGCACCACCCAGTCCACCCGCCCCTGCACCGGCAGTCCGCCGCGCCACTTGAGCTCGGAGCAGGTCACCTCGACGTCGATCACCGTGGGCAGGCCGCCCACGGTGAGGTGAGCGGGGCGGGTGGCGTAGTCCAGATCCGCCATCAGGAAGTGGTGGCCGAGGGGGACTCCGTACCCGGCGTGGAAGGCCAGCATCGCCGCCTGCCGCATCGCCTCCGTCACCAGCAGCGGGTCATGACGGTCCGCTCCCACCGGGGCGAAGAACGGATGGTCGTGCGGGAGCACCGCCTCCACGTGGAACCGGTCGGGACCCAGCCGCTCCCAGCTGCGCGGGAAGGCGTCCTGCGTCCTGCTCCGGTGAACCAGTTCCATTCCCACCGGATGCACCACTCGGGCCTCCGAACCCACGGACGACGCCGTTACAGGATCGGTCAACACTGCTGCTTCGGGCATAACTCCCCCCAGGGGTCATGTGATGGGCGAGCCGTTCCTGCGGTGCGCACGCGCTGATAAGATACAGACTAAGCGGTTTTTTTTCTATGCCCAGCTGCCCCGCCTGCCAGACCGCACGAGCGGCACCGCCCGACGAAGGAGACAGGGATGGCCAAGCAGGACCGGGCGATCCGCACCCGCCAGGCAATCCTGATGGCAGCGGCCGAAATTTTCGAGAAGCACGGCTATCAAGCGGCCACCATCACCGAAATACTCAAGATCGCCGGGGTCACGAAAGGCGCGCTCTACTTCCATTTCCCCTCCAAGGAGGAACTCGCGCTCGGTGTGATCGAGGCACAGGAACCCCCGCCGCCCGCTCCTGACCAGCTCCTCAAGCTCCAGGAACTCGTGGACGTGGGGATGCTGTTCAGCCATCGCCTCCACACCAGTCTCCTCGCGCGCGCCGGTGTCCGCCTCTCCATGGACCAGCACGCCCAGGGCCTGGACCGCACCGGCCCCTTCCTCCGCTGGCAGCAGACCACCCACGACCTGCTGACCCGAGCCAAAGAGAACGGTGAACTCCTCCCGCACGTCAACCCCGCCGAGACCGCCGACCTCTACGTCGCGGCCTTCGCCGGCATCCAGGCGGTCTCCCAGACCCTCAGCAACTACCGTGATCTGGAACAGCGTTACACCACGCTGCAGCGGCACATCCTCCCCAGTATCGCCACCCCGTCCATCCTCACCGCCCTGGACCTCAGCCCTCAGCGCACCAGCCAGCTCGCCCGTCCCGTCCCCGCGTACTGAGCGCCGGCGCCGGCCGGCCGCAACGGTCAGGCGGACAGGGCCAGTCGGGTGCCGAGGCCGATCATCATCGCGGCGACGAGCCCGTCCAGGACGCGCCACGACGACGGGCGGGCCAGGACCCCGCTGAGCAGCCGGGCGCCGAAGCCGAGTGCGGTGAACCAGCACACGCTGGCGAGCATCGCGCCCAGCCCGAAGGTCCAGCGCAGCGGGCCGCGGTCGGCGGCGACCGAGCCGAGCAGGAACACGGTGTCGAGGTAGACGTGCGGGTTGAGCCAGGTCATCGCCAGACAGGCGAGTACGGCGCCACGCCTGGCCCCGGAGGGCGCGTCCCACGGATGGAGGGCCGCCGGGCGGAAGACCCGGCGCGCGGCCAGGACGCCGTAGCCGATCAGGAACACACCCCCCAGCAGGGAGACCGCGGTCAGGGCGGACGGCCAGGTCACGACGACGGCACCGACCCCGGCGACACCGAGCGCGATGAGGACCGCGTCGGACAGGGCGCAGATGACGACCACCGCGAGGACGGCCTCCCGGCGGACGCCCTGGCGCAGGACCAGGGCGTTCTGGGCGCCGATGGCGACGATGAGGGAGAGGCCGGTACCGAACCCGGCGGCCGCGGTGGTCAGAGCGTCGGTCATGCGGTAGACGCTAGACAGGTCCCGCATGCGTGTACAGCTAATGATTCTTACGTATCATTAGCCGCTGTGATGGCTGAGCTTCCCCTCGATCAGGTGCGGACCCTGCTGGCCGTCGTCGACGAAGGCACCTTCGACGCGGCGGCGAACGCCCTGCGTGTGACGCCGTCGGCGGTCAGCCAGCGCGTGAAGGCACTGGAGCGGCGCACGGGCCGGGTGCTGCTGATGCGGACGAAGCCGGTGCGGCCCACCGAGTCCGGCGAGGTCGTGGTGCGCTTCGCCCGTCAGCTGGCCCGGCTGGAGCAGGACGCGCAGTCGGCCCTCGGGATGCCCGGCCCCGGTGAGCCGACGCGGCTGACGATCGCGGTGAACTCCGACTCCCTGGCGACCTGGTTCCTGCCCGCTCTCGGCCGCGTACCGCAGGAGCTTGGCATCTGTTACGAGCTGCGCCGGGAGGACCAGGACCACACCGCGGCACTGCTCCGCGAGGGGCTGGTGATGGCGGCGGTGACCTCGTCCCCGGAGGCCGTGTCCGGTTGTTCGGTGCGGAGTCTGGGCCGGATGCGGTATCTGCCGGTGGCGACCGCGTCCTTCGCCGGACGGTGGCTGGGGAGGGGGACGGGGACACCGCTGCGCGAGCTGATCGCGGACGCGCCGGTGGTGGACTTCGACCGGCGTGACGACCTCCAGGACTCCTTCGTCCGCGCGCTGGGGTGCGGTCGGCGGGCGGGCGCGCGGCGCCACTACGTGCCCACATCGGAGGGGTTCGTGGACGCCGTGGTGGCGGGGATGGGCTGGGGCATGCTGCCCGACGTCCAGGCGCGCCCGCTGCTGGAGGCCGGCCTTCTGGTCGCCCTCGCCCCGGACCGTCACGTCGACGTGCCCCTGTACTGGCAGCAGTGGAAGCTCGACTCACCGGCCCTCGCCACCGTGGCCGGGGCGGTGCTGGCCCAGGCGGCGGAGGCACTCGACGGGGGCCGGCCGGGGAGCGGCTGACCGGTTGCCCCGGGCGGCGGGCTCGCGCCTTAGGATGGCGGGTCTCCCCCCGGGCCCGGCCCCCGGTTCCCTCCCCAGGGCCCGCCGGGTCACCCGCGGGGGCCATCCCGAGAGACCTGGAGGCGTCTCCTTGCGCGTGCTGCTGGTGGAGGACGACGACGACCTGCGGGCGGTGACCGCGGCGGGGCTGCGCGAGGCGGGGTTCGCCGTCGACGAGGCGGGCGACTGGCCCGAGGCGGACGTGATGCTGCACGTCACCGCGTACGACTGCGTGGTCCTGGACCGGATGCTGCCCACCGGGGACTCCCTCGGCCGGCTGGAGAGCAGGCGCCGGGCGGGCTGGGCGGTGCCTGTGCTCTGCCTCACCGCGCTGGACACCTTGCCCGACCGGCTGCACGGGCTGGAGAGCGGGGCGGACGACTACCTGGCCAAGCCGTTCGCCCTGCGTGAGCTCGTCCTGCGGGTGCGCAGCCTGACCCGGCGGGCGGCCGAGCGGCTGCCCGCCTTCCTGAGCTGCGCGGACGTGGTGATGGACCTGGCGCGGCGCGAGGTGCGGCGGGGCGGGGTGCTGCTCTCGCTGAGCCCGAAGGAGTACGCCGTGCTCCAGCAGCTCCTGGTGCACCGGGACAGCGTCGTCACGCGTACGGCGCTGCTGGAGCACTGCTGGGACGAGATGGCCGACCCGGTCTCCAACGTGGTGGACGCCGTCATCGCCGGTGTGCGGCGCAAGCTCGGCACCCCGGCTCTCGTGCACACCGTGCGCGGCCAGGGGTTCTTGCTGGGTGCGGGGCCGGGGCCCGCCTGATGGCCGGGACCGCACGGCGGCGCCGCTCCCCGGCCCGGACCCGGCTGCGCCGGCTGCAACTGCGCCTGACCGCGGCGTACACCCTGATCACCGTCGTCGGGCTGAGCTGCCTGTCCTGGCTGGTGATCCGCACCGACGACCGGTCCCGGCAGACGGCCGAGTACGACGAGATGCGCCGCCGGGCCTCCGTCGCCGCCTCGCTCGTCTACTACGAGGACGACCGCATCCGGCTCGACGGCCTCCAGGACGACGAGGCGACCGCGGGCACGCCCCAGATCCTGGTGCTGGAGGACCGGCCCGGCAGCGGCCCGGCCGTGGTCTTCCGGGGCCGCACCCAGCAGTTCGACGTGCCGGCCGCGACGCTCGCCCGGGCGACGCGTTCCGCGATGCGCACCGAGGGGACCGTGCGGGCGCGGGAGCGGGACCGCGCGGGCGGGCCCGTGCGGCTGCTGGCCGTGCCCTTCTACCACGACGCCACCGACAAGGTGGCGGGCGCGGCCGTCGCGGTCGGGGACCCGGAGTACGGGGCGGCCGAGCACCGCAGTCTGGTCCTCTCCCTCGTCGTCGGGTGCGCCGCCCTGAGCGCGCTGGCCGCGCTCACCGGCCATGTGCTCTCCGGGCGGAGCATGCGGCCCGCCTGGCGGGCGCTGGAGCAGCAGGAGCGGCTGCTCGCGGACGCGGCGCACGAGCTGCGGACGCCGGTGGCGGTGATGCGCGGCTCGGTGGAGATGGCCGAGCGCGGTTCGGGCGGGCCGGCGGACCATCTGCCGAGGATCCGCCGGGCGGCGGACCGGATGGGCCATGTGGTGGAGAACCTGCTGACCCGGGGGCGGTTGGAGGCCGCCGTGGAGTCCGTCCGGACCGGGCCGCTGCGGCTGGACCAGCTCGTGGAGGAGGCCTGCGCGGACCTGCCGGAAGGCGGGTACCGGCTGGAGCTGCACCTGCGGGAGTCGGTGGTCGACGCCGACGCGGCGCTGGTGCGGGTGGCCGTACGCAACCTGCTCGACAACGCCGTACGCCACGGTCGTACGCCCGGGTCGCCGGAGCGGGCCGAGCTGCTCGTCTCCGTGCACGGGCCGGAGGTCTCGGTCGCCGACCGCGGTCCGGGGGTGGAGCCCGGGCGGCTGCCGGAGCTGATGGAGCGCTTCCGGTCGCCGGGCGGCGGTACGGGCATCGGCCTCTCGCTGGTGCACCGGGTGGCCCTCGCCCACCGGGGCGGTCTGACCGTGCGGAGCCGGACCGGCGGCGGTGCCGTGTTCGTGCTGCGGCTCGCGCCCGCCCGGTCGCGGCGAAAGCGCGCGGGGAGGGACGGGAGCACGCGTCCGGGGGGCTGACGCTCACGATTCGCTCATGATCGGCCGTTCATGATGCGGGGGCAGGTAAGAAGTCCACGCACAGGAGCCCCCATGCCCCAGCACGCCGCCACCCCCTTCCTCCGCCGCAGGTCCACTCTCGCGGCCCTGGCCGGCGGGGTCGCCGTGACCGCCGGCGCGGGGGTCCTGTTCTCCAGCGCCTTCGCGGCCAAGCCGGCCCCGAAGGTCGTCCTCCCCCAGGCGAACGCCACCTTCGACTACCAGATCGGCGGGGCCTACACCCCGCCCGCCGGGGTCGAGGCGCTCTCCCGCGACCGGGGCGCCAAGCCGGTGCGCGGTCTGTACAACGTCTGCTACGTCAACGCCTTCCAGACCCAGCCGGACGCCATGGACTGGTGGCGGAAGGAGAACCCGGACCTGCTGCTGCGCGACGGCAGCGGCGGGCCGGTCAACGACGAGGCCTGGGGCGAGGCGCTGCTGGACACCTCGACGGCGGCCAAGCGCACCCGGCTCGCCGCGATCGTCGGCGGCTGGATCGACGGCTGCGCGAAGTCCGGTTTCCAGGCGGTGGAGCCGGACAACCTCGATTCGTACGAGCGTTCCGGCGGGCGGCTCACCCGCGCGCACAACGCCGCGTTCGCCAAGCTGCTGGCCACCCGGGCGCACGCGGCGGGGCTGGCGATCGGCCAGAAGAACACCACCGACCTGCTGGAGCAGCGCAAGAGCATCGGCTTCGACTTCGCGGTCGCGGAGGAGTGCGGTCGCTACGACGAGTGCGCCGACTACGCCACCGCGTACGGCAACAAGGTCTTCGTCATCGAATACACCGCCCGCGACTTCACCGAGGCCTGCTCCTCCGTGGGCGGGCAGCTCTCCGTGGTGCGGCGGGACCTCGACGTACGGCCCGCGGGACGGTCGGGGTACGTCTTCCGCACCTGCTGATCCGCCCGGCCCCGTCACTCGGGGGACGCGAGTGCCCGGCGGGCGCTGACCGTGAAGAGGGCGCCCTCGGGGTCGCCGATCATCGACTCCGGGCCGTCGTCCGGGGAGAGGGCCGACGGGGAGACCTCCGCGCCCGCCGCCCGCGCGGCCTCGGTCGCCGCCGTCAGGTCGTCGACCCGGAAGCGGACGTGCCACCGGGGGCGCAGCCGGGGGTCGGGGGACGACCCGTCGCCGCCGCCGCGCAGGGTGGCCACGGTGTGGCCGCCGTGCCGCACGACCACGGTGTCCTGCTTGTAGGCGTAGCCGACCTCGCAGCCGCCGGGTTCGTGGGGGTCCCAGCCGAAGACCTCGGCGTAGAAGATCGCGGCGTCGAACGCGTGGCTCGTGCGCAGTTCGAGGGAGGCGGGTGCACTGCCCCGGCCGATGGACCAGGGCGGGGTACGGCCCTCCCAGAAGCCGAACCCGGCCCCTTCGCGGTCCGCGGCCACGGCTCCCCTGCCGGGGCCGAGCCGGATCGGTCCGACGGCGATCGTGCCGCCGCGTTCCCGTACGCGGGCGGCGGTGGCGTCCACGTCGGCGACGGCGAAATACGGGGTCCAGGTGGTGGCGGTGGGCAGGCCGGGGCCGATGCGGCCGACCCCCGCGACGGGCAGGCCGTCGGCGTGCGCGACGGTGAACCCCTCGCCGAGGGTGCCGGAGCGGAAGGTCCACCCGAGGACGGCCGTGTAGAAGTCCTGTGCGGCGCGCAGGTCCCGGGTCATGAGGCTGACCCAGCAGGGAACTCCGGGCGCGGGGGTGGTCCGCTCTGCCTCCGTCATCGCCGATCCGTCTCCTCGCCGCGACAACCTGCCCTCCATACGTACGCCGCCCGGGTCTGCGGCGCCACCCGGGCGGTGGGCCCGCGACCGCCGTGGCCCTCACCGTACGGCGAGCGCCGCCGCGGGTTCGCCCAGGTGCCGGGCGGCTGTGCGCCAGGCGGTGGTGACGGCGTCACGGGCGGTCGCGGTCGCGGCTTCGACGCCCAGGGGCAGGTGCACCGGCGAACCGAGATGGACATGGAGCCGGGGGCGGCGGGCCGGAGCGGTGAGGAAACCGGCGATCTGCTTGGCGCCGGAGCCGGAGGTCACCCGGCGCGCGCCGGCCTGCCCGAGGGGGACGACGGGCGCGCCGGAGGCGTGGGCCAGGCGGGCGAGGCCGCTGCGGAAGCTCTCCGGCGGCGCCTCGGCCGCGTCCCCGCGCAGCGGCAGCCGGCCCTCCCCGTAGATGAGGACGTGGCGGCCCGCCCCCAGCGCGGCGGCCGCTGTGCCGAGGGCGTCGGCCGCCCGGTGGGTGTTGCGGTGTACGGGGACGTGGCCGCCGCGCTCCAGGAGCCGGCCGAGGACCGGGACGCGCCAGAGGCCGGCGGTGGCCAGGACCACCGGTTCGATGTCGAGGCGCAGCAGCGCGGCGAGGACGACGCCGGGGTCGGCGAGGGAGGTGTGGTTGGCGACGATGATGGAGCCGGGCGCCGGGGCGCCGCCGCGGTCGACGGTGACCGTGAGGCGGCCGAGGCAAGGGACGACGGCGGCTGCGATGCTGCTGAGCACGGCTCTCCTGGGGTTTCTGGTCGGTGAGGTGACCTGCGCGGTCGTGTTCATCGTCGCGGCGGCGTGGGCCTCGGACCTGAGTCCGGATACTCAGCCGGGTGCGCCGGGGTGCTCGGCCTGTCGTGTTCCGGCCGGCGCAAGACGGTGCGCGCCTACGGGCACGGCGGAAATCGTGCGCGACGCGTACGGGCACGGCGGCAGACTGCGGGGTTCATGCGGGACCACCCCCCGAGTCGGAGGCCTCCCCGAGGAGTGGTCCCACATGAACCCCGCCCCCTGCGACATCCCCGCCGCCCTGGTCGCGTCGTACGGCACACCCGGCGACGGCCCGGGCCGTGCGTGGCCGGCCGCATTGCCCCGGCTGGCCGCCGAGTTCCTGGACGGCTGGGGGCTCCGTAGGGACGGGCCGGCCGGCCACGGTATGGCCGGGCTGGTGCTGCCGGTGGTCCGCGCGGACGGTACGCCCGCGGTGCTCAAGCTCCAGCCGCCGGCCGAGGAGATCTCCGGGGTGGCCGCGGGGCTCCGCGCCTGGGACGGCGACGGGGTGGTGCGCTGCTCGACATCGATCCGGTGGCGGGCGCGCAGCTGCGGGAGCGGCTGGACGCGGGACGCCCGCTGTCGGGCGAGCCGGACGACACCGCGGTGCTGGAGGTGCTGGCCGGGCTCATGGCGCGGCTGTCGGCGGTGCCCGCGCCGCCGGGGATGCGCAGGCTCGCCGACATCGCCGCCGCGACGGTCGAGCGGGCGCCCGACGCGCTGGTGCTGCTGCGCGATCCGGTACGCGGTCGGGCAGACCGTCGGCGGTGCCGGGGCGGCCGGATCGCGGCGGTCTCAGAAGCTCGGCCCCGGACGCCGTCGCGGTGTCCGGGGCCGGTTCTCGTACGGGGTCAGACCGCCAGCCACACCGCCGTGTCCCTGGGCAGCCGGCCGTCGTCGTCCAGGGGACCGCTGGCCAGCAGGACGCCGGTGTGGGCCGGGAGTTCGGCGGGGGCATCGGCCAGGTTGACCGCGCAGACCAGGGTGGCGCCCCGCGCGAACACCAGGAGGTCCCGCTCCTCGCTCAGCCAGCGCAGCTGCCCGGTGTGCAGTTCGGGCAGGGAGCGCCGCTGCCGCAGGGCCTCACGGTAGAGGGCCAGCATGGAGGCGGGATCGGTGGCCTGGAGGTCGGCGGCGTGGGCCGCCCAGTTGGCCGGGAGCGGCAGCCAGGGTTCCACCGTCGAGCCGAAGCCCGCGTACGGTTCGTCCGCCGCCCAGGGCAGCGGGGTGCGACAGCCGTCGCGGCCGGGGGCCCGGCCCTGGGAGCGGAAGTACATCGGGTCCTGGATGCGGTCCAGCGGTACGTCGGCCTCCGGCAGGCCCAGCTCCTCGCCCTGGTAGAGGTAGACGGCGCCGGGCAGGGCGAGGGAGAGCAGGGCGGCGGCGCGGGCGCGGCGGGTGCCGAGCTCCGGGTCGCTGGGGACGCCGAACGCCTTGGCTGTGAAGGCGAAGCCGGTGTCCTCGCGGCCGTAGCGGGTGACGGTCCGGGTGATGTCGTGGTTGCACAGGACCCAGGTGGCGGGGGCGCCGACCGGGGCGTGTTCGGCGAGGGTCTCCTCGATGGACCGGCGCAGCCGCTCGCCGTCCCAGGGGCAGCTGAGGAAGCTGAAGTTGAAGGCGGTGTGCAGCTCGTCGGGGCGCAGGTAGCGGGCGAAGCGCTCGGAGTCCGGGAGCCAGACCTCGCCGACGAAGATGGCGTCGAACTCGTCGGCGATGGCCCGCCAGCTCCGGTAGATGTCGTGCAGCTCGTCCCGGTCGACGTACGGGTGTGGCCCCGGGTGCCCGGCGAGGTCGGGGAGCGCCGGGTCCTTGGCGACGAGGGCGGCGGAGTCGACGCGGACCCCGGCGACGCCCCGCTCGAACCAGAAGCGCAGGACGTCCTCGTGCTCCTGGCGGACGGCCGGGTGGGCCCAGTTGAGGTCGGGCTGTTCGGTGGCGAAGAGGTGCAGGTACCACTCGCCGTCCTCGACGCGGGTCCAGGGCCCTCCCCCGAACTCGCTCTCCCAGTCGTTGGGCGGCAGTTCGCCGTGGGCGCCGCGGCCGGGGCGGAAGTGGAAGAGTTCGCGCTCCGGGCTGCCGGGGCCGGCGGCGAGCGCCGCCCGGAACCAGACGTGCTGGTCGGAGACGTGGTTGGGGACGATGTCGATGATGGTGCGGATGCCCGCCTCGCGGGCCTCGGCGATGAGCTTCTCGGCCTCCGCGAGTGTGCCGAAGGCCGGGTCGATGACCCGGTAGTCCGCGACGTCGTAGCCGCCGTCCGCCATCGGGGAGAGGTACCAGGGCGTGAACCAGAGGGCGTCCACGCCGAGTTCGGCCAGGTAGGGCAGCCGGGACCGCACACCCGTCAGATCGCCGGTGCCGTCGCCGTCGCCGTCGGCGAAGCTGCGGACGTAGACCTGGTAAATGACGGCCGAGCGCCACCAGTCGTCGGCGGCGAGCTGGCTGCCTTCCATAAGGCGGGTTCCTTTCGGACGGGCGCGGTGGCCGGCGGGGTCTGCCGGGTCCGCGCAACGGGGAGGTGCTGGAGGTTCTGGCGCCGCCGCCCCGGAGCGGGGCGGGATGCCGGGGGGGGGCGGCGGGTCCTGGGGCCTTCGGTGCCGCCGATCGGTCAGCCCTTCGTGCTCCCCGCGCTGATCCCGGCGATGATGTGCCGCTGGAAGACGAGGAACATCAGGACCATCGGGATGCTCGCGATGACCATGGCGCCGATCAGCACGGTCAGCGGCACGTTCTGGGAGAGCTGGACCAGGGCGACGCTGATCGGCTGCTTCTCGGTGTCGGAGAAGACCATGAGCGGCCAGAGGAAGTCCTGCCACACGGCGACGAGCGCGAAGATCGAGACGACGCCGAGCACCGGCCGGGACAGGGGCAGCACGATGGACCGGAGCGTACGGAGCTTGCCCGCGCCGTCGATCTCCGCCGCCTCCAGCACATCGCGCGGGATCTGGTCGAAGAACCGCTTGAGCAGGTAGAGGTTGAAGGCGTTCGCCACGGCCGGCAGCCAGATGGCCAGCGGGTCGTTCAGCAGGTTGACGTGGATCAGCGGCAGGTCCGCGATGGTCAGGTACTTCGGCACGACGAGGGCCTGGACCGGGACCATCAGGGTGGCGAGGATGCCGCCGAGGATCACCTTGCCGAACGCGGGCCTGAGTTTGGACAGGGCGTAGGCGGCGGCCGTGCAGAAGATGATCTGCAACACCCAGGCACCGGTCGCCTGGACCACCGTGTTCCACAGGTGGGTCGGCAGCCGCATCAGGTCCCAGGCGTCGGTGTAGCCGGTCACCTGCCACTGCTCGGGGACCAGGGTGGGCGGGGTGCGCACCACTTCTTTGGGCGGTTTCATCGCCCCTGTGACCATCCAGTAGACGGGGAAGAGGAACGCGAAGGCGAAGAGGAGGACGACGAGGGCGAACACCGACCAGTACGTGGCCTTGCCGCGCCGCCCGGCGAGCGCGAGCGGGGAGACGATGGTGCGTACGGAGCGCTCGGCGGGGGCGTCCGCCGGCCGCTCGGTGAGGGAGGCGGGCGGCTGCGGTACCGGGGGTGGAGCTGTCTGGGTCATGGTGGGCGGCCGCTCCTCTCAGTCGGTGCGGGTGATTCGCAGATACAGGGCGGAGAAGGCGCTGAGCACCAGCAGGAGCATCACGCTGAGGGCGGACGCGCCACCGAAGTCGTTGTAGAGGAAGGCGTACTTGTAGATCAGGTAGAGCACGGTGACGGTGGAGTTCTCCGGTCCGCCTCCGGTGATGACGAAGGGTTCGGTGAACACCTGCATCGTGGCGATGACCTGGAGCAGCATCAGCATCAGGATGATGAAGCGGGTCTGCGGGATGGTGACGTGCCGGATGCGCTGCCACACGGACGCGCCGTCCAGCTCGGCCGCCTCGTACAGCTCGCCGGGGATGCCCTGGAGCGCGGCGAGGTAGATGAGGACGGTGCCGCCCATGTTGGCCCAGGTGGCCACGACGACGAGGGAGACGAGGGCGGTGTCGGCGCCGTTGGTCCAGTTCGACGCCGGCAGGTGGAGGAAGCCGAGCACCTCGTTGGCGAGGCCCGCGCCCGGATCGTAGAACCACTTCCACAGCAGAGCGCTGACCACCGGGGGGATCATCACCGGGAGGTAGACGACGACCCGGAAGAACGCCTTGGCGTGGCGGAGCTCGTTGAGGACCAGGGCCATGACGAACGGGACGGCGAAGCCGATGACCAGGGCGAGCACGGTGAAGGTGAGCGTGTTGCGCCAGGCCGCCGTGAACTCGGGGTCCTGGAGGACCCGGGTGAAGTTGGCGGTGCCCACCCACTGCGGGTCGGAGCCGGGCGTGTACTTCTGGAACGCGATGATCACCGACCGGACGGCCGGGTACCACGAGAAGAGGATGAAGCAGAGCAGACCGCCGGTCAGGAAGGCGTAGGCGGTGGCCTGGTCGGCGATCTTCCGGCGCAGTGGGCCCAGCGGCCCCCGGCCCGCGGGACGGCCGCTCCGCGAGGGGGGCGTCGCGCGGGCGGGCCGCGTCAGCGCGGGTGGAGCGGGCTGGGAGGTGGTCTTCATGGCTCAGCCCCGGGTCAGGATTCCGTCGATCTTGGCCTGGGCGTCCTTGAGGAGTCGGTCGATGTCGGCGTCCTTCTTGGTGAGGACCGCGGAGACGGCGCCGTCGAGAACGGCGTAGATCTGCTGGCCGTGCTTGGGCTCCAGCTTCATGTCGAGCTGTTGGCCGCCGTCGATGAACGCCTGGTAGTTCTCCACCGGCACGTTGGCGGAGGCCTTCTTCAGCTGCTGGTCCTTGGTGTCGGTGGCGCCGGTGAACAGCCGCGGTTCGGGCAGGCCGACCGGTGACTTGTCCTCGGCGGCGCGGGCGTAGTTGTTCATGTAGCCCTGGCCCGGGGTGAGGAAGGTCCACTCCAGCCACTTGAGTCCGGCCTTGATCTGGGCCGGGGTGGCCTTCTTGTTGAACATGTAGCCGTCGCCGCCCATGAGGGTGCCCTTGCCGCCGGGCATCGGGGCGAACGCCAGGTCCTCGTACTTCCCGCCGGCCTCCTTGACGATGCGCGGCACGTTGTCGGGGGCGGCGAGGTACATGCCGAGCTTGCCGGCGCCCATCATCTGGAGGGTGTCGTTGATGATGAGGAGCTGTTTGGCGCCCATGGAGTTGTCGCGCCAGCGCATGTCCTTCAGGTTCTGCAGGACGGCCTTGCCCTCGGGGGTGTCGACCGTGGCCTGCTTGCCGTCCTCGCTGACGACCGAGCCGCCCTGGGAGTAGATGTGGGCGGTGAAGTGCCAGCCACCCTGGTTCTGGGCGCTGTACTCGGCGAAGCCGACGGTGCCGTTGCCCAGGCCCGCGATCTTCTTGGCGGCGGCCTGGACCTCGGGCCAGGTGGCCGGCGGCTCGGCGGGGTCGAGGCCCGCCTTGGCGAACAGCGCCTTGCTGTAGAGCAGGCCCATGGAGTAGTTGGTGCGCGGGACGCCGTAGACCTTCCCGTCGACCGTGTAGGCGTCACGTAGCGGCTGGGCTATGTCCTTGTACGACGTGAGGTCCTTGACGTAATCGGTGATGTCCGCGGCCTGGTTGATGGAGACGACGCGGTCGGTGTCGGTGAAGTACGTGTAGAACACGTCTTCCATCTGGCCGCCGGCCAGCTTCGCGTCGAACGTCTTGGGGTCCTGGCACGGGAAGGCGTCGTGCGCGGTGATGTCGATGTCCGGGTTCTGCTTCTCGAACGTCTTGACGTCCTCGTCGAACCGCTGGTGGTCGATCTTCGCACTCGGCTGGGGCCAGCAGTTGACGGTGATGCGCGTCCTGCCGTCCGCGGTGCTCCCGCCCTCGGAGTCGCAGGCGGCCAGGCCGGTGGCGGCCAGTGCGGTGGCGACGGCGGTGACGCAGGTACGACGAAGAACAGAACTTCTCATCGGTGGACCCCTCTAGGGCAGGAGTGCGGGAAGCCCACAGCCCCGAGCTGTGTGGCGGACCACACTCAACCACCGCCGACGAATGGCCGCAAGATGTCGCGTTGATTTCGTAAATCATTGACAGCTCTTGACCGTTGTGCGGGACAAGAGCCCATGGAAGCAGGGGCGAAAGGCTGCATACGGAGGGGTGGATCCGACGATTGCGGGCACGGCGCCTCCGCCACATCTGCAACGTCTGCAACATCCGCAAGCGGTGACAGCCATGACGAACCATGGGCCACTGCGGGAAACGCGAGGGAGATGAACCCTTCTGGAGCGAAGCTTCTAGAGCGAAGCTTCGGGAGCGCTCTCCGCGCGGACGCGCGGGCCGCTCACCGGGGCGGGAGGGAACCTCCGGAGGCCGACCGCCGGGTGGCCGCGGTGGTACCGGTGCCCGGAAGCACTCGGTCGGACCGCGGCCCCACCCACGCGCGCCGATGACGGGTGTTCAGTAAGCCGTCGCCCTACACGCGCAAGAACATGGCAATAGTTGCACGACGTCTATCGTCTCGTGATGGACATGTGCACGTCCGTCGCGGCCTAGCGGTAGGCGGCGGACGACCGTACGCCGCCGAAGTCGATGGCGCGGTCCGCGTCGCGGAGGACCTCCTCGGCCACGCGCCGTACCTCGGCGAGCACGTCTCCCTGCTCCTCCACGAGGCCGGCGTAGATCGGTGCTTCGGTGCTGTCTGCGGAACTCATGCGTATCCCCGTCAGGTCTGGTGCGTAAAGCCCCGCCGGTCGGCGGAGCGGGGGCGAGTGTACGTGGTGGGCGCCGGACGCCGCGATTCCCGGTCCGGGGACCGAGACGCCCCGGAGCTGCCGGAACGGCGTCCGGGCCGTGTCCGGCCCCGCCCCCCGCTCAGGCCCCCCGCTCAGAGCTGCCGAGGGCGCGGGGCCGCCGGGGCACGCCGCCGCCCGGCCGCGGGCAGGGGCCGGTGCCCCTCGGTCCACTCGTTCACCCAGCCACAGCCCGAGCAGGCGTAGCGGCCGTCGAGCCCCGCGATCTGGGTACCGCACCGGGCGCATCCGATGTAGGTGATCTCCGGGTGTTCCGTCACCGGCTCCGCGCGGGTCGGCTCCGGCACGGCGGGGACCGGCTCGGGCACGGCTCGGGTCGGCTCCGGCTCGGCGCTGGTGTGCTGCTCCTCGGCGCGGGCCTGCGCGAAGTTCGTCATGACAGCAACGTAACGCAGGGGTGGGACAGTGCCTCGGTCCGCTCGCTCGCCGCGCTCTCCGACGCCGGCGCCCCACCTTCCGGATGCGTCAACTTCCGATCGGGCAGGAGATATTGTCAGCCGTTTCTGACTGCTTTTCGCTATGAACGGAGGCCGCGGGCCTCACCGAGGCAGGATGGCTCGCGTGATGGGCAACCTTCCCGTCGTGACGACCACCTTCGTCGGCCGCGACAGCGAACTGGACGACATCGACCGGGCACTTCAGGATCACCGGCTGGTCACCCTCAGTGGGAGCGGCGGGGTCGGCAAGAGCCGGCTGGCCCTCCGGACCGCCGGGCACGTCCGGGACCGGTACGCGGACGGCGTGTGGTGGGCGGACCTCTCCCATCTGGATGACGACCAGTTGCTCACCACGACGGTCTGCGACGGCGTCGGACTGCTGGACCACAGCCCTCGGCGTCCGGTGGCCGCGCTCTGCGAATGGCTCGCCGACCGCCACCTGCTGCTCGTCCTGGACTGCTGCGAGCGCGTCGTCGACTCCTGCCGGCAGCTCGTCACCGAACTGCTCTCCGCCGCTCCCGGACTGACCGTCCTGGCCACCAGCAGGCAGCCTCTGGGCGCGGAGGGCGAGCACGCCGTGGAGGTGCCCCCGCTCTCCGCCGGCGAGGACGGCGACGAGGCCGTACGGCTCTTCCTCGACCGCGCCGCCACCGTCGTACCCGGACTGGTGCTCGACGCTCCCGGCGACACGGCGGCCGTGGCCGAGATCTGCCGCCGCCTCGAAGGGATACCGCTGGCCGTCGAGCTGGCCTGCGCGCAGCTCCGGGAGAGCAGCGCGCAGGAGATCACCGGGCGGCTGGCCTCCCGGCTGGACGCCCTCAGCGACGACACGCTGTGGCCCCGCCGCCACCGCGCCCTGCGCACCACCATCGGCTGGAGCCACGAGCTCTGCGCCCCGCTGGAGCGGCTGCTGTGGGCGCGGCTCTCCGTCTTCCGGGGCGTCATCATGACGGCCGACGCCGAGGCGGTGTGTGCGGGCGGACCCCTCGGCGCCGAGGAAGTCGCCCCCGCGCTGGAGGGCCTCGCCGAGCAGTCCGTCCTCCGGCGGACCGGCGAGGGCTACCGGATGCTGGACACGCTGCGTGAGTACGGCGCGATGTGGCTCGCCGAGCTGGCGGAGGACGCGCTCTTCACGGACCGGCACGCCCGGCACTTCGCGCAGACGGCCGTGCAGGCGCACACCGGCTGGCTGGGGCCCCGCCAGGTCGAGTGGTACCGCAGGGTCGCCGCCACCCACGCGGACCTCTGCGCGGCCCTGGAGCATCTGCTGGCCGAGGACCCCGAGAAGGCGATGGAGATGGCCGGCTGCGCCGGTCTGTTCTGGAGCTGCTGCGGTCACCTGCACCAGGCCCGGACCTATCTGGAGCGGGTGCTGGCCCTGCCCCTCTCGGCCGGCCCGCACCGCACCCGCGCCCTCTGGGCCCTCGGCATCACGCTGACCCTCCAGGGGGACCATGAGGCGGCCCGCCGTGTCGGTGCTCGGTGCGAGGAGGCCGCCCGGCTCGGCCAGGACGCCGAGGCCGCCCTCTCGGCGGCCCACTCCATGAGCTTCACCTACCTGATGATGGGCCGGCCGCAGACCGCGCACCTGGTCAGCGACCGGGCCCTGCGACTGCACCCGGGGGACCCCGCCGAGTCCCCCTCCCAGATGCGCTGCCGGGTGATACGCCTCTTCGCCCTGTCGGCGCTCGGCCGCCTGGACGAGGCGTACCAGGAGGCCACCCGGCTCCAGCGGATAAGCCTGCGCTTCGGCGAGCACTGGGCGCGGGCCTACGCCGACCACCAGCTCGCCCTCATCCATCTGCTGCGGGGCCGTCCCCGGCACGCCGAGAGCCACGCCCGCGCGATGCTCGCGAGCAAGCACGAGCTGCACGACAGCCTCGGCATCGCCCTCGGCCTCGATCTGCTCGCCGGTGCCATCGCCGCCCAGGGGGACGGGGTCGCGGCGGCCCGTACCTCCGGCACGGGCCACACGTACTGGCGGATCATCGGCCACCCGCACCGCGGCACCCCCGAGCTCGGGGCGATCCGGGAACAGTGGGAGCTCCAGGCCCGGCGGGCGGCGGGCGACTCGGCGTACGAACGGGCCTACCGCCGGGCTTCGGCCGACGACGCCGAGCGCGGCCTGGCCCACGCGCTGGAACGTCAACTCCCCTCGTGACCTCGTGACCTCGCGCGTCCGCCGTTCCCACCGCGGGGCTCGTACGCGGGAGCGGGTCATTAGCATCACGGTATGACGATCATCAGCCGCCTCCGGCCCGGCCACGCCGAGGCCCTGCTCGCGTTCGAGCGGGAGAACCGCGCGTACTTCTCCGCCTCGGTGCCCGACCGGGGCGACGACTACTTCACCGGCTTCGCCGCACGCCACCGGGAACTGCTCGCCGAGCAGGACGCCGGACTGCACCACTTCCATGTCATGGAGGAGCCCGACGGGACGATCCTGGGCCGGATCAACCTCATCGGGGTCGAGGACGGTTCGGCCGAGCTCGGCTACCGGATCGCGGAGAGGGCCGCGGGGCGCGGGCTGGCGACCTGGGCGGTCCGGCAGCTGTGCGGGTCCGCGGTCCGGGAGTACGGGCTGACCCTGCTGCGGGCGGAGACGACGCTCGACAACGCGGGTTCCCGCGCGGTGCTGGCACGAGCCGGGTTCGAGCCGGTCGAGGACGTCATGTTCGGTGACCGCCCGGGGCGACGGTACGTCCTGGAGCTGCGCGGGGACGCCGCCCCGCCCCGGTGAGCGGTACGTGCGGAGGGGGCGGGACGCCGGGCGGGTGGCGGTGATCGGCCGGATGGTCCACCTCAGCGGCGCTTCCCGCGCGGCCGCCCGATGCTGGGCTCGCGGCAGCCGGAGGCCGGCGCCGGCGGAGCAGAGCCAAGGACGCCCTGAGGGCATCCGGTCCACCGGCACCTCCGGGGCCGCACGCACCCGCCCCCACCACACCTTCTGGAGGTACGCCCGTGCCCACACGTCCCCTTCCGCGCGCCCCTTACCGGCCGCTGCGGCGAAGAGCCGTCGTAGCCGCGCTGGCCGCCGCCTCGCTCGCCGGGCTGATGACCGGACCCGCCCGGGCGGGCGGTGACGGGGGCGACGGCAGGCAGAGGCCGGTCGACCGGGAGTTGCAGCACGGGCTCCGGGCGCTGGTGGACGCCCCCGGCGGGCCGCCCGGGGCCATCGCCGTACTGACGGTCGACGGCCGCAGCGAGGTGTACCGGGCCGGTACCGCCGAGCTCGGCACCGAGCGGCCGCCGCGGACCACCGACCACATGCGGATCGCCAGCGTGGCGAAGGCCTTCAGCGGCGCGGTCGCGCTGCACCTGGTCGACAGCGGACGCGTCTCGCTCGACGACACCCTCGGCCGGTGGCTGCCCCGGCTGCCCGCCGCCTGGCACCGGGTCACCGTCGGCCAGCTCCTCAACCACACCAGCGGGCTGCCGGACTACACCGAGGACCCCGCGTTCATCGCCGAGTTCGCCGCCGATCCGCGCCGGCGCTTCGACTCGCGCGAGCTGCTGCGGTACGTGTCCGGGGACCCGCTGCGCTTCCGGCCGGGTTCGGCGTACCGGTACTCCAACTCCGACAACATCGCCGTGGCCCTCGTCGCCGAGGCCGCGACGGGCACCCGCTACGAGCGGCTGCTGGCCGAGATCGTGTACCGGCCGCTGGGGCTGGGGTCCACCTCGCTGCCCCAGGGGTACCGGCTGCCCGAGCCGTACCTGCACGGCTACGACGTGGATCCGCCCAACCGGCCGCAGGACATCTCCACCGCGCTCGGCGCCTCCGGGGTGTGGGCGTCCGGCGGCATCGTCTCCACACCTGGGGAGCTGGGCGCCTTCATCCGCGCCTGGGCCGGTGGCCGGGACCTGGGTCCGCGGACCCGCCGCCGGCAGCTGACGTTCGTGGCGGGCAGTTCCGAACCGGCGGGGCCCGGGCGCAACGAGGCCGGGCTCGCCCTCTTCGCGTACCGGACGCGGTGCGGGACCGTGTACGGCCACACCGGCAACTTCCCCGGCTACACCCAGCTGGCGGCGGCCACCAAGGACGGCGAGCGGTCGCTGACCGTCTCACTCACCTCGCAGGTCAACAGCGTCACGAACCCCCGGCTGCTGGCCACCCTCCGCGGTCTCCAGGAGGACTTCGTCTGCCGGCTGCTCGACCGGCGCAAGCCGTCGCGGGCATAGGGGAAGGGGTGCGCCGGGCGTCCGGCGTACCCCTTCGCGCGCTCGGTGGTGCGCCCGCACCGGCACACCACCGAGGTCACACCGTCCGGGGACGGTCAGTCGTTGTCGGTCTCCTCGCGGACGATGGTGTCGTTCTTGGCGTCCACGTCGAAAGTGGTCTTCTTCCAGTCGGAGCCGACCACGTCGACCGACCAGATCACCACGTTGCCGTCGTTCTCGTCCAGGCCGACGGAGGTGACGGTCCCCTTCTTCTTCTGCGTGGCGACCTTGGCCGCCTGCTCGGGCGTCTGCGTGGCCGCGGCGAGCCGATCGGCCGTCTGCTGCTTGTCCTCGGCGTCCTGGTCCGCGTCGACACGGGCCTCGATCACCTTGCCGTCGACCGCGTTGATCCGCACGGTGTGGACCGTGCCGTCCTTCTCGGCGACTTCCGCGACCCAGACGGGACCGTCGGCACCCGGGCTCGCGCTCGGCGAACCGGTCGCGGTGGGGCTGCCGGTCGGGCTGGGGCTGCCGGTCGGGCTGGGGCTCGCGCCGCTGTCGTCGTCGTCCACACCCTCCAGATCCAGGTCGACGAGCTTGCTGTTGGCCACTTCGCCGACCGCGGTCGTCGCGGCGTCGTCGAAGGTGACCTTGGTGGCGTCCAGCACCCTCTTGCGCTCCTGCTGGTCCTCGGTCAGCGCCGCGGTGGCCGACGGGGACGCCGTCGTCTGCTGCGGAAGGACCTTCGCGGCTTCGGTGGCCGCGGACGTCGCGCTGTCCGAGCTCTGACCGCATGCCGTCAGCAGGAGAGCGGCGGCTGCCAGGCAGGCGGCGGCACCGGTCGCCTTGAGGTTGCGGGAGCGTGGGGAAAGACGGTTGTTTCGTCGGGGCTCAAGTCTCATGTACGCATGCCTAGCCCTCCCGGCGACCGGTCATGTTGTCCTACCGCCCGGAGTCACCCGATCGACCGGACACCTCCGCCCGTTGGCCGTCGCACAACACCCTCCTCCCTCCGCTCCCCGGGCGGCGCCCGCCCGGGTGGGAAACAATGGAGTCAGGGCCGGCTGTCGTCGTGGCCCCGCCGGGAGGCCGTCATGGAGCACACGGAACGTTACGAACTCATCTTCCGGATGTCCGGAGCCGAGGACGACGTGGTCGCCGTCCGGCTGACCGACCGGACCGGGGCGGGCGGATCTCCGGTGTACGAGGACGAGAGCGGCATCGTCCGGGCCGAGATCAGCGACCGGGGCGAGGTGCGGATGCTCGCCAGCGGAGGACACCAGGCTCCCGGCACCCCGCTGCTCGCCCGGCCGCTGAGCGAGGGCGCTCCCGGGTAGCGCCGAGCACACGGATCGGCGGGGCGCACCGGTGGCCGGTGCGCCCCGCCGACGCATGCGCCCACGCGAGTACGTCTCGTGCCCGTGCATGCCCACGCCCCGCCCGAATGTGTCTACTTTCTCCTACACCGCACGTAACCTGAGCCCGAAACCACAGACTCGGGCATGAAACGGATACGAAACCACATGTACGCACCGGAGCGTCAGCAGGGGATCCTCCGCCTCGCCCGGGAGGGCGGCCGGGTCGACGTGCTCTCCCTGGCCGAGGAGTTCCAGGTGACCGCCGAGACCGTCCGGCGTGATCTCAAGGTGCTCGACCGGGCGGGACTGCTGCGCCGGGTGCACGGCGGTGCCATCCCTCTCGGGCGGCTCGACCTCGAGCCCGACCTCGCCGAGCGCGACGCCGTGGCCGCCGACGAGAAGGACCGCATCGCGCGGGCGGCACTGGCCGAGCTCCCCGCGGACGGCAACGTGATCATCGACGCCGGGACCACGACGGCCCGGCTCGCCGCGGCCGTCCCCCTCGACGCGGCGCTGACCGTGGTGACGCACGCGCTGCCGGTCGCCGCCCGCCTCGCCGACCACCCGGGCATCGCGCTGCACCTGGTCGGCGGGCGGGTCCGGCACCGGACGCGGGCGGCGGTCGACGCCTGGGCGCTCGGCGCGTACGCCGAGATCAGCGCCGACGTCGTCTTCCTCGCCACCAACGGCTACGCGCCCGGCAGCGGCCTCACCACGCCCGACCTCGCCGAGGCCGCCGTGAAGCGCGCGGTGGTCAAGGCCGCCCGCCGGGTCGTCCTGCTCGCCGACTCGGGCAAGTTCGGGCAGCGGCACTTCGCCCGCTTCGGTGACCTGACCGACGTGGACCTCCTCATCACCGACACGGGCCTCAGCCCCGACGACGCCCGCTCGATCGAGAGCCGGGGCACGGAAGTAGTACGCGCATGATCCTCACCGTCACCCCCAACCCCAGCCTGGACCGGACCTACGAGCTGCCCGACCTGGTCCGCGGCACCGTCCTGCGGGCCACGGCCGACCGCGTCGACCCGGGCGGCAAGGGCGTCAACGTCTCCCGCGCGGTCGCGGCGGCCGGCCACCGCACCGTCGCCGTCGCCCCGATGGGCGGTCCGGAGGGCGCGCTGCTCGCCCGGCTGCTCGGCGAGCACGGCATCGAGGCCGCGGGGGTCCCGGTCGCCGGCAGCACCCGGATCAACGTCTCGCTCATCGAGTCCGACTCCACGCTCACCAAGATCAACGCCACCGGGCCCGAGCTCAGCCCCGCCGAGGCGGAGGCCCTCCTGGAGGCCGTACGGGCCCGCTCCGCCTCCGCCGACTGGATCGCGTGCTGCGGCAGCCTGCCCCGCGGGCTGCCATCCCAGTGGTACGCGGAGCTGGTCGCCCGCAGCCACCGGGCCGGTACGCGCATGGCCCTGGACACCTTCGGCGCGGCGCTGACCGCCGCGCTGCGGGAGGGGCCCGACGTGATCAAGCCCAACGTCCAGGAGCTCGGCGAGGCCGTCGGCCGTCCGCTCGCCACGGTCGGTGACGCGCTGGAGGCGGCCGAGGAGCTGCGCGGGCGGGGCGCCCGCTCGGTGCTGCCGAGCCTCGGGGCCGACGGGCAGTTGCTGGTGGAGGCGTCGGGCTCGTACTTCGCGAGCGCCCGGGCCGGGACCGTACGCAGCGATGTGGGCGCCGGGGACGCCTCCCTCGCCGGTTTCCTCACGGCGGGCGGACAGGGCCCCGAGGCGCTCGCCGCAGCCGTCGCCCCATGGCGCGGCGGCGGTGCAGCTGGCGGGGAGCCTCATGCCCACACCGGCCGATCTCGATCCGGCGGCGGTCGCGTCGAGCGCCGATGTCCCCGTGGACCACCCGCTGACGGAGCCCGCCCCATGACAGCCCCGAACACCCCGAACCCCGGTGCCCCCGCGGTCCGCGCCCCGAGTCCCGTCCGAACGAGCCCGCCGCCTTTCGTCCCCCGAGCCGCCGCCGGGCGGTCCCCGAGCAAGGAGCACCGCGATGAGTGAGCTGATCACCGCGGAACTGGTCGGCCTCGATCTGTCCGCCGCGACGAAGGACGCCGCCGCGAGGTCGCTCGCCGAGCGGATGGTGGCCGCGCACCGCGTCACCGACCTCGACGGCTTCCTGGCCGACGTCGCCGCCCGCGAGGCGCAGATGCCGACGGGCCTCGACGGCGGGATCGGCATCCCGCACTGCCGGAGCGAGCAGGTGAGCGCCCCGACGCTGGCCTTCGGGCGCAGCGCCCGGGGCATCGACTTCGGCGCGGCTGACGGTCCCGCGGACCTGATCTTCCTGATCGCGGCGCCTGCCGCTGATCGGTGAACCGTTCCTGTACCTGCTGGCGATCGCCGCCGGCACCCTCGCGGCCACCGGCCTGGTCGTCCTGCTGAAGGGCGCCCGCCGGACGGCGGCGGTGCCGGCCGGGGAGACGGGGGCCGCGCCCGCCGATTCCCCGGTGGGTGCGGCTGCCTGACCGGCGCGCTCAGGGAAGCGGGGCACGGGATCGCTGATCCGGTGCCCCGCTTCCGTGCTCCCGGCACGCTTCCGGTGGCTAGATTGACGGTATGAACGACAGCTGGGACGCGGCCGACCGAGCCGTACTGACACTGCCCTCCGGGCGCCTGGTACGCGGCCGGGGCCTGCGCAACCCGCTGCCCGAAGGGCGCGAGCCGGACTTCGCCGTCCATCTGCTGGGGCGTACGCCTCCCCCGGTCCGGTGGGAGTCGCAGTGGCTGCGGTGGCCCGACTTCCGGCTCCCGGCCGATCCGCGCCGGGCCCGGGAGCTCCTGGAGGAGGTGTGGCGGCGGGCTCCGCAGGAGCGGGTCGAGGTCGCCTGCGGGGGCGGGGTCGGGCGGACCGGGACGGCGCTGGCCGCCCTGGCCGTTCTGGACGGGGTCCCCGCCGAGGACGCGGTCACGTTCGTCCGCCGCGGCTACCACCCCCGGGCGGTGGAGACCCCGTGGCAGCGGCGCTACGTACGCAAGTTCGGCCGGCCCGGGTAGCTCCTCCGCCGAGCGGCCGCCGTCAGTGCGACGCCCGGCGGCGGCGCAGCAGGACGAGCGGGACGGCGGCGCCCACCGCCGCCGGTCCCGGCAGGAGGGCCGCCTCGGCCGCGGTGGAGAAGGTGGCGGGGACGGGCAGGCCGCTCCAGCGGCCGACCGGCCAGGCGACGACGACGGCGCGGCCGACGACCTCGTCCACCGGGACCATGCCGTCGTTGCGGTCGTCCCGGTGGTAGCGGGAGTCCGCGGACTCCTGACGGTGGTCGCCCATCACCCAGAGCATGCCCGGGGGGACGGTGACCTCGAACGTGCCCCT
This sequence comes from Streptomyces sp. NPDC088706, assembly GCF_044752765.1. Lineage (NCBI taxonomy): Bacteria > Bacillati > Actinomycetota > Actinomycetes > Kitasatosporales > Streptomycetaceae > Streptomyces > Streptomyces sp. NPDC088706. Next base: position 61,030 of record NZ_JBIVLW010000006.1, read on the forward strand.
GTCGTCCCTGCTGCACGGGGTGTTGCCGGGGAACACATAGGGCTCGTCCAGGGCCTTGCCGTTGACCTTCACCGGTCCGTCGCCCGCGCACTCCACGGTGTCACCGCCGACGCCGATCACCCGCTTGATGAGGTCCTTCTCCTCGGCCGACGGCATCACGCCGACGAAGGTGAGCACCTTCTGCACGGTGTTGGGAGGGTCGACGGCCACGTTGTCGAGCCAGCCCGCCGGGTCGTGGAAGACGATCACCTCGCCGCGCTCCGGTTCGGAACCGAACCACGGGGTCAGCTTGTCGACGAGGACCCGGTCGCCCTTCCGCAGGGTGTTCCGCATGGACTCCGACGGAATGGAGAAGGCCTGGACGAGGAAGGTCTTGATGAGCAGGGCCAGGACCAGGGCGACCCCGATGAGGAGCGGGAGCTCCATCCAGAACGGCCGGTGCTTTCTCGTCCCCGCCCGCCGTGCACCCGCACGTACCATGCCGCCGCTCCTCGCCCCGTGTCCCCCGCACCCGCCCCGGTGGGGAACGGATCCTGTCGGGTCACTCTATGGGGCGCGGCGGACGCGGCGGGAGGCGGCTTTCGAGGTCGGCATCAGGAGGCGGGGGCGGGCGGTGCGGCGGGGGCGGTGCCGTCCGGTGGGACCGTGGCTCCGGCTCCCGCGCGCACGGCTTCGACCACGCTCTGGTGGAAGGCGCGGCTCTCCTCCTCGGAGGCGCACGGCACGGGGCTCCCCGCCAGGGTGAACCAGTCCGACGAGCCGCTGTACTGCACGGCCACCGAGGCCTGGCCCTCGGACCACGTCGTGTGCACCGTGAGGTCTCCGCTCAGGATGCCGGCTTCTTCGGTGCGGACTCCGCCTGTTCCCGCGAAGACACCGCTGGTCGTCCACGATGCCCAGCTCATGACGTGTCGCCTTTCGGACGATGACAAGCCTCTGCGGCGGACTGCTTCCGAGTATGGCACCGCTGTTGGGAGGGTGCACGGGGTGCGGCGGCGTCCCGTCCGCCGCCCCTCTCACGCGCGTTCTCGTACGCCCCGGACGAATGCGGCCTGGCCCGCGTGCTGGAGGTCTTCGGCGATGACGCTGATCAGCCGGGCACCCAGGGTCACCGGGGGTGACCAGGCCTCGTCGACGATGCGGTCGAGGGCGCGGCCGTCCAGTCCGCGGACGAAGCCGAGGGTCTGTTCGTGGACGGCGTCGTAGTAGCCGAGGAGCAGATCGGCCGAGTCCACGCGGACGGCGGCGACCTCTTCGCTGCTCTGCCCGTACCCTGTCGCCGCGTCGTCGAAGGGGAGCTTGAAGCGGTCGGCCCAGCCCTTGGTGAGCCAGACCTGGCCGGTGCCCGCAACGTCGGCGATGTGGTCGTCCTGGACCCGGGTGAGGTGCCAGACGAGCCAGGAGATCGAGTTCGCGTCGTCGTCGAGCCGGGCGTTGAGGTCGTCGGCCGGGAGTCCGTCGACCGCAGCGTGGACCGCTTCCCGGACCCGGTCGAACGCCTCGGCCAGCATGCCTGCACTGTTCATCCGATCAGCTTGGCCTCCCGGACCGTGGCGACCCGGCTGCGACACACCGCCTGGGCCCCTGCGCCGCGCGACGCATCCACTTGACGGACAGCGGCCTGACCTCGCGGGAGCGCTGCTGCTGGATCGCGCCGGGGAGGCCGGGGCGAAGGAAGGGAGGGGTCAGACCAGCAGCCGCAGCAGGTGGACGCAGGCGGCGGCCTCGTCCGGGTGGCGGGCGAGGACTTCGTCCCGGCCGCGTTCGTGCGCGCCGGTCTCCCATCCGCCGCCCGCCGCCCGTCGCAGGAAGAGGAAGTCGGGCGGGGTGGGGACCGGTTCGTGGACGCCTTCGATCCGGTAGTAGCCGCCGGGGATCCCGGCCTCCATGAGTGCGGCGTGCACTGCTTGACGGTCCACGGGGTGCTACGCGCCGGCCGGCGTGAGGTAGCCGTGGTCCAGCAGCCACTTCACGTTCAGCCGCCGGCCCTCGCCCGGGTCGAGGAAGACCGGGTCGAGCTTGATCTGCCGGCCGCCGCCGGGCTGCTCGAACCACGGGGCGATGCTGCCCTGCCAGACCCAGAAGGGCTTCGCCACCTTGTAGACCCGGTAGTCGCAGGGGGTCGCCGCTTCCCGGGTGTTGAGGTTCTGCGGGGGCAGGGCACGCTCGGCGTAGGCGTCGCCGGCCGGGGCGAGGTAGCCGCCGTACTCCGAGCCGAAGCGGTCCAGGCGCTGGCCGGGGCGGAGCTTGGAAGGTTCTTTGTCGATCTCGCCGTTGATCTCGCCGAAGCCGTCGTTGGGCGGGTACTTCCAGCTTCCGGTGTCCGCGGGCCCCTCCCAGTACTTCTTGAGGAAGGCCTGCGGGGAGAGGCCGCCGGTGCGCTGGTAACCCTTCAGGAGCGGGCCGACCGGAGCGAGACGGTTGTTCGGCAGCCACTTGGGGCCGAGCCGGGCATCACCGCGGTGTTCGCCGGTGCAGGGTTCGTGCCGCTCGGCGGCCACGGGGGCGTCGGGCTGCGGGGCGGCGGTCGCCGTGGGGGCGGTGATCAGTCCGGCGGTGATGCCGAGCGCGGCAAGGGCGGTACGCATGCGGTTCATTCGGGAATCCCCTCGAGCACTGATGATCCATCAGCTGGCTGACGAAGGGTATCCGCTCGACTACGTTGAGCATCCGCGCCATGCCGCTGCCTGGAACTGGCCGGAGAGCCCGCCGCCCACGAGTCACCCGCCTCCTGAAACACGCCTGGGGTCGATGGTGCCCCCGGCTCGGCGCGGTGACCGTCCGGCGACAAACACCTCGACAGCGGGCGCGGTGATCGGGGACGCTTCGCATGATGACCAGAATCGATGACACACCGCCCGCGTGGGATGAGCGCACCCAGCTCACCACGTTTCTCGACTACGCACGGGAAACCGCCCGCGCCAAGTGCGCCGGCCTCTCCGCGGAGAACGCACGCAAGGCGCTCCTGCCGGGCACACCGCTGATGACCATGAGCGCAGTGATCAACCACCTGCGCTGGGTCGAGTACTACTGGTTCCAGGTGGTCTTCCTCGGCGAGGAGGACCGGGCCCCCATGACGGAGGAGGACCCCGACCGCGAGATGCGTATCGCCGTCGACTTCCCGCTCACGCGGTTGCTCGACGAGTACGCGGAACAGAGCGCCCGCTACCGCGAACTGGTCGCCGGAAACGACCTGGACGAGCGGGCCGAGGGAACCATCCGCAACGGCCTCCACGTCGACCTGCGCTGGATCCTCCTCCACCTCACGGAGGAGACGGCCCGCCACAACGGCCACCTGGACATCCTGCGCGAGATGCTCGACGGCACGACCGGCTAGTGGATACGGCAGGGACCACGGGCGGAGCCGGGGTCGGATCGGGGCGACCGTGACGGTGCCGTGGAGGATGCAGCCGCGCCTGTCGAACCTCGTGGCCTAGGCCCACAAGTTCTTCCACGCGTCGATCGTCCGCTCGACTTCGTTCCCGCGCTTGCGGATCGTCTTGGCGAAACCTGCGGATCGGCCGCCCTTGCTGCCCCTCCGTCGGCGGTCGGCCCGCTGGTTCCTCGGTTCGGGGACGGTGTGCCGGACAGGCCCTAGTCGTCGTAGCGGACCGTGACACGCTCGAAGCCGAGGGAGCCGAGCAGCCCCTTCAGCATGTCGGCGGTGTTCTTCTCGGCGCGGGCGGTCAGCCCGCTCTCCTTCGCCGCCTCGCCGATGTGCCGGACGGCCAGTTGGTTGACCGCCTGCTCACTGCTCGGGTTGTCGGAGATGAGGTCGCCGAGCCGGTCGAGGAGCCCGCGCTGCTTGGAGACGGCGTAGGAGCGGTCCGGGTCCAGGGCCGGCCTGCCCAGCACCGCGCGGGGCAGCCGGATCTCGGCCGTGGTGCGGTCCTCGTTGACGACCACGCCGTCCTCGGTGACCTTCCCCAGGTTGACGGAGGCGCCTACGGTGCCCGCGCCGACGAACAGGGTGCGGGTGCCGCGTACCGCGTCGGGCAGGAACTTGGCGTCCTTCTCCAGGTCGACGACGACCTGGAAGTTGCCCGAGGCCGCCTCGTAGGCGCTCATGTCCTGGATCGACTTGAGCACAGCGGGGCCGGACCGGTCGTGGGTCTCCTCCCCGAAGAGGCCGTCGAGGCTCGGCAGCAGGCTGAGCTTGCCGCCGGCGAACAGCAGGGCCAGGACGGCCGCGATGATGCCGACGGCCTTCAGCAGGCCCCGCCCGGGACGGGGCGTGGGCTTCTTCCCGCTCTGCGGGGCGGTGTCCGTGATTGCGTCGCTGGACGTCATGGACTGCATGTGACCCACCGCCGCGTTTTCAACCCATCTTCCCTGCGGAATGGGCCGGTTCGGGTAGGCAGACGCAGACGCGGGGTCTTCACGGGCGGCCGGGGAGCTCCGTGGTGTCGTCGGAGGTCGTGGTGGTGGTCACCGATGTGGTGATGTCGCCCGCGACGCCGAGCACCAGGAAGAGCACCACGAGCCACTTCGCGGCGCCGCTCATGATCAGCGGCCGGGTGGCGGAGCGGGAGCGGCCCGGCGCCACGGCGAGGTCGTCGTCCCCGAACAGCCCCTTGGGGTAGGCCGGGGTGAGCATCATGGCGTACGCGGAGAAGCGCGTCCGGTAGCGCAGGGTGGCCGCCGTCGCCTCGAACAGGGGCCGCGGCATCCGGCCGAGGACCAGCGTGATCACCCACCATACGAAGGCCAGGGCCCACCACCCGTAGACCGCGAGGCTCTGCACGATCGCCGCCGGGATCATCAGGAGGATCCGGAACAGCACCGCGAGCCGGTTGAGAGCCGTCGGCCGTACGTCGATCCGGACCGGGTAGTCGGGCGGCGGGATCAGGGCGAAGGGCGGATAGCGGTCGATCAGCAGCATCTGGCTCGCCGACACGCGCATGTCGTAGCCGAGGAACCCGGCGAGGAACCGGAAGACGGGCTCGGGCAGCCGCCCCAGGACCAGGGCGGCGAACCAGCCCGCGACGACGGCGAAGAAGGCCGCGATGTGCAGGACGAACAGCACGATGAAGTGGGGGATCAGCAGCAGAAGTCGCAGCAGGACCGTGAGCCGGCGCTGACGGCCGGGCTCGACGATGTCGAGGACGGGTCTGAACTCGTCGGCGTCGGCCTCCTTGCGGCCCGGGCTCCACCGGCCATCGGCCCTGTCGCTCCTCCTCGGCAGGGGGTCCGTACGACATCCACGCGCAGGACATGCCCCCACGCTGCCGCCGCGGGCTTCCCCCCGCGAACGGCCGCGACCCGAACGGGTGGAGCGGCGGGTTTCAGGCTGCCGCGACGCCGACGCCGACACCCATGGCGATGAACAGCCATCCGGTCGTCAGTTCCCAGCGGCTGCGGACCCCGGGACGGGCGAGCAGGGTCCGCAGCCGGGCGGCGACGACCACCAGGGCGAACCAGTAGACGATGCCGATGAGGACGTCGAGGGTGCCGAGGAAGAGGATCTGACGGGTCGCCGATCCGTCGCCGTGGACGAACTGCGGCAGGATGCTGAGGAAGAACAGGACTGCCTTGGGGTTCAGGACGTTGGTGAGCAGTCCCTGGGTGAATCCGGACCGCCATCGGGCGCCTGCCGATTCCGCCGGCCGGGGCGGCTGCGGCGCGGCAGCCGGGCCGGTGTCCGTCGTTGAGGACCGGTCCCGTGCGGCCCGCCGGGCCGCGATCACCGCCCGGATGCCGAGGTGGATCAGGTAGGCGGCGCCCAGCAGCTTGATGGCGTCGTAGACCAGCGGGGACCGGGCGGCGATGACCGACAACCCGATGGCGGCGGCGAGCATATGCACGCAGAGGCCCGCCTGGGCGCCCAGGGCCGCGGCTCGTCCCTTCGACGGGTGTTCGGCCGCCGATCGGAGGACCACGAGGAAGTCTGGTCCGGGCACCATGTAGGCCACCAGCACCACGCCGAGGAAACCGATGAGGTCGACCGACATCCGGTCTCCGTTCGTTCGTCCGGGGCGTTCCGGTCCGGGGTGGCGTGCATACGGGAGGGAGGGTGAGGGGTGCCGGCGGGCGGGCGCCTTCAGGGGTATCCGGCGGCAGGAACCGTCAGCGCCTGCGGACCCGGTCGAGCAGGGCGCGAGCGGGTCCGGGCCGCGCGGTGTCCCCGGCAGGGCGCCCGTCCGGCGCCTTCGACCAGGGCTCGGTCCGGGTCGGCGACGGCGCCGGCTCCGCGACCGCCTTCGGCCGGGGCTTCTCCGCCGGTGTTCGGGGGGCATGTGCGTGCGCGTGGTAGTGGTGGCTGATCCGGCGGCCCACCAGCAGGTAGGCGATCAGGGCGCCCGCGGTGTTGAGGATGACGTCGTCGATGTCGAAGGCGCGGCCGGCGACCAGGGCGCCCTGGATGAGTTCCACGACGGTCATCACGGCGGCGGTCAGCAGCGTCATGCTGACCATCCGGAGGCGGCGGGGCACGATGAACGGCAGCAGCAGCCCGAACGGCACACCGAGGAGCAGGTTCCCGCCCGCCTGCTTGCAGGCGGCGAGGAAGGTGTAGTCCTCGGCGTACTGGCGCAGGGACCGGCCCGGCCGCAGATTCGATGTGACGATGTCCTCGGAGGCCGGTGAGGGGGTGAGCGTCACCTTGGCCAGGAAGACGGAGAACGCCACCAGTCCCAGCAGCACCAGTGTCAGTACGGTCACCCGGAGCAGTACCCGCGCCCATGCCCCCTGTCGTGTCAGGGGTTTCACCTCTGCAGTCATGGCGGACAGGTGCCCGCGCGGGGGCGGAACACACCAGGGCGGGCGTCCGGGCCCGAAAATCGTCCGGTGGTCCGGTTCCGCCTGCGACGATGGGCGTATGAGCGCACGTGAGAAGAAGGACCTGCTGGCCGAGACCGACCGGCTGCGCGAGGAGGGCCGGGCCGGGGAGGCGCGCGAGCGGCTGCTCGCCCTGACCGCCCGGTTCCCCGACGACGCGGACGTGGCCTACCGCACCGCCTGGATCCACGATGTCCTGGGCCTGGAGACCGAGGCGGTGGCGTACTACGAACGGAGCTTGGCGGGCGCGGGGCTCGGAGCGGAGGACCGGAGGGGGGCGCTGCTGGGGCTCGGCAGTACCTACCGGGTGCTGGGGCGGTACGGGCAGGCCGTGGAGACGCTCCGACGGGGCGTCGAGGAGTTCCCGGACGACGGGGCGCTAAAGACGTTCCTGGCGATGGCCCTGTTCAACACGGAGGAGCACCACGAGGCGATGCAGCTGCTGCTGCGGCTGGTGGCGTCGACCAGTGACGACGGACGGGTCCAGAGGTACCGGCCGGCCATCGAGCACTACGCGAAGGATCTCGACGAGACGATCTGACCGGGCGCCGGTCCGGGTGACCGGAGGCGGCGGCCCGCGCCGCGCCGCGCCACCCGTCGAGTGCGGTGCTGGAGCGTGTGCGTGCCGAGAATGCTCCTGTGCGCTCCGCTCCCCCGCCTTCGTCCCCTTCTTCCGCCGCGCCGCGGGCCGACCTCTCTCCGCGGCGCGGCGCGTGGGCGCTGCTGCTCCTGTCGGCGGCTTCCGGGGCGGCGGACGCGTTCGTCTTCCTCTGTGTGGGACAGGTCTTCGCGGGGGTGATGACCGGGAACCTGGTCCTGCTGGGGGCCTCGGCCGCCGGAGCGGGTGAGGACGGGGTGGCGCCGCGGGTGGTCACCGCCCTGGCGGCGTACGCCTGCGGGGCCGCGTCCGGTGCTCTGCCGACGGGGCGGCCGGGGTTGCCGCTCGGGGTGATGCTGCCGGCCGAGGTCGTCCTGCTCGGGGCGGCGGCCGTGCTGTGGGGGCTGGATCTGGTGGAGTCGTACGGTGACCGGCTCGGGCTGCTGGCCCTGGTGTCGCTGGCGATGGGCATCCAGGGGCGTATCCGGGTGACGCCGACGAACTACTTCACCGGAACCCTCACCTCGCTCGTCGGCCGCGCGGCGGCACGGGAGCTGGAGCCGGGGGACGTCTGGGTGCTGGGGCGGCTGGGGGCGGTGGTGGCCGGGGCGGCACTCGCGGCCTCGGCGGAGCGGTGGTGGAGCCCGGGGGCCGCACTGGGTGCGGTGGTTCTGGCTGCGGGGGCGCTGGTCCTCGACATCGCGTCGCGCGGAGGGCGGCGGCCGGGCCCGGATACGGGGAAGCCCCGGCCGGATCGGGGGAATCCAGCCGGGGCGGCTTGAGTGCGGGTGAGGGGCGGTCGCCTCCCGGCGAGTGGCTCCATGGGGCTTCGGCTGAGCGAGCTTTCCCATGGGCTGTCGGTGAGGCCCGGGGACACCGTCCCCCTCACACCCACGTATAGATGAACGATAAACCATCTGGGACTGTTCCCGGGAACCCGCCCCCTGGGATGTGATCCAGGGCACGGGTCTCGGCTCCCCCGTCGGCGCAGCCGGTCCGGTCAGCTACCGGTCAGCCACGGGACGTCTCGCCGGCGCCGTAACGGCGACGGAACCGCTCGACGCGGCCCGCCGTGTCGAGCACCTGACGGCCCCCGGTGCAGAACGGGTGGCTCGCCGACGAGGTCTCCACGTCGATGACGGGATAGGTGTTGCCGTCCTCCCAGCTCACGCGCTCGCCGGAGTCGGCGGTCGAGCGCGTCAGGAAAGCGACGTCCGCGGCGCGGTCGCGGAAGACCACAGGGCGGGAGACGGGGTGGATACGGGACTTCATCGATGCGTTCCATTCCTCACCGCGGATGGCGGTGGCGGTGGCGGTGACGGGGCGGATTCCTCCGCGCGCGGCGGTCAGCGGCTTTCGCGGAAGAGGACGTGCTGCCCGGCGGCGGCGTCGAACTTGCGCAGTTCCAGCCGGTCGGGGGTGTTGCGGCGGTTCTTGCGGGTCACATAGCTGCTGCCCGTTCCGGCGGTGGACCGGAGGGTCACGACGGGCCTGAGGTCGTTGCGTGCCATGGGCACCTCCCGTGGTGCTGGACGACCCCACCCCCGTAACGGGAATGGGATTCGTTTTCGTTCTGGTGCCATAACGCGGCCCACACCCCCGGCATTCCCGAGGCTCCGTACGCCCGTTCGGAGACTCAGCCCTCTCGCGGAGCCCGTGGCATATGCCAGAAGCAACACCTCGTCGAGTGTTGCCGTATCCCTTACGGGCCGCCGCGGCCTGTGCGACAGTCGATAGCGGTCCACCCCAAGACCCGGCCGCGCCGCGCCTGTATCGGAGTACGAGATGCCGTCCCATCTGTTCGCGGACCGCCCCGCACCACAGCCTCCCGCGCGCGACGCCGTGGACGCCCTGATCCATCGCACGCGTCAGCTGCGCGGGGACGTGGACGCGGTGGGACGGAACACGACGGCGACCGACGAGGACGGGCCCCAGGCGCGCTGGCAGCGCGCCCTGTGCGACCTGGCCGTCCAGCACCTCGACAACCTGGACGAGCACCTCGGTCAGCTCAGGGCCGGTCCGCCGGCCCAGCGCGCCACCGACCGGGAGGGCCATGCCCTCCCCGACGGCCCGCCGGCCGGTGCCGCGCCGAGCCGGGTGGGCAGCGCGGAATGGAACCTCCTCACCGACGAGGTCAGCTGGTCCGAGGAGTTGTACGAGATCTTCGGCCGGCCAACCGGTTCACCTCCGCTCTCGCTGGACGACCTGCCCTCCGTACTGCTCCCCGACGACCAGCCGAAGCTGACCTCCATGGTGACGGGCTGCCTCGTGGACGGGCGGCCGATGGACGGGGAGTTCCGTATCGTCCTCCCCGACAACCAGGTGCGCACGCTCCACATGACGGGCGAGCCGGTCCTCGACTCCGAGGGCTGCACCGCCGCCATGTGGGCCCTCCTGCGGGACGTCAGCGAGCTGCGCCGCGGCGAGGAGACGGTCAGCCGGAGCCGGGACTCGGCCCGGCGCGACGAGCGGATCGGGCGCGTGGAGCAGTGGATGGCCGTGGAGTTCCAGGAGAGCGTCCATGCGTCGTGGCGCGGTTCGCCAGGCCTTGCGCGACGGGGCGCCGGCGCCCTGGACATCGCCGCCCGCCGTCTCCCGTCCGCCTCCGGCGGCCTCATCGGCGGCGAGTGGTACGACGCGATGGAGTTACCGGACGGCCGGACCCTGCTGACCGTCGGTGATCTGACCGGGCACGGGATGCCCGCCGGCTCGGCCACGGCCATGATGTCCGGCGCGCTGCGTGGCATGGCCATCGCCGGTATCGAGCCGGGCGCCCTGATGGGTCACCTCGACCACCTCCTAGAGACATCGATACAGCCCGCCCTGGGCAGCGCCCTGTGCTGCCGCTTCGACCCGGCGACCGGCGTCCTCTCCTGGGCACAGGCGGGACACCCCGCGCCCCTCCTCTTCCGTGACGGAACGGGACGGCAACTGCCGTCCCTGGACGGGGTGCTGCTCGGTGCGGCGTCCCAGGTCGCCTACGACGTCGCCTACGAACAGGACGAGGTCCCTCTGCTCCCCGGCGACGTGCTGGTGCTCCACACGGACGGCCTGACGCGGCGCAGCGACCGGGGTGCGGGCCCGGAGACGCTGCTCGCCCTCGCCTCGCGGTTCGCACAGGCCCGTACGGCACAGGAGTGTGTGCGGGGCGTGGTCGAGGAGTTCGGCGGGGCCGAACAGCTGGACGCCGCGTGTGTACTGGTCGCCCGGGTCGGGGCGTGAGGGAGCGCGTGCGCGCACAGGATCGTTCGTGAGGGCTGCCGGGGCGTCATGACGGCAGGCTCGCGCGGCGGTTACGGTCTCCGCCCGCGGACGCGTACAGAGATCAGGCCTGCGCACCCCTGGTCTTCTTGGCGGCCGGGCTCTGCGGCAGCGAGAGCTCGATCTGCTCGCGGAGGTCCTGGATCTTGCCGTAGCCCGCGAACTGGCCGGTGAGCCGGTACATTTCGCGCAGCCGGTCCCAGGTGCGGTGCGAGGAGGTCTCCCCCATCGACACCAGGGCGAGCCGGGCGTACCGGTCGGCCTGTTCGGGGTCGTTGGCGATGAAGCAGGCCGAGGCGAGCGAGATGTAGTCGAAGATCTTGGACCGCTGGCGTCCGTTGATCCGCAGCTCCAGCGCCTGCTTGGCATGGCGCTGGGCGGTGGACGCGGCCGCCGTGTCGTGCTCGGCCAGGGTGCGGAACGCCAGTGCCTGCATGCCGTGCATGTCGGCCTCGTCGAACATCTGCATCCAGCTCGGCGGCGGCACATCACCCTTGTCCGAGACGAAGAGCTCCTCCGCCTCGCCGAGGGTGCGCCGCATGGCCTGGCCCCGGCCCATCGCCGCCTGTGCCCAGGCTTCGATGGTGCGCAGCATCGCCTGCGTACGGGGCAGGGTCTCGTCGCCCGAGCCCGACTTCGCCAGCTTCATCAGGTCGAGGGCGTCGTCGGGGCGGCCCAGGTGGACCATCTGGCGCGCGGCGCGGGAGAGCGCCTCACCGGCGCGCGGCCGGTCACCGCCCTCCCTGGCCGCGTGGGCGGCGATGACGAAGTACTTCTGGGCGGTGGGTTCGAGGCCGACGTCGTGGGACATCCAGCCCGCGAGTACGGCGAGGTTGGCGGCGACGCCCCACAGGCGGCGCTGGAGATGGTCGGGGTGACGGTAGGCGAGCATGCCGCCCACCTCGTTGAGCTGGCCCACGACGGCCTTGCGCTGGAGTCCGCCGCCACGGGAGGCGTCCCAGGCGCGGAACACCTCGACCGAGTGCTCCAGGGCCTCGATCTCCTCGGATCCCACGGGCGCGGCCTCGTACCGGTCGAGGCCGGCGGGGTCGGCGTGCTGGGGATCGTTGGCACGTGGAGCGTCGAGGGCCGGAGCGGGGTTGCTGTGCAGCCAGTCGTACATGGGGCCGGCGATGGTGGAGCCGGCGGCGAGCGCGGCGCCCGCACCCACCAAGCCGCGTCGGTTGAGCATGAGGTCCATTCCCGTGAATTCGGTGAGGACCGCCGCCGTCCGCTCGGGCGCCCACGGCAGTTGATCGGGATCGTGTTCCGTCCCTGAGTCACGCCGTTTTCCCACACGCCCGCGTCGGCCGAACCCGAGGTCCTCGATGGTCACGACACGGCCGAGCCGCTCGGTGAACAGGGCTGCCAGCACTTCGGGCACGGGATCACGGGGGGATTCCCCCATGTCGATCCAGCGCCTGACCCGCGAGGTGTCGGTGGCCAGCTGCGGGTGGCCCATGGCCGCCGCCTGCCGGTTCACCATTCTCGCGAGTTCGCCCTTGGACCAGCCGGCCAGGCCGAACAGGTCAGAAAGGCGGGTGTTGGGTTCTCCGGTCACGTCAAGCCCCCAGGTTCTCGGCTGACTTGACACTAACCCCCTGTCAGATGCGCTGTGACTATTCGCCAGGGTTCGCCAGGGTCCGCCAGATGGTCTGCCACCCGCGCTCCGGTGTCAGGTAGGAAAGCGCCACCCCGCCCGGCAGCCCTAGGTACTCCCCAGGGTGCCGAACGGCCGTCGGCCGGGTTGGCGCCCGTAACTTGTCGGCGCACGAAGGGATCTGTCCCGCCCATGTACACAGCATCGTCCTCCGTGTCCGCCCCGCCCCGGCCGCTCCGCCCCATGGGGACGGGCGGCGGGCCGTATCTCGCCCCTCACGGCGGCGCACCGGCGCAGGGTCTGGGCCGGACCAGGCGGGCGGCGGGACCGGGCGCCGGACCTCTCAGTGGAAGGATCGACCTCTCCGGGCCGCAGGGTGCGCAGGTGCGCATGGCCATCGCCTCCGTGCAGCGCATCTGCCCCGAGTTCAACCCGGTCCAGGTCCTGCGGCGCAGCGGCCGTTCCGTCCTGATCGTGGGCGCCACCGGGCGGGCCACCGCCGTGGCGAAGTGTTTACTGGACCACTCGCCCGCCTGGACGGAACGGTTCCAGCACGAAATAGCGTCGTACCGCGCGTTCGTCCGGCACCGCCCCCCGGTTCGGGTGCCCCGGCTGATCGCGGCGGACCCGGAGAACTGCACGCTGGTGATCGAGCGGATGCCGGGCCGGGTGGCCGCGCTGACCCGGCACCCGGCGGAGGCCCCGCCGCGGGCCGACATCCGTGCCGCCCTCGGCGCGATCGCGCGGGTGAACGCCTGGCGGCCGCCGCCCGGGCTGTTCGAGGCGCCGCTCGACTACGCCTCGCGTATCTCGCGCTACCACGAGCTCGGGCTGTTCACCGACCGCGACCTGGGCGACCTGCAGAAGCTGCTGCACGGTCTGGCCCACGCGGGCGGGCGCCAGGGCATGGGCCAGTTCTGCCACGGTGACGCGCTGCTCTCCAACATCCTGCTGTCCCCGACCGGCCCGGTGCTGGTCGACTGGGAGCACGCGGGCTGGTACCTGCCGGGCTACGACCTGGCGACCCTGTGGACGGTGCTGGGTGACGCCCCGGTGGCGCGGCGTCAGATCAGCCAGCTGGCGCAGGCCAGGGGACCGGCGGCGCGGGACGCGTTCCTGGTGAACCTGATGCTCGTACTGACCCGGGAGATCCGTAACTACGAGACGGCCGTGCAGCGCACCATGCGCGAGGCGCCCGCGGCGGGCGCGGGCCAGGACCGGCCGGGCGCGCTCTCCTCGGGCGAGGAGCAGCGGCTGCTGCTGCGCCGGCTGCACGACGACTGCGCGATGGCGCGGCGGGCGGTGCGGGCGGCGGTGGGTACGCGCTGAGTCCGCCCGCCTCGCGCCGAGGGTGGGTGGGCAAGGCGGGCTGAGAGACCACTGCACAAGGGAAGCGCGCTGCGGGACCGGTGCCGACACACCGGTACCGCAGCGCGCTGCGTTGTTTTCGGGCGTAGCTGCCCCTGCGGTGTGGCTGCCCCTGGGGTGTAACTGCTTCTTCGGCGGGCCTGCCTCATGGCGTGACCGCACGGCGTGGCGGAGGGCCGCGAGAGCACCGGCCCTCCGTGACGGGACAGTGACCGCTCGTCATGCCGAGGCCCGCCCCGGGTGAGGCGCGCCACGAGACCCACGTCACCTACGACCTTCGATAGTGGGTCACTTCGATAGTGGGTCACAGCACTCCCCTGCGGCGCGACCGAACACCCGAAGCGGACATTTCGCCTAATCTCCTATCAGGGGTAGTAAATAGGGTCATTGCTTCCTGTCCTGATGGCCGTTAACCATGGATCCCGGCAAGCACCGAGACCGAGTCTGCGACGAGCGCCCACCGGCGGTCGGCAGCCGATCCCCTCGGTCTCCGCTCAGCGGCCACGGGCCGCAGATCCCGTCCCCAACAGGAAGAGCTCACGCATGCCCCGCACCATCCGCATCACCCGCTCCCACAAGTTCGCCACCGCCGTGCTCGTCGCGGCCGGCTCCGTCACGGCCATCGCCGCGACCGGCGGGCAGAGCGAGGCACAGCCCGCCGCGGCCACGTCCTCCGTCGCCGCCGAGAGGATCGCCACCGGCGCCCCCACGGCGAAGGAGATCGCGGCGAAGAAGGCCGCCCAGGAGAGCGCCGCGAAGAAGGCGGCCGCCAAGGAGGCCGCGGCGAAGAAGGCCGTGGCCGACCGCAAGGCCGCGGCGAAGAAGGCTGCCGAGAAGGAGCGCTCCGAGAAGCAGGCCGCCAACCGCTCCACCGAGCGCAAGGCCGTCGCGGCGCCCAAGCAGTACAAGAACAACCTCGACGGCTGGATACGCGAGTCGCTCGACATCATGAAGAAGAAGAACATCCCCGGCTCCTACGAGGGGCTGCACCGCAACATCATGCGCGAGTCCAGCGGCAACCCGAACGCCGTCAACGACTGGGACATCAACGCGCAGAACGGCATTCCCTCCAAGGGCCTGCTCCAGGTGATCCAGCCGACCTTCGACACCTACCACGTCAAGGGCACCCCGAAGAAGCTCACCGACCCGGTCGCCAACATCACCGCCGCCGCCAACTACGCCGCGGACCGGTACGGCTCGATCGACAACGTCGACTCCGCGTACTGAGCGGACCGCCACGGAACAGACAGGCGCAGACCGGGCGCAGACCGGACCGCGATGATGTGACTAATCGCCGTCATGCGTGCCCCGGATGGCCGAAGGGTAGTGCTGGCGCGGACACCACCGGTCCGCGCGCACTCCGCGCGGAGGCTTCTGGAAAGGCCTGACGCACATGGCACAGCCCTTCTCACTGCCGGACTTCTATGTTCCGTATCCGGCGCGGCTCAACCCTCATGTCGAAGCGGCACGGACCCACACCCGTCAGTGGGCGCGCGGCATGGGGATGCTGGAAGGATCCGGCATCTGGGAGGAGAAGGACCTGGAGGCGCACGACTACGCCCTGCTCTGCGCCTACACCCACCCCGACTGCTCGGCCGAGGCACTGTCCCTGGTCACCGACTGGTACGTGTGGGTCTTCTTCTTCGACGACCACTTCCTGGAGCTGTTCAAGCGCACGCCCGACCGTGAGGGCGGCAAACGGTACCTGGACCGGCTGCCCGCCTTCATGCCGATGGAGCGGGGGGCCGCGACCCCGGAGCCGGAGAACCCCGTCGAGGCGGGCCTGGCCGATCTGTGGGCGCGGACTGTGCCCGCGATGTCGGACGCCTGGCGGGCCCGGTTCGCGGAGGCGACGGAGAACCTGCTCAACGAGTCGCTGTGGGAGCTCTCCAACATCAACGAGGGCCGCATCGCCAACCCCGTGGAGTACATCGAGATGCGCCGCAAGGTCGGCGGCGCGCCCTGGTCGGCCGGGCTCGTGGAGTACGCGGCCGATGCCGAGGTGCCGGCCGCAGTGGCCGACGCCCGCCCGCTGCGGGTCCTGCGTGATGCCTTCTCCGACGGCGTGCACCTGCGCAACGACCTCTTCTCGTACCAGCGCGAGGTCGAGGAGGAGGGTGAGAACAGCAACGGGGTCCTGGTCCTGGAGAAGTTCCTCGGCTGCTCCACCCAGGAGGCGGCCGAGGCCGTCAACGACCTGCTGACCTCACGGCTCCAGCAGTTCGAGAACACCGCCCTCACCGAACTGGGCCCGCTCTGTGCGGAGAAGGGCCTCGATCCGGCGCGGACCGCGTCCGTACTCGCGTACGTCAAGGGGCTCCAGGACTGGCAGTCCGGCGGCCACGAATGGCACATGCGCTCCAGCCGGTACATGAACGGGGGCGGGGCCGGCGAGGCGGTGGCGGGCTTCGGCATGTCCGCCGCCTCGATCAGGTTCACACCGCGCTCGGAGACGGCGCGGGCCCGCAGCCACAGCCATCTGCCGTACCAGCACGTGGGCCCCTCCCTCCTGCCCGACTTCGACCTGCCGTTCGGGACGACGCTGAGCCCGCACCTGGCGGGTGCCCGGGTCCGGCTGGTCGACTGGGCGCGCCGGATGGGCATCCTGGAGGCGCAGCCGGGGGTTCCCGGCTCGCACATCTGGGACGAGGAGCGGATCCTGGCGATCGACCTGCCCCTGTGTGCGGCGGGACTGCATCCGGACGCGACGCCGGACGAGCTGGACCTCTCCTCGGGGTGGCTGGCCTGGGGGACGTACGGCGACGACTGGTTCCCCGTGGTGCACGGGCGGGCCAGGGACCTGTCGGGGGCGCGGCTGGCCAACGAGCGGCTCTCGCTCTTCATGCCGCTGGACGGCGCAGGCGCCCCGGAGCCGGTCAACGCGCTGGAGCGGTCGCTGGGTGATCTGTGGCGCAGGACCGCGGCGCCGATGGACCTGGGCGCGCGGCGGACCTTCCGGGACGCGATCGAGTCGATGACCGCGAGCTGGCTGTGGGAGCTGGCCAACCAGGCGCAGAACCGTATTCCCGATCCGGTCGACTACGTGGAGATGCGGCGGGCGACCTTCGGCTCCGACCTGACGATGAGCCTGTGCCGGCTCGGGCACGGCAGGAAGGTGCCGAAAGCGGTCTATCGCAGCGGTCCCATGCGGTCGCTGGAGAACGCCGCGGCCGACTACGCGTGCCTGCTGAACGACCTGTTCTCGTACCAGAAGGAGATCGAGTACGAGGGCGAGGTGCACAACGGCGTCCTGGTCGTGCAGAACTTCTTCGGGGTCGACTATCCGACGGGCGTGGCGATCGTGCACGACCTGATGAACTCCCGGCTGCGGCAGTTCCTGCATG
Organism: Streptomyces sp. NPDC088706; assembly: GCF_044752765.1. Lineage (NCBI taxonomy): Bacteria > Bacillati > Actinomycetota > Actinomycetes > Kitasatosporales > Streptomycetaceae > Streptomyces > Streptomyces sp. NPDC088706. The sequence goes on from NZ_JBIVLW010000006.1 coordinate 77,978, forward strand.
TGGCCGAAGTCGAACTGCCGGTGCTGTACGACGACTTCGGGCTGGACGCCGAGGCGCGGGAGGTGCTGGCGGGCTATGTGCTGGAGCTCAAGCACTGGATCGCGGGCATCCTGGTCTGGCACCGGGGCTGCCGCCGGTACCGCGAGGAGGACCTGCGGCGCGGGCACGGCGCCCCCTGGCACCTCGGCGGCCCCCGGGGGCTCGGCACCTCGGCGGCGCAGGTGACACGGCTGATGGCCGCATCGGCGGGCGGCAGGGGGTAGCCCGCGGGCCTGCACCGAAGGGCCCGGGAAGGCGGAGACGGCTTCCGTAGGAGCGGCCCGTCGTGCGACCTCACGGCGGGCCGCGGCGTATACGGAAGAAGGCCGCCCGGCATATGCGGGCGGCCTATGCAGATACGTTTCAGCCCTGCTGGAACAGCTCTGCGGGCAAGGGCTTGAGGAGGGTGTACAGATCGTCGGTGATGGGCCGGTCCCAGCTGGCGATGGTCACGAGCACCCCGTCGCTGCGATCGAACTGGACGCAGGCGATCCGGCTCTCCGAGAGCTTCACCCGACGGACGATCAGCAGGTTGTCCCCCTGCATGACGGGGACGTCCTCGCTGCTGACGACCTCGATCGGCTCGTCGTTCTCCAGGGCCAGCAGCAGCTGCGCCACCTCGAACGGGACCTGCCCGTCCTCGGTCTCGCGGGCCGGCGAACCGGCCGGGAGATTGCCGATGATCATGGCCGGGCCCCGGCCGCCGTACAGGTCGTACCGGAGGAAGACGCCCTGACAACTGCCGTCGGGGGCGGGGAGCAGACCGGCGCCGAGGTTGCCGGGCCAGTCCCCCGGGTCCATGGCCAGGACGTCGAAGTCCGGGCCCGCGGGTGTTGCGGCGCTACGGCGGCGGAGGAAGGACATGCTGCCATGTTACGTGGCCCGGCTCACGTCGCGGAGCCCGGCCCGGGGCGGAACACCGACCCGCGGCGCAGGGCCTCCGGCCACCGGCGGGGACGACGGGGCAGGGGTGCGACACGGACTGCGCCGCGCGCGGGACACGGACCCCTCCCGCCTGCCGAGCACGGACTGCGCCGCGCGCGGGGCACGGCCCCCTCCCGCCTGCCGAGCACGGACTCCGCCGCGCGCTGGGCACGGACCCCTCCCGCCTGCCGAACACGGACTGCGCCGCCCGCTGGGCACGGACCCCTCCCGCCTGCCGAACACGGACTCCGCCGCGCGCTGGGGCGACAGACTCTTCCGCGTGTAATCGGAGCAAGTTCGCCCGCGCCGGGCCCTTGTGCCGCATACCGTTGGATCACCGCCGTGCCGCGTCCGTCGCGGCACGGCGGATGCGGGAACGGCCATGCGCCGCAGGACGCGACGGCGACGCGCCGGACGAGAGGACAGGACGACGGTGGAGGGCACAGTGAGCGGGCTGGAAGAGCGGGTGGTGGGACGCGCCTGGACGGTGCGTCTGGACGCGGCCGACCGGGGCGGTGCGGCGGTGCGCGTCTCGTGCAGCCGTCCGGCCTGCGCCCCCCAGGTCCTGCCCTCCGCCGCCGTCGGCCGCACGGCTGCCGTCGCGCACCTCGCCACGCATCTGCGAGCCGCCTCGGGGCCCCGGCCCGAGGCGTACTGCGCCTGCCGGGCCGAGGAGTGCCACACCCACGTCCGGGACACCGGGCCACGTGAGCGCGCCACGGCGTCGCGGTGCGGGGGCCCGGTCGTCGTGGCCGTCATCAACGACCGGCAGGGCCGCTGGTGGCGGGCTCTGGAGTGCTGCGCGCGCTGCGCGGCCGCCCACCCCTCGGCGAAGATCGTCGCCACCGCGTCGGCCGCCACCGGACCGGCCCCCGCGGCGGGAGCCCGTACCACCGCCGGCGCTCCACCCACCGCGGTCGGCCCGCACTTCTCGCACGCCCCCTCGGCCGAGGCGCCGGTCCCGGTCCCGGTCGCTCGGGCGGTGCCCGCGCCCCGCTCCGCGAAGCCCCGGCGCCACCGCCGGTACGGGAAGATCGCCCAGCGGATCGTGCCGCACGATCTGCACCCCGTCGCCCTGCGCGACGAGCTGATCGAGCTGGGTGACCTCTTCCGTGCCTACCAGCAACGCCCCGAACCCGACCTGGCGGAACTCGCCGAGCTCCACTCGCGCAAGGCGAAGGCCTTCACCACATGGGCGGAGGTCACCGGCGAGACCGAGCTGCGGCTGGAGGCGCGGCGCGCCGAGCAGGCGGCCGACGCCGCTCTCCTCCAGCACCAGCAGCGCACGGGCCAGAGCCCGGCCGGCGCCGGGCAGGTCCTGAAGCGGCTGCTCACCGCGCCCGCGCAGTGGGAGCACGCACGTACCGTCCTCAACCATGTCGCCGACCACACCCCGCTGCCCGGTCCGGAGGCCCGCCTGCTGACGGTGATGCTGACGCTGCGCACCGCGCTCACCGGCACCGGCAACCTGGTGGGGCAGGACGTCGCAACTCTGCCCCTGTCACATCCGCAGGAGCTGGTGGGGCGGCTCGTGGACTGCGGCTGGTTGCGCATCCCCGGCACCGTGGACGATCTGCTCGCCTCCCGGCCGGAGAGCCCGACCCCCATCACCGTCCCGTCCCTGGTGCCGCTCCCGGGCGCGCCCGGCCCGTTCACCTTCGGCAAGAAGATGCGCCCCAAGCTCAGCGGATGGGCTCAGCGCGCCGTCGGTGACAAGAAGCTCCGCAAGGCCAGGACGGGTGCCGCCACCCGGCTCCTCGTCCTGGCCCTGGCCATCCGGACCAGCACCGACGGAGGGCTCGGAGCCGACGGCCGGGGCATCGCCCTGGAGACCCTCGCCTCCTGGTGTGCCGTCGACGTCGGCGAGCTGGAGCCCTTGGTGGAACAGCTGACCGAGAAGGACTGGCTCGCCGAGGCCGCGTTCACCGACACCCAGCTGACCGGCCGGGTGAGCGAGCGCGTACTTCCCCTCACCTGCCCTCTGACGGAGGCCACCACCTGACGAAGGCGGCCACCCGACGGAGGCCGCCACCCGACGAAGGCGGCCACCCGACGGAGGCCGCCACCTGACGTGAGCTGCCCCTGAAGTGAGCTGCCCCTGACGGGGGCGTCCCGCAGGCCGGGCGCCTCACCCCGGCGGGGGTTGCGATCCCACGAGCCACATGGCGAAGAACTGCGCACCTCCGACGTAGGCGTGGCCGACCGCCCTGGCGGCCCCGGCTATCTGGTGCTCGCCCGCCCTCCCCCGTACCTGGAGGGCCGCCTCGGCGAAGCGGATCATGCCGGAGGCGCCGATGGGGTTGGTGGACAGCACGCCGCCCGACGGGTTGACCGGGAGCTCCCCGTCGAGTTCGGTGACGCCCGCCTCGGTGAGCTTCCAGCCCTCGCCCTCCCCGGCGAAGCCGGGGTTCTCCAGCCACATCGGCTCGTACCACGAGAACGGGACGTACATCTCGACGGCGTCGATCTCCCGGCGCGGGTCGGTGATCCCGGCCTGGCGGTAGACGTCGGCGGCGCAGTCCTTGCCCGCCTGCGGGGAGACGAAGTCCTTGCCCGCGAAGAGCGTCGGTTCGCTGCGCATCGCACCGCCGTGCACCCAGGCAGGCGGGTGCGGTGCCCGGGTCGCGCCCTCCCGGTCGGTGAGGATCATCGCACAGGCCCCGTCGGAGGAGGGGCAGGTCTCCGAGTAGCGGATCGGGTCCCAGAGCATGGGGGACGCCTGGACCTTCTCCAGGGTGATGTCCGCTTCGTGCAGGTGCGCGTAGGGGTTCTTGAGCGCGTTACGGCGGTCCTTGTACGCGACGAGGGAGCCGACCGTGTCAGGGGCTCCCGTACGGCGCATGTAGGCGCGCACGTGCGGGGCGAAGAAGCCGCCTGCTCCGGCCAGCAGGGGTTGCTGGAAGGGGACGGGTAGGGAGAGCCCCCACATGGCGTTGGACTCGGACTGCTTCTCGAAGGCGAGGGTCAGTACGGTCCGGTGGACGCGGGCGGCGACCAGATGGGCGGCGACGAGCGCGGTCGAGCCGCCGACCGAGCCCGCCGTGTGGACCCGGAGCATCGGTTTGCCGACGGCTCCGAGGGCGTCGGCGAGGTACAGCTCCGGCATCATGACGCCCTCGAAGAAGTCGGGTGCCTTGCCGATGACGACGGCGTCGATGTCGCTCCAGGTCAGAGCGGCGTCCTCCAGGGCGCGGACCGCCGCCTCGCGGACCAGTCCCGCGCTGGAGACGTCGTGCCGGGCGGCGACGTGCTTGGTCTGACCGATGCCGACGACGGCGACGGGCTCCTTAGGCATGAGCGCTCTCCCCTTCCAGGACGGCGACCAGGTTCTGCTGGAGGCAGGGCCCGGAGGTGGCGTGGGCGAGGGCCCGGTCGGACTCGCCGCGGTGGATGCGGGCGGCGGCCTCGCCGAGCCGGATGAGGCCCGCCGCCATGATCGGGTCGGCGGCGAGCGCCCCTCCGGACGGGTTGACACGGACGTCGTCGCCGAGCCCGAGTGCCTTGCGCAGGATCACCTCCTGCGAGGTGAAGGGGGCATGCAACTCAGCGGTGTCGACGGGCCGTTCGAAGGCTCCGGCGTGCCGGGCGGCGAGCCGGGCGGAGGGTGAGTCGGTCAGGTCGCGGACGCCGAGGCTGTGGGCCTCGATGCGGTGGTCGATGCCCCGGATCCAGGCGGGCCGTACGCAGAGGGCACGGGCGGTGTCCCCGGCGGCGAGGATGACGGCGGCGGCGCCGTCCCCGATGGGCGGGCAGTCGCCGGTGCGCAGCGGGTGCACGAGGTGGTCGCCCGCGGGTACGTCGCCGGTGAGCTGGGCGTACGGGTTGGCGGTCGCCTCGGTGCGGCTGCGGGCGGCGATCGCGGCGAGGGCCGCCTCGTCGGTGCCGCCCGCGTCGATGAGGGCCTGGGCCTGGAGGGCGGCGAGTGCGACGGAGTCGGGCCGGAGCGGGGCGAGGTAGTAGGGGTCGAGCTGGCGGGTGAGGACGTCGCGGACCTCGCCGGGCGAGGACTTGCCGTACGAGTAGACCAGCGCGGTGTCCGCCTCGCCGGTCATGATCTTCACCCAGGCCTCGTACAACGCCCAGGCCCCATCCATCTCGACGTGGGACTCGGAGATGGGCGGGTGGGCGCCGACGCCGTCGAGCGCCATGGTGAAGGAGAAGGGGCGTCCCGCGAGGTAGTCGGCGGAGCCGGAGCAGGTGAAGCCGATCTCCTTCGCCTTGAGGCCCGTCGCGCCGAGGACCTCGTGCAGGACGGGCATCAGCAGCTCGACCTCGGAGAGTTCGTCGGTGCGCCGGCGGTGCGCGGTCTGGGCGAAGGCGACGATCGCCACGTCTCGCATCTACACCAGCTCCTTGTACGTGTCGTAGTCGGCGTCGGGCTCCCCGGTGGGCCGGTAGTGATCGGGGTGGCGGGCGCCCTCCACCCAGACGGGTTCGACGCGCAGACCCATGCGCACCTGGTCGTAGGGGATCGCGGCGATGCGGCCGTGCAGGGCGAGGTCGGCGCCGTCGAGAGCGATGTGCGCGTAGACGTAGGGGACTTCGATGTCCAGATTCCTCGCCTTGATGTTGACGATGCAGAAGGTGGTGACGGTGCCGCGCGGGCCGACCTCGACCTGTTCGGCGGTGGCGACTCCGCAGGTGGGGCAGGCTCCGCGCGGCGGTACGTAGACCTTGCGGCAGGCGGGGCAGCGTTCGCCGACGGTGCGGTGGCCTTCGAGCGCCCCGAGATAGGCGCTCTGGGCGCGGCCGGGGGCGTGGACGTAGTCGAGGCGGGCCTCGGCGACGATGCCGGTGACGGGGTTCGGGAACTCCCCTTCGTGCGGCGCTGGTTCGGTCGGGCCGGGCTCACCCGCGTACGGCTCGAAACAGGCGATGTCGGTGATGGCGCCGGTGCGCGTGGTGGCCCAGCGGATCGTGACCCGCATCCCGGTGTGCACGGCGTCGGGCCCGGGGGCGTCCAGCACGTGCAGAAGCGCGGTGTCGGCGCCGTCGAGGCGGACGAGCACCCAGGCGAACGGGGTGTCCAGCGGCTGGTCGCGGCGGGGGGACGGGTTCCAGGCCCAGGTGGTGACCGTGCCGGTGGCGGCGACCTCGACGAGTTCGCGGAGCTCGTTGGCGGTGGCGGGGTCGTACTCGACGGGCGGCACGAGGACCGTGCCGTCGTCCGTGCGGACCCCGAGGACGGTGCGTTCACGCAGTCCGGTGAGGAAGGCGCTCTGGATGGGGCCGAGGGAACGGGTGAAGGGGAAGGCGACCACCAGCGGGGCGCTGAGGACGTCGGTCATGGCTCTCTCCTACGCTCAGGAATCAGAACTCAGAACTCAGGGCTCAGGACTCGGAGGCCCAGGGCTCAGGCGCGCCGGTAGACGGGCGGGCGCTTCTCGGCGAAGGCGCGGGTGCCCTCCTTGGCGTCCTCGGTGGCGAACACGGGCCGGCCGCGCTCGAGTTCGGCGGCCAGGGCTTCGCTTTCGGTCAGCTCGGCGCCCTCGTAGACGGAGGCCTTGACGGCCTCGACGGCGAGCGGCCCGCAGGCGTTGATCCGCTCGGCGACGGCGAGGGCCTCCGCCAGGGCGGTGCCGTCGGGGACGACGCGGCCGACGAGCCCGAGGGCGGCGGCCTCGCCGGCGGTGTACGGGCGCCCGGTGAGGAGCATTTCGAGGGCGTGGGTGCGGGGGATCTGGCGGGGCAGCCGGACGGTGGAGCCGCCGATCGGGAAGAGGCCGCGCCGGACCTCGAAGAGGCCGAAGGTGGCACCCGCTGCGGCGATACGGATATCTGTTCCCTGGAGGATCTCGGTGCCGCCGGCGACGCAGGGGCCTTCCACGGCGGCGATCACCGGTTTGCGCGGCCGGTGGTGGCGCAGCATCGCCTTCCAGTGCAGATCCGGATCGGCGGTCATCCTCTCCCGGTACCCCTCGCCCTCCATGCCGTCGCCCGCCAGCGCCTTGAGGTCCATGCCGGAGCAGAACGCGCCGCCCGCCCCGGTCAGGACGACGGAGCGCACCTCGTCGTCCGCGTCGGCCGCGAGCCACCCGTCGTACAGGCCGACGAGCATCGGCAGCGACAGCGCGTTCCTGGCCTGTGGTCTGTTCAAGGTGAGCACCAGCGTGGCGCCCCGGCGCTCCACGGTGAGGTGTTCCGTACCGCCCATGACGAACTCCCGTCTGCGGACCTGGAACAGGTTGCAGCAGGCGGGGACGCAGTTCAATAGTTTTCTGACAGCCAGTCAGATTCTTTGGGCGCCACCCCTTCCCACTTGTGCCGCCCGGCGCTCTAATGACGGCCGGGTCGCCAGTCATCCGGGGTCAGGAGGAACGGTGGAGTACAACCTTGCCGACCTGTTCGAGCCGGTCGTCGACGTGGTTCCCGACCGTGAGGCGCTCCTGTACGTCGACCACCCCGGCACGGGTGCCGAGCGGCGCCTCACCTACGCGCGACTGGACGCTGCCGCCAACCGGATCGCCCACCACCTCATCGACGCGGGTCTGCGCCCGGGCGAGCACCTGGGGCTGCACCTCTACAACGGCGTCGAGTACCTCCAGACGGTCCTGGCGGCGCTGAAGGCCCGGCTGGTCCCGGTGAACGTCAACTACCGTTACGTGGAGGAGGAGCTGGTCTACCCCTACCGGGACGCGGACCTGGCGGCACTGGTCTTCGACGGCGAGTTCGACGAGCGGGTCGCGGCGGCGTCCGTACAGGCTCCGGCCCTGCGCCACCTGGTCCGGGTGGGGGCCGCCGCCGCGCCCCCGGGGTCGGGGGCCGTTCCCTTCGGCGAGGCCGAGGCCTCCGGATCGCCGCTGCGCGGCTTCCCGTCACGGTCGGGCGATGACCAGTTCATCATCTGCACCGGCGGCACGACGGGCATGCCCAAGGGCGTGATGTGGCGTCAGGAGGACCTGTTCTTCTCCGGTCTGGGCGGTGGCGCGCCGACCGGGGAGCCGGTGCGGAGTCCGCAGGAACTGGCGGAGCGGGTAGCGGCGGGCGGCGACGGCATCACCTTCTTCCCCACTCCCCCGCTGATGCACGGCACCTCCACGCTGACCGCGTTCATCGGGTTCAACTTCGGGCAACGCGTGGTCGTGCACCGCAAGTTCGTGCCCGAGGAGGTGCTGCGGACGATCGAGAAGGAGAAGGTCACCAGTGTCTCGCTGGTCGGCGACGCGATGCTGCGTCCGCTGATCGACGCTCTCGACGGGCCGCTCGCCGGCACGGACTGTTCGTCGCTGTTCCCCGTCTCCAGCTCGGGGGCGATCATGTCGGATTCGGTGCGGGCGGAGTTCCAGGCGCTCGTCCCGACCGTGCTGCTGCTCAACAACTTCGGCTCGTCCGAGTCCGGCTTCAACGGCACGGCGACCGCCGACTCGGGCCCCGAGCGGGGCTTTCGGGTGCAGGTCAACGCCCGTACGGCCGTGGTCGATCCGATGACGTACGAGCCGGTGGCACCGGGCGAGCCGGGCCGCATCGCGCAACGCGGCCATGTGCCGCTCGGCTACTACAACGACCCGGCCAAGACCGCCGACACCTTCTTCCGCAAGGGTGAGGAGCGGTGGGTGCTGCTGGGCGACATGGCGACCGTGGACGCGGACGGCATCGTCACCGTGCTGGGACGGGGCTCGCAGTGCATCAACACCGGTGGGGAGAAGGTCTATCCGGAGGAGGTCGAGCAGGCGCTCAAGTCCCATCCGGACGTGTACGACGCGCTGGTCGCGGGCGTCCCCGACGAGCGCTGGGGCAGCCGGGTCGCGGCCGTCCTCGAACTGCGCGAGGGAGCGGCGGCGTTGGACCTGGCAGCGGTGCAGGCCCACTGCCGGACCCGGCTGGCCGGGTACAAGATCCCCCGCGCGCTGGTCCTCACCGACCGGATCCAGCGCTCTCCGAGCGGCAAGTACCGCTGGGCGAAGGCGGTGGCGGCGGCCGCGAAGGGCTGAGCCACGGGCCGCCGTCAGGCACCTGCCCACCGTCTCCCGGGCCGGATGGAGGGAGGCAGGCCGCCGTCATGCACCGCTCCACCCCCTCCCGGACCGGGAGGGAGGCCTGCCGGGCAGCCCCTAGGGCGGGGACGGGGCACCGCTGCGGGAACCCGCCGGGGTGTACGGGGCGCCGTCGGGCCGTGGCCTGCGGGACGTGTCCCGGTCCGCGCAGTCGTCGCCGAACACGTCGCGTACCCAGGCGGACCGGTACACCGTGTCGAGGTAGCGCTCGCCCAGGTCCGGGGCGATGGCGACCGAGGTCAGCCCGGGGCGGCCGTGCCGCTCCAGCCAGGCCGTCGCGCCGCTGACCACCGTGCCGGTCGAGCCGCCGAAGAGGAAGCCCCGGGCGGCCAGCCGGTGGCAGGTGCCGATGGTGTCCGCCTCCTCGACGAGCACGGCCTCGTCGACATAGCTGTCGTCCAGCAGGGGCGGCCGCACGCTCATGCCGAGGCCCGGGATCATCCGGCGGGCCGGCGCGCCGCCGAAGCTGACCGAGCCGACACTGTCCACGGCGACGATCCGCACCGGGCGGTGCCACCCGCGGAAGTAGCGTGCGCAGCCCATGAGGGTGCCCGTGGTGCCCGCACCGACGAACAGGACGTCCAGGTCGGGGAAGAATCCGGCGATGGCGGGCGCCGTGGTGCGGTAGTGCGCCCGCCAGTTGGCCGGGTTGGTGTACTGGCTCAGCCATACGCAGCGGTCGTCGGTGGCACAGAGGTCGCGGACGTAGTCGAGCCGGGCGCCGAGGAAGCCGCCGTTGGACTCCTGGCCCGCCACCATGTGCACCTGGCTGCCCAGGGCCTCCATCATCAGCCGGGTCGCCAGGTTGCACCGGGCGTCCGTCACGCAGATGAACCGGTAGCCCTTGCTCGCCGCGATCATGCTGAGGGCCACTCCGAGGTTGCCCGACGACGACTCGACCAGCACGGAGCGTTCGGTGAGCGCTCCCGCCCGCTCGGCGGTCTCGACCATCTCGGCCGCCGCCTTCAGCTTGATCGAACCGGCGAAGTTGAACCCTTCGCACTTGAGGAAGAGCGCCCGTCCGACCATCGGCCGGAGATCGACGTACAGGTCCTCCTCGTTGAAGGCCTGGGGAACGGATATGACAGGCACGATGCCCTCCTTGGACGGAAGCGGTTCGGCTGCGGTGGGCCCTGGGGCGCGGGGCTCATCCGTAGCGGCGCAGTTCGTGGAAGAAGCCGTCGACGGTGCGCAGCTCTCCGGAGCGGGCCACTTCGTCGTACACGTACTTGCCGACGGCGAGGTCGAGCACACCGAGGCCGAAGGGCGAGAAGACCGCCGTCCGGTCGGCGGGGACGGTGACTCGGCCGGACATCACGTCGTCCAGCGTGCCGTGCACGAAGTCCCGGTTGCCGGTGAGCTGTTCGGTGAGGTGTGGCGAGGTGGCGGCCCGCAGGCAGTGGTCGATGTCGTCGACGATGTTGGTCGAGGTCAGCAGGATCTGCGGGGCCAGGTCGCGCAGGGACACGTGGAGCACCAGCGGGTGGTGGGCGAACCACGACGGGTCGAGGACGTGCGGCGCCCCGGCGACGGTGGCGAAGACCACGAGATCGCTGCGCCGGATCAGCTCCTCGGGGGTGGCGTGGACGGTCACGCGCCCGGTGGCGCCCGTCTGTTCGAGGTAGAGGCGGAACCCGGCGGAGCTGCTCGCCGAGAGGTCGTGCACGCCGATGTCCTCGAAGGACCAGCCGGTCCCCTCCAGGAACGTGTGGATGTAGCGCGCGATGAGCCCTGCCCCGAAGAACCCGATCCGGACCGGCCGCGGACGGTTCCGGCTGAGCCGGTCGGCCGCGGCCGCGGCGGAGGCGGCCGTTCTCGTGGCGCTGATGATCGAGCTCTCCAGGCAGGCGAAGGGATAGCCGGTGGCGTGGTCGTTGAGGATCAGCACGGCGGAGGCGCGGGGAATGCTCGCCGCCACGTTCTGCGGGAAGCTGGAGATCCACTTGACCCCGTCCACCTGGACGTTGCCGCCGAGTGAGGCGGGCAGCGCGATGATCCGGCTGGCGGGCCGGTCGGGGAACCGGAGGAAGGAGGACGGTGGATTCACCGTCGCTCCGGCGGCGTGGAGCCGGTAGGCGTCCTCGACCACGGCCACGACGTCCTTCTCGCGGCCGCGCAGCGCGTTCTGGACCTGTTCTCCGGTGATCACCGCGAATGGGGGCACGACAACCTCTCCGAGCGGCCCGGCCTCGGCCGGGGCGGACGCGGTCGCATGGACGGCGGTCATGACGGGGTCCCTTCGGTGGGGGCGGGCCGGCCGGCCGTGCGCACCGGGTCCGCGGGGGCGACGACCACTTCCCGGGGCCCTTCGTAGGGTTCACGGCTGTGGGCGGAGCGGATGTTGTCGACGATCAGCAGGTCTCCGCTCTCCCAGGGGCTGCGGACGGTGTGGGCCTCGTACACGTCGTTGATCAGCCGGACCACGTCCTCGGTGAGCGGTTCGCCGTCGCCGTAGCGGGTGTTGAAGGGGAGTCCGTCGGCCCCGTACTCCTCGACCAGGTACTCCCGGATCTCGGGGGCGAGCGTCCACTCGTTGAGGAAGGCGATCTGGTTGAACCAGGAGCGGCGCCCGTCGGCGGGGTGGCGCAGTACGGCGTCGCGGAGCTGTGCGGTGCGCAGTTCACCGTCGGGCGACCAGTGGAAGCCGATGGCGTTGGCGCGGCAGTACGCCTCGATCGCGGGACGGTCCTCGGTGCCGAAGGCCTCGGCCGGACCGGCTCCGATCTCCCCGTTGAAACTGCGGGTGAGGAGCCATCCCTCCCGCTCGAAGCGCTCGGTCAGGGCGGCGGGCAGGGCGTCCAGGACGGCCCCGGCATCGGCCACCGCGGTGGCCCCGCCCCGGTCCGGTGCGGCCAGGCACGCGAACAGCATCAGGCCCGGGAATTCCAGGGCGTAGCTCAGCTCGTGGTGCATGCACATGGGCTGGTTCGGCGGCCAGGGGGTGGCGGAGAGGACACCGTCGTCGTACGTCTGCCGGGCGGCGAAGGTCTCGCGTTCGGGCATCGCCGGTACGCCCAGGGCGTCGCGGACCGCGGCGGTGCCGGACGTGTCATGCAGCTGAAGGCCCCGCACCAGGACGGAGCCGTGCTCGGTGACCGCGGCGCGCAGGGCGTGGCGCCGTTCGGCGACCCAGCCGGGCGCGTCACCCCCGGGTTCGGCCGGCAGCAGGGGCGGCCGGCCGGGGTGCCGCTCCAGGTCGGGCAGAGGGGCGGTGCAGGTGGAGGGCATGGTGTTCTCCTTCCGGGTGACGGCTCAGGCGCGGGCCGGGCGTTGGCCGGCGTCCGGCACACCCCGGGAGGTCCGGGGCTCCGCGTCGGGCCGGCGGCTGTCGATGAGGGCGGCCAGGTCGGCGAGGACCGGGCAGCGGGTGAGGTCCTTGGGGGAGAGCGCCCGGTCCAGGGCGATCGCCACCTTGACGGCGGAGAGCGAGGTTCCGCCGAGATCGAAGAAATGGTCGTGCCCGCCGATCGCGCCCGGGGGAATGCCGAGGGCGGTGGACCAGGCCGCCGCGAGCCGCTGCTCCGTCGGCGTACCGGGCGGCCGGTGGTCCCGGCCGGCGTCGGCGTCGGCCGTGGCGAGCGCGCGCAGGGCGGTGCGGTCGATCTTGCCGTTCGCCGTCAGGGGCAGGCGCTGGGGCCAGTGGAAGGAGCCGGGGACCATGTAGGCGGGCAGCGCCGCGCCCAGCCGGTCGAGGAGCTGGGAAGCGGGGAGGGGGTCCGGGCCGGTGCAGAACGCGGCCAGGGCCGGTGGCCGGCCGGGCGGGCGGGTGACCACCACCGCGGCGTCGTGGACGCCGGGGATCCGCAGCAGCGTCTGCTCGATCTCGCCGGTCTCGATGCGGAACCCGCGGATCTTGACCTGGCTGTCCCGGCGGCCGAGGTACTCCATGGTGCCGTCCGGCAGCCAGCGGCCGAAGTCGCCGCTGCGGTAGAGCCGTTCGCCCGGGTGGTGCGGGTCGGGCCGGAACACCGGCCGGGTGCGGGCCGGATCGCCCACGTACCCGCGGCCGACGCAGACCCCGGAGAGGGCGATCTCGCCGGGGGCGCCGAGCGGCACCAAGGAGAGCCGCTCGTCGACGATGTAGGCGCGGACGTTGCGGACCGGCCGCCCGAGGGGTACGCACTCGCCTTCCGGCACCTGTTCCATGACGGCGTGATGGGTGTCGTCGGAGGTCTCGGTCAGCCCGTAGGCGTTGACCAGGGTGGTGGCGGGGCGGGCCGCGAACCAGCGGCGGACCAGGTCGTGTTTGAGTGCCTCGCCGGTGACCGAGACACACCTGAGGTCCGGCAGCTCGCGGGGGTGGCGCTCCAGCAGGGACAGGACGGCGTCGAGGTAGGACGGCACCACCTGGAGCACGGTGACCCGGCCGTCGGCGATGGTGTCGAGGAAGCGCCGGGCGTCCATCACCGCCTGCTGGCCGACGATCAGGGTGCGCCCGCCGGCCAGCGGCCCGGCGAGAAGCTGCCACAGGGAGATGTCGAAGGACAGCGGCGCGACCTGGGCGACCACGTCGCCGGGGCCGATCCCCAGGTCCTCGGTCTTGGCGAGCAGGTGGTTGAGCATGCCCGCGTGCTCGCACAGGGCGCCCTTGGGTTCGCCGGTGGATCCGGAGGTGAAGAAGACGTACGCCGACGCGTCCGGTGCGACCTCGATGCCCGGGTCGTGGTCGCCGGGCCGCTCGGCCCAGGCCGCCTCGACGGCCAGGGACCGGGTGCCGGGAGCCGCGGGCAGGGCCCGGTCGAGCGTGGCGGTGGAGCCCGTTCCGGTGAGGGCGAGGGTGCAGGAGGCGCGGGTGAGCATGGTGGCGATCCGGTCGGCCGGGAAGTGCGGTTCGACCGGCAGGTAGGTGCCCCCGGCCTTCAGCACCCCCAGCACGGCGGCCATCCAGGTCAGGCCGCGTTCGCTGACCACGGCGACGACGTCCTCCCGGCGCAGGCCGCGCGCCAGCAGGGCGTGGGCGATGCGGTTCGCCCGGACATCGAGGTCGCGGTAGCTCCACCGGTGCCCGTCGTGCTCGGCGGCGACGGCGTCCGGGTGCTGTCGTACCCGGTCCGCGAACAGTTCGTGGACCCGCCGGCCGGGCAGCGCCCGGCCTGGCCCGGACAGCCCGTCGAGCTGGAAACGGCGCTCCGGGGCCGACAGCAGGCTCGCCCGGCGGTGGGGTGCGTCGGGGTCGGTGGCGATCAGCGTGAGCGCGGTGCGGTGGTAGCCGGCGATGCGCGCGGCGGACGGTGCGTCCAGCGCGTCGGTCCGGTAACGCAGGCGGAGGAGGCCGGACGACGGGGCGAGCGAGACGCTCAGCACGGTGTCCTCGTCCCGGGGTTCGCCACCCGTCGGGTCGACCACGGTCTCCGGCTCCGTGGCCGCCGCGCCGACCCCGGCCCCGGCCCCGGGGAGCGGCGGAGCGGAGGCCGCCGCAGGGCCGGGGGCCGCGCGGCGGGTGTCCCGCAGCAGCGTCCGCCAGCTCCCGGGTCCGGTCGTCAGCCGGAGGGCGGCCGGCCGGGCGCCGGGGGTGGCGACGTAGCCCGCTGTGACCTCGTCCTGGCCCGTCAGGGCGGCGAGAACCTTGGCGTGCGCGGCCAGCAGCACGATCCCGGCAGGCGTGTCCGTCCGCTCCGCCAGCGTGCCGAGCCCGGCCATCACCTCTTCGGGGACCGTCGAGCGGTGCTCCGCGGTGCCGGGTACCGGGTGGCGGGTCCACCGGGGCACGGTGGGGCGGGCCTCGGGGACCTCGCGCCGGGCTTCGGCTCCGTGTCCGTGTCCGTGTCCGTGTCCGTGTCCGTGTCCGTGTCCGTGTCCGTCAGACGTTCCCATCGCGCCCGCCTCCTCCTGCGGTGTCGCCCGGCTCCATCGGCCGGGCCGGGTTCCCGCCCCAGCGCGCGTGGTCCGGGACCACTTCGCCCTTCATCAGGAAGGAGTCGGGGGCGATCTGAGCACCGTCGCCCACGGTCACGCCGTAGTGCACGAAGGCGCCGACGCCCAGCGTGCAGCGGGAACCGATGGTGGTGCGATCGGACTTGAAGGTGCCGTCCTCCTGCGAGTGGCACTGCACGACCGTGCCGCTGTTGAGCGTGCAGCGGTCTCCGATGGCGGCCATGGCCCGCTCGGTGAGGGAGCAGCCGTCGTCGAAGACCTGGCGGCCGATCCGGACGCCGAGCAGCCTCCAGATCACGTTCTTGAAGGGGGTGCCGTTGAAGATGCGCAGGTACGTCTCCGAGGGCGCCTTCCAGTAGCGCTCGTGGCGCCAGAAACGCACGTCGTAGATCGAGCAGAACAGCGGGACCAGCGGGGTGCGCGCGGTGAAGGCGCGTTCGACCAGCACGAAGTATCCGGCGGTGAACACCACGACCAGCGCGTTGGCCAGCGCGAGTGCCGCCACGCCGTAGGGGCCGTGGAGTTCGGCGGCGACCGCGACGAGCAGGGTGATCAGGAAGAAGTGCAGCCACCGCACCAGCAGGTACCAGCCCATGGTCACGACGTTGTGCCGGTTCTTCGCCGGGAGCAGCCGGCGCAGTTCCTCGGCTTCCTTCAGGCGGTCGAACGAGCTGTCCCGCAGGACCGTTCGCGGGATCTCGAAGCTCGGGGAGCCGAGGAGCCCCACCCCTTCGCGCAGCGGCCCGTCGAGGGGAACCATCACCTTGGTGGCGAGCAGGCAGTTGTCGCCGGTGCGGCCCTGCGGCGGGTAGGCGATGCGGTTCCCGAGGAAGTTGCGGGGTCCGATCGACGTCCGGGAGACGCGGAAGGAGGTGCTGGAGTAGTCGGTGTTGATCAGGGACAGCCCGTCGGCCACCATCGTTCCGCTGCCGACGGCGCTCAGCGACGGCACCTCGTGCTTGACCTCGGTGCCGAAGTTCGACCCGGTCTGCTGGATCCTGGAGAGGTCGTATCCGATGTGGCGCAGGTAGTGGACGATGCAGGAGCTGTCGCCGAACAGCCGGTTCAGGAACTTGCGGTTGCTGAGCAGCTCGATCGCCCGGTGCACCCCGTGGTGCAGGCCGAACAAGGGGTAGGTCCGCCCCGGGGTGAGGGTCCGGCCGAGGAGCCGGGGGACCGTGGACACCATGAGCAGTCCCAGCGGGATGGCACCGAAGAACAGCAGGACGGAGGCGGCGAGCGCCTCGGCGTAGAACAACCAGGTGGTGAGCGCGGTGGGCCCGGGCCGGGCGAAGGCGGCGAGCTGCGGAGCCTGGGCGATGAGCATGCCGATGCCGCCCATGGCCAGCGGCAGGTAGAGCAGCAGCACGGTGAGCAGTTGCAGGACGCTGTGCAGTGGCCTCCTGAGCGGGCCGAAGGGGACGGCGTCCACACTCGGGAAGGCGGTGTCGGCTCGCTGCGCCGGGGATCCGTACCAGTGCTCCCCCTCGGGCACGGACTGGCCCCGGTGCAGCGAGGAGGCATGGCCGAGCTGCGCGCCGTCGCCCAGTGAGGTGTCGATGTCGAGCACGGTGGCGGCGCTGACCGTCGCGTTCCTCCCCAGCGTGACGCGCCCGGTCTGGATGAAGCCGTCGTGGGCTCGGTAGCAGGAGAGGAAGGCGTCCTTGCGGACGACGGACCCGGCACCGATGGTGAGCAGGTCGGTGCAGACGGGCACGGCGCGGGAGAACACCGTGACACCGCTGCCGATCTTCGCTCCGAGCAGCCGGAGATAGCCGGTGTAGAGCGGGGAGCCGGCGAACAGGACGAGCGGGTCGGACCGTACGAGGGACTTGACGAGCCAGAAACGGACGTAGCCCAGGCTCCAGACCCGGATCTGTGCGGGCTTCCACCGGCCGATCAGTGTCCACTTCGCCACGATGGGCAGGGCGCACAGGACCAGGAAGGCGGCGACGCCGAAGAGCACCGCGCGCAGGTAGGCGTCGAGCAGCCCCGTTCCCTCGGAGATCCAGTCGTAGCCCCAGGTGGCGACGGAGGCGACGACGAGCGAGTAGCCGAGGAACGCCAGGAGCTGCAGCACCCCGCACAGGACGTAGTGGGCCCGGCCGCCGGTCGGGGCGGCGACCGGCGGCGCCGGTGCGTCGAGCGGCGCCGTGGTCGCGGGGGCGGCGGAGACCGCGGGGGCGGCAGGGGTAGCAGGGGTAGCGGAGACCGCGCGGGCGGCAGGGGCGGGCGCGGTGAAAGAGGCGGCCAGCGCACCGATCGTCGGGTGCCGGTAGATGTCCTTCATCGAGACCGGAGGCATGTCCCCGCGTTTGCGAAGCCGCGCGCAGAACCGCGCCATGACGAGGGAGTCGGCGCCGAGGTCGGCGAAGAAGTCGCGGTCGTGCCGCACCTCGGCCACCTGGAGGACGTCGGCCAGTACGGCGGCGAGGATCGGTCCGGCGGCCTCGGGACTGCCGGCGGGCGCAGGCCGGGGGGCCTCGCCGGGGGTGGGCCGGGTGCGTCGCTGGGTCAGGGTTTCGGCGGGCTCTGCCACCATGCGGGCTCCCCAGGTGGGCTCCGACCGCGCCGGTCCGGTGCACCGGGCACCGGACTCGTGCTTCCGCTCGTCACCGGCCCGCGGGAGCGGGCCGTGGAACGAGCGCGAGCGGCGGTCGGACATCATGCTGGTGATTCGGCACCGGCCGGGAAAGGGATTGGTACTTTTTTCACTTATCTCTATTACCGGACAATTCACCCGGCAGGGTGAAGGGCGTCCGATCGGCCGCACGCGAGGCGTGTGCGCCTCCCAGCGGACGCCGCCCGCCCGCACGCGAGGCGTGTGCGCCTCCCAGCGGACGCCGCCCGCCCGCCGACGGCGTCCGGATCGAAAAAGGCCAGCACGGCGTCCATCCGAACAGGAACCCGCGCACGGGCGCACCGGGCCTTGCCACAAGCCGATCCGCGAGGGAGGCAGGCACCGGCCGTTCCGCGAGTGATCCGTGCGCCCCTCTTGCCAGCGCCCCCGGCCTCCTGAATTACTGCTCCTAGGAAGATCGACCGAATGATCGGTCGCCCGGTTCGGGAGAGGAAGGGCCTTTATGACAGCCATGCTGGACGCGGCGGAACAGCTGAGCCGCACCGAGCTGGAGGCCCTTCAGCTCGAACGGCTCCGC
This sequence comes from Streptomyces sp. NPDC088706, assembly GCF_044752765.1. NCBI lineage: Bacteria > Bacillati > Actinomycetota > Actinomycetes > Kitasatosporales > Streptomycetaceae > Streptomyces > Streptomyces sp. NPDC088706. The sequence goes on from NZ_JBIVLW010000006.1 coordinate 95,967, forward strand.
ACGACCCTGCGCCACGCGTACGAGAACGTGCCCTTCTACCGGGCGGCGTTCGACGGGGCCGGGCTGCGGCCCGAGGACTGCCGTACGCTCGCCGACCTGGCCCGGTTCCCCTTCACCGCCAAGTCCGATCTGCGCGACAACTACCCCTTCGGCATGTTCGCCGTGCCGGAGGCGGCCGTCCGGCGCATCCACGCCTCCAGTGGCACGACCGGGCGGCCGACCGTCGTCGGCTACACCGAGCGGGACCTGGACACCTGGGCCGACGTGGTCGCCCGGTCGATCCGGGCGGCGGGCGGCAGGCCCGGCCACAAGGTCCATGTGGCCTACGGCTACGGGCTGTTCACCGGCGGACTCGGCGCCCACTACGGGGCCGAACGGCTCGGCTGCACGGTGATCCCCGCGTCCGGCGGCATGACGGCACGCCAGGTGCGGCTGATCCAGGACTTCCGGCCCGAGATCATCATGATCACGCCCTCCTACATGCTGACGCTGCTGGACGAGTTCGAACGGCAGGGGGTCGACCCGCGCACGACCTCCCTCGAGGTGGGCATCTTCGGTGCGGAGCCGTGGACGGAGGCGATGCGCCGCGAGATCGAGGACCGGTTCGCCATCGACGCGGTCGACATATACGGGCTCTCCGAGGTGATGGGCCCGGGGGTGGCGCAGGAGTGCGTGGAGACGAAGGACGGCCTGCACATCTGGGAGGACCACTTCTATCCGGAGGTCGTGGACCCGTTCACCGGGGAGGTGCTGCCGGACGGGGAGGAGGGTGAGCTGGTCTTCACCTCACTCACCAAGGAGGCGATGCCGGTGATCCGCTACCGCACCCGGGATCTGACGCGACTGCTGCCGGGGACCGCCCGGAACTTCCGCCGGATGGAGAAGGTCACCGGGCGCAGCGACGACATGGTGATCCTGCGCGGGGTGAACCTGTTCCCGACCCAGATCGAGGAGATCGTGCTGCGTACACCTGCCGTCGCCCCGCACTTCCAGCTCCGGCTGACCCGGCACGGGCGCCTGGACGCGCTGACGGTACGGGCGGAGGCGCGGGCGGACGCGACGGCGGCCGACCGCGAGAAGGCGGCCCTGGCGATCGCGGCGGCCGTGAAGGACGGGGTCGGGGTGTCGGTGGACGTCGAGATCGTGGACCCGCAGTCACTGGAGCGTTCGGTGGGCAAGATCCGGCGGATCGTGGACCTGCGGGAGCCCGGCACGGGGTGAACAGCCCCGGTGACCGGTGTGTTCACACCACCGCAACACCCGTTCCCACGATGCGGACACCTGCTCGGAAATCTCGACAGAGGGGTCCGGGCACTGCCAGTCTCCCGCTATGCATCTCGCCAACCGTTCCCTGGTCACCGCGGTCTCCGCCGTCTGCTCCGCCGTCGTCCTCTGCGCCGCCCTGGCCGGCTGCGCCCCGCAACCGGAGGGGAAGAGGACGAAGGCCTCGGGCCAGGCCGGAGCGGCGACCGAGGCGTGCGCGCCGGGCGATCTGGACACCGAGGCCGAGGGCAAGCTGACCGTCGGCACGGACAAGCCCGCGTACGCGCCCTGGTTCTCCGACGACGAGCCGTCCAACGGCAAGGGGTTCGAGTCGGCGGTGGCGTACGCCGTGGCGAAGCAGCTCGGCTACGGCCGCGATGCGGTGGTCTGGCAGCACACCCCGTTCAACAGCGCGTTCGCGCCCGGCGCCAAGAAGTTCGACTTCGACATCAACCAGGTGTCCATCAGCGAGTCCCGCCGGAAGGCGGTCGCCTTCTCCTCCGGCTACTACGACGTGCGCCAGGCGGTCGTCGCGCTCAAGTCGTCCAAGGCGGCCGGGGTGAGGAGCGCGGCCGACCTCAAGGACGTCAGGCTGGGCGCCCAAGTGGGCACCACCAGCCTGGAGTTCATCAACGACCTGGTGAAGCCCGCCCAGAAGCCCGCGGTCTACCAGCGCAACGACTTCGCCAAGTCGGCGCTGAAGACGGGCCAGGTGGACGCGATCGTGGTCGATCTGCCCACCGCCTTCTACATCACCGGCGTCGAGGTGCCGGAGGCGAAGGTCGTCGGACAGTTCCCGAACTCCGCGGCGAACCCCGAGCAGTTCGGCCTGGTCCTGGACAAGGAGTCCACCCTCACCTCCTGCGTGAGCGGCGCGGTGGACGCCCTGCGGAAGGACGGCACGCTCGCCGCCCTGGAGAAGGAGTGGCTCTCCGACGCCGTCGACGCACCGGTGCTCAAGTGACCCTGCACAAGACGCTCCCCGGGCAGGACACCTACGTCCCCTCCGAACGCCGGCTGGCCCGCGAACGCCACCGGCGGGCCCGCACCCGGCGGGCGACGGCGATCGCCGCGACCAGCACGCTGGTGACGGGTGCGGTGCTGTTCCTGCTGATCACGGGCTCACCCGGCTGGGACCGTACGCGGGAGACGTTCTTCAGCCCGCACTACGCGCGCGTGGCGCTCCCGCAGGTCCTGGAGGGCCTGTGGCTGAACCTGCGGCTGCTGGCGGTGTGCGGCTGCGCCGTGCTGGCGTCCGGCCTGCTGCTGGCCGTGGCGCGCACCCTGCGCGGACCGGTCTTCTTCCCCATCCGGGCGCTGGCCACCGCGTACACGGACTTCTTCCGCGGACTGCCGCTCATCATCTGCCTGTTGCTGGTGGTCTTCGGGGTGCCCGCGCTGCGCCTGCAGGGGGTGACGAACGATCCGGTGCTGCTCGGCGGCGCCGCCCTGGTGCTGACGTACTCGGCGTACGTCGCGGAGGTCTTCCGGGCGGGCATCGAGTCCGTGCACCCCTCGCAGCGGGCCGCCGCCCGGTCGCTGGGGCTCGGCAGCGGCCAGACGCTGCGCTTCGTCGTGCTGCCCCAGGCGGTCCGCCGGGTGGTCCCCCCGCTCCTCAACGACCTGGTCTCCCTCCAGAAGGACACCGGGCTCGTCTCGATCGCCGGGGCGGTCGACGCCGTGTACGCGGCGCAGATCATCGCCGGCAAGGACTTCAACTACACGCCGTACGTCGTGGCGGGCCTGGTCTTCGTCGCGCTGACCATCCCGATGACCCGGCTCACCGACTGGGTGACGGCCCGGATGGACCGGCGGCGCGCCCAGGGAGGACTGGTATGAGCAGCACGGCATCGGTGACGGCTACGGAATCTCCGGTGCTGCGGATGGAGGCGGTCCGCAAGTCGTTCGGTACGTCGCTGGTGCTGCGGGAGGTGGATCTGGAGGTCGCCCCGCACACCGTGACCGCGCTGATCGGCACCTCGGGGTCCGGGAAGTCGACCCTGCTGCGCTGCGCCAACCTCCTGGAGGAGGTCGACGACGGGGCGATCTGGCTGGAGGGCGAGGAGATCACCGACCCGCGGACCGACGCGGACGCGGTGCGCCGCCGGATCGGGGTGGTGTTCCAGGCGTACAACCTCTTCCCGCACCTGACCGTCCTGCAGAACATCACGCTCGCCCCGCGGCGCGTCCACGGCCTCTCCCGCCCCGAGGCCGAATCGCGCGCCCGCGAGCTGCTGGAGCGGCTGGGCCTCGGCGGGAAGGCGGACGAGTATCCGGACCGGCTCAGCGGCGGACAGCAGCAGCGCACGGCCATCGTGCGAGCCCTGGCGGTACGCCCCCGGCTGCTGCTCCTGGACGAGATCACCGCCGCCCTGGACCCGGAGCTGGTGGGTGAGGTGCTGGGACTGGTCCGCGAGGTGAAGGACGAGGGCATGACGATGGTGATCGCCACCCATGAGATGGCCTTCGCCCGTGAGGTCGCCGACCAGGTCTGCTTCCTGGACGCGGGGGTGGTGCTGGAACGCGGCACGCCGGACGAGGTGTTCGGCGCGCCCCAAGAGGAGCGTACGCGGCAGTTCCTGCGGCGGATCGTGGCGGCGGGGCGGTTGTAGGAGCCACTTCCTCAGCCCAGCCGGTCCCGCGGCTGTCGCTTGAGGATCTTCCCGCTGGCGTCGCGCGGGAGTTCGTCCACGAAGACGACCCGCTCGGGCGCCTTGAAGTGGGCGGGCTTCTCGCGGGCGGGGTCGATCAGTTCGGTGTCGCCCGCCTCACCGCGCAGGACGACGACGGCGGTGACGGCTTCGATCCAGCGCTCGTCGGGCAGGCCGATGACGGCTGTCTCGGCGACGGCGGGGTGGGTGTAGAGGGCGTCCTCCACCTGCCGGGAGGCGACCAGGACGCGGAGACCGCCGCGTCGAGCGCACGGTAGGTCCAGGCCCGGTCGCCGTGGTGTACGGCGGTCCGTTCCGGGGTGCGGCGGGCACCGCGGGTGAGGACGCCGCCGACTGTGCCGCTGCGTACACCGGTCATGGCGTGATCCTGTGCGGCCGGGACCGGTGGGTCGAGGGGCGGTCGAGGGGAGTCCGGCGGCCGGATACCGACCAGACGGTTGACAGAGGGTGCGCAGCCCTGGCTGAGTGGCGCGTGGCTGTCCGGCGGGGACCGGGCAACCACCGTGGCCACCCGCCTTGTTGGGAGGAACACCCTTGACCTTCCGTAACCGCCTCAGACTGTTCGCGGTCTCCGGTCTCGCCCTGTTCACCGTGTCGGCGTCGCTGCCGCCGGCCGCCGCCTCCGGCGCCCCGGAGGCCCGGCATCCGTCGGGCGGCGGGCTCTCCGCCACCGTCCGGTACACGGAGTACGGCATTCCGCACATCGTGGCGAAGGACTACGCGAACCTGGGCTTCGGCACCGGCTGGGCGCAGGCCGCCGACCAGGTGTGCACGCTGGCGGACGGGTTCGTCACGGTGCGCGGGGAGAGGTCGGCGTTCTTCGGGCCGGACGCGGCTCCGGACGGTTCGCTCTCCTCCGCCGCGAAGAACCTCTCCAGCGATCTGTACTTCCGGGGTGTCCGGGACAGCGGGACCGTGGAGAGGCTGCTGAAGGTCCCGGCTCCGGCGGGTCCGAGCCGGGACGTCGAGGAGTCGATGCGCGGGTTCGCCGCCGGGTACAACGCGTGGATCGCACAGAACCGCGACCGCATCACCGACCCCGCCTGCCGGGGCGCCTCCTGGGTGCGGCCAATCACCCCGCTGGACGTGGCGGTACGGGGCTTCGCCCTGGCCGTGCTCGGCGGGCAGGGGCGCGGCATCGACGGCATCACGGCCGCGCAGCCGCCCACCGCCGCACCGCCCGCCGCCGGGGTCACCCCGAAGGAGGCGGCGGCGGCTCAGCGGCTCCTGTCCACGCAGGACGCGGACATGGGCTCCAACGCGGTCGCCTTCCGGGGCTCCACCACGGCGGACGGGCGCGGGCTGCTCCTCGGCAACCCGCACTACCCGTGGGACGGTGGCCGTCGCTTCTGGCAGTCGCAGCAGACGATCCCCGGCGAGCTGAACGTGGCGGGCGGTTCGCTGCTGGGCTCGACGACCGTCTCGATCGGGCACAACGCGGACGTGGCGTGGAGCCACACGGTGGCGACCGGTGTCACGCTGAATCTGCATCAGCTGACCCTGGATCCGGCCGATCCCACGGTGTACCTGGTGGACGGGGAGCCGGAGCGGATGACGCGGCGCACGGTCACCGTGCCGGTGAAGGGCGCGGCCCCGGTGACCCGGACCCAGTGGTGGACCCGGTACGGACCGGTCGTCACCTCGCTCGGTGCGGCGCTGCCGCTGCCCTGGACGGCGACCACGGCGTTCGCGCTGAACGACCCGAACGCGAGGAACCTGCGGAGCGCCGACACCTCTCTCGGCTTCAGCAGGGCGCGTTCCACCGCCGGGATCGAGCGGGCCCTGCACCGCGCCCAGGGTCTGCCCTGGGTGAACACGATCGCCGCCGACCGGTCGGGGAACTCCTTCTTCTCCCAGTCGCAGGTGCTGCCGAGGATCACCGACGAGCTGGCGGCCCGTTGTTCGACCCCGCTGGGGCAGGCCACCTACCCGTCCGCCGGTCTGGCGGTGCTCGACGGGGCGAAGACGGCGTGCGCGCTCGGCAGCGACCGGGACGCGGTGCAGCCCGGGATCTTCGGGCCGGGCCGGATGCCGACGCTGAAGAACGCCCCGTACGTCGAGAACTCCAACGACAGCGCCTGGCTGACCAACGCCGACCGGCCGCTGACCGGCTACGAGCGGGTCTTCGGCACGACCGCCACCCAGCGGTCGATGCGGACCCGGGGCGCGGTGGAGGATGTCGCGGCGCTGGCGGAGCGCGGGCGGCTGCGCGTCGGCGACCTGGAGCGCCAGCAGTTCGCCAACCGGGCCCCTGCCGGGGACCTGGTCGCGGCCGACGTGGCGCGGTGGTGCGCGGCGCTGCCCGGTGGCACCGCCGTGGGCGGTGCCGGTACGGTGGTCGACGTGTCGGCGGCCTGCCCGGTGCTGCGGCGGTGGGACCGGAGCGTGGACAGCGACAGCCGGGGCGCGCTGCTCTTCGACCGGTTCTGGCGCAGGGTGGTGGCTCTCCCCGCGGCGGAACGGTGGAAGGTGCCGTTCGACCCGGCCGATCCGGTGCGTACCCCGCGTGGCCTCAACACCGCCGCGCCCGGGTTGGGCCAGGCCCTGGCCGATACGGTCACGGAACTGCGGGCGGCGGGCATCGCGCTGGACGCGCCGCTGGGCAAGCACCAGTTCGTCGTACGGAAGGGGAAGCGCGTCCCGGTCGGCGGCGGTACGGAGTCGCTCGGCGTCTGGAACAAGATCGAGCCGGTGTGGAACCCGGCGGCGGGCGGCTACACCGGGGTGTCGGCCGGTTCCAGCTACATCCAGGCGGTCGGCTGGAACGGCAGCCGGTGCCCGGTGGCCCGGACGCTGCTGACGTACTCCCAGTCGTCGAACCCGAACTCGCCGTACCACAGCGATCAGACGCGGCTGTTCTCGGGTGAGCGCTGGGTGGCGTCCCGGTTCTGCGAGAAGGACATCGCCCGCTCGCCGCACCTGCGGGTGGTGCGGGTGTACGAGCGGCGGTAGATGACGGTGAGCCGGGTCCGCGAGGGGTTTCTCTCGCGGACCCGGGCCCCGGCCCGGGCCCCGGACCCGGCCCGGGCGCTCTACAGGGGCCGTTGGTGCCCCTGCCAGTACGGTTCGCGCAGCCGCCGCTTGTAGAGCTTGCCGTTGGGGTCGCGGGGCATCGCGGCGACGAAGTCGATGGAGCGGGGCCGTTTGTAGCCGGCGAGCCGCTCCTCGCAGTGGGCGAGGATCTCGGCGGCGAGCGCGTCCCCCGCCTCGTACCCCTCGGCAGGTTCGACGACGGCTTTGACCTCCTCGCCCCGGTCGGCGTGCGGGATGCCGAAGGCGGCCGCGTCCGCGACGGCGGGGTGGGTCAGCAGGGCGGACTCGATCTCGGAGCTGGCGTGCGGGCTTCCCGGTGAGGGCGCGGGAGCGGACGGTGTCACCGGAGCCGGCGGCCAGGAGCTTGCGGGTGAGGGCCTCGGAGTGGAGGTCGGCCTCCTCGGTGGTGAGCCAGAGGGAGCCGAGCCAGACGCCCTGGGCTCCGAGTGCGAGCCCGGCGGCGGCCTGTTCGCCGCTGCCGATGCCGCCGGCGGCCAGTACGGGCAGCGGGGCGACGGCTTCGACGACCTCGGGGACGAGCACCATGGAGCCGATCTCGCCGGTGTGCCCGCCCGCTTCGTACCCCTGGGCGACGACGACGTCGATGCCCGCCGCCGCGTGCCGGCGGGCGTGTTCGGCGCTGCCCGCGAGGGCGGCGACCAGGACGCCGTGGGCGTAGGCGCGTTCGATGACGTCGGCGGGCGGGGAGCCGAGGGCGTTGGCGAGGAGCTTGACCCGACGGTCGAAGGCCACGTCGAGCTGGCCCCGGGCGACCTCCTCCATCCAGCCGGTGATGCGCCAGCCGGACGCCTCACCCTCGGCGAGTTCGGGCACGCCGTGGCGGGTGAGGAGCTCCTGGACGAACCCCCGGTGTCCGTCGGGGATCATCGCCTCGACGTCGGCCTCGGTGACTCCTTCGACCTTCTTGGCCGGCATGACGACGTCGAGGCCGTACGGTCTGCCGCCGGCGAGCTCGTCCAGCAGGTCGAGGTCGCGCGCCAGCTCCAGCGGATCGGTGTAGCGGACCGCCCCGAGCACCCCGAACCCGCCGGCTCTGCTGATGGCCGCCGCGACGGCGGGGAACGGCGTGAAGCCGAAGATGGCGTGCTCGATGCCCAGTTCTCTGCTCAGCTCCGTCTCCGTGGGCGGCAGGATGCCGCAGCCCGGCGACCGAGGGAAGGGAATTTCTGATGCGGTGTCAGATTCTTTGCGGGCCCGGAGGCGTACGGGACGGCGGGGGCGACAGTAATCTCTGCGGCGGCAGGAACTTTCACTGCTCGGCGAGATTTCGGAAGTTACTTTCGCCGGGGCGGTCGCGTGGGGATCGCCCCACGGCCGGCTCGGGGCACGGGAAGGGGTTGCGGATGACCGGGTACGCGGCGGGGAACGGGCATACGGCGGGCGACGGGGAGCGGGAGGGAAACGGCGGCGGCATCGGCCGCCGGAGGCTGGGCGGCGGGATACTGGCGCTGGGCGGCGCGCTCGCCCTGGCGCCGATCCCGCTGGCCGGGGCGGCCGGACGGGGCGCGCCGGGTAGGGGGCCGAGGACGGCGGAGACGGGAGCGAGCATGGGGTCAGGGGTTCACCCGCCCGCGCACCGGCCCACGCTGCGGCGCGGCAGCGCGGCGCGCGCCGGGCTGCTCCAAGGGCCGCTGGACCAGTTGGTACGGGAGGCCGAGGCCTACCTCGCGGACTCCCCCAAGCACCCCTGGTACGCCGGCGCGGTGCTGCTCGCCGGGCGGGGCGGGACGGTGGCGCTGCACCGGGCGATCGGGCAGGCGGTGCGCTACGCGGCGTACGACGAGACGACGGACACCGGGGTGGAGTTCCCGGCGGACCAGCAGATCGCGATGGCCGAGGACACCGTCTTCGACCTGGCCTCGGTCTCCAAGCTGTTCACCTCGATCCTGGCGGTGCAGCAGATCGAGCGCGGTGCGCTGCGGCTGGAGTCCACCGTGGCCGCGTACCTCCCGGACTTCGCGGGCGGCGGCAAGCAGGACATCACGGTCCGTCAGCTGCTCACCCACACCTCCGGTTTCCGGGCCTGGATCCCGCTCTACCGGGAGCCGACCCGGGAGGGGAAGCTCCGGATGCTCCGGAACGAGGTCCCGGCATCCGCCCCGGGCAGCGCCTACCTCTACTCCGACCTCAATCTGATCTCGCTGCAACTGATCCTGGAACGGATCACCGGCCACCCACTGGACGCCCAGCTCCGCGACGAGATCACCGCTCCGCTCGGGATGCACAGCACGCGCTACAACCCACCCGCCTCCTGGAAGCCGAGGATCGCGGCGACCGAGGACGCCCGGGCGCCGTGGTCGGGTCTGGAACGCGGCCTGGTCTGGGGCGAGGTGCACGACGAGAACGCCTTCAGCCTGGACGGGGTGGCCGGTCACGCCGGGGTGTTCTCCTGCGCCTGGGACCTCGCGGTCCTCGCCCGGACGCTGCTGAACGGCGGGGTCTACGGACGCTCCCGCATCCTCTCCCCGGCCTCCGTCGACCTCCTCCTCACCGACTTCAACACCGCGTTCCCCGGCGACGAGCACGGTCTCGGATTCGAGCTCTACCAGCACTGGTACATGGGCGCGATGGCCACCCCGCGCACGGCCGGCCACACCGGTTTCACCGGGACCAGCCTGGTGCTCGACCCGTCGACCGACACGTTCCTCGTCGTGCTGGGCAACTCGGTCCATCCCGTACGGAGCTGGCGCTCGGGCAGCGCGCCCCGGGTGGCGACGGCCAACCAGCTGGCCCGGGCCGTCCCGGTCCGGCCGGAACAGAGTCGTACCGCCTGGTTCTCCGGCATGGCGAGCGCGTCCAGCGCCACCCTGACCCTGCCCGCGCTCCGGCTGGACTCCCCTCGCGCCCGGCTGGAGTGCGCGCTGTGGTGGGACACCGAACCAGGCGCCGACGGGCTGGTGCTGGAGGTGTCGGCGGGCGGGGAGTGGCAGCCGGTGCCCTTCACCACCGTGAGGCCGGGCCCCGGCCACCACCGCCCGGACCCGAGGCCGCACCCGGAGGGCCGGGTGTCCGGCTGGTCGGGGCGGGTGTGGCACCGGGTGGAGGCGGACCTGTCGCCCTGGCGCGGCAGGAGCGTCCAGCTGCGGTGGCACTACACCACGGACCGGCTGTACGTGGGGCGCGGCGCCTACGTGGACTCCCTCCGGGTGCGGGACGGCGGCGCCACGGTCTTCGACTCCGCCAGACCCCGGGACGCGGGGCGGATCGGTGCGGCGGGCTGGGTGCTGTCGGCCGACTGAGCGAGGGGGGAGGCGGCCCGGCCGCGCGGTGGCTGCCGCCGGTCACACGGTCAGCCGGCGGGTGCCGTCGCATGCACCGGCCGCCCCGCAGGAGCTCGTCAGCCGCCCAGGGCCGCCATCGCCGCGTTGTGGCCGGGGACACCGCTGACCCCGCCGCCGCGGACCGCGCCCGCCCCGCAGAGCAGGACGTTGGCGTGAGCGGTCTCCACGCCCCACCGCCCGGTGGCATCGGTCGCGTACGGGAAGGAGAGGTCGCGGTGGAAGATGTGGCCGCCGGGCAGGCGCAGATCGCGTTCGAGGTCGAGCGGGGTCTTGGCCTCGATACAGGGTTCGCCCCTCTCGTCGAGGGCCAGGCAGTCGGTGATCGGCTCCTCCAGGTGGGCGTCCAGTTCGGCGAGGGTGGCCGTCAGCAGGGCGGCGCGGGCGGTGTCGTTGTCGGCGGTGAACAGCCGGGCCGGGGTGTGCAGGCCGAAGAGGGTGAGGGTCTGGTAGCCGCGGGCGGCGAGATCGGGGCCGAGGATCGAGGGGTCGGTCAGCGAGTGGCAGTAGATCTCGGACGGCGGGGCGGCCGGCAGCCGTCCGGCCGCCGCGTCCCGGTAGGCGTCGGCCAACTGCCCGTACCCCTCGGCGATGTGGAACGTACCGGCGAACGCCCGGCGCGGGTCCACCGACCGGTCGCGGAGCTTCGGGAGCCGGGTGAGCAGCATGTTCACCTTGAGCTGGGCGCCCTCGGCGGGCGCCGGCGGGGTGTCCCCGAGGAGAGTGGCGAGTGCCTGCGGGGAGGCGTTGACGAGCACCCGATTCGCGCCGACGACGTGTTCGCCGTCCGGTGTGCGGACGGTGACCTCGGCGTGGCTGCCGTCGGTCTCGATCCGGGTCGCCTCGTGCCGTACGCGGATCTCGGCCCCCGCCACGCGTGCGGCCCCGGCAAGGGCGTCGGTGAGGGCGCCCATGCCGCCGACGGGGACGTCCCAGTCGCCGGTTCCGCCGCCGATCACGTGGTAGAGGAAGCAGCGGTTCTGGAGCAGTGAGGTGTCGTGGGCGTCGGCGAAGGTGCCGATCAGGGCGTCGGTCAGCACCACACCGCGTACCAGGTCGTCGGCGAAGTTCCGCTCGACGGCCACCCCGATGGGCTCCTCGAACAGGGTCCGCCAGGCGTCCGCGTCATCGATCCGGGCCCGCAGCGCGTCCCGGGCGGGCAGCGGTTCGGTGAGGGTGGGGAAGACCCGCTCGGCGACGCGCTGCGTCATGGCGTAGAAGCGCTGCCACGCCTCGTACTCCCGCTCTCCCCCGGTCAGCGCGGCGAACGACTCCCTGGTGCGGTCGCCGCCGACGAGGAGGCCGGTGGGGCGTCCGTCGCGCAGCGCCGGGGTGTAGGAGGAGACGGTCCGCTTGCGTACGGCGAAGTCGAGGCCGAGATCGCGGACGATCTTCCGCGGCAGCAGCGAGACCAGGTAGGAGTAGCGCGAGAGGCGGGCGTCGACCCCGGCGAAGGGGCGGGTCGAGACGGCCGCTCCCCCGGTGGTGTCCAGGCGTTCCAGCACGAGGACGGACTGTCCGGCGCGGGCGAGGTAGGCGGCGGCGACCAGACCGTTGTGGCCACCGCCCACGATCACGGCGTCGTAGCGGTCCCGGGCGGGGGGCCCGGGCCGGTGGGCGGGCGCGGGGGATGCGGAAGGCTCAGGTGCGGGCATGCACCTTCGTAACATGGGGGACGGCGTCCCGGCCAGGGGTGCCGCCCCGGTTCCAGCAGGTCCGGCGCCCTCCGCCCCCTTCGCGCAGGCCCTCCCTCCCTACGCGCAGGCCCTCTCTTCGCGCAGGCCCCCCCTCTTCGCTCAGGCCACCCTTCGCGCAGGCCCCCCTCTTCGCGCAGGCCCCCCGCTTCGCGCGGGTCCGGCGCCACCGTTCACGCACGCCCGGCGCCTCCGGTCAGTGCGGCGGCAGTGCGCTCCGGGCGCGGAGTGCGGCGAGGGTGCGGTACAGCTCGGCGGCCTCGTCCTTCCGACCGAGCCGGTCCAGGCAGTGCGCCTCGTCGTTGCGGGCGGTCAGGGTTTCCGGGTGGTCGGGGCCCAGGACCCGGCCGCGTGCCTCGGCGACCTGCCGGTACGCGGTGAGGGCGTCGGCCCACCGGCCGAGCCAGCCGAGGGCGACCGCGACCTCGCGGCAGCTGATCACGGTGTCCGGGTGGTCGGGGCCCAGGGTGCGTCGCCGGATCGCGCACACGTCACGCGCTTCGGTGAGCGCCTCCTCCCACCGGCCCATCCGCCCCAGGTTGACGCCCAGGCCGTGGCGGGCGCGCAGCGTCTCGGCGTCGGACGGGCCGCCCACCCGGGTACGGTCTGCGGCCAGGGCCCGGTACAGCTCCAGGGCCTCCGCGCTGCGGCCGAGCCGGCCGAGGCTGATGCCCGCCTCGTAGCGGGCGGCGAGGGTGTCGGGGTGGTCGGCGCCGAGGGTGGCGGCGCGGGCCAGGGCGACGTCCTGGTAGGTCTCCAGGGCTTCCGCCCAGCGCCCCAGCCGGCCCAGCGTGTAGGCGACCTCGTACCGGGTGGCGAGGGTGTCGGGGTGGGTCGCGCCGAGCAGCCTGGCCCGGTCGTCGGCGACCTCGCGGGCCAGCTGCCACGACTCCTCGGGCCGCCCGAGCCGGCTGAGGTTGAACGCCAGGTTGTGGCGGCAGCGCAGGGTGTCCGGATGGTCGGGACCCATGGAGCGGGTCCGGGCGGCGAGGACCGCCGCGTACACCTGGTGGGCCTCGAAGTGGCGGCCGAGCTGCCCGAGCACGTAGGCGGTCTCCTGCCGGGCGGCGAGGGTCAGCGGGTGACCGGGGCCCAGGGTGCGTTCGCGGCCCGCCGCGACCTGGCCGAACTCGCGCAGCGCGTCGGCGGCCCGGCCGGTGCGGCTGAGGGTGAAGCCGATCTCGTACCGGCTGGCGAGGGTGTCGGGGTGGTCGGGACCGAGGGCGCTCTCGCGCTGCGCGGCGACCGAGCGGTGCACGTCGCCCGCCTCCTCCCAGCGGCCCAGCCGTCCCAGGTCGATGCCCGCGCTGTGGCGCCCGGCGAGTGCGGCGAGCAGGCCGGGCGTGGGAGCGGGGCGGGCGGGCGGTACGCCGTCGGTGCCGGGCGGCGCGGCGGGGGCGGTGCCCGTCGCGGTGGTCCACCGGCCGGTCAGTCCGGCGGCCGGGCCGGGGAGGGCGAGCCCCGGGCCGACGGGGCCGGTCGCCTTGTGCCCGGTGGTCATACTCCGCGCCCAGGAGGGAAGTTCGGCTTCCGGGCCGGGGAGGGCGGATGGCGGGGCGTGGTACGGGCCGGTCAGGGGGACCGAGGAGTACGCGGGCCCGGGTACAGCCGGCTCGCCGGTGCGTCCGAGCACGATGCGGCGGCGCAGGTCGCCGGCGTCGGCGGGCCGCGCGTCGGGGGCCTTGGCCAGCAGGTCCAGGACGACCCGGTCGAGGAAGCCGGGGAGTTCGGCGCGGTGGGTGCGCGGCGGCTCGGGCTGGGTGTCGCGGTGCCCCACGAGTACGGCCCAGGAGTCGTCCAGGTCGAACGGCGGTACGCCGGTGGCGATCTCGTACAGCACACAGCCCAGCGAGTAGAGGTCGCTGCGGTGGTCGACCTCCCGCCCGCCGATCTGCTCCGGCGACATGTAGTGCGGGGTGCCCATGGCGACACCGGTGGTGGTGAGGCGGGAGGTGACGCCGATGTCGTGGCCCAGGCGCGCTATGCCGAAGTCGCAGATCTTCACCGTGCCGTCGGTGAGCCGCATGATGTTGGCGGGCTTCAGGTCGCGGTGGACGATGCCCTGGCGGTGGGTGTAGCCGAGCGCGTCGGCGACCTGATCGGCGATGTCGACGACCTGCTCGACGGGGAGCGGACGCTGCTGGTTCTCCTCCAGGAGCTGGCTGAGGTTGTGCCCGTCCAGCAGCTCCATGACGAGGTAGAGGACGCCTTCGTGCTCGCCGAAGTCGTGGACGACGGTGATGCCCCGGTGCTGGAGGGAGGCGGCGACCCGGGCCTCGCGGCGGAAGCGTTCGCGCAGGACGCGGGTGAACGCCTGGTCGTGCGGGGGGCCCATGGGCTTGAGGCACTTGACGGCGACCAGACGGCCCAGCGACTCGTCGCGGGCGCGCCACACCTCGCCCATGCCGCCGCGCCCGATCAGTTCGAGCAGCCGGTACCGGCTCTGGATCAGCCTGGTGTCCGCCATCTGCCGCTTCCCGCCCCCGTCGTCCCCCGCGTCCCCCGCTGCTGCCGGTTCGCCCTCCCCGGCCCGTCCAGTATGGCGGCCTCCCGGCGGAGTCGGTACGTGGCGGGGCGCACGGGCGGGCTGTTCGGCGGTGGTCCGGGGTCGGGCGTTGACACCCGGGGCCGGGCGCGGCACCCGGGGCCGGGCGTTGGCCGCTGGGACCGGGCGCGGCACCCGGGGCCGGGCGTGAACCTCAGGACCGGCCGTCCGCCCCGAGGACCGGGGGTGGCACTCAGGACCGCCGTGGACCCCCGGGGCCGGGGGAAGGCCTCTCCCCCGGCCCCGTACACCGCTGCCCCCGTCAACCTCCGACGTATGCCGCGAGGTGCTCCCCCGTAAGGGTGGAGCGGTCGGCAACCAGGTCGGCCGGGGTTCCCTCGAAGACGATCCGGCCGCCGTCGTGTCCGGCGCCGGGGCCGAGGTCGATGATCCAGTCGGCGTGCGCCATGACCGCCTGGTGGTGCTCGATGACGATCACCGACTTTCCGGCTTCGACGAGCCGGTCGAGCAGCCCGAGCAGCTGCTCCACGTCGGCCAGGTGCAGGCCGGTGGTCGGCTCGTCGAGAACGTACACGCCGCCCTTCTCACCCATGTGGGTGGCCAGCTTGAGCCGTTGACGCTCGCCGCCGGAGAGCGTGGTGAGCGGCTGGCCGAGGCTGAGGTAGCCGAGTCCGACGTCGGAGAGGCGGGTGAGGATCTTGTGCGCGGCGGGGGTGCGCGCCTCGCCCTCGGCGAAGAACTCCTCGGCCTCGTCCACCGACATGGCGAGCACCTCGCTGATGTCGCGGCCACCGAGGTGGTGGTCGAGCACGGAGGCCTCGAACCGTTTGCCTTCGCACTCCTCGCAGACGGTGGCGATGCCCGCCATCATCGCCAGGTCGGTGTAGATGACCCCGGCGCCCTTGCAGGTGGGGCAGGCGCCTTCGGAGTTGGCGCTGAACAGGGCGGGTTTCACGCCGTTGGCCTTGGCGAACGCCTTGCGGATGGGTTCGAGAAGCCCGGTGTACGTAGCCGGGTTGCTCCGGCGCGAGCCGCGGATCGCGGTCTGGTCGATCGAGACCACGTCCTCGCCGGCCGGGATCGACCCGTGGATGAGCGAGCTCTTGCCGGAACCGGCGACGCCCGTGACCACGCAGAGCACGCCGAGCGGGATGTCGACGTCGACGTCGCGCAGGTTGTGGGCGCAGGCGCCGCGGATCTCCAGCGTGCCGGAGGGTGCGCGGACCTTCTCCTTGAGGACGGCCCGGTCGTCCAGATGGCGGCCGGTGAGCGTCCCGCCGGCCCGCAGTCCTTCGACCGTGCCCTCGAAGCAGACGGTGCCGCCGGCGCTGCCGGCGCCGGGGCCGAGGTCGACGACGTGGTCGGCGATGACGATCGCCTCCGGCTTGTGCTCCACGACCAGGACGGTGTTGCCCTTGTCCCGCAGCCGCAGCAGCAGGTCGTTCATCCGCTGGATGTCGTGCGGGTGCAGGCCGATGGTGGGCTCGTCGAAGACATAGGTGACATCGGTGAGCGACGAGCCGAGGTGGCGGATCATCTTGACGCGCTGCGCCTCACCACCCGACAGGGTGCCCGAGGGCCGGTCGAGCGAGAGGTAGCCGAGGCCGATCTCCACGAACGATTCGAGGGTGCCGAGGAGCGCGCTGAGCAGCGGCGCCACCGAGGGCTCGTCCAGCTCGCGCACCCAGTCGGCCAGGTCGCTGATCTGCATCGCGCAGGCGTCGGCGATGGAGATCTTCTTGATCTTCGAGGAGCGGGCGCCCTCGCTGAGCCGGGTGCCCTCGCACTCGGGACAGGTGGTGAAGGTGACCGCGCGTTCCACGAAGGCGCGGATGTGCGGCTGCATCGCCTCCTTGTCCTTGGAGAGGAACGACTTCTGGATCTTGGGGATCAGCCCTTCGAAGGTGAGGTTGGCGCCTTCGACCTTGACCTTGGTCGGCTCCCGGTAGAGGAAGTCCTGCATCTCCTTCTTGGTGAACTTGCGGATCGGCTTGTCCGGGTCGAGGAAGCCCGACTCGGCGTAGGTCCGCACGGTCCACCAGCTGTCCGACTTCCAGCCGGGGATGGTGAACGCGCCCTCGGCGATCGACTTGCTGTCGTCGTACAGCTGGGTGAGGTCGATGTCGGAGACCGTGCCCCGGCCTTCGCAACGGGTGCACATGCCGCCGGTGCGCGTGTAGGTCTGCTTCTCGGTCCTGGTCCCGGCGCCGCGATCGACCGTGAGCGCGCCGCTCGCCTTGATCGAGGCGACGTTGAAGGAGAACGCGTTGGGCGAGCCGATGTGGGGCTTGCCGAGCCGGCTGAAGAGGATGCGCAGCATCGCGTTGGCGTCGGTGGCGGTGCCGACCGTGGAGCGGGGGTCGGCGCCCAGCCGCTGCTGGTCGACGATGATCGCCGTCGTCAGCCCTTCGAGTACGTCGACCTCGGGACGCGCCTGCGTCGGCATGAAGCCCTGGACGAAGGCGCTGTAGGTCTCGTTGATCAGCCGCTGCGACTCCGCGGCGATCGTGTTGAACACCAGAGAGCTCTTGCCGGAGCCGGAGACTCCGGTGAACACCGTCAGCCGGCGCTTCGGGATCTCGATGTCGACGTCCTTGAGGTTGTTCTCGCGCGCTCCGTGCACGCGGATCACTTCGTGGCTGTCGGCTACCGGCTGCGCGGGCGATCGGGTCACGGTTCTCTCGGCCTTGCTCATCGTCTCTCCATCTGTTGTCCGGGGCGGCGGCTCACGCACCTCTGCGGCGGCCCCGGCCCGGTCTCGCCGGTTTCGAACAGCAGGTCTCATTCTGGCCGCCCCGGTCCCGCCCGGCAGCGGATCCGGGGCATCGGGGAGCTCAGTGCTCGCGCGGCTGGTTGAAGCGCAGCATGTTGCCGGCCGGGTCGCGGAAGGCGCAGTCGCGGACGCCGTACGGCTGGTCGATCGGCTCCTGGAGCACCTCGCCGCCCGCGGCGCGGATGCGTTCGAAGGTGGCGTCGACGTCGTCGGTGGAGAAGATCACGCCGCGCAGCAGGCCCTTGGCCAGCAGCTCGGCCATGGCCTGCCGGTCGGCGGCCGGGGCGTTCGGGTCGGCGAGCGGCGGTTCGAGGACGATCTCGACGTCCGGCTGCGCCGGGGAGCCGACCGTCACCCAGCGCATCCCCTCGAACCCGACGTCGTTGCGTACCTCCAGGCCGAGAACGTCCCGGTAGAAGGTGAGCGCCTGGTCGTGGTCGTCGACGGCGATGAAGGTCTGTGCGAGTTTGATGTCCATGTGCATCACGCTACGGGCGGGGGTGCCCCTCGCGCTTCTCCATTCCTGACCGGTCGCGTGTGGATCTTGGCGACGCAGGCCGGAACGGCGGCGCCCGCCTCATGGGGGCGCGCCCGGTACGCGCTGGGGCTCTCTCCGACCAGCTCGGTGAAGCGGGAGCTGAACGACCCCAGGGACGTACAGCCGACCGCGAAGCAGACCTCGGTCACCGACAGGTCCCCGCGCCGCAGCAGCGCCTTGGCCCGCTCGATCCGGCGGGTCATGAGGTAGCTGTACGGACTCTCGCCGTACGCGGCGCGGAAGCTGCGGGAGAAGTGGCCCGGCGACATGTGCGCGCCGCGCGCCAGTGCCGGGACGTCCAGGGGCTCCGCGTAGTCACGGTCCATCCGGTCACGGGCCCGGCGCAGCCGGACGAGGTCCTCCAGTGTCACCCTGGCATCATCCCACGGGGGCCTCGCTGTACGAGGGGGCCCGGGGCACCCGGCAGACCGCCCGCCCCTCTCCCGGCCCGGGCACCGTGCTGGCGGGATTCTCCGGGCACGAAGGACCGGCCACCGGGTCGTGCCGCCGGCTCCCACGGCACCGCGAGCACCCGCACAGCACCCGCCGCCGCGGCCCCTGCTCTGGCGACCAGCCGCGGTGGCACACACCGGGCTATGCCGCAAGGGGGCACCTTCGGACGTATCCAGACCGCAGATGTCCCCGCGTCGGGGGGCGGAGGCAAGGATTCAGCCAGCACTGCTCTGCGGGTGATTCAGCGAAGTGCCGCTTGGGTGTCCCGGTCGCGGATTTCACAGCGCCCGGCAGAACACCGCACTCACGCGCAACGCGGGTCGCCCTTGAGGGGCTTCCGGGCGGTGTATTGCAGCGCTCATCATGTAACCTGCGGTAACTTTTAGTAAAGAGATGACAAAGTGACCAGACCCCTGAGGGTTGCGCGACAAATCGGGTCCGGGTGACCCATTAGCCTCCGCGTCATTCAGGGCTCGCGGGCCGGAAGCCGACCTTGCGTCCGGAGTCGTCGCCGTCAACGATTCCAGTGCGCAAGTTGACAGGTTCACGCCCAAGAGTCGTCGGGCGGGGACCCTGTGCACCGACCGCCCCACCCCACCCGACGGGGGCTGTCCATCCCCCCATACCCGCGGAGGATCTCGTGACCTTCAAGCGCTTCTCCCCCCTCAGCAGCACCTCCAGACGAGCACGTCTCCTCGCTGTGGCGTCCGGTCTGGTGACCGCCGTCGCACTGGCGGCACCCTCGGCCGTCGCCGCCCCGGAACCCGTTGCCAAGGCGACCGCCACGCAGCTCGCCGACGCCAGCTCCGCCGTGCTCGCAGCCGATGTGGCCGGCACCGCCTGGTACACCGAGGCGAGCACCGGCAGGATCGTCGTGACCATCGACAGCACCGTGTCGAAGGCCGAACTGGCCGAGGTCAAGGGCGCGCTGGCCGACTCCGAGGCCGCAGTGACCATCAAGCGCACCAACGGCAAGTTCACCCCGCTGATCGCCGGCGGTGAGGCCATCACCACCGGCGGCAGCCGCTGTTCGCTCGGCTTCAACGTGTCGGTCAACGGCGTCGCCCACGCGCTGACCGCCGGCCACTGCACCAACATCAGCGCCAGCTGGTCCATCGGCACGCGCACCGGCACCAGCTTCCCGAACAACGATTACGGCATCATCCGCCACTCCAACCCGGCCGCGGCCGATGGCCGGGTCTACCTGTACAACGGGTCCTACCAGGACATCACCACGGCGGGCAACGCGTTCGTGGGCCAGTCCGTCCGCCGCAGCGGAAGCACCACCGGGCTGCGCGGCGGTACGGTCACCGGCCTCAACGCCACGGTCAACTACGGCTCCAGCGGCATCGTGTACGGCATGATCCAGACCAACGTCTGCGCCGAGCCCGGCGACAGCGGCGGCTCGCTCTTCTCCGGGAGCACCGCACTGGGCCTCACCTCGGGCGGCAGCGGCAACTGCCGGACCGGCGGCACGACGTTCTACCAGCCCGTCACCGAGGCCCTGAGCGCCTACGGCGCAACGGTCCTCTAGCACCTCTCACCGGATCTTCGGGGGTGACGGCCGACCGAACCCCCGAAGGTCTGTGCGGTGACGCACCCCGGCGGACCGCGCTCAGAGCGCGGTCCGCCGTCGTCATCGGGTCGCGCACCCGGGGTCGCGGCCGGTCACCGCCGCACCCGCGGCATCCCCAGCCCGATCCAGGAGATGATCTCGCGCTGGATCTCGTTGTTGCCGCCGCCGAAGGTGAAGATGACGGCCGACCGGTAGCCGCGTTCCAGTTCGCCGTGGAGGACCGCGCCGGCGGAGCCCTCCTTGAGGGGGCCCGCCGAGCCGAGGACCTCCATCAGCCAGGCGTAGGCGTCGCGGCGGGCTTCGGAGCCGTAGACCTTGACGGCGGAGGCGTCCTGCGGGGTGAGGGTGGCGTCCTGGAGGGCGGAGACCATCTGCCAGTTGAGCAGTTTCATGGCGTCCAGGCGGGTGTGGGTGCGGGCGAGCAGGGCGCGTACCCAGGCGAGGTCGATGACGCGGCGGCCGTCGGTGAGCTCGGTGCCGGCGGCCCAGCGCTGGACGTCGTGCAGGGCGCGTACCGCCATGGTGCCGTGGGCGGCGAGGGTGACGCGTTCGTGGTTGAGCTGGTTGGTGATGAGCCGCCAGCCCTGGTTCTCCTCCCCGACGCGGTGGGAGAGGGGGACGCGGACGTCCTCGTAGTAGCTGGCCGTGGTGTCGTGCGAGGCGAGCGTGTTGATCAGGGTGCAGGAGTAGCCGGGGTCGCTCGTCGGGACCAGGAGCATGGTGATGCCCTTGTGCGGCGGGGCGTCGGGGTCGGTGCGTACGGCGAGCCAGACCCAGTCGGCGGTGTCTCCGTTGGTGGTCCAGATCTTCTGGCCGTTGACGATGTACGTGTCCCCCTCGCGTACCGCGCGGGTCCTGAGGGCGGCGAGGTCGGTGCCGGCGTCCGGTTCGCTGTAGCCGATGGCGAAGTCGATCTCGCCGGCGAGGATCTTCGGCAGGAAGTACGCCTTCTGCTCACCGGTGCCGAACCGCATGATGGTGGGCCCGACCGTGTTCAGCGCCATCAGCGGCAGCGGCACGCCCGCCTGGGCCGCCTCGTCGAAGAAGATGAACTGTTCCATCGGGGTCAGCCCCCGGCCGCCGTACTCCTTGGGCCAGCCCACCCCCAGCCAGCCGTCGGCGCCGAGCCGGCGGATCGTCTCGCGGTAGAAGCGCTTCTGGGCGGCGGGTGCGCCGCGGCGGGCGTAGGCGTTGTCGGGGACCAGGCCGGCGAAGTACGTGCGCAGTTCGGTGCGCAACCGCTGTTGCTCAGGCGTGTATGCGGGGTGCACGGCCCCTCCAGGGTCTCGCTCGGCGTCGTCCGTGTGCGGCGGCGCACACAGTAGAACGTGTTGCAAGAATCTGGAAGGGCCGGGCGGCGCCGCTTCGGCGTCAGCGCTTGACCGCGCGCAGGACCACGAACTTCGGGTCGCCCGCGACGGTGGTGCAGTTGCCGAAGATCCGGCGCAGATGGGTGTGGTAGGACAGGTGCCGGTTCCCGACCACCCAGAGCTCGCCGCCCTGCCGCAGCGCGGTGCGCGCGCTGACGAACATCGTGCGGGCGGTGGCGTCGGTGGTCGCCATGTGGGAGTGGAACGGCGGGTTGTTGAGCACCAGGTCCAGGCTGCCCGGGGCGAGGGCGGAGAGACCGTCGCCGACCAGGAAGTCCGCCTTGGCCCCCTCCGGTGCGCCCAGGCGGAACGTCTCTTCGGCGGAGGCGACCGCCCCGTACGACTCGTCGACGAAGGTGACGTGCGCCTCGGGGTCGGCGAGCGCCGCGGAGAGACCGAGGACGCCGTTCCCGCAGCCCAGGTCGGCGACCTCGACGGCGCCACCGCGGGTGGGCAGGTGCTTCAGGAAGAAGCGGGTGCCGACGTCCAGGCGCTCGGCGCAGAAGATCCCGGCGTGGTTGACGGCTGTGCGGCCGGAGACGGGGCCGACGTCGGCGGGCAGTTCGTAGCGGTAGGGCCACGGGCTCGGCGTACGCGGCAGCTCGAGGTCCGGGGTGCTGAAGATGAGCCGCGCCTTGCGCACCGCGAGGGAGGTGCGGGTCGGCCCGACGATCCGCTCGAAGAGCTTGAGCGTGGAGGTGTGGATCTCCTTGACCATCCCGGTGCCGATGACCACCGTGCCCGCGTGGAGGGCGGGGGCGATCCGGTGCAGCTGGTCCTCCAGGAACGCCAGGGACTTCGGCACCCGGACCAGCAGCACGTCGATCCGGTCCGGCGGGGTGTCGCGCGAGGACAGCAGCGTCACGGCGTCCGGGTCCAGGCCGTTGCGGTCCAGGTTGGCCTGGGTGGCGCGCCGGGCCAGGTAGGAGTCGCTGATCTGGACGGGCCGGCGGGCGGCCAGCGCGGTGGCCAGGGCACCCCACCGGTCCCCCACGACGGCGACCGTGCCCGTGAGGTCGACGGGACCCGTCCCGGGGTCCGTCAGCTGCCGGAGCAGGTATTCGTCGGCGGCGTCCCATGCCCGGAAGGGATCGCTCGGGTGCTCGGGGAAGCGGGCGAGCTCGAAAGTGCCCTGTGAGGTCGTCAGACGGTTCATATGCCACTCAGGCTATCCGAGGGAACCGGGGGCGCCCCACACGCTCCCCGACCCCCGGCCGTCCCGCCGCGGCGGGACGGGCTCCGGGCACCGCGCCCGGGGCTCGCCGCCGGCGCTCACGGTCCGCGCGGCGAGAGCCGCGCACCGTGTCAGGGCAGCTGCTTGTCGAGGGCCGAGCGTCCCTCGTCGGCCAGCTTGCGCCGGGCCCACTCCAGGGTGTCGGGCGTCAGGTCCCGCCCGGAGGCGAGCACCAGGTCCTCCGCGCTCGGCCTGTCGCTCGCACCCGTGTGCAGAAGCCGGTCGGGGGTGACGCCCAGCTCCTCGGGCACGGCCGCGGATACGGATTCGGGGTCTTCGCTCATGCCGCCTCCTCCTCGTCCTTGCGGCAATTCTCGCGCCGCACCGGCCGGGCCGCATCCGAGGGGTCCGGGACCCGGCGGGCCACCCGGGAGGGTGAACCGGCAGCCGTACGAGGACTGCTCGACCTTGACCTGCACATGATAGGTACACAGCGTTCACACGAGGGCCACGGTGCGTGTGGAAGGCTCCCGCGTACCACACATCGCCCGGCTGCCCCGACGACCGCCCCCACCCAGGACGGGCGTCGAGGCGGCCGCGTTCCGAGAGGACACCCCACATGTCCCGTCGCCACCTGTTCTACGCGCGTCCGCTGCTGGCCACCGCGGCCGCCGCCACCGTCCTCGCGGGCACCGCGGCAACCGCACCCGCCGACACTCCGCCGGACCGTCCCGCCACCCTCGCCGCCGCGCTCGACGACACGTACTACCAGGACGCCCTGGGCAAGACCGGCACCGAGCTCAAGGCCGCACTGCACACGATCATCAGCGACCAGACCAAGCTCTCCTACGGCCAGGTGTGGGACGCGCTCAAGGCCACCGACGAGGACCCCGCCAACTCCTCCAACGTGGTCCTCCTCTACACCGGGCGCTCCCAGTCCAAGAACGACAACGGCGGAAACGCCGACCAGTGGAACCGCGAGCACGTCTGGGCCAAGTCGCACGGCGACTTCGGTACGGCCACGGGCCCGGGCACCGACATCCACCATCTGCGCCCCGAGGACGTCTCGGTCAACTCCACCCGGGGCAACAAGGACTTCGACAACGGCGGCGGCCAACTGGGTGAGGCACCCGGCAACCGCACCGACGGCGACTCCTTCGAACCGCGCGACGCGGTCAAGGGTGACGTCGCCCGCATGATCCTCTACATGGCGGTGCGGTACGAGGGCACCGACTCCTTCGCCGACCTCGAACCCAACGACCGGGTGAACAACGGCTCCGCCCCGAAGATGGGGAAGCTGTCCGTGCTGAAGCAGTGGAGCCAGGAGGACCCGCCGGACGCCTTCGAGAAGCGCCGTAACGACGTCATATTCGAGCAGTTCCAGCACAACCGGAACCCGTTCATCGACCACCCCGAGTGGGTCGGGGCCATCTGGTAGTCCCGGTCCCGTCCCAGCCCTCCCCGGCCAGGGCCTGCGCGCAGCCTGCCACCGCCGCCTCGCGGGTGGCGTAGCGCGGCAGGTCCTGGCCGGTGCCGTCCCGGACGACGTCCGGCGGGCCGAGCACAGCGCGTGGGTCGACGACCGCGGCGCGCCGGCCGTCGGTGGAGAGCCGGGCGAGACCGCTGTGCAGCATCGACAGGGCGACGGAGTCCACGGAGGTGACGTCGTGCAGGTCCAGGACGACGGAGCCGCTCTGCTCGGGCCCCGACTCGTCCAGCGCGTACAGCACGCGCTCGGCCGCCGTGAAGTCGATGGCCCCCTGCGCCACGACCACGCCGACCTTCTCGTGCAGGGCCCTCTCGTGCTCGGCCGACGGCGCCGACGGCAGGTCGTCGGCGGTGGTGACGAGGCTGACGGTGGAGCCGGGGAGCGCGGGGTTGAGCATCAGGTGGAGTCCGTACCGCCTCGAGAGCGCGCCGAGTGCGGCGTGGCCGCGGACCGAGGTGCCGGTGGTGTCCAGCGGCGGGCTGTAGGTGGCGAGGCCGAAGCGGGCGGGGCCGACCGCGATGAGACCGCCGGAGACCCCGCTCTTGGCGGGCAGCCCGATCCGCAGCAACCACTCCCCCGAACCGTCGTACATGCCGCAGGTGGCCATCACGGCGAGCACCCGGGCGGCGACCTCCGCGGAGACGACCTGCTCGCGGGTGACCGGGTTGACCCCGCCGTACGCGAGCGTCGCGGCCATCGTGGCGAGGTCGAGCGCGGTGACGCGGACCGCGCACTGCCGGAAGTAGCGGTCCACCGCCAGGACCGGGTCGACGGGCATGGTGCCGGTGGAGCGGATCAGGTACGCGAGCGCCCGGTTGCGGTCACCGGTCATCGACTCGGAGGCGAACACCTCCTCGTCCACGTCCAGTTCACGGCCGGCGAAGCGGCCCAGGCAGTGCCGGACGCGTTCGAAGGCGGGTTCGTCGGGGGCGTCGGGGACCAGGGCGGTGGTGACGATGGCGCCGGCGTTGACCATCGCGTTGGCGGGGCGGCCGGTGCCGGGTTCGAGGCTGATGGCGTTGAACGCGTCGCCGCTCGGCTCGGCGCCCACCCACCGGCTCACCTCGTCGAGGCCGAGGACGGAGAGCGCGAGGGCGTAGACGAACGGTTTGGAGACCGACTGGAGGGTGAAGGGGGTATCGGCCTCGCCCGCGCTGTAGCGGTGCCCGTCCATGCTCACCAGGGCCAGCCCGAAGGCGTCCGGGTCGGCGAGGGCCAGCTGGGGGATGTAGTCGGCCGGCCGGCCACCCGGCAGGTCCGCGAATTCGGCGCGCAGCCCCTGGAGCGAGTCGGTCACCGCGTCGGCGCCGCTCATCCGCGTCGTCCCTCAGCCGCGTCCGCCCTGCCCATCGCGCACCTCCGCAGCCCATGATCACTAACTCGCCCATCCTAGGATCAAAAGGTATGAATTGACTCGTCGAAGCATCCGCTTCATACGGGAGTGGCTCGAAGCCCTGGGAGGGAACGATGGACACGGACGCCCTGACCGCCGGCCTGTTGCGGGAGCTGCGGGCGACCCGGCCCTATCCGGCCCTGTCCCTGACCATGCCGACCCACCGCACGGCCCCGGACAACGCCCAGGACCCGGTGCGGCTGCGCAACCTGGTGGCGGAGGCGGTCCACCGCCTGGACACCGATCCGCGGGTGAGCCGGGAGAGCGCCACCGCCATCAGGGCCGAGCTGGACCGGGCTGTCGACGAGGTGGACCCGCGCCGGGCCCTGGACTCGCTGGTGGTCCTGGCCACGGCCGACGAGCACCAGGTCTGGCAGCTGCCGCGCACCGCGCCCGAACGGGTGGTGCTCAGCGACACCTATCTCACCCGCAACCTCGTCGCCGCGAAGGCCCGGGCCCGTCCGTACTGGGCGCTCACCGTCGCCGCCGACCACGCCACCCTGTGGAACGGCACGGACGGGGGAATCGAGCTGCGCGAGAGGGACGGTTTCCCGCTGACCGCCCCGAAGGAGCCGCCCAACCCGCAGCGTGAGGAGCGGATCGGGGACACTCCCAGCACGTTCACCGACGAGGACACCCGGAACTTCTTCCGTACCGTCGACGAGAAGCTGCGCGCCTTGCTGGCCGCGGATCCGCGTCCGCTGTACGTGATGGGGCTGCCGCCCGCCCTCTCCCTGCTCGACGACGTCGGCGAGAGCTCGAAGGCCGCCGTCGGACGGGTCGCCAAGGGTGCGCCGGCCGATCTGCCGCCCGCCGAGGTGCTGAAGGAGCTGCGGCCCGCGCTGGAGGAAGGGGCCCGGCAGGCGGCAGCCGATGTCGAGGGGCGCCTGGACAACGCGCGCAGCGCGCACGCGTTCGCCGGCGGGCTCGACGAGGTGTGGGCCGCCGTGCGGGAGGGGCGGATCGGGCTGGTCGCGGTGGAGGAGCACTTCCAGCGCACCGTGCGGGTGACCGACGGGCACCTGGAGCCGGTGCCCGAGGGGACCACGCGGTCCGAGGACCAGGAGGTGCGCGAGGACATCGTGGACGAGCTAATCGAGGCGGCGCTGGACGGCGGGGCCGACGTGGTGTTCGTCGAGGACGACTCGCTGGCGGAGCACGGGCGGATCGCGGCGGCGCTGCGCTTCTGACGGGAGCGGGCGCTACGCGGCCGGCTTCGCAGGCAACCGTACGGAGGCGGCTTCACCCGACGCGGGTGTTTGACCAGGTAGGCGGTGGGGCGCATCCGGGCGAGCTCCGCGGCCCCGGCCAGGCCCCGGGTGCGCTCGCTCAGCCTCCGCGGCGCCGGCCAGGCCCCGGGGGCGCTCGCTCAGCGTGACATCCGCCATGATCGCCCCAACTGCCTCAGCCGCCCCAGCTCCACTCCTCCACCTCGGGCAGATCGACGCCGTGCTCACGGATCCAGGCGTGGTGGCGGGTGCGGACATCGGCCATCGCCTGGCGTACGGCGACCGCGCGGACGCCGAGCCCCGGCACCCGGTCGATGACGTCCATGACCAGCCGGTAGCGGTCCAGGTCGTTGCGGACCACCATGTCGAACGGCGTGGTCGTGGTGCCCTCCTCCTTGTAGCCGCGCACATGCAGGTTGGCGTGGCCCGCCCGGCGGTAGGCGAGCCGGTGGATCAGCCACGGATAGCCGTGGTACGCGAAGATCACCGGCTTGTCGCGGGTGAACAGGGCGTCGTACTCGGAGTCCGGCATCCCGTGCGGGTGCTCCTCGTGCGTCAGGATGCGGGCCATGTCGACCACGTTGACCACGCGTACGGCCAGCTCCGGCAGATGGCGCCGGAGCAGATCGGCGGCGGCCAGGACCTCCAGGGTCGGCACGTCCCCGGCACAGCCGAGCACCACGTCCGGGTCCCGGCTGCCGTCCTCGGTCCCGGCCCACTCCCATGCTCCGGCTCCGCGGGCGCAGTGGGCGCGGGCCTCCTCCAGGGTGAGCCAGTCGAAGGTCGGCTGCTTGCCGGCCACGATCACGTTGACGTAGTCCCGGCTGCGCAGCGCGTGGTCGGCCACCGAGAGCAGGGTGTTGGCGTCCGGCGGCAGGTAGACGCGGACGACCTCGGGGCTCTTGTTGAGGATGTGGTCGACGAATCCGGGGTCCTGGTGCGAGAAGCCGTTGTGGTCCTGGCGCCAGACGTGCGAGGTGAGCAGGTAGTTGAGGGAGGCGATGGGCAGCCGCCAGGGCAGCCGGCGCGAGGTGCGCAGCCACTTGATGTGCTGGTTGACCATCGAGTCGACGATGTGGGCGAACGCCTCGTAGCTGGAGAAGAGCCCGTGCCGTCCGGTCAGGAGGTACCCCTCCAGCCAGCCCTGGCAGAGGTGTTCGGAGAGGACCTCCATCACCCGGCCGTCGCGGGCCAGGTTCTCGTCGGTGGGCAGGGTCTCGGCCTGCCAGGCCTTGCCGGTCGCCCGGTAGAGGTCTTGCAGCCGGTTGGAGGCGGTCTCGTCGGGGCCGACCACCCGGAAGTCCCGGCGCTCGGCCGTCGCCGCCATGACGCCCTCCAGGAGCCCGCCGAGCACCTGGGTCGGCGAGTGGGAGGCGGAGCCCGGCTTGTCGACGCGTACGGCGTGGTCCTCCAGGGCGGGGATCGGCAGGTCGCGCAGGAGCAGACCGCCGTTGGCGTACGGGGTCGACCCGAGCCGTGCCGTCCCCTCGGGAACGCAGGCGAGGACCTGTCCGGTGGGCCGGCCGTCGGCGTCGAAGAGCTCCTCGGGGCGGTAGGAGCGCAGCCAGGCCTCCAGCTGCCGCAGGTGCTCCGTGTTGTCCCGGACCCCGGAGAGCGGCACCTGATGGGAGCGCCAGGTGTTCTCGACGGGCAGCCCGTCGACCTCCTTGGGGCCGGTCCAGCCCTTGGGGGTGCGCAGCACGATCATGGGCCAGCGGAGGCGCTCGGTCACGCCTTCCTCGCGGGCGGCCCGCTGGTGGGCGGCGATCCGCTCCACGGCGGTGTCCATCGCGGCGGCCATCGCCCGGTGGACGGTGGCCGGGTCGTCGCCGGTGACGTACAGCGGGTCGTGGCCGTAGCCGCGCAGGAGCTGGTCCAGCTCGTCCTCGGGCAACCGGGCCAGCACCGTCGGGTTGGCGATCTTGTAGCCGTTGAGGTGGAGGACCGGCAGGACGGCCCCGTCGTGGACCGGGTCGAGGAACTTGTTCGCGTGCCAGGACGCGGCGAGCGGCCCGGTCTCCGCCTCGCCGTCGCCGACCACGCACGTGACCAGCAGGTCCGGGTGGTCGAAGGCGGCGCCGTAAGCGTGGGTGAGGGCGTAGCCGAGTTCGCCGCCCTCGTGGATGGAGCCCGGGGTCTCCGGGGCGACATGGCTGGGCACCCCGCCGGGGAAGGAGAACTGCTTGAAGAGGGCGGCCATGCCCTCGGTGGTGCGGGGCACGTCGGGGTAGGTCTCGGAGTAGCTGCCCTCCAGCCAGGCGTTGGCGAGGACGGCCGGGCCGCCGTGGCCGGGGCCCCACACGCAGAGCGCCTCGATGGACCGGTCCTTGACGACGCGGTTGACGTGGGTGTGGACCAGGTTGAGCCCCGGTGAGGTGCCCCAGTGGCCGAGCAGCCGCGGCTTGATGTCCTCGGGGGTGAGCGGCCGGGTGAGCAGGGGGTTGTCCATCAGGTAGATCTGGCCCACGGCGAGGTAGTTGGCCGCGCGCCAGTGCGCGTCCAGCGCGGCGAGTTCCTCGTCGGAGAGGGTGGGCGGATTGTGGGTGTCGCTCACGGAGCAGGTCTCCTCAGGGGTGACGGCGCGCGGGTGGGGCTGCCTCGGGGGTAGGAACACAGGACCGAGGGCTCGGGGCTCAGGAATTCTCGGGGCCGTACCAGAGGGTGGTGGCGTTGCAGAACTCGCGGATGCCGTGCCCGGCCAGCTCACGCCCGTAACCGGAGCGCTTGATCCCGCCGAAGGGCAGGGCCGGGTGCGAGGCGGTCATCCCGTTGAAGAAGACCCCGCCGGCCTCCAGGTCGCGGGCACACCGTTCCTGCTCCCCCGCGTCACGGGTCCAGACGTTGGAACTGAGCCCGAACGGCGTGTCGTTGGCCAGGTGCACCGCCTCGTCGAGGTCGGCGACCCGGTAGAGCGTGGCGACCGGGCCGAAGGTCTCCTCGCGGTGGATGCGCATGGCGGGGGTGATCCCGGCGAGCACGGTCGGGTCGTAGAACCAGCCGTTCTCCAGGCCGCCGTCGAGCTTGTCGGGCCGGCCGCCGCCGCACAGGACGGTGGCGCCGCGTTCGACGGCGTCGTCGACGAGCTCCTCCAGGTCGGTGCGGCCCTGCTCGCTGGAGAGTGGCCCGACGTCGGTGGTCTCCTCCAGCGGGTCACCGACGGTCAGGGCGCGCATCCCGGCGGTGAAGTGCTCGGCGAACGCGTCGTACACGTCGGTGTGGACGATGAACCGCTTGGCGGCGATGCAGGACTGGCCGTTGTTCTGGACGCGCGCGGTGACGGCGGTGGCCGCCGCCTTCTCCACGTCGGCCGAGGGCAGCACGACGTACGGGTCGCTGCCGCCGAGCTCCAGCACCGTCTTCTTGACCTCGTCGCCGGCGGTGGACGCGACGGCGCGGCCCGCCGGTTCGCTGCCGGTGAGGGTGGCCGCCGCGACCCGGGGGTCGCGCAGGACGGCGTCGACCGCGCCCGAGCCGATCAGCAGCGTACGGAAACAGCCCGCCGGGAAGCCGGCCCGGTGGAACAGGTCCTCCAGGTAGAGCGCGGTCTGCGGGACGTTCGAGGCGTGCTTGAGCAGGCCTACGTTGCCCGCCATCAGCGCGGGAGCGGCGAAACGCACCACCTGCCAGAGCGGGAAGTTCCACGGCATCACGGCGAGGACCACACCGAGCGGGCGGTAGCGGACCAGGGCCCGGGACGCGCCGGAGTCGTGCACGTCGTCGGGGTTCGGGTGCTCGTCGGCGAGCAGGCGCTCGGCGTTGGCCGCGTACCAGCGCATCGCCTTGGCGCACTTGGCCGCCTCGGCGCGGGCCGCGGTGACCGGCTTGCCCATCTCGAGGGTCATGGTGCGGGCGATGGTGTCGCGGTCCGCCTCCAACAGGTCGGCGGCCCGGTTCAGCCAGGCGGCGCGCTGCTCGAACGGGGTGGTGCGGTACTGCTGGAAGGTGGTGTGGGCGGCGGCGATCCTGCGCTCGGTCTCCTCCTCGCCCAGGGCGTCGTAGGACCTGATCAGTTCGCCGTTCGCGGGATTGACCGTGGCGATGGGCATGGCGGTGGCCTCCTTGCATCGGTGTCTCGACGGTGCCGCGCCACGTGGTCGGGCGCAACGCGGCCCCTCTCGCACGTACCCGGCCGACGCGGATCATGCGTGCCGGTCGGGGCACGTTCCGCGTCGGCCGGGTGTGCGGTGCTGCCGGGGACGTGCACGAGCGCCGCGAGCGGGGCGCGTGCCGGGGACCTACCCGAGCGCCGCGAGCGGGGTGCGGCGGGACTCGCGGACGCCGGGCGGCGGGGGGTAGGGCAGCAGTCCCGCGGTCTGCTGCGCCTGGGCGTAGCGGGTGAACCAGACCACCTTGCCGTCCGTGGTCCGGCAGGTGCCCCAGCTGTCGCTGAGGGCCATCACCCGGCTCAGCCCGCCGCCGGCCGGCAGCAGCCGGGGCATCCGGGCACTGTTGTCGGCGACGGACCCGGTGACGTGCCGTCCGGTCCAGCGGAGTTCGACGACGCACTCGTCGGCGTCGCCGACATGCCGGTGGACGTTGTTCAGGAGTTCGTCCAGGGCCCGGCACACCGGCCGGACGTGGAGTTCGAGACTCCAGTGACGAAGGTGCGCGGCGACGATGCGCCGCACCTGGGAAACGCGCTCTGCCGACACCTGCAGTTCGACCGCGTAGCGCCGGTCGAGTGGAACGGTCATCGTCGAGGCTCCTCACCACGAGGCCCACATGCTTCACCCCGTCGTACCGACGACCCCCGAACACGAAGCGTGAGGGACAATCACTTCTGGGTCACTCATCAGGGTCACCCGAGTGCGCCGTCCTCGCAACAGATGAGCTGTCCGCCCTGGTGAGGAGGGGGATGTCATCACAGGAGGTAGGGCAGCAGCCGGTCGGGGGTGAGCGGCAGTTCGCGCAGCCGGGCCCCGGTCGCGTGGCGGACCGCGTTCCCGATGGCGGCCGCGGTGCCGACGATGCCGATCTCCCCGATGCCCTTGGAGCCCATCGGGTTGAGGTGGGGGTCGTCCTCGTCGATCCAGTGCGCCTGGATGTCGAAGGTGTCGGCGCAGACGGGGACGTGGTAGGCGGCGAGGTCCTTGGCGGTGAAGTCGCCGAAGGCCGGATCGATGGAGGACCCCTCGGTCAGCGCCATGCCGATGCCCATGACCATGCCGCCGGTGAACTGGGAGCGTGCGGTACGGGCGTTGAGGATCCGCCCGGCGGCGTACACCCCGAGCAGTCGGCGCACCCGGACCTCGCCGGTGACGGAGTCGACGGCCGTCTCGGCGAAGTGGGCGCCGAAGGCGTGCCGGGCGTAGGGGGAGTCCGCGGCGGTCTCCTCCTCGGTGTCGCCGGTGGCGGTGAACCCCTCGGCCGGCAGCGGGCCCCGGTGGCCGGCGAGCCGGGCGGCCAGCTCGGTGGCCGCCTTGTGCACGGCCCAGCCCCAGGAGGCCGTGCCGGAGGAGCCGCCGGCCAGTGGGGCGGTGGGCAGGTCGGTGGAGCCGATCGCCACGTCCACGGTCCCGACGTCGACGGAGAGCGCCGAGGCGGCGACCTGCGCGAGGACGGTCCGGGCGCCGGTGCCGATGTCGGTGGCGTTGACCTCGATCCGGAAGGTGCCGTCGGCCGCCGCGTGGGCGCGCGCGGTGGACCGGGAGACCATGACGGGGTACGTCGCCGAGGCCACGCCCGTACCGACCAGCCAGCGCCCCTCGGGGCGGGCGGCGGGACGGGGGTCGCGGCCGGCCCAGCCGAAGCGTGCCGCGCCCTCGCGCAGACAGGCGGCCAGGCCCCGGCTGCTGAAGGGGCGGTCGCTGTCCGGTTCGGTGTCCGGGTCGTTGCGCAGCCGCAGCTCGACCGGGTCCATGCCGAGCGCGCAGGCGAGTTCGTCCATGGCCGACTCCAGCGCGTACATCCCCGACGCCTCGCCCGGCGCCCGCATCCAGGAGGGGCTGGGGACGTCCAGGGCGGCCACCCGGTGCGTGGTCGTGCTGTCCGGTGATCCGTACATCACGCGGGCGGGTACGGCGGCCTGCTCGACGAACTCCTTGATGGTGGAGGTCTGCGTGAGGACCTCGTGGGAGACGGCGTGCAGGGTGCCGTCGAGGTCGGCGCCGAGGCGGACCCGCTGGATCGTGGGGGCCCGGTGGCCGACGACCTCCGCGAGCTGGGCGCGGGGGAAGACCAGCTTCACCGGGTGGCCGGTGTGCCGGGCGGCCATGGCGGCCAGGATCGCCTGGGGGCGGGTGGTGCCTTTGGATCCGAAGCCGCCGCCGACGTGCTCGTTGACGACGGTGATGTGCTCCAGGTCGAGTGCGAAGGCCCGGGCCAGGCTCTCGCGGACGGTGTTGGAGCCCTGGCTGGAGTCGTGGACGGTGAGGTGTCCGTCCTGCCACTGCGCGGTCGCGGCGTGCGGTTCCATGGGGTGGTTGTGGAGGGGGGTGAGGCGGTAGGTGGCGTCTACCTGGACGGGGGCGGCGGCGAAGGACCGCTCGAAGTCGCCGCGCTTGCGGACGGCGGGGAAGCCGCCGTTGGCCTCCTCGGGCGTGTAGAGGCCCGGGTGGTCCTCGGTGAGGATCACGTCGTGCTCGGCGCTCTCGTACTCGACGAGAAGCCGCCCCGCGCCCGTCCGGGCCGCCTCCAGGGAGTCGGCGACGACCAGGGCGATCGGCCAGCCGTGGTGCGGGACCCGGTCGTTCTGGAGGACGGCGAGGATCGGGTCCTCGGGTTCGGCGAGCTCGGGCGCGTTGTCGTGCGTGAGGACGGTGTGCACGCCGGGGACGGCGAGCGCGTCGACCGCCCGTACGGCGGTGACCCGGCCGGCGGCGATGGTGGCCGGGACCGGCCAGGCGTACAGGGTGCCGGGCGGGGTGTGCTCGGCCGCGTACCGGGCGGTGCCGGTGACCTTGTCCCGGGCCTCCCTGCGGACGACGGGCGCACCGGTGAGCTGCGGGGCGTGGGACATGGCGGCGGGGTCCTCCGGTCGGTGGGGCGGGGGCGTGCGGATGTCGGGCGGGACCCGGCGGTCAGGCGGACGGGGAGGTCTGCGGCTGTGGCGGACCGGCGAGCTCGCCCAGTACGTCGACGGCGAGGCGGCGGACGAGGTCGACCTTGAAGGCGTTGTCGCGCAGGGACTGCGCCTCGGCCAGTTCGGCGATCAGGGCGTGCTGGAAGGCGGCGGGCGTGGCGGGGGCGCCCAGCAGTTCGGCCTCGGCCCTGCGGGCACGCCACGGCCGGTGGGCGACGCCGCCGAATGCGAGCGTGGCCCGCTCCACACGGCCGCCGTCCACCTGGAGGGTGGCGGCGACGGAGACCAGGGCGAAGGCGTAACTGGCGCGGTCGCGGGCCTTGCGGTAGCGGGAGACGGCCCCCTCGACCGGCGGTGGGAGCACCACCTCGGTGATCAGCTCGCCGGGCCTGATCACGGTGTCCTGGTCGGGGTTCTCCCCCGGCAGCCGGTGGAAGTCGGTGACGGGTACGGTCCGTTCGCCCTCGGGGCCCAGCAGCACCACGGCCGCGTCCAGCGCGGCCAGGGCCACGGCCATGTCGGACGGGTTGGTGGCCACGCACTCCGCCGAGTGCCCGAGGATCGCCAGGTCACGGTGGGCGCCCTCGCGGGCGGGGCAGCCGGAGCCGGGGAGCCGTTTGTTGCAGGGCTTGGAGACGTCCTGGAAGTAGGAGCAGCGGGTGCGCTGGAGGAGGTTGCCGCCGGTGGTGGCGGTGTTGCGGAGCTGTCCCGACGCCCCGGCCAGCAGCGCCTGCGAGAGCACCGGGTGGTCACGGCGTACGTCGGGGTGGGCGGCGAGGTCGCTGTTGCGCACCGTGGCGCCGATCCGCAGACCGCCGTCCGGGGTGCGGGCCACCCGGTCCAGCGGCAGCTTGGTGACGTCGATGAGGAGGCCGGGTTCCTCGACGCCGAGTTTCATGAGGTCGACGAGGTTGGTGCCGCCGCCCAGGAACCGGGCTCCGGCGCCCTCGGCGCAGAGCCGCACGGCTTCGGCGGTGGTACTGGGTCGCTGATAGCCGAACGGTTTCACGGCGTCACGTCCTCGATGGCTTCGACGATCCGGGGGTAGGCCCCGCACCGGCACAGGTTGCCGCTCATCCGCTCACGGATCTCCTCCGCGCCGAGGGCGGGCGCCTCGGTCAGGGCGTCCGGCGCGGTGGCGTGGGAGGGGAACCCGTCGGCCGCCTCACCGAGCATGCCCACGGCCGAACAGATCTGTCCGGGGGTGCAGTAGCCGCACTGCAGGGCGTCGCGCTCGACGAACGCCTGCTGCACGGGGTGGAGGGTCCCGCCGTCGGCGAGACCCTCCACCGTGGTGATCGCCGAGCCGTCCTGGGCGACGGCGAGCAACAGGCAGCTGTTGGCGCGGCGGCCGTCGACGAGGACCGTGCAGGCTCCGCACTGGCCGTGGTCGCAGCCCTTCTTCGCGCCGGTCAGACCGAGCTGTTCGCGCAACAGGTCCAGGACCGTGGTGCGGTGGTCGAGCGTCAGCGCGGTCTCCTCCCCGTTGATGTGCAGGGTCACGGCGGAACGTTCGACGGTGACCGGTCCCGGTGCGGTGACCGCACCGAGGGCGAGGGAATCCATGCTCGAACACCTTTCACTACGGGCCCTGTCGACCCTGCTCACGAGCTCTTCGACGTCCGTGTCCCCCGTCAGGGGCGGCGCACGCGTCAGCGGTTGTCCAAGCGCAGCCGGACCTCCTGCTCCTGGTCCCCGGCGGCGGTGCCGACGACGCGTACGGCGAACGCGCCGGTGAGGTGGGTGCGCAGCCGGTCGACGGCCCAGTAGCCGCCCTGGGCGTCCACCGTGACCGGGGCGGAGAGGCGTACGGGCTCCGCGGCGGCCTTCGGTTCGGACACGTCGACGGTGGTGACCCAGACGGTCGGGCGGGGGCCGCTCGTCGTCTCGGGTTCGTCGCCGGCGTCACGGTCGGAATCGAAGGCGCTGCCGAGCACGCCGAACACGCTCCGCGCGTCCGCCAGGTCGCACCGGCTCAGTGACACCAGCACCTCCTGGTCGGCCGTGGAGTTCTCGCCGCTTCGTTCGGGGGTGCTGTTCACATGGTTCCTTCCATAGGGTGTCGGCCTTCGGGTCAATTCCAGGCTGACCCCGCATCGGGCCGACGGCGACACGGGAGGGCCGAAGAGGGCTACAGATCGCGCAGAGCGGGCAGGAGGGTCTTCTCCGACCACGAGATGAAGGACTGCTGGTGTTCCCCGCCGACCTGGACCAGTGCGATCTCGGTGAATCCCGCGTCGCGGTAGGCGCGCACCGCGTCGACGAACTCGTCGACTTCCTGCCCGCACGGGATCGCCGACGCGATGTCCTCCTCGCGGACGAGCTCGGTGGCCTGGGCGAAGCTCGCCGGTCCGGGGAGTTCGGAGTTGACCTTCCAGCCGCCGACCGACCAGCGGAACTGTTCGTGGGCGCGGCTGACGGCGGCGTCCCGGTCGGTGTCGTAGCAGACGGGCAGCTGGCCCACCCGGGGCTTTCCGGCGCCGCCGTGGCGGTCGAAGTCGTCGAGGAGCTCGCTCTTGGCCTCGGTGGCGATCACCAGGTCGGCGCCCTTGCCGGCGAGGGCGCAGGAGACGGGCCCGGAGACCGCGACGCCGATCGGCACCCGGGTCTCGGGCAGGTCCCACAGCTGAGCGTTCTCCACGTCGAAGTGGGTGCCGTGGTGGTTGACGTTCCCGCCGTCGAAGAGGGCGCCGATGATCTCCATGGCCTCGCCGAGCATCTCCAGCCGGACTTGGGCGGCGGGCCAGCCGGCGCCGACGACGTGTTCGTTGAGGTTCTCGCCGGAGCCGAGGCCCAGCCGGAAGCGGCCCTCGGCGAGGATCTGCAGCGTCGCGGCCTTCTGGGCGACGACGGCGGGGTGGTACCGGGTGGTCGGACAGGTCACGTACGTCATCAGCCCGATGCGCTCGGTCGCCTGCGCCGCCGCGCCGAGCACGGCCCAGGCGTACGGGGCGTGCCCCTGTTCGCGGAGCCAGGGGAAGTAGTGGTCGGAGGTGACGGAGAAGTCGAATCCCGCCTGCTCCGCGGCGACCACGTCCCGTACGAGCTCTCGTGGTCCGGTCTGTTCGGTCATCATCGTGTAGCCGATTCGCACCATGCGAAACGCTTTTCCCCTGAGATACTCATAAAACATGAATTGATGTGAACAGCCGACTGACACCCTCCCTCCGGGGTATGCGGCAACCATGGATGCATCGAACGGAGCCACGCAGTCACTGGCCGCCCTGCTCGCCGACAGCTCAGGCGCGCTGGCCATCGTCTTCCCCGTCGCCGCACTCGCCGTGGTGGGCCTGCTGATCGGCGGTTTCGTACTGGGCAAGCGCAAGAAGGACGCCGAACTGCCGCCGCCGCTGCCCCACGAGCAGCCCACGAAGCCGGAGGGACGCGCCCACATCGACGCGCACGACCCGCACTCCTCCGACCGCTTCCCCGACGACGGCAGTGCCCTCACCCCGCACCAGCTGGACGACCACGGCAACGAGCCGCTCCCGCCCCACCAGGACGACCCCCGC
This sequence comes from Streptomyces sp. NPDC088706, assembly GCF_044752765.1. Classification (NCBI taxonomy): domain Bacteria; kingdom Bacillati; phylum Actinomycetota; class Actinomycetes; order Kitasatosporales; family Streptomycetaceae; genus Streptomyces; species Streptomyces sp. NPDC088706. Next base: position 132,962 of record NZ_JBIVLW010000006.1, read on the forward strand.
ACCGACGGGGACCATCCGCGCGGCTGACCAGCGGCAGCGAGCAGCGTGGGCGGGCCGGACTCCGGCCCGCCCACCGGACTTTCCGCGGCGGCCCGCGTTTGCGCGACCGGCCGGGTCGGCCGAGGGTGGGTGCTGGACCGCAGCGGCTCACCGTGCGCCGCACACCAGCGAGAAGGCAGTGGACCATGACCGGAAGCGAGCCCCGTACGGCCCCCTCGGCCGCGCCCCTGACAGGCTCCGCCGCGCCGTGCTCGGTCACCTTGATGACCCGGGACCTCCAGGCCGCCCAGCGGTTCTACGCCGGGGTACTGGGCTGGTCGTTCCGCCCGGGGCGGCTCGGCGCGGAGTTCTCCGTGGCCCGACGCGGCGACATCCCGGTCGCGGGCATCTTCGCCGTCTCGTCGGCGTACCAGGTCGCGGTGGCCTGGACGCCGTACTTCGCGGTGGCGGACGCGGACGTGGCCGCCTCCCGGGTCAGGGAGCGCAGCGGAACGGTGGCGGTGGGGCCCCTGACGCTCGGCAAGGGGCGCGGCGTCCTGGCATCGGACCGCGACGGGGCCGCCTTCGGCCTCTGGGAACGCACCGAACCGGCCGCCTCGCCGCCCGCCCCCGACGACCACGCGCACGCCTGGCTGCGGCTGCGGACCCGCAACGCCTTCGATGCGGCGATCTTCTACGGCGGGGTACTCGAGTGGGCGAACGGACGCCCCGGATGCTGTGACGTCGCGTACGAGGGTGAGGAGGTCATCGTGCGGTGCGGGGGGCGGCCGCTGGCCCGGATCAGCTCCGGGGCGGTGGAGGCCGCCGTCGATCCGCTGGTGCGCCCGCACTGGCAGGTGCAGTTCCCGGTGGAGGACGTTCCCGTGACGGTCGCGGCGGCCGGACGGCAGGGCGGCTCCCTGGTCGAGGAGCGGTCCGTCCTCGGCGGCAGGGAGGCTACCCTGCGGGACCCCGACGGCGCACTGTTCACGGTGACCGACGTGCGCGGTCCGGCCGGCCCGGGGAGCTGAGCGCACTCAGTCCTTCGTAGCGGCGGACGGGCTCTTCCCGCGCGAGTCATCCGAGCGGGGTCCGGAGCGGCCACGGGCCAGCGCCCAGACGGGGAAGATGAACCAGCAGGCCAGGAACCACAGCGCTATCCCGCCGACCAGCCAGAGGGCGAAGGTGTTGTGGAGGGCGACCCGCATGATCAGCAGCAGGGTCGAGCACATCGTGCAGAACAGCAGCACCAGCCCGAGCACGGTCATGCGCGAGGCCCAGATGACCGTCTCCGGCTTCATCCGGCGCCCGGTGAGCAGCCGGTGGTAGGTGACGGGTCCGATGAGCGCGGCGACGGTCGCGGAGCCGAGCACGACCGTGACGATGTAGATGTCGCGGTCCACGTCGGTGAGGTCGGCGAACCTCGGCTGGAACACCACGGCGAGGAGAAAACCGAACAGGATCTGCACCCCGGTCTGGGCGACCCGCAGTTCCTGGAGCAGTTCGGACCACTGCCGGTCCGCCCGCTCGTCCTCGGTCTCCTCGCGGCCTCTGCCGTTGGTCTCGGACACGGGCGCCTCCTCATCTCGACATGACGGGAGCACTGATACGCCCGTTCGATTCGTCGCCTACAGATGCCCCGCCCCCGCGTCGTCAATCCCACGAAGACCGACCGCGATACCCACTCGACCGGAACCCACCGCCCGACTAAGATCCTTCCACGGCATCGCGCGTCGGTCACCGTCCGGGTGAGGCGTGGAGGTAGCCCGTGAGATGCCTGTTGGAGGCATTCCACCGTGTCGGTCGAGTTGCACCACACCATCGTTCATTCCCGCGACAACCGCGAGTCCGCCCGGTTCCTGGCTGATCTGCTGGGCCTGGACATCGGCCCGGAGTGGGGCCCGTTCATCCCCGTCGTCCTGGCGAACGGCGTCACGCTGGACTTCGCCACGGCCCCCGGAGCGTCGATCACTCCGCAGCACTACGCCTTCCTCATCTCGGAGGCGGAGTTCGACGCGGCGTTCGCCCGGATCCAGGAGCTGGGGATCGCGTACTACGCCGATCCGCATCTGAAGTTCCCGGGCGAGATCAACCACAACGACGGCGGCCGGGGCGTCTACTTCCCCGATCCGAGCGGTCACGGCATGGAGCTCATCACCCGCCCCTACGGCGGCTGAGCGCGGGCGTTCAGCGCCCGACGGGGAGCAGGAGCTCGGGGCGGTCCCACATGACCGCGGGCGGGTTCGCGCGGACCGTGCCGGTGGGTTCGGCGCCCATCTCGCGGTAGAAGCCCTCGGCGGGCGGGTGGGCCACGATCCGGACTCCGGTCAGGCCCGCCCGCTCCGCCTCCTCGCGCAGATGAGCGATGAGCAGCCGCCCGATGCCGAGCCCCTGCGCCTCGTCGGCGACGAACATCAGGTCGAGTTCGGGCGGTTGGAGGATCAGCGCGTAGAAGCCGAGGACCCGGTCGACGCCGCGCTCGGCGGCGACGAAGACCCGGTGCGCCTCGATGTAGTCCGGCCCGACGCGGTAGCCGGCGACCATCGGGGCGTACGGTCCCTCGTAGGCGCGTGAGGTCCGGACCAGCCGGGTGAGCCGGCGAGCGTCCCTCGCCGTGGCCCGGCGGATCAGGAGATCCCGCCGGACCGGGCCGCGTCCGGGGGGCGTAACGCCTGATCTCATACGTCGAGTATTACGTACGAAGGCGCTTGCCCGGTACACGGAGCACTCCGGAGGGCTGGGCCCGCATGAACGGCTGTTCGGGGGTACACGGACCCCTGCACGTCGCCCGGCGGTTGCTCCGCCGGGCCGGGACCGAGAGGGGTTGACGACTGTGCGACAAGGAAGCTGCGTACCGGCCGACGAGCGGTGGGGGCGGTAGCCGTGACAACAGCGATCATCATCATCGCCGTGGCCCTCGTGGTGGCCGCCGCCGTCTACTTCTTCGTGGTACGCGGCCGTTCGGCCGGCGGCGGCCGGGGACTGCGCAGTCGTTTCGGCCCCGAGTACGACCGGGTGGTCGCCCGGCACGGCGGCGACACCAAGGCGGCCGAGCATGAGCTCGATGAGCGGGTGAAGCGCCACGGAGACCTGGAGAAGCGGCCGCTGACCGAGGCGGCCCGCGCGGATTACACCGCCCGCTGGGCCCGCACCCAGGAGCAGTTCGTCGAGTCGCCGCAGCAGGCGCTCGACGAGGCCGACGCATTGCTGGCCGAACTCTCCCGCGACCGTGGTTTCCCGGCCGGCGAGAGCTTCGAGGACCGCACCGACGCGCTCTCGGTCCACCACGCCCGCCATGTCGACGGCTACCGCAGGATCCACACCGCGCGGAACGACGGCACCGGCACCGAGGAGATGCGTGAGGCCTTCGTCGAGGCCCGCGGCCTCTTCGACGCACTCCTCGCGGACGGCCCGGCTGCACGCGAACACGGCAACCGACAGCTCACGAAGGGACGGGGCACATCATGACGCAGATTCCGAACGGCACCGAGAACACCGGTGACACGCCGAACAGGCCCACCCCGTCGACCGGGGCCGAGCGCGTCCCGCCCGTGACGCCTCCAGGCGACCCGCTCGGTACGCCCGTGCCTCCGGCGGCCGCCGAGCCGGCCGGGCCCCCGCAGACGAGCGGCACCACCACCGGCGCGCCCGCCCCGGCGTCCGCACCCGCCGCCGACAGGACCCACGCCGATCCCGCCCGTACGGACGCCGCCCGGGACACCGGCCGGACCACGGCTTCGGCCGGCGGCAAGGACAGGGACGAGGACAGGGACACCGGCCGGGCGACCACCTCCTCCCCCGGCAGGGACACCGGCCGTACGACGCCCTCTTCCGGCGGCACGGACACCGCCAAGGGCTCCGGCCGCCCGCTGTTCTCCCAGGAGGAGCGGGAGAAGTTCGACGCGCGCATCCACCAGGCGGTGGCCGGTTTCGTGGAGAACCCGCGTCAGGCGGTGCAGGAGGCCGACGCGACCTTCGACGAGGTCGTCGCCGGTCTCACGCACGCCCTGACCGAGCGGTCCCGGCTGCTGCGCGCCGACCGCGACGGCGAGCGGTCCGACGCGGGTACGGAGGATCTGCGGATCGCCCTCCAGCAGTACCGCGATCTGACGGAACGTCTCGTGCGCCTCTGAGCGGTGACCGCGTGACGCCCGGCCGTGAGGGCCGGTCCTACCCCGTACGCAGGGGGCGGACCGGCCCTCACGGTTCTTCCCCTCCGGGACTCTCCCCCTGATGGATCGCGGGCCGATGGCTCGCGGGCTGATGGATGGTGGGCCCGGGAGTGGGCTCCGCGTCAGGCCCCGCCACCCTGCCGACGCCGAAGGCGATGGCGAAGACGGCGGTGACCCTGGCGACGAAGGCCGCGATCCTCAATCCGGTGTTCATGGCTGTCCCCCAGCGGACGACGGCGGATTCCGACTCCGTCAACATACCCCCTAGGGGTACCCTTGTCACACCCGGGGACCGCCTCGTCCGCACCGCGGTTCAGCCGGTGATGACCAGCCCCTCGCGCAGCCGGTCCAGTGCGGGTCCAGGAATGCGCAGCCCTGTGCGTACATACCCGTCGAGGCCGCCCCACCGTTCGTCCATCGCGTCGAGCGCCACGTCGAGGTAGCGGGGGCGGACCTCGACGATCGCCGCCGCGACGGCCGGATCGCCGCCGCCGTCCAGGAACTTCTGGACGTACGGTGCGAACGCGGCCCGTACGGCCGGGTTCACCGCGAGGAAGTCCGACCGTACGGTCTCCCGCGAGGCCCCCAGGATCATCAGCAGGACGGCCGCCGCCCAGCCGGTACGGTCCTTGCCCGCCGTGCAGTGGAAGAGCACCGGTCGCGCGCCGGGGTCCGCGGCGGTCTCCAGGAAGGCCCGGTACGCGGCCGCCGCGCCGGGCGAGAGCACCATCTTGCGGTAGGTCTCGGCGAACAGCTCCTCGGCCCGGCCGCCACCCAGCGCGCGTTCCGCCTCGTCGGGATCGGCGAGCAGCGCCTTGAGCCTGGCCGGCGCCACGCCGGGGTGGTCTCCGAGGACGTCGGCGACGAAGAGCCGGGCCCGGTCCGGCAGCCGGTCCGGGGCCCACTGCCGTTCGTCGGCCGTGCGCAGGTCGACGACCGTACGGATGCCGAGCGCGGCCACCGCCCGGTCGCGGCCCGGGTCGAGGTCGCTCAGCTGCCCCGAGCGGAACAGGACCCCCTGCCGAACCCGGCTCCCACGGCCCAGGGGGATGCCGCCCAGGTCACGCAGATTGACGACGGTGGCGGCCGGAACGGTCCGGGCGGTCTGCACGATGAACTGCCTCTTTCCCTGATGAGAACGCCTGGGGTCCCGCAAGCCCGATGGCCCACCGGCCAACGGCCCACCGGCCCTTGGGACCGGAGCTCAGTCCGCCAGCAGCTTCGCCTTCTGCTCCGCGAACTCGGCATCGGTGAGCACGTCCCGTCGCCACAGCTCGGCGAGCCGTTCCAGCCGGGTGATGATGTCGTCCTCCTCCCCGGCATCGCCCGCCCCGGCCCCCGCCCCGCCGAAGCGCTCGTGGGCGACGAACGCGCCGCCCGCCTCCCGGAAGGCGCGGGCGAGCCGCGAGGTCCACAGGTCCTCACGGACGACGAGTGCGACCACCTCGCCCCGCGGCACGCCCCGCTCCAGCACTTCGAGACTCCCGGCGCCCAGCGCCACGGCCGCCCCGCCCGTAGCCGCATCGCGGGGAACCGTTCCCCGCGGGTCGAGTTCCCCCAGCTCCACCGGGGCCAGCGCCCCGCCTTCGGCGCGGCGGACGAAGGCCAGATCACCGGGGCGTACCGCGCCGGAGGCCACGGCATCGGCGAGGACGGGCACGACGGCCCCGGTGAAGCCGCGGCCGGGAAAGGCGACGACGAGGTGTTCCACAGGTCCGACGGCCACGGTCGCGTCCTCTCCGCATCCCGGCGGCCACGAGGGCGCCGGGATGGATACGGGCATTCCAGGGATTACATAAGAAACTAGGAAACTTCGCACATAATATGCATGAACGGTCGAATTACCCCATTGTCGAGCATGGCCGTGTTGCGCCCGGCTCGACCGGGGTCCGGAACGCGTGACGGGGTCGGACCGCTGTCGCCACTCCACGTGAACGATCACGTGCGGACCGGAGAGGGCAAGGTCACAGCACGTGCCCCTGCTGCTCGTTCCCCGTGCTGGCCTAGCATCTGAGCATGACGGTCCAGCCTGCTGACGGGCTCTCTCCGGCCGCCGCGTTCCCCGACCCCTCCCATGACCAGTGGCAGAGCCTCGTCGAAGGCGTTCTGCGCAAGTCGGGCAAGGAAGTCTCGGGCTCGGCCGCCGAGGAAGCGCTGTCCACGACATTGGAGGACGGGCTCACCACCCGGCCCCTGTACACCGCGCACGACACCTCGCCGGACACCGGCTTCCCCGGCTTCGCGCCCTTCACCCGGGGCAGCCGGGCCGAAGGGAACGCGGCGGGCGGATGGGACGTGCGCCAACGCCACGCCCTGAGCGACCCCGCCCGGCTGAACGAGGCGGTGCTCGGCGATCTGGAGAACGGGGTCACCTCGCTCTGGCTCGCCGTCGGCGGCCCGGCGGGCGTCCCCGTGGGCTCGCTCGCCCGCGCCCTGGACGGCGTCTACCTCGACCTGGCGCCCGTCGTCCTCGACGCCCCGGCCGACCTGGACGCCGCCGCCGGCGAGCTGCTGCGGCTGTACGAGGAGCGCGGTGTCGCCAAGGGCGAGGCCCGCGGCACGCTGGGCGCCGACCCGCTGGGCCACGAGGCCCGGACCGGTATCGAGGCGGACCTCGCCGCCGCCGTCCACTGGGCGCGGGTCTGCGGCCAGGAGTACCCCGGGCTGCGGGCCATCGCCGTGGACGCGCTCCCGTACCACGAGGCCGGCGGTTCGGCCGCCGAGGAGCTGGGGCTCTCCCTGGCGACCGGCGTCGCCTACCTGCGGGCGCTGACGGCGGCCGGGCTCGGCGTCGAAGAGGCCTGCGCCCAGCTCGAGTTCCGTTACGCGGCCACGGCCGACCAGTTCCTGACGATCGCCAAGCTGCGTGCGGCGCGCCGGCTGTGGGCGCGGGTCGCCGAGGTGTCGGGGGCTCCCGGCGCCGGGGCGCAGCGGCAGCACGCCGTGACCTCACCGGTCATGATGACGCGCCGCGACCCATGGGTGAACATGCTGCGCACCACGCTGGCCACCCTGGGCGCGGGGGTCGGCGGCGCCGACTCCGTCACCGTCCTGCCGTTCGACCACGCGCTGGGGCTGCCCGACGCGTTCGCCCGGCGAATCGCCCGCAACACCTCCACGATCCTGATGGAGGAGTCGCATCTGGCCCGGGTCATCGACCCGGCGGGCGGCTCCTGGTACGTGGAGCGGCTCACCGACGAACTCGCCGCGTCCGCCTGGGCGTTCTTCCAGGAGACCGAGCGGGCGGGCGGACTGCCCGCCGCCCTGCGCTCCGGGATGGTCGCCGAGCGGCTCACCGCCACCTGGGCGGCGCGCAGCGCGAAGCTGGCCCGACGCAAGGAGCCGGTGACGGGGGTCAGCGAGTTCCCGATGCCCTCCGAGCGCCCGGTGGAGCGTGAGCCGGCGCCCGACCCGTACGCGGGGGCTCCGGGCGGTCTGCCCCGGGTCAGGCGCGACGAGGCGTTCGAGGCGCTGCGCGCCCGGTCGGACGCTCACCTCGCGGCGACCGGCGAGCGCCCGAAGGTGTTCATCGCCGCACTGGGTCCGGCCGCCGCGCACACCGCGCGGGTCTCGTTCGCCGTCAACCTCTTCGGGGCGGGCGGGATCGAGGCGGTGCACGAGCCGGTGTCGGTGGACGCGGCGACGGCCGGCGAGGCCTTCGACGCCTCCGGTGCGGGCGTGGCCTGTCTGTGTTCCTCGGACGCCCTGTACGCCGAACAGGCCGACCGGGTCGCCGGGGCGCTGAAGTCGGCGGGCGCGGCGCAGGTGTTCCTCGCGGGACGCCCCGGCGAGTACGCCGATGTCGACTCCTACGTCTTCGCGGGCTGCGACACGGTCGCCGTTCTCACCTCCGTACTCGACCGCATGGGAGTGGCGTGATGCAGACATCGCCCGCGGAATCGAAATCCACCGGGAAACCCTCCGTTCCCGACTTCTCCGAGGTCGCGCTGGAGTCCCCCGCTCCCCCGGCCGGTTCCGCCGAGGCGTGGCAGGCGGCCGTGGTGAAGGCGGCCGACGGCTCCGAGGCCCCGCTCTGGGAGACCCCCGAGGGCATCACGGTCAAGCCGCTCTACACCGGCGAGGACCTGGAGGGCCTGGACGCGCTGCACAGCTACCCGGGCATCGCCCCGTACCTGCGCGGGCCCTACCCGACGATGTACGTCAACCAGCCCTGGACGATCCGTCAGTACGCCGGGTTCTCCACGGCCGAGGAGTCCAACGCCTTCTACCGGCGCAACCTCGCGGCCGGGCAGAAGGGCCTGTCGGTCGCCTTCGACCTGCCGACCCACCGGGGATACGACAGCGACCACCCCCGGGTGACCGGCGACGTCGGCATGGCCGGGGTGGCGATCGACTCGATCTACGACATGCGCCAGCTCTTCGACGGCATTCCGCTGGACCGGATGTCGGTGTCGATGACGATGAACGGCGCGGTGCTCCCCGTACTGGCGCTGTACATCGTGGCCGCCGAGGAGCAGGGCGTACCGCCCGAGAAGCTGGCCGGGACCATTCAGAACGACATTCTGAAGGAGTTCATGGTCCGCAACACCTACATCTATCCGCCGACGCCCTCGATGCGGATCATCTCCGACATCTTCGCGTTCACCTCGCAGAAGATGCCGCGCTACAACTCCATCTCGATCTCCGGCTACCACATCCAGGAGGCCGGGGCGACGGCCGACCTGGAGCTGGCGTACACGCTGGCCGACGGGGTGGAGTACCTGCGCGCCGGGCAGGAAGCCGGCTTGGACGTCGACGCGTTCGCGCCCCGGCTGTCGTTCTTCTGGGCGATCGGCATGAACTTCTTCATGGAGGTCGCCAAGTTGCGGGCGGCCCGGCTGCTGTGGGCGCGGCTGGTCGAGCAGTTCGACCCGAAGAACGCCAAGTCGCTGTCGCTGCGCACCCATTCGCAGACCTCGGGCTGGTCGCTGACGGCGCAGGACGTGTTCAACAATGTGACGCGTACGTGTGTGGAGGCGATGGCCGCGACGCAGGGGCACACCCAGTCGCTGCACACCAACGCGCTGGACGAGGCGCTGGCGCTGCCCACCGACTTCTCCGCGCGGATCGCCCGTAACACCCAGCTCCTGCTCCAGCAGGAGTCGGGGACCTGCCGGGTCATCGACCCGTGGGGCGGCAGCGCGTACGTCGAGAAGCTGACGCGCGACCTGGCGGAGAGGGCCTGGCAGCACATCGAGGAGGTGGAGGCGGCCGGCGGGATGGCGAAGGCCATCGACGCGGGCATCCCCAAGCTCCGGGTGGAGGAGGCGGCCGCCCGTACGCAGGCGCGGATCGACTCCGGGCGGCAGCCGGTGATCGGGGTGAACAAGTACCGGGTGGAGACCGACGAGAAGATCGACGTGCTCAAGGTCGACAACTCCTCGGTGCGCACCCAGCAGATCGAGAAGCTGCGCCGGCTGCGCGAGGAGCGCGACGAGGTGGTGTGCCAGAAGGCGCTGCGGGCCCTGACGGCCGCCGCCGAGCGCAGCCCGGGCCCGGGACTGGAGGGCAACCTGCTGGCGCTCGCGGTCGACGCGGCGCGGGCGATGGCCACGGTCGGGGAGATCTCGGACGCGTTGGAGAAGGTGTACGGGCGGCACGCCGGGCAGATCCGTACGATCTCCGGTGTGTACCGCAAAGAGGCAGGGGACTCCCCTTCGGTGGACCGCACCCGCGCACTGGTCGACGCGTTCGAGGAGGCGGAAGGGCGCCGTCCGCGCATCCTGGTCGCCAAGATGGGCCAGGACGGCCACGACCGGGGTCAGAAGGTGATCGCCACGGCCTTCGCCGACCTGGGCTTCGACGTGGACGTCGGCCCGCTGTTCCAGACGCCGGGCGAGGTGGCGCGGCAGGCCGTCGAGGCGGACGTGCACATCGTGGGCGTCTCCTCGCTGGCGGCGGGACACCTGACCCTGGTGCCGGCGCTCCGTGAGGAGCTGGCCGCCGAGGGGCGCGAGGACATCATGATCGTGGTGGGCGGGGTGATCCCGCCGCAGGACATCGAGGCCCTGCACGAGGCGGGGGCGGCCTCGGTCTTCCCGCCGGGGACGGTGATCCCGGACGCGGCCCACGATCTGGTGACGCGGCTCGGCGCCGCGCTCGGCCACGAGCTGTGAGCCGCTGACCGGATGGCTGCCAAGATCGACATCGACAGTTACGCGCGGGGAGTGCTCGACGGCAGGCGGGCGTTCGTGGCGCGCGCCATCACGCTCGTCGAGTCGACGCGGGCCGAACACCGGGTGCTGGCGCAGGAGTTGCTGAGCCGGCTGCTGCCGCACGCGGGGGCCGCCCGGCGGATCGGGATCAGCGGGGTGCCGGGGGTGGGCAAGTCCACGTTCATCGACGCGCTCGGCACGATGCTCACCGGGCTCGGGCACCGGGTGGCGGTCCTCGCCGTCGACCCGTCCTCCAGCCGTACCGGCGGTTCCATCCTGGGCGACAAGACCCGGATGGAGCGGTTGGCGGTGGACCCGGCCGCGTTCGTGCGCCCCTCCCCCACGGCGGGCACGCTGGGCGGGGTGGCGAAGGCGACGCGGGAGTCCATCGTGGTGATGGAGGCGGCGGGATACGACGTGGTGCTCGTGGAGACGGTGGGGGTCGGGCAGTCGGAGACGGCGGTCGCCAACATGGTCGACACGTTCCTGCTGCTGACCCTGGCCCGTACCGGTGACCAGTTGCAGGGCATCAAGAAGGGTGTCCTGGAGCTGGCGGACGCCATCGCGGTGAACAAGGCCGACGGTCCGCACGAACGCGACGCCCGCTCGGCGGCGCGCGAACTGGCGGGCGCGCTGCGGCTGATGCACCCGGTGGACGCGGCCTGGACCCCTCCGGTGCTCACGTGCAGCGCCCGGGAGTCGACCGGGCTCGACACGCTGTGGAAGCGGCTGGAGCAGCACCGTACGGTCCTGGAGTCCACCGGCCGGCTGGCGGCCAAGCGCCGCGACCAGCAGGTGGACTGGACCTGGACCATGGTCCGCGACGAGCTGCTGGACAGCCTGCGCAACCACCCGGCGGTACGGAAGCTGGCTCCGGAGCTCGAACAGCGGGTCCGCGAGGGCACGTTGACGGCGACGCTGGCGGCCGAGGAGATCCTGCGGGTGTTCCGGGGCGACGAGCCCGCCTGAGCGCTGAACCCCGGAACGGACCGATGGGCCCCTGGACGGAGGGGCCCATCGGCGTTTTCCGGGGGCTGCCGTCCGGCGGGGGCTCAGACGGCTACGGGCGGCGCGCTCACGGTCGGTACGACGACGGGGGCGCCGTCGGACGTCGCGGTGAGGATCTCGGCCTCGATGCCGTACAGCTCCCGCACCAGGGCGGCGTCGACGATCTCGCGCGGCGGCCCGGAGGCGACGATCCGCCCCGCACGCATGGCGACCAGGGTGTCGGCGTAGCGGGCGGCTCCGGCCAGGTCGTGGACGACCATGACGATGGTCCGGCCCTGTGCCGCGACCTCGCGCACCAGGTCCAGCACCTCGACGGCGTGGCCGATGTCGAGGGCGCTGGTGGGCTCGTCGAGGAGGACGATCGGGGTCTCCTGGGCGAGGGCCATGGCGAGCCAGCACCGCTGGCGCTGGCCGCCGGAGAGCTGGTCGAGGCGGCGGTCGGCGAGGCCAGTCGTGCCGGTCGCCTCCAGGGCGCGGGTGACCGCCTTCTCGTCCTCGTGCGACCACTGGCGGAACAGCCCCTGGTGCGGGTGGCGTCCGTACCGTACGAGTCCGGCGACGGTCACCGCTTCGGGGGCCTGCGGGGCCTGGGGCAGCAGGGCGATGCGGTGGGCGGCCTCCCGCTGGCGCAGCTGCCACACGTCGGCGTCGCCGGCGAACACGCGGCCCGAGCGGGGCTGGTGGAGGCGGGCCACGCAGCGCAGCAGGGTCGACTTCCCGCAGCCGTTGGGGCCCACGATCGCCACCACTTGTCCCGATCCGACGGTCAGGTCGACACGGTCCACGGCGGTATGACCGGCGTATCCAGCGGTGAGCTGTTCAACACGGATGTCCACGAGGACCGGCCTTTCCGAAGAAATGGGGCATCACCTTGCCTGACACCACTAAAGTAAGGCTAACCTTAGCCCGCCGAGCGGTCGTCGGTGGCCCCCGTGCTGCCGAAAGACCCTCGTCGCTTCATGTCCCGTTGATTCCGGAGCCCTTGATGACCCTGCACCACCGCCCCGTCCGCACCGCCTCCCGAAGAGCGGCCCAGGCCGTCGCCACGCTCGGCGCCGCAGTCCTCCTCCTGACGGCCTGCGGAGGGAGCTCCGACTCCGGCAGCGGCAAGCCGTCCGGCGACACGTCCGCCAAGGCGGACTCCTCCTCCCCCAAGACGCGGACCGTCAAGGACGCCACGGGGGCGGCCGTGGAGATACCCGCGGAGCCGAAGCGCATCGTGACGCTCACCCAGGAGGACCTGGACGCGGTGCTCGCCCTGGACATCAAGCCGGTCGGCATCACCAACGGGCAGGGCCTGGACAAGCCGCCGGCCTACCTGGCGGACAGGGTCGAGGGCATCAACGTCGTCGGCAACCTGCTCCAGCCGGTCATGGACAAGGTCGTCGCCGCGAAGCCCGACCTGATCCTCGCCGGTGACATGCAGGACGAGCAGGTGCTCAAGCAGCTCCGCGAGATCACCCCGGCCACGCTGGTGACGATGGCGCCGACCGACGACTGGAAGCTGTTCTTCCGCGGTGTCGGCAACGCCGTCAACAAGCTGGACGCGGCCAACACGTTCATCACCGACCACGAGACCGCCGCCAAGGCCGCCGGCGAGAAGCTCGGCAAGAACAAGGGCGCCGAGGTCTCCATCGTCCGCTGGAACCCGGACGGGCCGAGCTGGATGGAGAACAAGCAGTTCGCCAGCGGTGTCGCCCTGGAGATGGGGCTGAAGCGGCCCAAGTCCCAGGACAAGGACGGCAACGCGCACACGCCGTCGCTCAGCCTGGAGAAGATCAACGAGATCGACGGCGACTGGCTGTTCCTGTCGACACTGACCTCGGACGGCGCCAAGGCGCTCAAGGACGTCCAGGACAAGCCGGCCTACAAGGAGCTCGGCGCCGTCAAGAACAAGCAGGTCGTGACGGTCGACGGCTCGGTGTGGTCCACCCGCGGCGGACCGCTGGCGGCCGACGTCGTGATGAACGACTACGTCAAGGCGCTCTCCGCCAAGTAGGCGTACGCCGCCACGCCGTTCGGCCCGGCCCGGGGCTCCGGGCCGGGCCGCGGGGCCGGGGCCAGGTCAGAGCGTCGGGTCGGCCGTGCGGGCGGCCGTGCGGACGGCCGTTCGGGCCGCCGCGAAGTCCGCCGCGGTCCAGGCCATGCCCACCGCGCCGTCCAGCAGGGCCTGTTCGGCCGCCGGCGAGACCGCGGCGGCGACGAACCCGGGCTCGTGCGGCCCGCAGGTGCCCCCGCTGATGTCCAGCACCGGATGGATGGACGGCACCACGTGCGAGACGTTACCCATGTCCGTACAGGCGAAGGGCGGGCGCTCGACGGACTCGGCGCGGCCGAGCTCGCGGGCGTTGGCGGTCCAGAGCCGGAGCAGCTCCGCGTCGCCCCGGAAGTCGAGGTAGTCGGGTTCGGGCTGCTCCAGGGTCACTTCGCAGCCCGTGGCGAGCGCTCCGGCCCGGAAGCAGTCCTCGACGCGCTGCCGCAGCTCCCGCAGGTCCTCGGCGGCGAGCGCGCGGATCTCGTACGTGGCGGTGGCCCGGTCGGGTATCGCGTTGGGAGAGGTCCCGGCCGCGGTCGTGATGCCGTGGACCCGCCACTGGGGCGGCAGTTGCTGGCGCAGGAGGCCCAGGGCGACCTGGGCGACCGTGAGCGCGTCGGCGGCGTTGCGGCCCTCGTGCGGGTTGAGGCTGGGGTGGGCGGAGCGGCCGGTGTAGGTGACGTCCAGGGTGCCGAGGGCGAACGAGCGGAAGTCGGCCAGCTCGAAGGGGCAGGGGTGGACCATCATCGCGGCGTCCACCCCGTCGAACGCCCCGGCCTCCAGGAGGAGTGCCTTGCCCGCCCCGCGCTCCTCGGCGGGTGTGCCGATCACCCGGACCGTCAGGCCGAGTTCGTCCGCGTACGGGGCGAGGCCGAGCGCCGCGCCGACCCCGGCGGCGGCGATCAGGTTATGACCGCAGGCGTGGCCGAGGCCCGGGAGCGCGTCGTACTCGCAGGCGATGGCGACGGTGACGGGTCCCGAGCCGATCGTGGCCCGGAAGGCCGTCTCCAGACCGTGGGCGGGCGCGGTGACCTCGAAGCCGTGCGCGGCGAGGAGTCCGGCACAGCGAGCGGCGGAGCGGTGTTCCTCGAAGGCCGTCTCGGGGTCGGCATGGATGCGGCGGCTCAGGTCGAGCAGGGCCTGCGCGTTCTTCGTGACCGTGTCCCGGACGGCGGTCCGCAGGGCACCGAGCCGCTCGCCGTCCTGGGTCGCGGCGCATTCGGTTCCGAGGACGGTCATGGGCTCTCCTGGCGTTCCGGACCGTCCGGGGACGGTCGCCTGCGGTGTTGGAAATAGGTTAACTTAGCCTTACCTAAGTGCATGCCGGGAGGTTGGTGGCCCGGTGTCCGTTGTCCTTCAGGGGAGTCGTCACACACATGTATGAGCGTCCGAACCGCCCGACCAGCTCTTCGGCAGCGCACCCCGGCGGCCCTCCCTCCCTGGCGCTGCCCCTCCTGGCCGCCCAGGCGGGCATCTATTACGCACACCAACTGGCACCGCTCGGCACGGAGCTCAACACGGCCGACTGTGTGGAGATCGACGGGCCGCTCGACGGGGACCTGTTCACCGGGGCGCTCGGGCAGGCTGTCGGCGAGGCGGACACGCTGGCCGTGCGGCTGGCCGAGGCGGACGGCACACCGGTGCAGCACGTCACGCACACCGAACTCGTCGTCCACCGGCTCGAACTGACCGAGGAGCAGGCCGAGGCGTGGATGCGGGAGGATCTGGCCCGGCCGGTGGACCTCGCCTCCGCCGACGGGCTGATGACGCAGGCGCTGATCCGCGTCGGTGAGACCCGCCACTGGTGGTACCAGCGCGTCCACCACATAGCCGTCGACGCCTACGCGCTCTCGCTGCTCGGACGCCGCGTCGCCGAGCTCTACTCGGCCGCCGTCACCGAAGAGGCCGCGCCCGAGAGCCGGTTCGCCCCGCTGAGCGAGCTGACCGACGACGAGACGGCGTATCTGGCCGGTGACGAGTACGCGGAGGACCGCGCCTTCTGGGCGGAGCGCATGGCCGGGTACTCCCCCGAGGCCGCGCCCGTCACCTCCGACGCCTGCGCCGTCGGCGGCCTCCTGCACCGGATCACCGACCTCCCCGCGAGCACCCTGGACCGGCTCTCCCGGGCGGCGCGCGTCGCGAAGGCGACCTGGGCCGAGCTCGTCGTCGCCGCGACCGCCGGACATCTGCACCGGCTCACCGGCACCGAGGACGTGGTGCTGGGCCTGCCGCTGACCAACCGGCGCGGCCCGGCCGCCCTGCGCACCCCGGCCATGACGGTCAACGTGCTGCCGCTGCGCATCGCGGTGCGCCCGCAGGACACCGGGGCGGAGCTGCTGCGCCGGGTGGTGCTGGAGATCCGCGCGGTCCGCCGCCACCAGCGCTACCCGCAGGCCGACCTCCGCCGCGATCTGGCCCTGGAGTCGGCCGACGCGCCGCTGACCGGCCCGATGGTCAACATCAAGGCCTTCGACAGCGCCCTGGACTTCGCCGGGCTCCCCGGCACCGTGCGCAACCTCGCCGCCGGCCCCGTGGAGAGCCTGGCGGTCGGCGCGGCCCCGGGGCCGGACGGCGGGCTCCGGCTCACGCTGGACGCCGACCCGACCGCGTACGGAGAGGCGGGGCTCGCCGCCCATGAGGAGACCTGGCTGCGCTATCTCGACGGCCTGACCGAGCTGCTGCTCACCGCCCCGGACCGGCCGGTCGCCACGCTGGACCTGCTCACCGGCGACCAGGTGCGCGAGGCCACGGCGGGCCGCACCGAGCCGGCCGTCGCCCTGACCGTCCCCCAGGCGTTCACCGCGCAGGCCGCGCTGACGCCTGAGGCCGTCGCCGTGCGCTCCACCGTCGCGGGGACGTTCCGGGGCGCCGGAAAGTCGGCGGACACGGCCGGGAGCGACGCCGGTGCCGGGAAGGCGCAGGCCGACGCGGGCACCGGTGCCACCCTCACCTTCGCCGAGCTGGACGCCGCGTCGGACCGGCTGGCCCACCTGCTGGCGGGGGCCGGGGCCGGGGCTTCGGCCGGGACCGGTGCCACGGTGGCGCTGGCGCTGCCCCGGACCGCCGACATGGTGGTGGCCCTGCTCGCCGTGCTCAAGGCGGGGCTGGTCTGCCAGCCGCTGGACCTCGGCCACCCCGCCGCCCGGACGCTGGCCGTCCTGGAGGACGCCCGGCCCGTCCGCGTCGTCGGCACGGCCGCGACGCTGGCCGCGCTGCCGCCGTACGGCCTGGCCACCGTCGCGCTCGACGAGCCCGCGACGGCCGACGCCCTCGCCGGCTGCCCCGACGGGCCGCTCCCCACCGGGCCCGCGCTCGGTGACCCCGCCTACCTCATCCACACCTCCGGTTCCACCGGGCGCCCCAAGGGCGTCCTCGTCAGCCACGCCTCACTCGCCAATCTCGGCGCGGGCCACCTCACCGACCACATCGCCCCGGCCGTCGCCCGCACCGGCCGGGAGCGGCTCCGAGTCGGCCACAGCGCCTCGTTCGCCTTCGACGCGTCCTGGGACCCGCTGCTGTGGATGGTCCACGGCCATGAGCTGCACCTGCTGGACGACGCCGCCTACCGGGACCCCGCGGTCCTCTCCGCGTATGTCGACACCCACCGTGTCGACTACCTCGATGTCACCCCTTCCTACGCCGAAGCGCTCATCGCCGAAGGCCTGCTGGACGAGGGGCGCCACCACCCCGCCCATCTGGTCGTCGGCGGCGAGGCCGTGCCCCCGGCCCTCTGGGCGAGGCTGACCGCCGCCGACGCCGTCCACCCGGTCAACCTCTACGGGCCCACCGAGACGACCGTCGACGCCTACTACTGGCTCCCCGGCGACTCCGCCGACCGGCCCGAGGGCAGACCCGTGCGGGGCTCGCGGGTCTACGTCCTGGACTCCTCCCTGCGTCCCGTCCCCGCCGGAGTGACCGGCGAGCTGTACGTCGCCGGGCCCTGCCTGGCCCTCGGCTACCTCGGCCGCCCCGACCTGAGCGCCGAGCGGTTCGTCGCCGACCCGTTCGGGGCGCTGCACGGCACGTCCGGGGGCCGGATGTACCGCACCGGGGACCTGGTGCGGCGCCGCGAGGACCACACGCTGGAGTTCCTGGGCCGCGGCGACGACCAGGTGAAGATCCGCGGCTTCCGGATCGAACTCGGCGAGATCCAGGCCCGGCTGGCCGCCCACCCGCAGGTCGCGGCGGCCGCCGTCATCGCCCGGGAGACCGGGCACGGCAAGCGGCTCCTCGCCTACGCCGTCCCGTCGAAGGACGGCGAGGCGCCGCCCGCCCCGAACGCCCTCCGCGACCACCTGGCCGCCGCCCTGCCCGAGCACATGGTCCCCGCGACCGTGACGCTGCTGGACGCCCTCCCCCGTACCGCCAACGACAAGCTGGACCACCGCGCCCTGCCCGACCCCGAACCGCTCGCCCCCGCCATCGGGGCGGAGGTCGTCGGTGAGAGCGGCCCGCACACCGAGATCGTGCGGGGCCTCTACGCCGACGTCCTCGGTATCGCGGAGCCCCCGGCCGCCGAGGCGGGCTTCCTCGACCTCGGCGGGCACTCCCTGCTCGCCGCCCGGCTGGCCGCCCGCGTCCGCGAGCACTTCGGCGTCCCGTTCTCCATCGCCGACGTCTTCCGCCACTCCACCGCCGCGGCCATCGCCGCCCAGGTCCGCACCCGCAGTGGCGCGGCCATCGCGTCCGTACCGCTCTCCCCGCTCCCCCGCACCGGTCCCCTCCCGCTCTCTCCGGCCCAGCAGCGGCTCTGGTTCCTGCACCGCCTCGAAGGCCCCAGCCCGACCTACAACATCCCGCTCGTCCTCAGCGTCAACGGCCCCCTGGACCGGGACGCGCTCCAGCTCGCCCTGCACGACCTGGTGGACCGTCACGAGACACTGAGAACGGTATATCCGCCCACTGACAACGCCCCCGGAGCGGCCGGGGACGACGCTCCTCACCAGGTCATTCTTCCGCCGGGCCATGAGGCGGCCCGTCCGGTGCTGCGTCTCGCGGAGCCCGGCAGCGATCTCACCGAGGCGGTGCGGTACTGCTTCGACCTGGCCGCCGAGCCGCCGCTGCGCACGGTCCTGTTCAGCGAGTCGCCCGACCACCACACCCTGCTCCTGCTGCTCCACCACATCGCGGGCGACGGCGCGTCCACCACACCTCTGGCCCGCGACCTCGCCACGGCCTACACCGCTCGCGTCGCCGGCCACGCCCCGGAGTTCACACCTCTGGCCGGCCAGTACGTCGACCACGCCGCCCGGCTCCAGCAGCTCCTGGGCACCCCCGCCGAGCCGACCCCGCTCGCCGAGGCCCAGCTCACCCACTGGCGCGAGGCGCTGGCCGGGCTGCCGGACCAGCTGGAGCTGCCCACCGACCGGCCCCGGCCGCCCGTCGCCACCTCGGCGGGCGACACCGTGCCCTTCGCGCTCGACGCCGCCACGCACGAGGCGCTGCGCCGACTGGCCAGGGCGCACGGCGCGACGGTCTTCATGACCGTGCAGGCGGGCCTCGCCGCCCTCCTCACCCGGCACGGCTGCGGCACCGACATCCCGCTCGGCACCCCCGTGGCGGGCCGCGACGACGACACCACGGCCGGGCTCGTCGGCTTCTTCACCAACACCGTCGTCCTGCGCACCGACACCTCCGGCGACCCCGGCTTCGGCGCGCTGCTGGACCGGGTGCGGACGACGACGCTCGCCGCCTACGAGCACGACGCGCTGCCGTTCGACCACCTGGTGGAGGCGCTGAACCCGCCGCGCTCGCTGGCCCGGCACCCGCTGTTCCAGGTCATGCTGGCCTGGCAGTCGATCGCGGACGGGCCCGCCGCCTTCGGTCCGGACGCCACCGCGCGGCTCGCCGCCGTACCGTCGGGCACCGCGAAGTTCGACCTGACCCTGAACGCGGGTGAGCTGGCGGACGGCGGGATCGCCGGCTTCCTGGAGTTCCGCACGGACCTCTTCGACCGGGCGACCGCCCAGGCGCTCGCGGACCGGCTGGCCCGGCTGCTGACCGCAGCGGCCACGGAGCCGGAGACGCCGGTCGGGCTGCTGCCCGTGCTCGGTGAGGACGAGGTGCACCGCGCCCTGGTCGAGGCCAACGGCGTACCCGCGGACCGCCCGGTGCCGCTCACCCTCGCGGAGGTCTACGAGGTGGCGGCGCGCCGTCACCCGGACCGGGTGGCCGTGAGCTGTGCGGGCGAGTCGCTCACGTACGCGCAGCTCTCCTCCCGCGCTCAGTCGTTGGCGCGGCTGCTCGCGGCCCGTGACATCGGCCCCGGCTCCATCGTGGCGCTCGCGCTGCCGCGCTCGCCGGACCTGGTGGCGGGGCTGCTCGCGGTGTCGCTGTCGGGCGCCGCCTATCTGCCGATGGACCCGGACTACCCGGCGGACCGGCTGGCGTACATGCTGGAGGACGCCCGTCCGGCCGCGCTGATCACGGACGCGGCGACGGCGGACCGGCTGCCCGCGCACGAGCTGCCGCTGATCACGGTGGACGAGGCGGCGGGTTACCCGGACGGGCCGCTGAGCCAGGCGGACCGGACGCGGCCGCTGTGCCCGCAGGACCCGGCGTACGTCATCTACACCTCGGGATCCACCGGTCGCCCCAAGGGCGTTGTGGTCACCCAGCACAATGTGACGCGGCTGATGACGGCGACCGAGCACTGGTTCGCGTTCGGTCCGGACGACGTGTGGACGCTGTTCCACTCCTACGCCTTCGACTTCTCGGTGTGGGAGCTGTGGGGCGCGCTGCTCTACGGCGGCCGGGTCGTCGTCGTACCGCATCTGACGAGCCGCGACCCGCAGGCGTTCCTGCGGCTGTTGGCCGATGAGCAGGTGACCGTCCTCAATCAGACGCCCTCCGCGTTCTACCAGCTGGCCGCCGCCGACCGGGAAGCCCCCGGGCGCGACCTGGCGCTGCGGTATGTGGTGTTCGGGGGTGAGGCGCTGGAGCTGGGGCGGCTCGCGGACTGGTACACGCGCCACCAGGAGAACGCGCCGACGCTGGTCAACATGTACGGCATCACCGAGACCACGGTCCATGTCTCCTACCTGGCGCTCGACCGGGAGACGGCCGCCTCCGCGGTCTCCAGCACCATCGGGGTCAACATCCCCGACCTGCGCGTCTATGTGCTGGACGACCGGCTCCAGCCGGTCCCGCCCGGGGTCACCGGCGAGATGTACGTCGCCGGTCAGGGTGTGGCCCTCGGCTATCTGGGCCGGCCGGACCTGACGGCGGGGCGCTTCGTCGCCGACCCGTTCGCGCACCTCTTCGGGGAGAGCGGGGCCCGGATGTACCGCTCGGGCGACCTGGCCCGGCGGCGTGCCGACGGGGCGCTGGAGTACTTCGGACGCGGTGACCAGCAGGTGAAGATCCGCGGGTTCCGGATCGAACTGGGCGAGATCGAGGCCGTGCTGGCCGCACATCCGGAGGTCGCGGATGTGGCCGTCGTGGTCCGGGAGGATGCGCCGGGCGACAAGCGGCTGGTCGGGTACGTGGTTCCCGCGCCCGGCACCGACCCGGTCCCGTCCGAGCTGCGCGAGCACGCGGCGGCGGTGCTGCCCGTGCACATGGTGCCCTCCGCGGTGGTGGTGCTGGACCGGCTGCCGCTGACCGGCAACGGCAAGCTGGACCGCAAGGCACTGCCCGCGCCGGGTGGTCCGGTGGGCGGCGGGGGCCGGGCACCGCGCACCGTGCGCGAGGAGCAGCTCTGCTCGATCTTCGCGGAGGTGCTGGGGCTGCCGTCGGCCGGGGTGGAGGACAACTTCTTCGACCTGGGCGGCCATTCACTGCTCGCGGTGCGCCTCGCGGGACGGATCAAGTCCGCGTTCGGCATCGAGGTGTCGATCGGCACGGTCTTCCAGGCGCCGACACCCGCCGCGCTGGACGCGGCACTGGACGTCTCGCGCGAGGAGGACCCGCTGGACGTCCTGCTGCCGCTGCGGCCGGCCCGCCCCGGCGACCGCTCCCCCGTCCACTGTGTGCACCCGGCGGGCGGTCTGAGCTGGTGCTACGCCGGTCTGATCCGCCATCTCCCGGCCGACGTGCCGATCTACGGGCTCCAGGCCCAGGGCGTCGGTGAGGCGACGGCGGACGAGCCGCTGCCGACCACGCTGGAGGAGCTGGCCGCCCACTACGCCTCCCGCATCCGCGAGGTCCAGCCGGAGGGGCCCTACCGGCTGCTCGGCTGGTCGACCGGCGGGATCATCGCCCACGCGATCGCGGCGGTGCTTCAAGAGGCGGGCCACGAGGTCGAGTTGCTGGCGATCCTCGACGCGTACCCCGCCGAGGGCTTCCGCGACCTGCCGGTGCCCGACCAGGCCGAGGCGCTCGAATCGCTGCTCACCATGGGCGGTTACGGCCCCGAGAGCCTCGGCGACAAGGAGCTGACGACCGCGAACGTGGTGGAGGTGCTGCGCCGCGAGGGCTCCCCCCTGGCCGCGCTCTCCGCCGCGAAGATCGAGGCGCTCGGCGAGGTGTACCTCAACACCAACGACCTCGTACGCGCCTACGACCACCGGGTGTTCCACGGCGATGTGCTGTTCTTCCGGGCCACGGTGGACACCATCGACGACACCCTGACGCCGGAGACCTGGACTCGTTATGTGAGCGGGCGCATCGACAACACGAACGTCGCCTGCTCGCACAAGGACATGACCCTGCCCGAACCGATCGCGCACATCGCTGGCGTGGTCGCCGACCGACTCACCGAGCTGGAGAAGTGACACCGATGAGTGACGCACCCGCCAACCCCTTCGACGCGGACGGGGAGTTCCTCGTCCTGACCAACGACGAGGGCCAGCACTCGCTGTGGCCGCTGTTCGCGCCGGTGCCCGCGGGCTGGTCGACGGCGCACGGTCCGTGCGTCCGCCAGGAGGCGCTGGACTGGATCAGCGCGCACTGGGCCGGCCCCGTCGCCGCCACCACCGCCCGGTGAGCGGGCTGCTGATCCGGCCCCGGATACGTCCCCGGATCGCCGTCGTCCTCGTGTACACGGCCGCGATGTGCATGAACGGCCTGGACTCGACGATCGTGAACCCGGCGCTGTTCACGATCGCGGGCGACTTCGGCCGCCCCCTGTCGGCGGCCAACACCGTCGAGACGGCCTTCCTGGTCGCGCTCGCGGTGGGGCTGCCGGTGGCGGGGTGGCTGGGCGACCGGTTCGGGACGAAGCGGGTCTTCCTCGGCGCGCTGACCGCGTTCACGATCGCCTCGGCGGTCTGCGGTCTGGCGCCCGACCTGACCACCCTGGTGGTGGCGCGGGCCGTACAGGGCCTGGCGGGAGGGCTGTTGACGCCGGTCGGGATGACGCTGCTGTTCCGGGCGTTCCCGCCGCACGAGCGGATGAAGCTGGCCAAGGTGCTGATCGTGCCGACGGCGCTGATGCCCGCGCTCGGTCCGCCGCTGGGCGGGCTGCTCACCGAACACCTCTCCTGGCACTGGCTGTTCTTCGTGAACGTGCCGATCGGTGCGGCGGCGGTGCTGCTGGGCGTCCTGGGTCTGCGCGAGCATGTCGAGGGCCCGGAGGGGAAGTTCGACACGGTGGGCTTCTGGCTGGCCACCCCGGCGCTGGGGCTGCTGGTGTACGCGCTCGGCTTCGGCCCCTCGCAGGGCTGGACCCGGCCCGCCGTCGCCGTCAGCGCCGCCCTGGGCTCCGTCCTGCTGGTGGCGGCGGTTCTCCACCAGGTGCGGGCGAAGACGCCGTTGCTGAAGCTGCGGCTGCTCGCCGACCGGGTGTACGGGTCGGCCTCGGCGCTGGCCGGGGTCACCGCGGCCGGGCTGATGGGCGTGCTGTTCGTCTTCCCGCTGCTCTACCAGGCGAGCCTGGGCGCCTCGGCGCTCGATGCCGGGCTGAGCGTCTTCCCGGAGGCGGTGGGGCTGATGCTGGCCTCGCAGGTGGTGGACCGGCTGCTGCCGCGGCTCGGCCCGCGGCTGCTGACCGTACCGGCGCTGCTGGTCGCGGCGGCGGTCTTCGCGACGCTCGCGATCCCGGGCGTGGCGGAGAACGCGTGGAGCGTGCGCGGGCTGATGTTCCTGATCGGTCTGGTGCTCGGTACGGCGGTGCTCACCGTGCAGATCTCCGGGTTCGAGTCGATCGGGCCCGCCGACATGGGCCAGGCCATGGGCCTGTTCCAGATCGTCCGCACGCTCGGCGGTGCGCTGGGCATCGCCGCCTGTGCGGCGGTGATCGGGGGCGGCCATGTGACGGAGGCCGCCGACGACCCGGGCCCCTACCGTACGGCGGTCTGGGTGACGGCGGCGCTCGTCGCGGCCGGGGCGCTGATAGCGCTGCGGCTGCCGCGCGAGGCTCCGCAGCCGCCGCCCTTCTTCGACGAGGACGCGCCGCCGCCGCCGAGCGAGGGGCTGGCGGCGGAAGAGGCACCGGCCGTCAAGGGCTGATGAGCGCGAGGCTCTCCGGGCCTGAGCGGGTACGGCGAAGGGGCGGGGCGGCATCCGGAGGGGGATGCCGCCCCGCCCCTTTCGGCGTTCCGGGCGGAGGGGTGCGGATGCGTTACGGACGGCCGAGCAGGGCCGCCAGGCCGTCCGCGAGGCCGCCGCGCCAACAGGCGTAGTCGTGGCCGCCGTTGAACTCCCGGTAGCGCACGTCGTAGCCGCGGGCCCGCAGGATGTTGCGGAACCTGCGGTTCTCCTCCAGCAGCATCCACTCCTGCCGGCCGACCTCCAGATGGAGGGTGACGGGCCTGCGCTCCGCCCAGGCGTACTGGCCGGTGAGCCATTCACCGTCGCGGTCGTCGTCGGGCCACCAGAAGGAGCCGGACTGGGAGAGGGCGAGGCCGAAGCGGTCGGGCCGCTGGAACGCGGCGAAGGCGGCGGTGAGACCGCCCGCGCTCTGGCCGGCGACGACGGTCCGGGCGGCGTCCGCCCCGGCTCCGTACTCCCGCTCCGCCCACGGCAGCAGGGTGTCGGCCAGCCAGTCGACGAAGGGGGCGCTGCACGCCAGATCCTGCATGCGGCGGCCCATGGTGTCGACCAGGACCGCGACGGTGGGCGGGAGTTCGCCCTCCGCGTGCAGGTTGTCGAAGATGTCGCCGACGCCGAGCACCGGCCCCCACATCTCGCCGTCCAGCAGCACCGCGAGCGCGTACGGACCGCCGTCCGGGCGGTGTCCCGGCGGGAGGTGGACCGTGATCCGGCGGCCGTCCACCTCGGTGTCGAGGCTCTCGCCCCGGTCCACGTCGTCGCGGCGGCGGGTGCGTGACTGGTCGGGCGCTTCGGGGAGTTCGAGGACGGAGGCGGGGTTGCGGCCGTCGCGGGAGGGCAGCGGGACCCCGGTGTTGAGCGGGTCGGGCTCCGCCTGGTCGAGGACCCGGCGCCAGGAGGGGCGGTCGGCGCGCAGGGCGTCCTCGCGGGTGCCGCAGGTGGCGTGGAACTGGTAGGAGGCGCGGTGGTCGGTGCGCAGCCGGTGGCTGATGGCCCAGACCCCGGTGCCCTCGACCCGTTCCATCAGGTGCGGGGCGAGGTCGCCGGCGTGCCGGTCCTTGTCGGTCACCGTGTGGACCAGGGCCAGGACGTGGGTGGCGGGGCGGGCGGGGTCCTCGCGGCGGACGAAGGTGACCAGCCGGTGGTCGGCCTCGCCCTCGGGGTCGGGTTCGACGAGCGGGGCGCCGGTTTCGGAGACGTACCGCCAGAACGCCTCCTCCGCGTCGGGCTTGCCCGCGCGTACATCCTCAAGGAGCGTACGCAGCAGCGGGCTTCGCACGGCTGTCACCTCGGTTCGGGTCGGTCCCGCGGGGACGGGAGGGGCGGGCGGGTTGCGGCGCGGTGGGTAGGTCATGTGCGGGCCGCCTTTCAGACGCGGGTGGCGGCGGAGCGGCCGAGGAGGACCCAGAGCAGGAACGGGCCGCCGAGGACGGTGGTGACGATGCCGACGGGGAGTTCGACGCCGTCGAAGACGATCCGGCCGAGGGTGTCGGCGGCGACGACGAGGACGGCGCCGGTGAGCATCGAGCCGACCAGCGGGACCCGCAGGGGGCCGGCGAGCCGGGAGGCGATGACGGGTGAGGCGAGCGCCACGAAGCCGACCGGACCGCAGATGCCGACCGCCAGGCCCGCGAGGCCGACGGCCAGCAGCAGCGCGAGGGCGCGGACCCGGCCGGGCGCGGAGCCGAGGGAGGAGGCGGTGGCGTCGTCGAAGCGCAGGACGCCCAGGTGGCGGGCGACGGCGAGGCTGATGGGGACGAGGACCGCGAGGCCGATGAGGACGGGGACGGCGACGGAGTAGCTGCGTCCGTTGAGGCTGCCGGAGGTCCAGACGTACAGCGAGCCGGCGGAGCTGAGAGACCGGCGGGAGAGCACGACCTGGGTGATGGCGGAGGCCAGGGCGGACATCGCGAGGCCGACGACGAGGACGCGGTAGCCGCGCTGGCCGAGGCCGCCGGAGACGGTGGTGACGACGACGACGGCGACCAGGGCGCCGATCGGTCCGGCCCACCAGGCGCCGAACGTGCCGGTGGCGCTGAGGGTGACGGAGAGCAGGACGGCGGCGGTGGCCCCGTCGTTGACGCCGAGGAGTTCGGGGGTGGCCAGGCGGTTGCGGGCCAGGGTCTGGGTGAGACAGCCCGCGAGGCCGAGGGCGGCGCCGGCGGTGAGTCCGGCGACGATGCGGCCGAGACGGAAGTTCTGGACGAGCAGGACGTCGAAGCGGTCACCCTGGCCGAAGACCGCGCGGAAGGTGCGAGCCACGCCCATCTCGCTCTGGCCCGCGTAGGCGGAGAGGACGACGGCGAGCAGCAGGGCCGCGGCGAGCGCGAGGGCGGCGAGGGCGGCGCGCCGGGTGACCAGCAGGGAGACCGGGCCGCGGCGGACGACGAGGGTGTCCGGCGGACGGACGCGAACGGCCTTGGGAGTACGGCCCTTCGGGCGGGGCAGGGCGAGCTTGAGGCGGCGCGGGCGGTCGGGGGCGCGCTCCTCGGTGGCCGGTTCCGTCATGCCCATCGTGGCCAGCTGCTGGGAGCGGACGATGGCGATGAGGACGGGGGCGCCGATGAGGGCGACGATCACGGAGACGGGGGCTTCGAAGGGCCGGGAGACCACGCGGGCGGCGACGTCGGACATCGCCAGCACGCAGGCGCCGATGAGTCCGGCGAGCAGGAGGCGGGCGGCCAGCCGGGTGCCGGCGATGGCGCGGGCGAGGAATCCGGCGAGCAGGCCGAGGAAGGAGATGGGCCCGGCGAGCGCGACGGCGGAGGCGGTCAGGAGGGTGACGCCGACGGCGACGACCGTGCGGATGACGGGCGGCCGGTGGCCGAGGCTGCGGGCCAGGTCGTCGCCGAGCGCGAGGGCGGAGAGCGGGCGGGCGACGAGCAGGGCGACGAGGAATCCGATGGCGAGGACGGGGGCCAGGCGGCCGAGTTCGCCGAAGCCCTCGACCCCGGCGAGGGAGCCGAGGACCCAGAAGCGGAATCTGTCGTAGGTCTCGGCGGAGTTGACGACGATGACGCTGGTGAGCCCGCCGAAGGTGGCGCCGAGCGCGGCACCGGCGAGCACCAGGCGCATGGGAGAGCCGCCGCCGCGCCGTCCGGAGATGAGGAGGACCAGGCCGCTGGCGACCACCGCACCGACGAAGGCACAGACCAGGTAGGCGTAACCGGAGTCGAAGCCGAGGAGCGCGATGCCCGCCACGACGCCGAGGGAGGCGCCCGCGTTGACGCCGAGCAGCCCGGTCTCGGCGAGCGGGTTGCGGGTGACCGCCTGGAGCAGGCATCCGGCCACCCCGAGCGCCGCGCCGACGAGCAGCGCGGTGAGGGTGCGCGGGAGGCGCAGGTCGCCGACGACGAGGGAGAGGCGGGCGTTGTCGCGGGCCCCGTCCCGGTCGAGCAGATAGTCGAGCACGCCGCCGACGCCGACCTCGCCCGCGCCGATGGAGAGGGAGAGGCCGCTGAGCAGGAGGACGGCCACGGCGAGACCGGCGACGGCGAACGCCACGGTCCGGCGACCGGTCGCAGGCGCGCCCACGGCCGCCTCCGTACCCGGGGATGTCTCCGTACCCGGGGATGTCTCCGTACCAGGGGATGTCTCCGTACCGGGTACGGAACCGGGTCTGGAGCCGGGTTCCGGAGCGGGTTCCTCCGCTTCGGCGGGCGGTGTCTTCGCCCTCCGTTCGCTCTCCCCTCCGTCCAACTGGGCGGTCGAGGAGTCATGTTCGGGAGCCGAGGCCGTGGCCCCCGCGTGCGGCGTTTGCATAAGGTGAGGCTAACCTAACCGCATATCGACGGCTCGACACCCTTCTGGGCAGTCGTTTCAATTTAGGTTACCCTTACCTAACACCCAGGGGGAGGTTGTTTCATGCCTGAGCACATACCGGGCAGAAGTGGCGAGTTCGAGGGCCGCACGGCCCTGGTGACCGGTGCCGGACAGGGCATCGGAGCCGCTGTCGCCGAACTGCTCGCCGACCTCGGCGCCCAGGTGGCCGCCACCGACCGGGCCGGCCACAGCATCGAGGCGCTGGCCGCCGACTGGCCCCGGCGGCAGGAGAAACTGCCGGCGGGCGAGCGGTCGGCGGGCTGTCTGGAATCGTATGTGATGGACGTCACGGACCGTGTCGCGGTGGAGAACACCGTGGCCCGCGTCGAACGCGAACTGGGCCCGGTGGACATCCTGGTGAACGTCGCGGGCATCCTGCGCACCGGTCCGGCGACCGGGCTCTCCACCCAGAACTGGGCGGACACCTTCGCGGTGAACACCACCGGCGTCTTCCACGTCTCGCAGAGCGTCGCCCCGCTGATGGCGGCCCGGAAGGCCGGCTGCGTCGTCACCGTCGGCTCCAACGCCGCCGGGATTCCGCGTACCGGCATGGCCGCCTACGCCTCCTCCAAGGCGGCCGCCGCCATGTTCACCAAGTGTCTGGGCCTCGAACTCGCCCGCAGCGGCGTGCGCTGCAACGTCGTCGCCCCCGGCTCCACCGACACCGCCATGCAGCGTGCGCTGTGGACCGACCCGGGCGCCGAGGCGCGGGTGATCGACGGGGACCCGTCGACGTACCGCACCGGCATACCGCTCGGCCGGATCGCCGAACCCTCCGACATCGCCGACGCGGTGGCGTTCCTCGCCTCGGACCGCGCCCGCCACATCACGCTCCAGGAGCTGTACGTCGACGGCGGCGCGACCCTGCGCTGACCGGCGGCCCCCGCACGTTCCCTCTGACCCACTTCACCCTCCCACCAGCCCCCCGCACCCGCTGACGGGACCATCGAGAATGGAGTCCCCGTGTCGACGGCATCCCAGGTCGCCACGCACGTCCCCCCGGCCGATCCGGCCCACCCCGCCGTAGGAGCGGCCACATCGCTCCTGGACGCCTACGCACCGGGCGACACGTTCCTCGCCACGCCCGGACGCACCCTGCTCGCACGCGGACCGGGGCGCGAAGTCCCGCACGACGAGAGACCCTTGACCGACCGGGTGGACGCCACCCTGGCCGAGGCCGTCGCCGCCGGACAGGAATCGCCCGTGGTGATCGGCGCCATCCCGTTCGACCACACGGCACCCGCCGCGCTCAACGTGCCGGCGTCGGTGCGCACCGCCCCGCCGCTCGCCTCCGACCCGCTCATCGCCCTGCCCGCCGGCCTCTCCGCCACCGCGGACTGGCGGATACGCCCGGTGCCCGCGCCCGAGGTCTACGGCGAGGGCGTCGCCGCCGCCGTGGCCCGCATGTGGCGTGGCGAGTTCAGCAAGGTGGTGCTGGCCCGCACTCTGGAACTCACCTCCGGCGTCCCGCTCGACCTGCCCGCGATGCTCCAGCGCCTGGCCCGTCGCGACCCGTCCGGCTACACCTTCGCCCTGCCGACCGGTCCCGCCCGCACCCTGATCGGCGCCAGCCCCGAGCTGCTCGTCTCCCGCCACGGCAACCAGGTCGTCGCCAACCCGCTCGCCGGGTCCACCCCGCGCAGCGACGACCTCGCCGAGGACGTCCGCCGCGCCGCGACGCTGCTGGAGTCGGTCAAGGACCTCCACGAGCACGCCGTCGTGGTGGACGCCGTCCACCAGGCGCTCGCCCCGCACTGCACCGGGATGACCGTCCCGGCCCGGCCGACGCTGATCCGCACGGCGACCATGTGGCACCTGTCCACCACGGTCACCGGCACCCTCTCCTCCCCCGGCACCTCGGCGCTGGACCTGGCGATGGCGCTGCACCCGACGCCCGCCGTGTGCGGCACGCCGACGCAGACGGCCCGTCAGGTCATCGCGGAGACCGAGCCGTTCGACCGCGGCTTCTTCACCGGTGTCGTCGGCTGGGGGAACGCCCACGGCGACGGCGAATGGGTCGTCACGATCCGCTGCGCCGAGGCCGAGGAACGCACGCTGCGCCTCTACGCGGGCGCGGGAATCGTCGCCGCCTCCGAGCCCGAGGCGGAGACCGCCGAGACCGGCGCCAAGTTCCGCACCTTCCTCAGCGCCGTGGGAGCCGAGCTGTGAGTACGCAAGCGGCACCGACCTGGCCCGCCGAGTTCGCCGAGAAGTACCGGGCGGCCGGCTGGTGGCGCGGGGAGACCTTCGGCGAGATGCTGCGGCAGCGCGCCGAGGAGCACCCGGACCGGATCGCGATCGTCGACCCGGCGGCCGGGAGCCGGTGGACCTACGCCGATCTCGACCGGCGCGCCGACCGGCTGGCGGCGGGGTTCCTCGCCCGCGGCATCGCCAAAGGCGACAACGTGGTGGTGCAACTCCCCAACATCGCCGAGTTCTTCGAGGTCGTCTTCGCGCTGTTCCGGATCGGCGCGCTGCCGGTCTTCGCGCTGCCCGCCCACCGTGAGACCGAGATCGCCTACTTCTGCGAGTTCACCGGGGCGGTCGCCTACGTCATCGCGGCCGAGAGCGGCGGCTACGACTACCGGGAGCTGGCGGCGAAGACCCGCGCCCAGGTCCCCACGCTGAGGCATGTGTTCGTCGCCCAGGGGGACCCCGGCGACTTCGAGGCGCTGGCCGAGGTGGCCGAGGAGCCGGTCGGCTACGGCGGGCCGCGCCCCGACGACCTGGCCTTCCTCCAGCTCTCCGGCGGCAGCACCGGCGTACCGAAACTGATCCCGCGCACCCACGACGACTACATCTACTCGCTGTGGGGTTCCAACGAGATCTGCGGGGTCGACGAGAACAGCGTCTACCTGGTCGCGCTGCCCGCCGCCCACAACTTCCCGCTCTCCTCCCCCGGTTCGCTCGGCACCCTGTACGCCGGGGGGCGCGTGGTGCTCTGCCCGCAGCCCTCGCCCGAGGTGGCCTTCCCGCTGATCGAGCGCGAGGGCGTGACCATCACGGGCCTGGTGCCGCCGCTGGCCCTGCTGTGGACCGAGGCCGCGCCCGGCTCCGCGCACGACCTCAGCAGCCTGGACGTGCTGCTCGTGGGCGGCGCCAAGTTCAGCGAGGAGGCGGCCCGCCGGGTGCGTCCCGCGCTCGGCTGCACGCTCCAGCAGGTCTTCGGGATGGCGGAGGGGCTGGTCAACTACACG
This sequence comes from Streptomyces sp. NPDC088706, assembly GCF_044752765.1. NCBI lineage: Bacteria > Bacillati > Actinomycetota > Actinomycetes > Kitasatosporales > Streptomycetaceae > Streptomyces > Streptomyces sp. NPDC088706. Next base: position 163,761 of record NZ_JBIVLW010000006.1, read on the forward strand.
CGTCTGGACGACCCGGTGGAGACCATCGTCACCACGCAGGGACGGCCCATCTCGCCGGACGACGAGATCCTGGTCGTCGACGACGAGGACCGCGAGGTGGCGCCGGGCGGGACGGGGCACCTGCTGACCCGGGGCCCGTACACGATCCGCGGCTACTGGAACGCCCCCGAGCACAACGCCCGTTCCTTCACCGAGGACGGCTTCTACCGCACCGGCGATGTCGTGCGGGTCACGGAGACCGGCCACATCGTCGTGGAGGGGCGTGCCAAGGACCAGATCAACCGGGGCGGTGAGAAGGTCGCCGCCGAGGAGGTGGAGAACCACATCCTCGCCCACCCGGCCGTGCACGACGCCAATGTGGTGGCCGAGCCGGACCCGTATCTGGGTGAGCGCGTCTGCGCGTACGTGATCCTGCGCTCGGGCGCCGGTCCGCTGAAGGCGGTGGCCATCAAACGCTTCGTACGGGAACGGGGCCTGGCCGCCTACAAGGTGCCGGACCGGGTCGAGTTCGTCGACGCGTTCCCGCAGACCGGGGTCGGCAAGGTCTCCAAGAAGGACCTGCGCAACGCCGCCGCCCGCACCGCCGCTCCCACTCCCGCTCCCGCCCTCTGACGTTTCCGCCGCACGTCCCCGCACCTTTCGAACGGAACCCTCTCCACCATGGCTCTGCCCGCCATCACCCCCTACCCCATGCCGGCCGCCGACGAGCTGCCCGCCAACCGGGTCGACTGGACCGTCGACCCGGCGCGCGCCGTGCTCCTCGTGCACGACCTGCAGAACTACTTCCTGTCGGCGTACGACCGGCAGGCCGCTCCCGTGCCCGAGCTCCTCGCGCATGTCGCCGAGTTGAAGAAGGAGGCGGCGCGCCTGGGCGTGCCGGTCCTCTACACCGCGCAGCCCGGCGGCCAGAGCGCCGGGGAGCGCGGGCTCCAGCAGGACTTCTGGGGCCCCGGCCTGCCCGCCGACGAGCACGCGGCGGCCATCGCGGACGAGGTCGCGCCCGAGGGCGGCGACACCGTCATCACCAAGTGGAAGTACAGCGGCTTCGTCCGCACCGATCTGCTGGAGCGGCTGCGCGAGCAGGGCCGCGACCAGATCGTCCTCACCGGTGTCTACGCCCACATCGGCGTCCTGATGACCGCGTGCGACGCCTGGATGCAGGACATCCAGGCGTTCGTGGTGGCCGACGCCGTGGCGGACTTCTCCGCCGACGACCACGCGATGGCGCTGCGCTGGGCGGCCGGCAAGTGTGCCGTCGTCACCACCACCCGAGCCGTCTTCGAAGGGAAGTGACCGCTGTGGCCCTGACGCTGGAGCAGCTGCGCGCCGATGTCGCCGACATCCTCGGCGAGGAGCCGGAGGAGATCCCGCTCGACGAGAACCTCGCCGACTACGGGCTCGACTCCGTCCGTCTGATGTCCCTGGCCGCCGCCTGGCGCCGCGACCACGGGATCGAGGTGGCCTTCGCCGATCTCGCCGAGAAGCCGGCCCTGGAGGCCTGGGCGCCGCTGCTCGGGGTGACCGCCTGAGCGGACGGCGGCAGCAGACAGTTCTTCCGAGGGCGGTGCGGACCCGGCAGCACCGGGGCCGCACCGCCTCGGCGCGTTTTCCGGTGAGCCGTACCTCGAACGCCCCGTCGTACGTGAGCCGCGCCCCGTCCGGGCCGCCGGGCTCCTGGACACCAGCGCGGGCGGCCACCCTGAGCGGCGGCGTCGACGCGGCGGCCCTGGCCGGCCCCAAGAAGCTGTTCGGGGCGGCACGCTCCGCCGAGGAGGGCGGCTCGCTCACGATCCTGGCGACCGCGCTGGTGGAGACGGGCTCCCGCGCCGACGACTTCTTCTTCGAGGAGCTGAAGGGGACCGGCAACATGGAACTGCGCCTGGACCGCCCGCTCGCGGACCGGCGGGTCTTCCCGGCCGTCGACATCGCCCGCTCCGGCACCCGCCGCGAGGAGCTCCTGACGGGCGCCGCCGAGCCGGCCACCGTACGGGCGCTGCGCCGCGCCCCGCACGCCCGGGACGGCCATGGCGCCCTGGAGGCGCTGCTGGACAAGGTCCGCCGCACCCCGGACAACGCCACGTTACTCCGCCAGGTACAGCCCACCGTGCCGGGCGCCTGAGGGCCCGCCGCGCGAAGCGGCCGGCTCTCGAAGGCATACGGACTCAGCTGCCCAGCGCCTCCGAGACCAGGGCGCGCGCCTCCTCCTGGACCTGGCCGAGGTGTCCGGGCCCCTGGAAGCTCTCCGCGTACACCTTGTAGACGTCCTCCGTGCCCGAGGGGCGGGCGGCGAACCAGGCGCTGTCGGTGCAGACCTTGAGGCCGCCGATCGCGGCTCCGTTGCCCGGCGCCTCGGTGAGGACGGCGGTGATCGGCTCGCCCGCCAGGGTGTCGGCCTTGACCTGCCGCGGGGAGAGCCGGGCCAGGACTGCCTTCTCCTCGCGGGTGGCGGGCGCGTCGACGCGGGCGTAGGCGGGGTCGCCGAAGCGGGCGGTGAGCTGCGCGTACCGCTGGGACGGGGTGGAGCCGGTGACGGCGGTGATCTCCGAGGCGAGCAGGGCCAGCAGGATGCCGTCCTTGTCCGTGGTCCAGACCCGGCCGTCGCGGCGCAGGAACGAGGCGCCGGCCGACTCCTCGCCGCCGAAACCGAGGCTGCCGTCGTACAGTCCTTCGACGAACCACTTGAAGCCGACCGGGACCTCCACCAGGGTGCGGCCGAGGTCGTGGGCGACCCGGTCGATCATGGAGGAGGAGACCAGCGTCTTGCCGATGCCCGTTCCGGCGGGCCAGCCCTCGCGGTGGGTGTAGAGGTAGTCGATGGCGGTGGCCAGGTAGTGGTTGGGGTTCATCAGGCCGCCGTCGGGGGTGACGATGCCGTGCCGGTCGGCGTCGGCGTCGTTCCCGGTGGCGATGGCGTACGCGTCACGCTGTTCGATCAGCGAGGCCATGGCGTGCGGCGACGAGCAGTCCATCCGGATCTTGCCGTCCCAGTCCAGCGTCATGAACCGCCAGGTGGGGTCGGCGAGCGGGTTGACCACCGTGAGGTCGATCCGGTGCCGCTCCGCGATGCGCCCCCAGTACGCGACGGAGGCGCCGCCGAGCGGGTCGGCGCCGATCCGGATGCCCGCGTCCCGTACGGCGTCCAGGTCGAGGACGGAGGGCAGGTCGTCGACGTAACGGCTCAGGAAGTCGTACCGGCCGGTGGTGTCGGCGGCCAGCGCGCGGGCGTACGGGATCCGGCGGACCTCCCCGAGCCCGGCCTCGATGAGGGCGTTGGCCCGGTCCTGGATCCAGGAGGTGGCGTCGGAGGCGGCCGGGCCGCCGTTCGGCGGGTTGTACTTGAAGCCGCCGTCGGCGGGCGGGTTGTGCGACGGGGTGACCACGATGCCGTCGGCCAGGTGCTCGGTGCGCCCCTGGTTGTACGTCAGGATGGCGTGCGAGACGGCGGGCGTGGGGGTGTAGCCGTCCTCGCTGTCGATGAGGGCGGTGACGCGGTTGGCGGCGAGGACCTCCAGGGCGGTGACCCGGGCCGGCTCGGACAAGGCGTGGGTGTCGGCACCCAGGAAGAGCGGCCCATCGGTGCCCTGGCGGGCCCGGTAGTCGCAGATGGCCTGGGTGGTGGCGGCGATGTGGTCGTCGTTGAAGGCCGCGGCTAGGGCGGAGCCGCGGTGGCCCGAGGTGCCGAAGGCCACCCGCTGGGCGGGCTCGGCCGGATCGGGGTGGAGGGCGTAGTAGGCCGTCACCAGCCGTGCCACGTCGACCAGGTCCGCTGACTGCGCCGGCTGCCCGGCCCGTGCGTGCACCATCGGGTCTCCTCTTGCTTCTTCGTCATCACCGGCCCGGGGGGAACGGGCCGCCGTCCCGGGGCGGACGATCACCCCGATCCGTACCCGATTCTGTCCCCTTGCCCCGCATCGGTGCGTGACGGGTTCACGCCTTCCCCCCGTCGCGGCCCGGCCGGGACAGCACCGCGCCCCCGGTCCGGGGCGGGACCGGGGGCACGGTGGGCTCGGGGGTCAGCGGCCCTGCAGACGCTTCACGTTGTCGCCGAAGGTCCAGCAACACGACCGGCGCACGGCCGGCAGGAGACTCCTCTCGCTGTTCTCGGCGGCGGCGGTGACCTTCGCCGCGAGCGTGGCCTTCGTCACCGGCGCCGCTCCGGCGGCGGCCGATCCCCTCGATCAGTGCACGGCCACCCGTGGCGCCGTCGTGGCGGTCGACTTCGGCCCGTTCGGCGGCGGGGTGGTGCGCGGCTGCGACACCACCCCGACCACCGGCTACGAGCTCCTGCGCGACGGCGGGTTCACCACCGAGGGCACCCAGCACGACGGGCCCGCCTTCATCTGCCGCATCGGCAACGGCGCCTTCAACTCCGGTACGCGGTACCCGACTCCCCGCACCGAGAAGTGCGTCCTCACCCCGCAGGCCACCGCCTACTGGTCGTACTGGATCGCCTCGCCCGGCCAGGCGAACTGGTCCTACAGCTCGCTCGGCGCCATGAGCCGCACGCCCGAGGCGGGGGACGTGGACGCCTGGGTGTTCGGCGGCACGGACATCGGCGGCTCCACCGGCCGGCCCGCCTTCACCCCCGACGACGTCCGCGCGGGCGGCGGCGTCCCGCCGGACCCGACGGATCCGACGGACGGCCCGAGCGTGCCCGTGGGGAAGATCGACGTGCCGGCGGCGGCCCGCTGGGTGGCGAAGCAGCTGCGCGGCGGCACCCACGTGGTGGACGAGGGCTCCGAGTCCCCGAACTACCTCCTCACCACCGAAGCCGCGTACGCGCTCGCCGCCGCCGGCGGCAGGAGTCCGGCCCTGGACAAGGTGGTGGCCCGCCTCGCCGCCGGCACCGACGCGTACGCCTACCCGGCGGGCCCGAGGGAGGCGCCCGACGCCACCGCCGCCGCCCGGCTGGCGCTGCTCGCGGAGATCACCGAGGGCGACCCGCGCGACGTCGGCGGGCACGACCTGCTCGGCGACCGGAAGAAGAACGTGTGCCCGGCCGGCCCCGCCCCGGGGTGCACGGCGAAGGGCGACTTCCACGGCGCCACGTACGGGGACGGCCAGGCGCTGGCCGTGCTGGCACCGCTGCGGGGCGGGGTCGTGCCGCCGGCCGGGACCGTGACCCGGCTGACCCAGCTGATCTGCGACGACGGCTCGGTGACCAGCATCCTCATCAGCGCCGGTGAGTACTGCGACGGCGACCCGATGACCACCGGCCTGGTCGCCCAGGTGCTGGCCGAGGCCGGCGGCCACGACACCGCCGTCGCCCGGATGCTCGCGTACCTGAAGAAGGCGCAGCTGAGGAGCGGGGCCTACCCCCCGTCCAACGGGGCCACCACCGGCTCCGTCCCGGCCACCGCCTACGCGGCGCAGGCGCTGCGCGCGCTCGGTGAGGTCCGTGCCGCCGACGCCGCGGTCTGGTGGCTGTCGCGGGAGCAACTCGCGGGCGGCGGCTTCGGGATCGACGAGGGGGCCACGGACGGCGCCCTCTACGCGACGGCCCCCGCCGTGCTGGCGGGCAGCGGCACCGACCTCGTCACCCTGACCACCAGGGCGCCCGAGCCCACCGAGCCGCCGACCGCTCCCCCGCCGGCCACGACGAGGCCGCCGGCCGGCGGTCCGAACCTCGAAAGGGGCGTCGCCTTCCTCACCAGCCCCGTCAACCTCCTGCGGGGCCGCTACTACGACGACGCGCAAGGCACCATCGGGCGGGCCGACGTCGGCCTCACCATCGACGGCGCCTTCGCGCTGGCCGCGACCGGCCACGACAACGACACGCTGCGCACGATGGTGGACTTCCTCGACCAGGGCGGCAAGGACCGCGAGGCCCGTACGCTGCACGACTGGACCAAGGTCGGCACCCGGTACGCCATGGGCGGCTCGATGGGCAAGGCGGCCCTGCTCGCCCAGGTCGTCGACCGCGACCCGCGCGACTTCGGCGGCAAGGACCTGATCGCCGGTCTGGCCGACGCCGTCTGTGCCGGCAGGAGCGCCGAACCGGACGTCAGCTGCGACGCTGAGGGGGCCTACACCTACGCGCAGTCCGTCTTCGGCCAGGCCCTCGGCATCATGGCCCAGGTGCGGGCGGGCGAGGCGCGGGCCGCCGAGCGGCCGATCGCCTATCTCGCGGGGCTTCAGCATCCCTCGGGAGCCTGGCCGAGCCTGATCCCCACGACGGGCGACTCGGACGTGGACTCCACCGCGATGGCCGCGATGGCGCTGGACCTCACCCCCGGCGAGGCCCACGCCGGCGCCGTGGACAAGGCGCTGACCTGGATCGCGTCCCGGCAGCTGCCGGACGGCGGGTTCCCGGGCGCCTCCGGCAACTCGGTGAACTCGGCCGCACTGGCCGTGCAGGGCCTGTCCCTGGACGCCGGGAAGTACGGCGAGCAGATCGGGAAGGCGGTGAAGTTCCTCGCCTCGCAGCAGAACAAGGACGGCGGCTTCAACACGGCCAAGAAGGGCCAGCGGGGCTCCAACCTCCGCGCCTCCGCACAGGCCGTGAGCGGTGCGACCGGCATCTCCTTCGGTGTGCTGGCCCGCAGCCTGGACGGTACGACGCCGAATCCGGTGCCCTCCTCCTCCGCCCCGGTGATCGTCACGCCCGGGGACAGCACGGGCGGGACCGTCGTGGACGCGGGTGGTCCCGGCGGCAGTCTCGCCTCGACCGGTGTGCGGGCGCTCGGTCTCGCGGGAGCGGCCGCCGCACTCGTCCTGGCGGGCTGCGGCACGGTCGTGGCCGCCCGCAACCGGCGTACGGCCGCGGGCGGTGACCTGTGAGGACCCGCTTCTTCCGCCGGACCCTCGGCCATGCCCTGGCCGTCCTCGGTCTCACCGGTGCGGCGCTCCTCGCGCCCGCCTCCCCGGCAGCGGCGGCGCCGCAGCCGATCGGCCGGTGCACGACCTCGTCGGGCGTCGTCCTGGCCGTCGACTTCAGTCACTGGGGCGGTCCCGTCTACCGCTCGTGCGGTACGACGCCGACCACGGGCTACCAGCTGCTCAACCAGGGCGGCTGGCAGACCACCGGCACCGGGCACGACGGGCCGGCGTTCATCTGCCGGATCGGCCACAGCGGCCACCAGGGCGGCAAGCAGTACCCGACGCCCCAGCAGGAGGACTGCGTCCTCACTCCGCCCGCCTCCGCCTACTGGTCGTACTGGCACGCGAACCCCGGGAAGAACACCTGGGAGTACAGCCAGCTCGGCGCCATGAGCTACCGGCCCCGGCCGGGCAGCGTGGACCTGTGGATCTTCGGCGGGACGAACATCGAGGGGACGAAGGGCCGTCCGACGCTGACGCCGAACCAGCTGCGTGCCCACAACGCGCGCCCCTCGGGCGGCGATCCGGCGCCCGAGCCGCGGCCCGATCCCGTACGCACGGCGCAGCGGCCGGGCGGTGGCCAGGCCCCGCCGCCTGCGGCGGTCCCGACGAAGTCGGCCACCGCGTCCCCGTCGGCCTCCGCCAGCGCGTCCCCGTCCCCGTCCGCCTCTCCGTCCCCCTCACCCAGCGCCTCCGCCGCCCCCGCCTCGCCGAGCGGGACGGCGGCGCCACCGGGCGGCGGGGCGAAGGTGGTGGACGCCGCCCCGGCGGCGGACGCGCGGCACGACTCCGGCTCGGTGCTGCCCGTCGCGGCGACGGCCGCCCTCGTGGCGGTGATCGGCGGCGCGGCCGTGTTCGCCGCGTCGGCGATCGCGCCGCCCATCGTGGAGCTGGGCCGCGCCGCGCACTGGTCGCCGCTGCCCCTCTCCGTCCGGGACGCCCGCCGGGCCGCCGCCCCGCTGCGCACCGCCCTGGCGACCACTCCGCCCCCGCCGGTCCGCCCGGTGCCGGAGGAGCCGGGCCCGGCCCTCCTCACGGCGCGCGGGATCACGGTGGCGTACCGGGATGTCGCGGCGGTCCGCGAGGTGGACCTGGATCTGCGGGACGGCGAGATCACCGCGCTGATGGGCCGCAACGGCTCGGGCAAGTCGTCACTCCTGTGGGCGCTCCAGGGTTCGGGGCCACGCAAGTCCGGTACGGTACGGGTCGACCGGGGACACGCGGAGGGCTAGCGCACCCCGGCGAAGGGCAGCGACCCCAAGAACCTCAGCGCGGCCGAGGCCAGGCAGCTGGTCGGTCTCGTCCCGCAGACCCCCACCGATCTGCTCTACCTGGAGAGCGTCGAGCAGGAACTCGCCCAGGCCGACACGGAGTCGGCGCCCCGGGACGGCGGTAGCCTCTCCGCCCGCGCGATCCTGGACCGGCTGGCGCCCGGCATCGACGGGGCCACGCACCCGCGCGACCTCTCCGAGGGCCAGAAGCTGGCGCTGGTCCTCGCCATCCAGCTGACGGCGGCGCCGCGGGTCCTGCTGCTGGACGAGCCGACCCGGGGGCTCGACTACCGGGCGAAGACCCAGCTCATCTCCATGGTCGACGAACTGGCCGCCGGGGGCCGGTCGGTGGTGGTCTCCACCCATGACGTCGAGTTCGCGGCCCGCGCGGCGGACCGGGTGGTCGTGATGGCCGAGGGGGACATCGTGGCGGACGGTCCGACCACGGAAGTGATCGTCGCCTCCCCCGTCTTCGCCCCGCAGGTGGCGAAGATCCTCGCGCCACTGCCGTACCTGACGGTGGATCAAGTGACTTCCGTCCTGCGGGCCGAGGAGGCGGCAGGATGAAGGAACTCGCCGATCTCGACGGGCGCTCGGCGGGAGCCATCCGCATCGGCCCACGCGCCGGAATCGTCATCGCGCTGGCCGCCTTCCTCGGCCTGGTCGCCTTCTTCTGGCCGTTCCTGGTCGCGCCGGGACGGCTGGGGGCCAACTACGCCCCGCCGCTGATCTTCGGTGTCCTGCTGGTCCTCGTCCTGTGCGTGGTGATCTCCGAGATCGCCGAGGGCGGCATCAACTCCAAGGCGCTGGCGATGCTCGGAGTGCTCTCCGCCGTCAACGCGGCGCTGCGTCCGCTGGGCGCGGGCACGGCGGGGATCGAGACGGTGTTCTTCGTGCTGGTCCTGGCGGGCCGCGTCTACGGTCCGGGCTTCGGCTTCACGCTGGGCTGCACGTCCCTGTTCGCCTCCGCGCTGATCACCGGCGGGGTCGGCCCGTGGATGCCGTACCAGATGTTCGGCTGCGCGTTCGTCGGCATGCTGGCCGGCCTGCTGCCCCGCGCCACGGGCCGCCGCGAGGTGATGATGCTCGCCGTCTACGGCTCGCTCTCCGGCTATCTCTTCGGCTTCCTGCTGAACCTGTCCTTCTGGCCGTTCTCGGTAAACCCGGACAGCTCCATCGCCTACCTTCCCGGCCTGCCCTTCACCGAGCAGTGGCAGCGCTATCTCGCCTTCGACGTGGCGACCTCGCTCGGCTGGGACACCGGGCGGGCGGTCACGAACTTCGTCTGCGTCACCCTGGCCGGCCCCGCCGTCCTGGCCACCTTCCGCCGGGCCGCCCGCAAGGCCCGCTTCCGGGCTCCGGTGCGCTTCGCCGCTCCGAGGTCCGAGGGCCCTGGTGGGGGCGCGAGGGTGGGGAGGAACTGTTGACCTGCGGCAGTCCCGTCAGCGGCGGTGCTCGTACAATATGACCGCCACTTGCCCGCCCGACCCGGAACGGTTGCAGCGCCGCTTGAGATGCGATAAGCCGACAATAGCCGCGAGCCGCGAGCCGCGAGCCGCGAGCCGCGAGCCGCGAGCCGCGAGCCGCGAGCCGCGCGTGGGCGGTGTGCCCGTAGCCTCTCGGGGTGGCCATGCACGCTAGCCAGCCTTTCCGCGTTCCCGTCGGGACCGACGCCGGGCGATGGAGCACCTTTCGCGGTGAGAAGACCCTGGTCGTAGCGGCCCGTACGGTGACCTCCACCGTACGGGTCCTCGAATGCCTGCCCGCCCTCCTCCGCGGCGACGGCCGGATCACCGTCGTCTTCGCCCACGACCCCACCTCCGCGTTCAACGACGGGGTGCTGGACCTGCTGCACGACGCGGGCTGCCGGGTCATCCCGTGGGAGCAGGTGGGCCACGCGGAACCCGATCTGATCCTCACCGCAAGCGAGAACGTCGACGTGCCCGCGGGCCACTGCCCCGTGCTGGTGCTGCCCCACGGCATCGGCTTCCAGAAGCAGGTGCCTGACTCCCGGGCGCCGGGGGACCGGCTGTCGGGGGTCGTGCCCGACAGCCTGCTGGAATCCGGCAGGGCCTGGCTGGCGATCTCGCATCCGGGGCAGGAGGCGCAGCTGCTCTCCTCGCATCCGAAGGCGGCCGGGCGCACGCTGCTCGTCGGCGACCCCTGCTACGACGAACTGCTGGGCAGCGCGGACCGGGCAGCCGCCTACCGCCGGGCGCTCGGCGTGCCCGAAGCGCACCGTCTGGTGGTGCTCAGCTCCACCTGGGGGCCGACGTCGCTGATCGGGCAGGACCCCGGGCTGGCGGCCCGGGTGCTCGCCGCCCTGCCGTACGACGAGTTCCGGGTGGCGGCGATCGTCCATCCCAATGTCTGGTCGGGGCACGGTTCCTGGCAGATCCGCAATCTCCTGGCGCCCGCGCTGGACGCGGGGCTGATGCTGGTTCCGCACATCCACGCGTGGCGCCCGGCGCTGGTCGCGGCGGAGGTGGTCGTGGGCGACCACGGGTCGGTGACGCTGTACGGTGCGGCGCTCGGCAAACCGATCCTGCTGGGAGCCTTCGGGAGCGAGGCCGTCGCCGGCACGGCGGTGGCCTCGCTCGGGCGGGCGGCGCCCCGTCTCGACGCGCGCGGCGACGTGCACGGACAGATCGTGTCCGCCCTCACCACCCAGCGGCCGGAGCGCTTCAGCGCGGTCGCCGAGGGCGCCTTCGACCAGCCGGGGCGCGCCCTGCCACGACTGCGTACCGCGCTGTACGACCTGCTCGGCCTGCCCGAACCGGTGCCCGCTCCCCCGCCGCGATGGGTCCTGGCCGAGCCCGGGGAGACGGGCGCGCGGGCCACCTCCTGGTCGGTCACCACGACCGCCTTGCCGGGAGACGGGCCGACCGCCGTCACCGTACGCAGGCGTCCCGCGGCGGTCGCGTGGCAGGAGGCCGAGGTGGACGAGGACGAGGCGGCCGGACGTTGTCGCCATCTCGCCTGCGACGAGCGGGAGCCGGACCGGCGGGTGGTGGAGAGCGCCTCGGTGCTCCTGCGCGGCGCTCCCGCCCCCTCCGCGGCGCAGGGCGCCCGGTGGATCGGCGAGACCCTGGACCGCCTGCCGGGCTGCCGCCTCGCGGCGACCGCGCTGGCCGGGGGCGGCGCTCTGGTGGGACTGCGGGACGGCCGGATCGTGGAGGCCGCCATGACCGGGCCCGCGACGGACCCCGGTCTGCCCGCGGCGGCCGTCTACGCCCTGCTGCGCGCGGCCGCCCCGCTGGACGACGCTCTGGTCGCCCTGCGGATCGGCGCGCGGGACGAGGATGTGGCGCTCCGGCTGCGCCCGCAGGCGCCGGACGCCCCGCCCCGCTGAACGGGCGCGGCTCCGTGCGTCATCCCGTCGCCTCGCCTTCCGCCAGCCGCCGCAGCAGCTCCTGCGCGCGCGGGCTGCCCCCGGCCTCGTAGATCTCCAGGGCGCGCTCCAGGCGGGCACGTACCTCCTGGGGGTCGCCCTGCGAGCGCTCCTGGATGTCGGCCAGCGCGACGAGCGCCTGGGCCTCGTAGTGGGTCGCCTTCCGCGCGCGCAGGACCTCGGCCGCTTCGCTCAGGGCCCGTACCGCCTCGTCGGTCTCGCCGAGACGGTCGTGGGCGATCCCGATGGCCACCTGGGCCCGGGCCGCCATCCGCCGGTCCTCGCGGGCGATGAGCTCGTCGTGGGCTCCGCGCAAGGTGTCCAGGGCATCGCGGGAGTCCCCGGCCGCGTCCTGGGCGCAGCCGAGGAAGTACGCCGCGATGGCGGCGCCCCGGCCCTCGTGCGCGGCCGTGTTCAACTCAAGGGCGCCGCGGTAGGCCGCCATGGCCCGGACCGGGTCGGTGCGGTCCCAGTACCGTCCGGAGAACTCCTGTACGGAGGCGCGGACGACCAGGTCGCCCGAGACCTCCGCGCAGGCCTGGGCGGTGTCCAGCTGGCGCCGGGCGGCCTCGTACTCGCCGAGGTCCATCAGGGGGCGCGACAGGAGGCTGCGCAGCCGCGCCTCGGCCGCGGGCACCAGCGCCTCCGCGGCGGCGGCCGCGCCGAGTTCGAGCGATTCCCGCCAGTCCCCGAGGTGCCGGTGGTGGAGGAACAGGACCGTGAACGCCTCCGCGAGCTGCCACACCTGCGTGTGCAGCGTCTCCTCGCGTGCGGCGGCCCGCAGCACGCCGAGGATGTTGCGGTGCTCGGCCTCCAGCCAGTCCACGGGCCGGGGCGCGCCCGGTACGGCGAAGGGGTCCCGGACCTCGGAGAGCCAGTCGGCGAGGTCGGCGATCCGCAGCCGGTCCAGCCGGACGGCCCGGTCGGCCAGTGCGGTCAGGGCGAGGTAGTGCAGCGTCACCCGTCGTACCAGGGCGGGGCGCTCGGCCGGCACCTCTTCCTCGGTCGCCCGTTCGGCGGCGTGCAGCCGTACGAGGTCGTGGAAGCGGAAGCGTCCGTCCGCCGTCTCCTCCAGCAGGCCGGCCCGGGTCAGCGCCTCCAGCGCCTCGGCGGCGGGTCGCGGGTCCAGGCCCGAGGCCACCGCCGCGACTCCGGCGTCGAAGGTGGCTCCCGGGTACCAGCCCATCAGGCGGTACAGCCGGGCCGGTTCCGGGGCGAGTTCGCGGTAGGCGAGATCGAATGCGGCGGCCACGGACCGTTCCTTCCCGAGGGACATTCCTGCCAGTCGGCGCGGCTCCGCGGCCAGCTCCGCCGCGAGCGCCGCCGGGGTGAGGCGTGGCCGGGTCGCCAGCCGGGCGGCGACCACGTGCAGCGCCACCGGCAGCCCCGCGCAGAGCTCCACCAGACGGTCCGCCGCCTCCGGGTCCGCCGCGATCCTCGCCGCCCCGCACCGGTCGGCGAGCACCTCCCGTGCGCTGTCCCGGTCGAGCGGCTCCACGGGCATCAACCGGGCCCCGTCCAGGGCGAGCTCCCCGAGCCCGCCGCCACCGGCCACCACCAGGCAGCTGCCCTTCCCCTTCGGGATCAGCGCGGCGGCCTGTCCGGGGGTGGAGACGTTGTCCAGGAAGACCAGCAGCCGCCGGTCCGCGGACCGGCTCCGCAGCAGCCGGGTCCGTTCCGCGAACGTGGCCGGGATGTAGGCCTCGTCGACGCCGAGGGACCGCAGGCAGCGCCGGGCGGCCTCGGAGACGTCCGCACCCGGCGCTTCGCCCCGCAGGGTGGCGAAGTCCACGTAGATCTGGCCGTCCGGGAACCGGTCCCGCCCCCGCTCCGCCCAGCGGGACACCAGCGCGGTCTTGCCGACGCCGGGCGGCCCGTGCAGCGCGGCGAAACCGACGCTCGCGCCGTCGTCCCCGTCTTCCGTCCCGGGGGCCAGCCAGCCGTCGAGCGTGGCGAGGTCCTCGGTCCGGTTGACGAACCGCACGGTCAGGGGCGGGATCTCGTCCGGTGTGACCCGGGCGCCGGGCGGCGGGGCCTGCTGGACGTGGTAGGTGATCCCGCCGTGGATCGTGGCGGCCTGCACGACCGGGCCGTGGCTCGTGCCGGAGAAGTCGTTCCGCGCGGCGGTGTGCCGGGACCCGTTGCCGGAGCCCGGGGCGCTCACGCGGTGCCCGGTTCCTGCCGGGGCGCCACCGTGCCCCCGCCGTTGAAGGTGAGCCCGGAGATGTCGTTCCCCTGGATCACCTGGCTGTAGTAGGTACCGCCGTTGGTACTGTTGGTGACGGAGACCGTGGGGGCGGCGTGCTGGTGGGGGGCCAGTTCGTCGAGGAGGTCCCGCAGCTCGCCCGCGGCCTCCGGGTTGTCGCGCAGGGCGCGGCGGAGCCTCACGCGCCACTCGGCGGCGATGTCCGCGGCGCCGTCCTCGTCGCCGTTGCGACGCGCCGCGATCAGTTCCGCGCGGGACTCCTCCAGCTCGGCGTCCACGGCGTCGCTGTCCTCGCCCCGGGCCAGGAACCCAGCCACCCGCCCGCGCGCCTGGTTCCACGCCTCGGTCACCATCAGCCCCACGAAGGCCGTCGCGCCTGATGCCGCCAGTGCCGTCAACTCGGCTTCCACCGGACCCCCTCTGCCTCACCCGTCACCGTACGGGCTCGTCACCCGCCACTGGTGCAACCGTAGAGAGCGAACGGTCCCATCGGAAGCGGAATCGAGCGCGCGGCGCAGTGCAGTTCCAGCCATGCCGGCCGAGGGCCGAGGGCCGACCGCCCGCCGCGGCGTGGGCGGGCGTGGACGGCAACCGTGAGCGGGCCCCGTGCGTGATGATGGAGAGAGGGCAGCGACGCGGCAGCGCTCCGCCGGGACGGCCGGCCGGTGCCCTGGAAGGGCGGTCGCCATGTCCGTGGCCCGAGTCAGGACACCGGCCGCCGCGCTGCTCGCCGCGCTCCTGCTCATCCTCCTCGCGGCCGGATGCACGAGCGGGGACGGTTCGGAGCCCGGGACCGCTCCGTCCGGCGGCGGGGCGGACGTGAAGGTGCTCGCCGTGAAGATCGACAATGTGGCGCCGGCCCGTCCGCAGACCGGTCTGGAGCGGGCGGACATCGTCTACGTCGAGCAGGTGGAGGCCGGTCTCAGCCGGCTCCTCGCGGTCTACGCCTCCGACGTGCCGCCGGTCGTCGGGCCGGTCCGCAGCGCTCGGGAGAGCGATCTGGAGCTGCTGCGCCAGTTCGACCGGCCGGTGCTCGCCTTCTCGGGGGCCCGGAGCGCGCTCCTCCCGGCCATCGAGCGGGCGCCCCTCGACGCCGTACCGCCGACGGCCGCCCCCGGGGCGTACTTCCGGGGGCCGGAGCGGCCGGCTCCGCACAATCTCTATCTGCGGCCGGAGCGGATTCCTTACGCCGCCGGCGGGGTCGGTGCCGTCGAGGCGCTGGGGCTGAGGTTCGGACCGGCGCCGCCGGGCGGCAGGGCCGAGAACAGCCGTACGGTCCGCTTCCCGTCCGCGCGCACCACCTTCACCTGGTCCGCCGAGCGCGCACGGTGGCTGGTCGCCCTGGACGGTTCCCCCGCCCGTACGAGCGAGGGCGAGCCGCTCGGGGCGGCCACGGTGATCGTGCAGGACGTGGCCGTACGCCCGTCGGCCTTCGGCGACCGGGCCGGGAACAACACCCCGTTCACCGAGACCGTGGGCTCGGGGAACGCGCTCGTCCTGCGTGACGGCAAGGCGTACGAGGCCCGGTGGGCGCGGCCCTCAGCGGCTGCGGACACGGAGTTCAGCACGCCGGACGGCAAGCGGATCGACCTGGCGAACGGGCCGCTCTGGATCGTGTACGAGCCCCGCTGAGACCCCTGGGCGCGGCGCGGTCCGGGCCCAGGGGGGGGCGCGGGGCGGCACGGACCGGGCCGGTCGCCCCTGGGTGTGCCACAGGCGTTCATGGAAACTCCTCGCTCCACAGCGGGGATCGAGTTGAGAGAGCGCTCCCCCGCGACGCGGAGCGTGGCGGGAGCGGACCAGCCGTCAGGGGCCCCGGGCTCGCCGCCGGCCGGCTGGCCGACCGGTCGGCCGCCATCCGCCCCGTCATCCGGATCTCCGCCAACTCCCCTTCCCCTTTCAGGAGATGAAACATCGACCGCCCTCGGAGGCCGGTCGCACCGATCCTGTGCACAACTCTTGACGTGGCCGAAACGCGGGAGAATCATTCGGCTACCGAGAGAGCGCTCTCTCACTCGGGGGAGCCTGCGCCCGCCCCCATCTCCCGACCCCCGCGCATTGACACCTCAGGAGTTCAGGACATGCCTGTTGCCCTCGTCAGACCCTCGCCGCCGCCCCTGGCCGCAATCCGCCGATGGCGCGGTCTCGGCTTCGCACTGGTGGCCGCCCTGGTCGCGGCCCTGCTGGGAGTGGCCCAGGCCGCCCCGGCGCAGGCCGCCCCCGTCCTGCTCTCCCAGGGCAGCCCGGTGACCGCCTCAAGCGAGGAGAACGGCGGTACGGCCCCCGGCAACGCCGTCGACGGGAACGGGGGGACGCGCTGGTCCAGCGCCTTCTCCGACCCGCAGTCGATACGGATCGACCTCGGCTCCCCGGCCGCCCTCAGCCGGATCGAGATCGCCTGGGAGGCCGCGTACGCGAAGAGCTACCGCATCGAGCTCTCCACCGACGGCACCTCCTGGAGAGACGCCTACAGCACCACCACCGGCCAGGGCGGCAACGAGACGCTCTCCGTCTCGGGCGAGGCCCGCTACGTACGCCTGACCGGCACCCAGCGCGCCACCGGATACGGCTACTCCCTCTGGGAGTTCAAGGTCTTCGGCACCCGGGACGGGGGCGGCGGCCCGCAGATTCCCGGCGGCGGCGACCTCGGACCGAACGTCCACGTCTTCGACCCCGCCACGCCGAACATCCAGGGCAAGGTCGACGAGATCTTCCGGCGGCAGGAGTCCGCGCAGTTCGGCTCCGGCCGCCACGCGCTGCTCTTCAAGCCGGGTACGTACGACAACATCAACGCGCAGATCGGGTTCTACACCCAGATCGCCGGTCTCGGCCTCAACCCGAACTCCACCACGTTCAACGGTGATGTGACCGTGGACGCGGGGTGGTTCAACGGGAACGCCACGCAGAACTTCTGGCGCTCGGCGGAGAACCTGACCCTCAACCCGGTCTCCGGCACCAACCGCTGGGCGGTCTCCCAGGCCGCGCCCTTCCGCCGGATGCACGTCAAGGGCGGGCTCAACCTCGCGCCCGACGGCTACGGCTGGGCCAGCGGCGGCTACATCGCCGACAGCAAGATCGACGGCACCGTGGGCCCGTACTCCCAGCAGCAGTGGTACACCCGCGACAGTTCGGTGGGCGGCTGGACCAACGCCGTCTGGAACATGACCTTCTCCGGTGTCCAGGGCGCGCCCGCGGCCAGCTACCCGAACCCGCCGTACACCACGCTGGACACCACCCCCGTCTCGCGCGAGAAGCCGTTCCTCTACCTGGACGGCAACGAGTACAAGGTGTTCGTCCCCGCGAAGCGCGTCAACGCGCGCGGCGTCTCCTGGGACGGCGGGAACCAGCAGGGTGAGTCCATCCCGCTGAACCGCTTCTACGTCGTCAAGCAGGGCGCCACCGCGGCGACGATCAACGCGGCGCTCGCCCAGGGCCTCAACCTGCTGTTCACGCCCGGTGTCTACCACCTCGACCAGACCATCAACGTCAACCGCGCCGACACCGTGGTCCTGGGACTGGGCCTCGCCACGATCATCCCGGACAACGGGGTGACCGCGATGAAGGTCGCCGACGTCGACGGGGTGAAGCTGGCCGGCTTCCTCATCGACGCCGGCCCCGTCAACTCGCCCACCCTGCTGGAGGTCGGCCCGCAGAACGCCTCGGCCGACCACGCGGCCAACCCCACCTCCCTCCAGGACGTGTTCGTACGGATCGGCGGCGCGGGTCCCGGCAAGGCGACCACCAGCATCGTCGTCAACAGCGACGACACGATCATCGACCACACCTGGGTCTGGCGCGCCGACCACGGCGAGGGCTGGGGCTGGGAGACCAACCGCGCCGACTACGGAGTCCGCGTCAACGGCGACGACGTGCTGGCCACCGGCCTGTTCGTCGAGCACTTCAACAAGTACGACGTGGAGTGGTACGGCGAACGCGGGCGCACGATCTTCTTCCAGAACGAGAAGGCCTACGACGCCCCCAACCAGGCCGCCATCCAGAACGGCAGCACCAAGGGCTACGTGGCCTACCGGGTCGACGACTCGGTCCAGCAGCACGAGGGCTGGGGCATGGGCAGCTACTGCTACTACAACGTCGATCCGACGATCGTCCAGGAGCACGGCTTCAAGGCACCGGTGAAGCCGGGCGTGAAGTTCCACAACCTGCTGGTGGTCTCGCTCGGCGGCAACGGGCAGTACCAGCACGTGATCAACAACATCGGCTCCCCGACCTCGGGAACGTCGACGGTGCCTTCGACCGTCACGAACTTCCCCTGATCGAGCCGGTGCCCGGACGGTGGCCCGGTCCGGTGTCCGGCGGCCCGGACCAGGTCACCTCGTGACGACAGGGGCGCCCCCCGGTGGACATGACGGTCCGCCGGGGGGCACTCCCACGTCGGTGCGGGCGCCGGGCGGCACGCTAGGGCTGCACCACGATCTTGCGCCCGACCCCGCCCCTGAACTGGTCGATCGCCTGCGGGTACCGCTCCAGCGGCAGCCGGTCGCTGATGAAGACCGCCGGGTCCAGCACCCCGCTCGCGAAGAGCGCGGCGGCCCGCTCGTAGCTGTGCAGCACCGCCATCGAGCCGGTGACGGTGATCTCCTGGTTGTAGATCCGGTACGGCTCGATGACCGCGGTGGTGGCGTAGTCGGCCACCCCGAACTGGAGGAAGGTGCCCCCCTTGGCGACCCGGCCGAGGCCGTCCTGGATGGCCGCCGCGTTGCCGGTGGCGTCGATGACCACGTCCCAGCCGCCGGGGCGGTCGAGCTCCTCGGCCCGGGCGGCCGCTCCCGTGCAGCCGAGGAGCTTCGCCGTGTCCAGACGCCGGGGGTTGACGTCCAGCACCTCCACCGACGCGGCGCCCGTGCGCTTGGCCAGCTCCAGCATCATCAGGCCCATCGTCCCGGAGCCGTAGATCAGTACCTCGGCGCCCAGGTTGCCCTTGAGGACGTCGTACCCGCGTACCGCGCAGGAGAGCGGTTCGATCAGGGCCGCGTCCCTTACATCGACGTGCTCGGGGAGTTTGACGCAGTTGGCGACCGGGGCGAGGGCGAACTCGGCCGCTCCGCCGGGGACGGTGACGCCGATCGCGGCCCAGTTGTCGCAGAGGTTGCCGCGGCCCGAGCGGCAGTAGCGGCACTCGTGGCAGTGCAGCGAGGGGTCGACGGCCACCTTGTCGCCGACGGCCAGCTCGGCGACGTCCGCACCGGTGGCGACGATCTCGCCGGCGAACTCGTGGCCGGGGACGATCGGCAGGGTGGGGGCGAACTCCCCCTGGAGGATGTGCAGATCAGTGCCGCAGAGCCCGCAGGACGCCACCTTCACCACGACGTCACGCCGGCCGGGCGCGGGGTCGTCGACCGTGGTGACCGACACCTTGCCGGGGGCCTCGACGATGGCTGCCCTCATTTGACTGCTCCCAGGGAGAGGCCCTGGACGAGTTTGTCCTGGGCGGCGTAGCCGGCGATGAGCACCGGCAGGGACACGACCACCGACGCGGCGCACAGCTGGGCGAGGAAGAGGCCCTGGCTGGTGACGAACGTGGTCAGGTGGACGGGTGCGGTGCCGGCGACGACGCCGGTCAGCACCCGGGCGAACAACAGCTCGTTCCAGCTGAAGATGAAGCAGATCAGGGCCGTGGCGGCGATGCCGGGGGCGGCGACCGGGGCGACGACCCGGCCCAGCACGGTGGGCAGTCCCGCCCCGTCGACCTGGGCCGCTTCGATGATGGAGACCGGGACGTCGGCGAGGAAGGACTGCATCATCCACACCGCGATCGGCAGGTTCATCGAGGTGTAGAGGAGGACCAGCAGCCAGACGTTGTCCAGGAGGCCGGTGTTCTTCGCGAACAGGTAGACCGGCAGCAGGCCGGCGACGACCGGCAGCATCTTGGTGGAGAGGAAGAAGAACATGACGTCGGTCCACTTCCGCACCCGCCGGATGGAGAGCGCGTACGCGGCGGGCAGCGCCAGCAGGAGCACCAGCAGGGTGGAGAACAGCGACGCGGTGAGGGAGTTGACCAGCGGGGGCCAGGGGGTGGGTCCTCCCCCGCCGCCGAAGAACGTCCGGTAGCCGTCGAGTGTGAGCGCGGCGGCGAGCGAGGGCGGGTTGGTCGCCGCGTCGGCCTCCGAGTGGAAGGAGGTGAGCACCATCCACAGGGCGGGCAGGCAGAAGACGATGCCGACGGCCCAGGCGGTCAGGCCCAGAGCGGTGGAGCGCCTGCGGTCCCGGCCCCTCGGGCGGGGGCTCCGCGCGGCGGCGGGGGTGCGGGGCGGGGGTGCGGTCGAGGCGCTCATGCGCGGCTCGCCTCCTCACGGAAGAGGGAGGAGACCACCCGGAGCGCGAAGGTGGCGATGACCATGGTGCCGATCACCACGATCACGCCCACGGCGGACGCCAGTCCGTACTCATGGGCCCGGTAGAAGGTCTCGTAGACGGTGTACGGGAGGTTGGCGGTGCCGAGGCCGCCGGCGGTGATGGTGAACACGGCGTCGAAGTTCTGCACGATGTACACCGAGCCGAGCAGGACGCCGAGTTCGAGGTAGCGGCGCAGGTGGGGCAGGGTCAGGAAGCGGAACATCTGCCAGGGCCCGGCGCCGTCGAGGCGGGCGGCCTCCATCATCTCGGCGGGGCGGCTCTGCAGTCCGGCCAGCAGGATCAGCATCATGAACGGCGTCCACTGCCAGACGAGCGCGGCGGCGACGGCCATCAGCGGCATCTCGGAGGTCCACTCGGGCTGGGCGACGCTTCCCGTGCCGACCAGGTTCCCGAACCAGGTCAGCACGCCGTTGAGGAGTCCGTACTCGGGGTTGTAGAGGGCGTGTTTCCACAGCAGCGCGGCGGAGACCGGCACGATCAGGAACGGGGTGATCAGCAAAGTGCGCACGAGGCCCCGGCCGAAGAAGGTGCGGTCCAGGAGCAGGGCGAAGGCGAGGCCGAGGACGACGCAGGCGATCACCACGGTGGCGGTGAGCAGGACGGTGTTCAGGACCGATTCGCGCAGCGCGGGATCGGTGACGACGGAGCTGTAGTTGGCGAATCCGGTGAAGTGGCGCTGGTCCGGCTTGAGCGAGTTCCAGTCGAAGAAGGAGATCACCAGCGTGGCCACGAAGGGCAGTTGGGTGACCGCGATCAGGAAGACGAGGGCAGGCAGGAGAGGCGCGCGGGTCGCCCAGGCCCGGGCTCCGCTGCCCGTGGGGCGCTTGCCGGGCGGGGCCGGGCGGGATGCGGGCGGCCGCACGGCGGTGGTGGTGGTCATCGGTACTCCTCCGCGACCTTCTCGGCCAGCTTCTGGGAGGTGGCGAGCGCGGCGTCCACCGACTGGCGGCCCGCGATGGCGGCGCTGATCTCCTGCGCCACCTTGGTGCCGAGGTCGGTGAACTCCGGTACGCCGACGAACTGGATGCCCGCCGTGGGGCGCGGCTGGGTGCCGGGGTTGTCGGGGTCGGCCTCGGAGATGGCCCGCTCGGTGACGTCGGCGAACGCCGCCGCCTCCTTGCGGTAGTCGGGGTGGGCGTAGGTCGAAGCGCGTTTGCCGGCCGGGACGTCGGACCAGCCGCTGGTGGCGCCGACGAGTTCCTCGTACTCCTTGCCGGAGGCCCAGGAGATGAACTTCCAGGCGTCGTCGGCCTTCTTGGTGGCGTTCTGCATGCCCCAGGCCCAGGTGTAGAGCCAGCCGGAGCTCTCGGTCTGCTCGACGGGGGCCGGTACGTAGCCGATCTTGCCCTGGACGGGAGAGTTCTCGGCCTCCAGCGATCCGGCTCCGGCGGTGGCGTCGTACCACATCGCGGTCTTGCCCTGGGTCATGTTGTTCAGGCACTCGGCGTACCCGGACTGCGGGGCGCCGAGCTCCCCGTGTTCGCGCACCAGGTCGACGTAGAACTGGGTGGCCTTCCTGAACTCCGGTGAGGTGAGCTGCGGTTGCCAGTCCTCGGTGAACCAGGTGCCGCCCATGGTGTTGACGACGGTGGTGAGCGGGGCGATCACCTCGCCCCAGCCGGGCAGCCCGCGCAGGCAGATGCCCTTCATCCCGCGCTGCGACCCGTCGGTCTTCGCGGCGAGTTCGGCGACCTCCTGCCAGGTCGGCCGGGCGGGCATGGTGAGCCCTTCCTTCTCGAAGACGTCCTTGCGGTACATCAGGAAGGAGGATTCGCCGTAGAAGGGCTGGGCGTAGAGCTTGCCGTCCGTGTGGGTCAGCGATTCGCGCAGCGGCGGGAGGATGTCCTGCTGGTCGAAGTCGGGGTCGGCGTCGACGTAGTCGTCCAGCGGGCGCAGCCAGCCGTTCTCCGCGAAGAACGGCAGCTCGAAGTTGGAGATGGTGGCGATGTCGTACTGGCCGGCCTGGTTGGAGTAGTCCTGGCTGATCTTGTCGCGGACGTCGTTCTCGGGCAGCACCGTGAAGTGGACGGTGATGCCGGTCTCCTTGGTGAAGTACCGCTCGGTCAGCTTCTGCAGTTCGACCATCTGCGGGTTGTTCACCATCAGGACGTTGAGGGCGTCACCTCCCCCGAAGGAGGTCCCGCCCGCTCCGGCGCAGCCGGTGGCGAGGAGGGTGAGTGCCGCTGCCGCGGCGCCGGCGCGCGGCAGACGGCGTGGGCCGTGGCGTCGGCGGGGGTGGTGACGCATGGGGACTCCTGATCAGTCGTAGCGGCTCGGTGATCGGGTCGTGCGGGGTGGTACGAGGGCGTGCGGGATGGTGGTACGTGGTGGTACGGGGCGTTGCGAGGGCAGGGCGGACCGCGCCCCGACGGGGGCGGGGCGCGGTGTACCAGGGGCGTACGGGGGTGTACGGGGGGAGCGTCCGGTACGGGACCGGGGGCGGGTCAGACGCGGATGACCTGGGGGCCCATGAGGGAGTAGCGCTGGGCCTCCGCCGAGGAGAGTCCGGCGTCGGTGACGATCGCCTCGAAGTCACCGACACCGGCGAACCGGCAGAAGCTCACCGCGCCGAACTTGGAGTGGATCCCGGCGAAGACGCGGCGCCGGGAGCTGCGCATGGCCTGGGCCTTGACCTCACCGACGGCCGGGTCGGGGGTGGTGAGGCCGTACTCGCGGGAGATGCCGTTGGCACCGACGTACGCCAGGTCGATGACGAAGCCGGCCAGCATCGTGGAGGCCCAGTGGTCGACGGTGGCCATCGTGGAGCCGCGCACCCGGCCGCCGAGCAGCAGGACGGAGATCTTCTCGGCGTCGGCGAGGACGGTGGCGACGGCCAGGGACGCCGTGACCACGGTCAGCGGCCGGTCCCGGGGGAACGCCTCGGCGACGAGCTGGGGGGTGAACCCCTCGTCGACGAAGACGGTCTCGGCATCCCCGAGCAGATCGGCCGCGGCGGCCGCGATCCGGGACTTCTGCGGGACGTTACGGGTGGTGCGGACGGCGAGCGTGGTCTCGAAGCCCGCCGACTCGACGGGGTAGGCACCGCCGTGGGTCCGGCGGACGAGGCCGTGCTCCTCCAGTACGTGCAGATCGCGGCGGACGGTCTCCTTGGCCACCTGGAACAGGGCCGCGAGGGCGTTCACCTCGACCGATCCGTCCCGCCGGGCGGTGTCGAGAATTCCTCTGCGGCGTTCGTCGGTGTCCACGACACACATCCCTGGCTCTCGCGGCGGCACTGTTCAGGTCGCGGCCCGGTCCGTTCGGGCCCCTGTGACGTTTCTACAAGCAGGTTCGGCCACTCGACCAGGCTCTTCGGGAGATTCCCGCTGCCCGTTCCTGCCCGTTTCCCCGGTGGACCGCCGCTGGTCACTCCCGTACCGGCGGGCTTTCCGGGCGCTCCCGGTGCCCGCTCGGCGGGGTCGGGGGCCCGAATCACGCCCGATCCCCGGGGGAACGGTGCCCGTTCCCCCGGGGATCTTCAGACGGCGGGCTCCTCCTCCAGGCCTTCGAGGCTGTCCATGAAGGAACTGACCGAGAACACGGCGCGGCCGGGTCCCGCCGGGCCGTAGCCGGGCGGGGAGTTGAGGCCGAACTCCTCCAGCGTCGCCCGGTACGCCTGAAGGAGGCGGATGTGGTACTCCAGGGGTGCGCCCAGCGGGTTGGCCTTGCCGAGCGGGGTGGTGGGCTCGGGGCACCAGGTGGTGAAGCGCGGCACGACCCCGTTCGACATGAAGAACCGCAGCCCCTCGGTGGTCGAGTCGATGGCCTCGCTCACCTTCGTGAACCCGAAGGGCTCGGCCATCTCGATGCCCGCGACGAAGTTGGGGATGACGTTGCGCGGCCCGAACACCTCGGCCGACTCCAGGATCCGGCGGTGCCACTCGTCGCGGCCGACGTACCGCTCCTTGCCGGGGCAGTGCAGCTGGAACAGCCGGCGGTCCCACACCTCGAAGTTGGGGTGGTAGATCCGGATGCCGTAGTCGTGGAAGCGCTGGACGTCCTCGCGGGGCAGCGCCTGGGCCACCACCTTGCCGGTCCAGCGGCCGGGGAAGCGCTCCTCGATGGCCTTCGCGTAGTGCCCGTAGAAGTCGGCCTCGTCGCGCCCGGCGACCTGGGAGGTGATCGAGCCGCCGGTGAGGGTGTAGGCGCGGGAGACGCCCGCGGTGTCGTACCGGTCGATGATCTCCAGGGCCTCCAGCACCTCCTCCACCGGCTTGACCCCGGTGTACGGGCGGCCGGCCGCCTTGTGCTGGCGCCAGTTGTGGTTGATGTCGCAGAACTGGCACTCCTCCTTGGCGCCGAAGTACTGGCACACCCGGAAGACCGTCAGGTAGATGAGGTAGCCCCACTGGATGGTCGGGGCGACCTCCATCACCGACTTGCCGTTGGACAGCTGGTGGCGGTAGTACTCCGGCATCGGCGGCAGCCCGACGTCCGCGATCCGCGCCCCGTCCAGGTAGAGGCCGAGCGTCCCGTCCTCGCCGCCCCGCACGACATACGGGGAGTCGGGGTTGACCCGCACCGACACGACCGTGCGGCGCAGCCCGTAGGGGCCGCCGGTGAGCACGACCTCCTCGGGCGGCCGGTTGAGCGCGGCGGCACCAAGCTCGGGCAGGGTGCGGTGGTCGAAGGAGAAGATGAAGTACGACTTCGGCTTGACGTCGCCGGTGGCGCCGCCGACCGAACCGCTGAGCGCGGACTCGTCGAAGGCCATGCCGCCGCGCAGCAGGTCCTCCTTGATGACGGCTTCCCGGGGCACCTCGGGGAAACGTTCCATCAGGTCCTCGACCAGTGCCGTACGACTGCTGCTCGGCATGTACGCGAACCTCCGTAGTCACCCCACCGCACCTGCGCGCGCATGGGTGGGCAGGTCTGTCCCGTCAGGTCCGCAAGCCTACGCCAACGTCTTTCGGCACCCGCACTGACCAGCGGGAAGCGGATGCCGGGGGTTCAGCCCGCCCCGCCCGGGGCGTCGTCGACGACGATCCTGCGTCCGGTGGTGCGGCGGGGCGTGAGGATCATGACGCGTTCACGCCCCTCCCCCGCCCAGGGGGTCGAGTACGCCGTCTCCCTGAGCCGGCGCGCGTCTTCCTCGTCCGCCACGACGCGGACGGTTCCCACGAGCAGCACGCTCCAGCCCTTGCTGAAGGCGTCGTCGATGTGGTCGGTCTCGAAGGCGATCTCCGCGTCGGCGGCTGCGGCGAGCGGGGAGCGGTCGCCCGTGCTGAACATGACCCGGCCGTCGAGCACCTGGTAGTTCACCGGCAGGACGACCGGCCCGTCCCCGCCGGTCAGCGCCACCCGCCCCACGCCGTGGTCGCCGAGAAGGGTCCAGCACGCGGCGTCGTCGAGTTCGACCGTCCGGGCCCCGCGAGCCGCCCGTCCGAGCCCGCCCGGCAGGTCGACGGTTCCGCCGGTCAGCTCGTGGACCGTGGTCTCCAGGGCGTCGGCTAGCCGGACCAGGAAGCCGATGCCGGGGGTGGCGGACTGCTCCTCCACGTACTGGATGTAGCCGGGAGCGGCACCCGCCCGCAGGGCCACGTCCGGCCGGGACAGGCCGAGCTGGAGGCGACGGGCCGCGACGCGTCGGCCGATGTCACCTCCCGCCGCATGCGGGGAACGGGCCATCGTGAGGTCCTTCTGCTCGTCGGGCGGGGCTGCACGCCCACGCTAGCGAGAGCCCGGACGGAGCGCAGCGCGGAACCGGGGCGCGTACACCTCCTCGGGCGGCGGGCGGCGGAGTACGTGCTCCTCTTCGGGCGGCGGGCGGCGGAGTACGTGCTCCTCCTACGGCGGCAGGGAGTTCCCCCGACGGAGCACACCCGGCGGGACGGACGGTTAGGTTAGGCTCGCCTGATGCAGAGCGAGCCCCTCCCCTCGCACAAGGAGAAGTTCATGCGCCTGCTCCTCCGGCCTTCCGGCCATGGCCTCTCCGGCCGGTCATGACCGGCCCCGGTCCCGGTCCCACGGCCGACGCGGAGAGCCCCTTCACCGCGTTCGGTCTCCCCGGCAAGCCCGGCACCGACGCCTTCTGGGCGGGGGCGCGGACCCCCCTGCCGGTGCCCGCCGACGGCGGCTGGCTGACGCTGTTCCTGTGGCGCGGCTCCCCGGCCTCCCTCGCCTTCGAGAGCTGGTCGCGGCCCGTGCCCCTGCGGCGGTGGGCCCGGACGGACTGCTGGTACGCCGAGGTGCCGATGCCCCAGCGGCTGCGGGTCACCTACCAGCTCGTCGCGGACGGCACCCCCCGCGCCGACCCCCTCAACCCGGTCGGGGCGGGCGCCGACCGCTCCATCGCGGCGACCCCGGACGCCCCGCCCCAGCCGCACTGGCCGGCGCTCGGACCCGACGACATCCTGCCCCTCCCCGCCACCCGGCTGCGCTGGAACAGCGAACGGCTCGGCGGGCGGCGGACCGTGCGCGTCCATCCGGTCGGGGGCGGCGGGCCGGTGGTCCTGCTGCTCGACGGGGACGACTGGCTGCACCTCCACCCGGCGATGACCGCGTTCGAGTCCGCCGTGGCCGCCGGCGAGATGGAACCCGTCACCCTGGTGTTCGTTCCGGCCAAAAACCGGGAGGCCGAGTTCACCTGCCGCCCGCAACTGTGGGAGGCGGTCCGGGACGAACTGCTGCCGCTGGTGGTCCGATCCGGCGTTGCGGCCGACCTGGACCGGCTGGTGGTCGCCGGGCAGAGTCTGGGCGGGCTGAGCGCGCTGTACGCGGCGCTGGAGTTCCCGGAGCTGGTCTCCCGTATCGCCTGCCAGTCGGGGTCCTTCTGGTGGGCGCCCGGCGCCGAGGAGCTGCCGGACCCGCTGGGCGGCCCGGTGGGCGGTGCCCTCGCCGAGCGCCTGCGCCGGGGGGCCGACCTGTCCCGGCTGCGGTGCGCGTTCGACGTCGGGCAACACGAGACGCGGATGCTGCCCCACTGCGAGCTGACCGAGTCGCTCACCGAGCGCGCCGGTGCTACCACGCGGATCTCCCGGTCCGCATCGGACCACGACCGGGCGGGCTGGCGGCAGGCGCTGCTCAGGGATGTCGCCTGGGCGCTGGGCTGAGCGGCCGGCAGGAGCGGGTCCTTGTCCGCCCCTGCCGGTGGTTCAGCGGGCCACGGCCAGGCAGTACGCCTCGTCGCCCGCGAGCAGGTTGCGGTGGGTGTCCTCGGCGGTGATGACCCCCTCGTCCAGGACGAGCACTCGGTCCGCCGCGTCCAGGAGCGCCGGGCTGCTGGTGATCACGAGCGTGGTGCGGCCCCGGCGCAGCTTCGCGATGTTGCGGGCGATCAGCTGTTCGGTGACCGCGTCGACAGCCGTGGTCGGGTTGTGCAGGACCAGGACGTCGGTGTCGGCGGCCAGCGCCCGGGCCAGGGAGAGCCGCTGGCGCTGCCCGCCGGACAGGTTCGCGCCGCGGTCGCGGACGGCGTAGTCGAGCCCGTCGCGGTGGAGGGCGACGACATCGGTCAGCATCGACGCCTCGACGGCCTCCGGGACCGACCCGCTGCGGCCTGAGGGGTCGATGTTCGTACGGAGGGTCCCGCCGAAGATCTCCGCGTCGTAGGGGTTCACCAGCATGTGCTCACGGACCGCCTCGACCGACAGGTCCGCGAGCTCCCGCCCGCCGAGCCGGACCACCCCCTCGTACGCGGGGGGTGCGACGTTCAATGCGAGCACCGAGGCGAGGTCGGCCGCCGCGCGCGGCTGGTAGGGGGCGATCGCCACGAACTCCCCCGCCGGCACGGTGAACTTCAGCCCTCGCAGGGTCCCGTGGCGTACGCCGTCGACCTGGAGGTCTCCGCCCGGTGCCGGGCGCTCGGGCCCGGGTGTCGTCACCGGCGGGGCGGAGAGCACCAGGGCCATGCGCTCGGCGGAGGCGCGGGCGATCATCACGTACTTGGGCATTTCCGAGAACATCTTGAGCGGTTCCATGATGAACTGCGCCAGGCCCACGGCCATGACCAGTTCCCCGATGGAGATCCGGCCCTCGAACGCCAGCCAGCCCGCCGTCAGCGAGACGGTGGCGGCGAGGACCGCGTTGAGGGCCAGCGCGGTGCCCGCGTATGCGCCGTTCACCCGGGCGACGGTGATCGCCTGCCGCTTCGCGTCCGTGCTGACCCTGCGGTAGGAGCCGAACGCCGCGTGGTTGCCGCCGAAGCCGTGCAGCGGGCGCAGGCCGATGATGAGGTCGGCGACCTTGGCCCCGGCCCGCGCCACCCTGGCCTGCTGCTCCTGGGTGCTGGCGCCGATCCGCTTGGACATCACCGCGAGGATCGACAGGATGCCGACGGTCCCCACGACCACCAGCAGGCCGAGCCTCATGTCGGCCAGGCTCAGCGCGACCGCGGCGACGACCACCGCGACCAGGGAGCTGACCAGCAGCGGCACCACCTCGATGATGTCGGCGGTCTGGTCGGCGTCCTCGGTGGCGATGGTCAGGATCTCGCCGGACTTCAGGGCGCCCACGTCCCTGGCCACCGGCTGGAGGCCGCAGCCGGCCACCTGCACCCGCCAGCGGTGCGCTTCGGTCGTGTTGGCCTTCTGGAGCACCCGCATGCCGAACCGCCATGACAGGGACACCGTGGTGATGATCACGGCCAGCGCGCCGATCGACACCCCGAGCGAGCCGAGGCTGCGGTCCTGCATCGTGTGCTCGACGATCAGTCCGAGCGCGATGGGGAACGCGGTCTCCGCCGCCTGGTACAGGCCCATGAGGACGGTGCCCGCGATCATGGCGCCGATGTTGCGGCGCAGCGCGGTCCGCAGGATGGCGGCCCCCGGGCGGGGCCGCTGCGTGTCAGTTTTCATGCTGCTCGTCAGTTCTCGTCAAGGTGGCGGGCGATCGCTTCCGGGGTTCGCAGGGTGAAGAGATCCCGGATGGTGATCACAGGACCGTACTCGCGGCGGAGCAGCCCGATCAGCCGCACCGCCAGCATGGAGTGTCCTCCGAGGGAGACGAAGTCGCTCACCGCGCTGACCTCGTCGTCGTCCAGGTCCAGTGCCTCGGCGAAGAACTCGCAGACCGCACTCTCGGTCTCGGTCGCCGGGCCGCGCTTCCCCGCGGTGGTCAGCGCGCCGAGCGGCCTGGCCTCGGGCAGCGCCTTGGTGTCGGCCTTCCCGTTCACGGTCAGGGGGATGCTGTCGACCTGGGCGAAGTGTGTCGGGCGCAGGAAGTCCGGCAGGCCGGCGCTCACGTCCCCGGCGACCTGCGCCAACTCCGCCCCCTCCAGTACGAGATAGGCGGCCAGCCGGTGGGCCCCGTCGACCTGGGGGTCGGGCTGGGCGACCGCGGCGACGAACCGGACCGCCGGGTGGGCGGCGAACACGGCCTCCACCTCACCCAGTTCGACCCGGTGGCCGCGGATCTTGACCTGCTGGTCGGTGCGGCCCAGATAGCTGAGGTTTCCGTCGGGCCGGCGGACCACCAGGTCCCCGGTGCGGTACATGCGCTCGCCGGGCGCGCCGAACGGGCAGGCGACGAAGCGGTGCGCGGTCTGGGCGCTCTGGCCCAGGTAGCCGCGGGCGATGCCGATGCCCGCCACGTACAGCTCGCCGGGGGCGCCGTCGGGCAGGGGCCGCAGCCAGGGGTCGAGGACGTACACCTCGGTGTTGTCGATCGCCACGCCCACCACCGGGTCCAGGCATTCGAAGGTGCCGACGCCGAGGGTGTTGATGGTGTACTCGGTGGGCCCGTACAGGTTGTAGCCGACCGTGCCCTCGGTCTCGGCGAGCCGCTGCCAGAGCGCCGGCGTGACGGCCTCACCGCCCAACAGCACCAGTGGGGGCCGCTGTTGCGGGTCGTCGAGCAGCCCTTCGGCGATCAGCTGCTGGGCGTAGGTCGGGGTCACGTTGATGACGTCGATCGCGTGCTCACGGCAGTACTCGACCAGCCGGGGCGCGTCCCGGCGCAACTCCTCGTCGCAGATGTGGACTTCGTGGCCGTCGGCGAGCCAGAGCAGCTCCTCCCACGACATGTCGAAGGCGAAGGAGACCGTGTGGGCGATCTTGAAGGTCCGGTGGCCGTGCTCGGCGAGGACCGGCTCGAAGATCCGGCGCCGATGGTTGATCAGCATGTTGGTGAGCCCGGCGTACTCGGTCACCACGCCCTTGGGCTTCCCGGTCGATCCGGAGGTGTAGATCGTGTACGCGGGGTGCCTCAGCCGGTCCGGATCGTCGGGGGCGAACGTCACGTACGGCTCGGCCTCCGGCAGGGGCCGGTCCAGCTCGATCAGCTCGCCGCTCAGCCGGGGCGACACGCCGCTCACGGTGAGGATCACCTCGGGCTTCGCGTCCTCGACGATGGTGGCGATCCGCTCGTCCGGGTGGTCCAGCTCCAGCGGTACGTACGCGGCACCGACCCGCAGCACCGCGAACAGCGCGGCGATCCAGTCGGGCGAGCGCGGGATCGCCAGGCCGACGGTCTTCTCCGGGCCGATCCCCCGCGCGGCGAGCACGCCCGCCACGGCCCGGCTGCGGTCGCGGAGCTGGGCGAAGGTCATGGTCGCGCCGTCGGCGACGAGGGCGACGCGCTGCGGATCGCGGTCGGCCGCGAGGTCGAAGCGGTCGACGACGGTGTCCGTGCCGACGTCGGTACGCCCGGCGGGTTCGGGGTCCGGTCCGAGGCCCGGGAGCGCCCCCGTCAGCCCGGTCGAACGCGCCACGTCCTCCAGCACCCGCAGGTAGTCGTCGAGGAGACGCCGGGCCGAATCTCCGTCACCGTGGCGGTGTTCCAGTTTGACGGTGAGCCGGTCGCCGGGTGTGACGACCCAGGTGTACGGGTAGTGCGTGGAGTCGTCCGCCTGGACCGAGGTGATGCCGTGGCGGGCGTTCATCGCGGCGAAGGCGTCCAGATCCAGGAAGTTCTGGAGCACGAAGAGGTTGTCGAACAGGGTGTCGTGCCCGCTGGCCCGCTGGATCTCGCCGAGCCCCAGGTGCTCGTGGTCCATCGCCGCCACGCGCGCCGCCTGTACCGCCGACAGGTACGCGCCGACCGTCTCCTCGGGCCGGGCCCGCGTCCACATGGGCACGGTGTTGAGGAGTACGCCGACGATGTCGCCGTGCCCCTCGCCCTCGCGGCCCGACACGGTCACGCCGAACACGGCGTCGCCGCGCCCGGTGCGGGCGCCGAGGAGGAGGCCGAACGCGCCGGTCAGCACCGAGTTCAGGGTGACGCCGTGGACGCGGGCGGCGTCCCGCAGCAGGTCCGTCAGCTCGGCGGAGAGCGTGTGCACGAGCGGCTGCGGCAGCTCCTCGCTGAGGGCCGGGGCCGGTCCGGCGAGCAACGTCGGCCCCGGCAGGCCGGCCAGGTGGTCCGCCCAGAACCGTTCCGCCACGGCGGGGTCCTCGGCGGCGAGCGCCCGGGCGTACTCCTCGAAGCCCGGCACGGCCGGGGTCGCGTCCCACGGCTCGCCCGCGACGACCGCCTCGTACGCGTCGAACAGGTCGCGCAGCACGATCTCGCGGGACCAGCCGTCCCAGAGCAGCAGGTGGTAGCTGAGCAGCAGCCCGTCGCGGCTCTCCGGCAGCCGCACCACGGTCAGCCGGATCAGCGGTGGCTCCCCCGGGTCGAAGCCGCGTTCGCGGTCCCGGGTGCACAGGTCCTCGACCTCGGTGTCCGTGGTCAGCTCGACCGTGCGGACGCCGACCCGGCGGCCCGCGTGGAGGAGCTGCACCGGGTTTCCGTCGTCGTCGGTGGTGAAGCCGGCGCCGACGACGGGGTGGCGCGCGATCACCTGGGCCATCGCCTCGGCCAGCGCGTCGGGGTCCAGGCGGCGGTCGAAGGTGAAGTAGCTCTGCGCGACATAGTGTCCGGCCGCGCCCGCCAGCTGGGCCTGGAAGAAGAGGCCGCGCTGGAGCGGGGTGACCGGTGCCGTGCGCTCGGCGGTCGCGGAGGCGTCGGCGATCCGGGCCAGGGCGGTGAGCCAGTGTTCGGTGAGCGTGTCGGGTATGCCTTCGGCGAGGGTGAAGGCGGCGTGCAGGCTTCCGGTGGCGTCGTCGGTCCAGGCGTTGACCTCGACGGCGTACGGGCTGTTCTGCTCGCCGCCGGTGAGGTGCAGGGCCTGGGATTCGGCGCCCCGGCCGAGGTAGTTGAAGAGGACCTGGGGGCGGGCGGTCAGCAGGGGGGCGGTCTGCGGGTTGAGGTGGCGGAGCAGGCCGTAGGCGACGTGCCCCTCCTCGTCGGGCTGGCGGCCGGCGATCTCGCGGGCCGCGGCGACCGGGTCGGTGTGCGGGGTGAGCCGTACGGGGGCGATGGAGGTGAACCAGCCGACGGTGCGGGTGTAGTCGTGGTGCTCCCCGGCCGGAACCCGGCCGTGGCGCTCCAGGTCGATCGCCAGGTCGGTGGGCGCGGGCTGGATGCGGGTCAGTGCGGTGCGCAGGGCGCCGCAGAGCAGTTCGGTGAGAGCGATGCCGAGAGCGCCGGGGGCGGTGCGCGTCACCAGGTCGCTGATGTCGGGCGGGAGCACGGCGGTGGTCTCGCGCGGGTTCGTGGGCGCGGGCAGCAGGGGCGGAGCCTGGAGGGTGGTGATCCAGTGTCCGAGGCCGTCGGCCGACTCGGCCGACCGTACGGCCAGGGCTTCGGCGTAGGCGGCGTAGGGCGTGGTCGGCGGCGGGAGGGCGGACCCGCTCAGGGCGGTGGTCAGGTCGTCGAGGAGGATCAGCCAGGACACCGCGTCGACGGCGAGGTGGTGGGCGGTGACGACCAGGGTGCGGGCGGCCGCCAGCCAGGAGAACGCGATGACGTCTGCGGCCTCCGGGTCCAGCCGCCCGGCGGCCTCGTTCGCGGCGGACGTGGCGTCTGCGGTGTCCGGGGTGGCGACGGAGGCCTCGCGGGCGGGTTCGGTACGCAGGGTCCAGACGCCGTGCTCGACGCGCAGCCGCAGCCGGAGGGCCGGGTGCGCGGCCACGACGGCGTTCGCGGCGCGCCGGACGTCGGCGAGGCCGGTGCCGTCGGCGACCACCAGGGCCCTGGCCTGGGCGAACCGGGCGAGCGAGCCGCCCAGCTCCCGTTGGCGCAGAATGATCGGCGTGAGCGGCAGCGGGCCGTCCTCGCGTCGGGCGGGTGGCGCCGGCGCGGCCTGCGGGGTGCGCGTGGCCAGGTGGCCGGCGAGCGCGCGCGGGGTCTTGAGCAGGAACACGTCGCGGGGCGCGATCGGCAGGCCGAGCGCCCGGGCCCGGTTGATCACGGTGATGGCGACGATGCTGTCGCCGCCGGCGCCGAAGAAGTCGGTGTCGGCGTCGATGGCGGCCCCGGGCAGCGTCTCGGCGAAGATGCCGGTCAGTGCGGTGAGCACGTCGGCCCCGCTCAGCGCGTCGGGCCGCCCGCTCGTGGCCTGCCCGTGCCGCGGGCCGTCCTGCCGCGCGGCCCGCTCGATCAGGGCCTTGCGGTCGAGCTTGCCGTTGACCGTCAGCGGCAGCGCGTCCACCGGCAGCACCCGCCCCGGCACCATGTGGACGGGCAGCCTGGCGGAGAGCAGGGCGGTGAGGTCGGCGGGCGCCTGCCCCACGAGGTGCGCGACGAGGTGGTCGCCGCTGTCCGCCACGGTGACGGCCACATCGACGACGCCGTCCACGTCCCTGATGGCTCCCTCGACTTCCCCCAGCTCGACCCGGAACCCCTTCAGCTGCACCTGGTCGTCGGCGCGGCCCGCGAACTCCAGCTCGCCGTCCAGCGTCCGGCGGGCGAGGTCGCCCGTGTGGTACATCCGGGAGCCGTCGCCCGTGAACGGGTTCGCCACGAACCGGCTCGCCGTGAGCCCGGGGCGGCCCAGGTAGCCGAGGGACACCTGATCGCCGGCGACGTAGATGGCGCCCACCCGGCCCGGCGGCACCGGCCGGAGCCGGTCGTCGAGCAGATAGGTGGCCAGCCCGGGAATCGGGCCACCGATCGGGCTGGTGTCCCCGCCGCGGACGAAGTCCTCGTCGGTCAGCACCCGGTGGGTGACGTGGACGGTGGTCTCGGTGATGCCGTACATGTTGACCAGTTCGGGCGCACCGGTGCCGTGCCGCTCGACCCAGCCGCGCAGCCGCCCGAGGTCCAGCGCCTCGCCGCCGAAGATGATGCGGCGCAGCCCCGTCACCGGCTCGTCGGCGTGCAGGTCGGCCTCGATGAACTGGTGGAAGGCGGAGGGGGTCTGGTTGAGGACGGTGACGCCGTGCTCGCGGACCAGCCGGTGGAAGTCGACGGGCGAGCGGGTCAGCGCGTACTCCGGGACCAGCAGCTCGCCACCGTGGACCAGCGCTCCCCACAGCTCCCAGACGGCGAAGTCGAAGGAGAAGGAGTGGAACTGGACCCAGACGTCGTCCGGGCCGAAGCCCATGTCCGGCCGGGTGTTGGCGAGAAGCGTCGCCACCGCGGAGTGCGGGACGACGACGCCCTTGGGACGGCCGGTCGAGCCGGAGGTGTAGATGACGTACGCCGGGTCCTGCGGCCTCGCCTCGGGCACGGTGATGCCGGCGGGCGGAAGGCCGTCGCCCCCGGCGGCGGGCGGAAGGCCGTCGCCCTGGACGAGCACGCGGGCGTCCACCCCGGCCCG
This sequence comes from Streptomyces sp. NPDC088706, assembly GCF_044752765.1. Classification (NCBI taxonomy): domain Bacteria; kingdom Bacillati; phylum Actinomycetota; class Actinomycetes; order Kitasatosporales; family Streptomycetaceae; genus Streptomyces; species Streptomyces sp. NPDC088706. Next base: position 198,344 of record NZ_JBIVLW010000006.1, read on the forward strand.
GTCCAGCAGCCGGGTGAAGCGGTCGCGCTGTTCCCGGTCCACGAGGACGACCTGCGGGGCGGCGTCGGCGAGGATGTACTCCAGCCGTTCGTCCGGATAGGCGAGGTCGAGCGGTACGTACGCGCCTCCGGCGGTGACGACGGCGACCAGGGCGACGACCTGCTCCAGGGAGCGCGGGACGGCCACGGCGACCCGCTGCCCGGGGCGGACTCCGGCCGCACTGAGGACCGCAGCCAACTCGTTCTTCGCCAGGCGGAGTTCGCCGTACGTCAGGGACCGCCTGCCGCCGTCCAGCGCGCACTGTGTGACGGCGGTGGCCGCCGGGTCGCGGTGCGCGGCGGCGTCGAACAGCTCGCCCAGGGTCGTCGGGGCGAGCTGCTCCGGGGCTCCGCCGTCCCGCGGAGCCAGCTCGTCGACCCGGGCGTCCGGGCGGCTCAGCAGCTCGGCGAGGGTCCGGGTGAACGCGCTCAGGACCGCCTCGGCGCTCTGCCGGCGCAGCAACTGCCCGTCGTAGATCAGGTTGAAGCGCGGGCGGCCGTCGGGCGCCCGCTCGACGACCAGCGTCAACGGGTAGTGCGGGGCTCCCTCGTTGACGATGTCGGTGATCGTGAGGGTGTCGTCCGGTCCGCGCAGGGCGGACACGTCGGACGCGACGTCGAACACCACCAGGGTGTCGAAGAGGGAGCCCGCACCGCTCTGCCGGCCGATCCTCGCCAGCGAGACGTGCTGATGCGCCAGCACCGCGCTCTGGTGCTCCTTCACCGCGGCGAGAAGGTCGTGCGCGGTGTCTTCGGCGGTCCAACGGGCGCGTACGGGAATGGTGTTGATGAACAGGCCCACCATGTCCCGGATGCCGGGCACCTCGGCGTCCCGCCCGGAGACGGTGGAGCCGAAGACGACGTCCCGGCCGCGCAGAATGCCTCCAAGCGTCACCGCCCACGCGCTGTGGACGGCCACACTCAGGGGGACGCCCGCCGACCGTGCGGCGATGTCGATGTCGTCGGCGGGTTCGGCCGCGATGTCGGCGAACCGTTCGGAGGGGGTGTGCCCTTCGGCGACCAGACAGGGGCCGGGCAGGTCGGCGAGTTCGTCGCGCCACACCCGGTCGCTCTCGCCCTGGTCCTGTTCGGCGAGCCAGCTGACGTAGTCGCGGTAGCCGCCGAGCGGGTACACCGAGCCTGGTGCGTGGTACTCGGCCAGCAGGGCGCGGAGCATCGGCGGCACCGACCAGCCGTCGGCGATGATGTGGTGCACGGTCTGCACCAGGACGGTGCGACCGGCTCCGGCGCGGATGAGGGTGTAGCGCATCAGGGGCCCGGTGGCGAGGTCGAATCCGGCGCGGCGGTCCCGTTCGGCCAGGTCCCGGATCTCGGCGTCGGTGATGGCGGGGCGGTCCAGCGTGGTGAAGGGCGCCCGTATGCCGCTCTCGACGACGGAGACGACCCGGCCGTCGGCGAGGGCCGTGAAGCGGGCGGCCAGGTTGGGGTAGAGCGTGAGCAGCCGGGTGGCCGCCGCCGCGAGCCGCTCGGCGTCCACCTCGCCCGCCAGCGTGAGCAGTTGCTGCTCGACGTAGCTGCCCGTGGCGTCGTCGTCGAAGACCGAGTGGAAGTAGAGGCCCTCCTGCAGCGGCGTCAGCGGCAGGATGTCACGCAGCTCCGCGCTGTCCAGGTCGTCGACGTCGGTCTGGGTGAGCGGCACCAGCGGGAAGTCGCTGGGGGTGTGGCCGCCCTCCTCCAGCGCGGCGAGCGCGGCCAGGGCCGAGCGGTAGTACGCGCCGAGGGTGGCGATGTCCTCGTCGGTGAACAGGCCTTCGGGCCAGGAGATGGTGGTGACCAGTTCGTACGCCCCGTTCGCGTCGGGTTCGGCGATCGCGTTGAACTCCAGGGCGCGCGGCAGCCGCATCCTCGGGTCGCGCTTCTCGCCCAGCTGCCCGGTGGTGCCCGCGAGCTGCCAGTCTCCGCCGGCGCCCGCGTCGAAGCGGCCGAGGTAGTTGAAGAGCACCTGGGGTGCGGGCGCGGTCAGCCGGGTGTCGGTGAGGTAGCGCAGGGCGCCGTAGGAGACGCCGTTGTCCGGCACCCGGGCCAGGTCTTCCTTGACCGCCTTGAGGGCGGCGGCGAGGTAGCCGGGGTCGGTGAGGTCAGGTGCCGCGCCGGGGTCGACGGTCACCGGGAACAGGGTGGTGAACCAACCCACCGTACGGGACAGTTCCGGTTCGAAACCGGCCGTGTCCGCCACGAACCGCCCTTCGCGGCCGTGGCCTTCCAGCTCGATGTGGGCGAAGGTCTGGTCCTGCCCGCGGTCGCGGCGCCGGCGGGCGAGGGTGACGGCCAGCGCGGTCAGCAGGACGTCGTTGACGCCCGCGTGGAACCGCGCGGGGATCTCCCCCAGCAGCGCGGCCGTGTCCTGGGGTCCGACGGAGACGGTCAGGGTCCGCTCCCGGGCCACGGTGTCGGCCTCGGTGAGGGCGCGCCTGCCGATCGGTGCGTCCGCCCCGGGCAGGGCGCGCTGGAAGCAGGTGCGGTCCGCGTGGAGGGCCGCGCGCCCGAGCAGCTGGGTCCAGCGCCTGAACGACGTACCGGCGGGCGGCAGTTCGACCGGTCCGCCCGAGGTGTGCTGACGCCAGGCCGTGGCCAGGTCGTCCATCAGGATCCGCCAGGACACGCCGTCGATCACCACATGGTGGGCGACCAGGACCAGTTGCCGTGCCGCGCGGCGCCACACGGCTCGCAGCATCACCCCGTTGTCCGGGTCGAGCCCCTGGGTGGCGCGTTCGACACACTCCGCCGGCGGCCCGTCGCTCTCCTGCCACTGCACGGCGGCCTGGCCGGCCCGCGGGATGTCGAAGCTCCACCGCTCGCCACGCACCAGGCGGGCGCGGAGCATGGCGTGGCGGTCGAGTACGGCGGCGAGGACGGCGTCCAGGGCGTCGGCGGTCAGCTCCGCAGGGGTGTTCAGGACGACCGACTGCACGAAGCCGTCGATGGCGTCGGTCGTCCCGCCGAGCCACTGGACGATGGGTGATCCCTCGACGGTGCCGGTCGCGGTGTCGGCGTGGTCCACGGTGGAGGCCTCGTCGCGGCTCGCCACCGCAGCCAGTGCCCCGACGGTGCTGTGGGTGAAGATCTGGCGTGCCGTCACATGCAGGCCCGCCTCCCGCAGGGCGCTGAGCAGCGAGATGGCCAGGATGCTGTCGCCGCCGAGCTGGAAGAAGTCCTGGTCGACGCCGACCTCGTCCACGCGCAGCACCGCCGCGACGGCCGCGCACACCAGGCGCTCGTTGTCGGTGGCGGGTGCCACGACGGTGCCGGTGCCGGTGGCGGGGGCGGGTTCCGGCAGGGCGGTGCGGTCGATCTTGCCGTTGGCGGTGAGCGGGAACTCCGCCAGGACGACGAGGTGGGCGGGGACCATGTACTCGACCATGTGGGTGGTGGCCCAGGCCCTGACCTCGTCGGCCGTGAGTTCTTCGCCGCCGGTGGCGGGGATGACGTAGCCCACCAGGTAGGTGCCGCCCGCGCTGTTCTTCCTGGCGACGACGCAGGTGTGGCGTACCCGGGGGTGCTCGGCGAGGGAGGCTTCGACGTCCTCGATCTCCAGCCGCATTCCGCGGATCTTGATCTGGTTGTCGGCGCGGCCGAGGAAGTCCAGGGACCCGTCCGGGGCGTACCGGGCCAGGTCGCCGGTCCGGTACAGGCGGGAGCCGTCGGCGGCGAAGGGGTTGGCGACGAACCGGGAGGCGGTGAGGCCGGGAGCGCCGACGTATCCGCGGCCCAGGAGGAGTCCGCCGACGTACAGTTCGCCGCCGACGCCGACCGGGACCGGGCGCAGTTCGTCGTCCAGTACGTAGAGCTGGGTGTTGGGGTTGGCCTTGCCGATCGAGGTCGACAGGCGTTCGGCGGCGCCCCGGTAGATGACGTGGGAGACGCCGATGGTCGTCTCGGCGGGGCCGTAGCCGTGGTACATGGGGATGTCGAGCCGGGTGCGGAACCGCTCGTACAGTTCCGGGGTCAGCACCTCGCCGCCGCACCAGACGTGGCGCAGGCTGTCGAGGCGTCCGGAGCCGCCCTCGATCTCCAGGAGTACGTCCAGCATGGACGAGACCAGGTAGGTGAAGGTGACGCGCTGCTCGGCGATCACGCTGAGCAGGTGGTGCGGGTCGCGTTCGCCGCCGGGGCGCAGGATCACCAGCCTGCCGCCGGAGACCAGCGGCAGGAAGATCTCGTTGATGGAGATGTCGAAGGACAACGGCGCCTTGAACAGCGACGCGTCGTCGTGGCCGAACCGCAGGATCTCGTCCCGCTGCCACAGCAGGCGTTCGCTGATCGCCTCGTGGCGGATCATGGCGCCCTTGGGCCGACCGGTCGAACCGGAGGTGAAGATGACGTACGCCAGTGAGCTGGGGCGGACGGCCGCCTCGGGCGCCTGCGTCGGGTAGGAGCCGAACCCCCAGTCGTCGAGGTCGACGGCGACGGCGTCCGGCTCGGCCGTCTGCGACGCGCCCGAGCCGCCCAGCTGGAGCACCACGCGGGCGTCCTCGATGACGACGGCCCTGCGGGCGGCCGGCCACTGCGGGTCGAGCGGTACGAACGCGCAGCCGGCCTGGAGCACGGCGAGAAGGCCGATGACCATCTCGGCGGAACGGCCGAGCGATATCCCGACGACCTGTTCGGCGCCGAGGCCGCGCTCGACCAGGTGGTGGGCCAACTGGGCCGACCTGCCCGCCGCCTCACGGTACGTCAGGGTCCGGTGCTCGTCGACGACGGCATCGGCGTCCGGCCGGGTGCGCGCCTGTTCGCGGAACATCTCCATGAGGGTGGGGCGGGCCCGGTCGACGCGGTTGTCGTTCCACCCGGCGAGGGTCTCGATCCGCGCCGCGATACCGGAGGGGCCGATGGTGCCGACGGGCCGGTCCGGGAAGTCGGCCAGGTCGTCCAGGGCCAGCTGCGCCTCGTCCCGCGGGACGCCGACGGGGAGGGTGATGCCGAGACCGTCCGTACCGACGTCCCAACCCCGGACACCGCCACCGCCGTTGTCGACCCAGCCGAGGACATCGGCGAACGAGGTGCTGGGGGTGAGGTCGATGCCGTCGGGGCCGCTGCCCGTCGCCCAGTACGCCAGCCCGATGGCGCACGCCGCGGCGATGGCCGGGTCGCCGTAGTCGCCGATGCGCCGGCGTACATCGGCGAAGTGAGCGGGAGAGAGCAGTACGTGAGGAGCGGTCGGTTCCGTCATCGAAGACTCAGCACCCTTCCAAGGCATCAAGTGAGCCCAACCTAACTGAGGTTTACCTAACTACCTTCGCGCCATGCGCGCCACAGACGCGCGTACATGCCCCCCAGAGCCACCAGCTCCTCGTGCGTCCCCTGCTCCACCACCCGGCCCGCGTCCAGCACGGCGATCCGGTCCGCCGCCATCGCCTGGGTCAGCCGGTGGGCCACGTACAGCGTGGTGCGGCCCGCGCACGCGGCGAGCACGGCGCGCTCCAGCGCGGCGGCGCCCTCACTGCCCGCCTCGGCGGTCGACTCGTCGAGCACGACCACCGGGGCACGACTCAACACCAGGCGTGCCAGGGCGACTTGGGCGACCTTGGTCACATCCAGCCGCTCGCCGCCCTCACCGACCATGGCGTGCAGCCCGCCGGGCAGCAGCTCCACCCACCCGTCGGCGCCGACGGTCCGCAGCGCCTCCATCAGCTGCTCGTCGCCCGCCTCGGGTGCGGCGAGGCGCAGATCGTCGGCCAGCGGCCCGGAGAACACGTGCGTCTCCTGCGTCAGGATGCTCACCAGGGACCGCGCCTCGGCCTCGTCGAGCCCCGCGAGCTCCCGCGACCCGATGCGTACGGCCCCGGCCTGCGGGGCCCCGATGCCGGCGATCAGCGCGGCCAGGGTCGACTTGCCCGCGCCCGTCGCCCCCACCAGCGCCAGTGAACCGCCCGCCGGGATGGACAGGTCCACGTTCCGCAGGACGGGTTCCTCGGTGTCCGGGTAGCTGAAGGTCAGGTCCGTGACCGTCACCCCGTACGGCACGGCCTCGGCCCGGGTGACGGACGCGTCGCCCACCAGCCGCTCCTCCGCCGGCTCCCCCAGCACCCCGACCAGACGGGTGAGGCTGGCGCCCGACTTCTGCGCCTCGTCGAAGGTGAACATGATGGCGCCCAGCGGGGTGAACAGCCGGTGGAACATCAGCGGGGCGGCCGACACCTCGCCCAGGGTGGCGGCGTCCGCCTCCAGCAGGGCGTATCCCACCACGAGGATCAGGACCAGGCCGATGAACTCGGCACGGTTCTCCCTGCCGACGAACCGGCCGAAGAACCGGAACACCTCGACGCCGAGATCGCGCACCCGCCACGACTCGGCGGTGACCTTCTCGCGGACGTCGCCCTCCAGGCGGTACGCCCGTACCGTGTCTATCCCGTTGAGCCCGCTGATCAGCGCCTGCGCGCGGTCGGCCTGGGCGATGCGCTGGCTGCGGTAGAGCGGCGCGGACCTGGGCAGGTACCAGCGCAGGGCCAGCGCGTACGCGGGCAGGGCACCGGCCCCGGCGAGACCGAGCCGCCAGTCCAGGCCGAACATGCCGAGCGTGGCGATGGCCACCAGCACCCCCGCCGAGAACACCGTGGGGATGGCCTGCCGGATGCCCTTGGACAGCACGGCGACGTCGTCACCGACCCGGGAGAGCACATCGCCCCGGCCGACCTGCTCGACGCGGGCGCTCGGCATTCCCAGCACCGCCCGGACGGCGCTCTCCCGCAGCTGGGCGAGCAGTTCCGCCCCCAGTCGCCCGATCAGACAGGTGGACGCGGCGGTGGCCGCCGCGCCGAACAGCGCGGCGGCCCCCGTCAGTACCCCGACCGTGACGAGGACCGAGCGTGACTCACCGCCGGCCACCCCGTCGACCACCCGGCCCAGCAGCAGCACGGGGACCACTTGGAGGGCCGCCCCGGCCACGGTGGTGAGCACGGTGGAGAGGGTCAGCCACGGGGCGCGGCGGCAGTGTGCCGCCACCCACGCGGTGGCCTCCTTCCCCGTCGCCGTACGCAGCTTCGTCGGGGCCGCGGGAGTGTCGGTGACGGTCACGCGATCGCCAGTTCTCGGAGGGGGGAGGACGGTTCGGCCGTCATCTCTACTTGGCCGACCTGACGAGCTCGTCGATCGCGTACGGCAGGGAGAGCAGCGTGCCCTGGGACATGGCGGCGCCGATCGCCGGGCCCTCACTGTCCAGGAGGTAGGAGACCTTGCCGTTCTTGACGGCGGGCAGGTTGGCGAAGAGCTCGAACTTCTTGAGCGCCTCCGTGTCCGCCTTGTCGTTGATGACGAAGATGCGGTCGACGTCGATCAGGTCGATGCGCTCGGGCGAGAGCTCGGTGGAGAACTGGCCGTCGGCGATCTTGTCGATCTGGGTCTGGTAGCCGAAGCCGGAACCGGTGATCAGCTGCCCGCGCACGTCGGTGGAGGTGAACGGGTACACCTTGCTCTTGTACCAGGAGAGGGCGACCGCGGTCTGGTCCGCGAACTCGGGGTTGGCCTTATTGGCCGCGTCCAGCTTGTCCTGGATGCCCTTCACCATCGCGGTGCCCTCGGTCTCCTTGCCGAGCGCCTTGGCGATGTGGACCGCGTTGTCCTGCCACGGAGCGCTGAAGGGCTCCCTCTCGGCCTTGGTGCGGCCGACGGTCGGCGCGATCTTGGAGAGTTTGCCGTAGGCGGCCTGGTCGATCTCGGAGTAGACCGCGACGATCAGGTCCGGCCGCAGGGAGGCGATCTTCTCGTAGTTGGGGCCCGTGTCACCGTTGTTCATGACGACCTCGGGACGGGTGTCACCCCACTTGTCCTTCACCCAGGGCCACTGGGTGTTGATGTCGGGGGTCCGGCCCACCGGGTTCGGGTACTGGTCGACCATGCCGACCGGCTTGATGCCGAAGGCCAGGACGGCCTGGTCGTCCGTGTACCCGACGGCGACCACACGCTTGGGGGCCTGCTCGACCTTCGTGGACCCGAACGCGTGCTCCACCGTGACCGGGAACGCGCCGGCGTCCGCGGCCGGGGCGTCGTCGTTCTTCTTCTCCTCCGTGCCGGAACCGCATCCCGCGAGGAGGCCGACGCCGAGGGTCGCGGCGGTGAGTGCCGCGGCCAGCCGCCGCCACGGCTGCACGAGCGTCGTTCGATGGAGAAGCATCCGCAATCCCTTGCTTTCGCGCTGGCCTTTGCACCCCTGGGTGAGGGCGAGCAAACCTTATCCCGTTCAAGTGAGGCCAGCCTAGCCTTACTTGAGACTTTCCCTCGTTCGGAGGAAGTTGATCACTCGGCCAACTCCCCTTGCGGTCTGCTTACTTCACCGGAGGCTCGGGCGCCGGGTCGAGCAGGACGTGGGTACGTCCGATCGGGACGATGAGCGGACGGTCGCCCACCGGGTCGTCGATCACCTTGGCCCGCAGTCCGAAGGCCTCGTACAGCAGCTCGGCGGTGATCACCTCACGCGGGTGCCCCTGCGCCAGGATCGAGCCCGCCCGCATCACGATGAGGTTGTCGCTGTAGCGCGTGGCCAGGTTGAGGTCGTGCAGCACCATGACGACGGTGCAGCCCGACTCGTGCAGGTCGTCCACCAGGTCGAGCACGTCGATCGCGTGCGCGAGGTCCAGATAGGTGGTCGGCTCGTCCAGCAGCAGCAGGTCGGTGCCCTGGGCCAGGGTCATCGAGATCCAGACGCGCTGACGCTGGCCGCCGGAGAGCGAGTCGACCGGGCGGTCGGCCAGATCGGCCACTCCGGTCATGGCCAGCGCGCGCTCCACGACATCGGCGTCGTCCGACGACCACTGCCGTAGCCAGCTCTGGTGCGGATGCCGCCCCCGGGCGACCAGGTCGCCCACGGTCAGCCCTTCGGGTGCCACGGGCGCCTGGGGCAGCAGGCCGAGCTTCTTCGCCACGTCCCGGGTCCTGAGTCCGGCGATGTCCTGGCCGTCCAGCACGACGGTCCCCTCGGCCGGCTTGAGGAGGCGCGTCAGCGTGCGCAACAGCGTCGACTTCCCGCAGCCGTTGGGCCCGATGATCGTGGTGACCACGCCCGGCGGGATCTCCACGTCGAGATCGTCGATGACCGCCCGTCCGCCGTAGCCGACCGTGACGCCCCTCGCCGCCAGCCGGGCGGCGCCGCCGACCGCGGAACGGGTCTCGGTGATGAACTGCGCGACCACAAGCACCCCTTGATTTAGGCTCGCCTAACCTTATTGCCTCCGGCGGGAGTTCGCCTCAGGACGCCGCGTTCGTGGCCCGGCGGAGGTTCGCCCGCACCAGCAGGTGGACGAGGAACGGACCGCCGATCGCGGCGGTGACCACCCCGACCGGCAGGGTGATCGGCAGCGCCGTCCGCGCGACGAGGTCCGAACCGATCAGCAGCAGCGCCCCCAGCAGGCCGGAGGCGACCATCGGCGGCGTCGGGCACCGCGCCAGACGCATCGCCACCTGAGGCGCCACCAGCGCGACGAACGGGACGGGACCGGCCGCGCTGACCGCCACGGAGGCCAGCAGCACCGCGCAGAGCAGGAGGACGGCCCGTACCCGGGTGTACCGCACGCCCAGTCCGGCGGCCACGTCGTCACCGAGGTGCATCGGCTTGAACTGGAACGCGGCGGCGGCCATCACGGCGAGCAGGACCAGCGAGCCCCAGAACGCCATCCGGACCTCGTCCCACGACCGGCCGTCCAGCGAGCCGACCAGCCACGCCTGGGCCCGGGCCACGTCCCTGATGTCGGCCGACGCCAGCAGCCAGGTCGTGATCGCCTGCATCACGGCGCTGACCGAGATGCCGATGAGGATGAGCCGGAAGCCGTCGATCCCGCGCCGCCACGCGAGGAAGTAGACCAGCAGGCCCGTCCCCAGTCCGCCCAGGAGCGCCGCCGCCGAAAGGCCCACCGAGCCGGCGACCGCCGCCGCGGCCCCGCCCGACACCGTCACCAGGAACACCGCGACCGCACCGGCCCCGCTGGTGATCCCGAGGATGTCCGGGCTGGCGAGCGGGTTGCGTGCGACGGACTGGGTGATCGCTCCGGACACGCCCAGCGCGATCCCCACGATGAGACCGGACAGGGCGCGCGGCATCCGCAGGTCCATCACGACGAACTCGTCGACCTGTTCGCCCTGGCCCAGCAGTGTGGCGATCACCCGCGGCAGGCCGATGGGGAAGTCCCCGACGGCGATGGAGAGGCAGAACACCAGGAAGGCGGCCACCGCCAGCACCAGCGAGATGAGAACGAGCCAGGGCCGCCAGACGAACGACACCTGACCGAGCCGCACACCCGGGGCCAGGGGCGGGTTCATGTCCGTTTTACTCATGCGCTCCTGAACTTTCCTCGCCAGACCAGAGCCGCGAAGAACGGGGCACCGATGAGGGCGACCACGACACCGGGTTCCAGCTCACCGGGCCGCACCACCAGGCGCCCCACGATGTCGCAGACCAACAGGACGACGGCGCCGAGCAGACCGGCGTACGGCACCAGCCAGCGGTAGTCGGGGCCGGTCAGGTAGCGGGCCACGTGGGCGACCATGAGCCCGAGGAACGCGATGGGCCCGCATGCCGCCGTGGCCGCGCCCGCCAGCAGGGTGATGGCGACGATGCCGACGGCCCGGCTCAGCACGATGTTCACGCCCAGACCGCGGGCCACGTCCTCGCCCAGGTTGAGCAGGTTGAGGGCGGGCAGGGTGCTCAGTGCCAGGACGAGCCCGACGGCGATGAACCCGGTCACCGGCCAGATGACGTCGAAGCCGACGCCGGCGACGGAGCCCGCGTTCCAGAACCGCAGCGCGTTCAGCGACTTCTGGTCCGTCAGCGCGACCGCCGTGGTCATCGCGATGAGGAAGACCGTGATCCCCTGCCCGGCCAGGGCGAGCGTCAACGGGTTGCCCGCTCCCCTGCCGATGCTCGCCAGGCCGAAGACGACGACGCCGGCGACCGCCGCGCCGACGAAGGCGAACCAGACGTACTGGAACGGGTCGGTGAACCCGAACACGGCGATCACCGACACCACGGCGAACGAGGCGCCGCTGTTCACCCCCAACAGGCCCGTGTCGGCGATGGGGTTGCGTGTGTACCCCTGGATCAACGCACCGCCGACGCCCAGGGCGATCCCCGCCACGACCGCGAGGACCGTGCGGGGCACCCGGACCGTCTCCACGATGAGCCTGATCTCGGTCAGCCGCTGATCGGGGTCCGCCTCCGCGAACAGCCCGTGCCAGACCTCGGCGGGGCTGAGCGCACGCGCCCCCACGGCCAACGACAGCGCGGCGACGGCCACGAGGGACACCATCAGCGCGCCCAGACCCACAACCCGCCCGCGGCGGACCTCTGTTGCACCCCTGGGCAGGGGGCGCTCGACTGCAGTCGTGCTCATATCGACGTACGTTATCCCTAGGGAGCCAGCGGAAGTCAGGGTCCGCCGCAGAGGGCGCACCCGCCGCCGGGTGCGCCCTCTGGGACCGCTCACGCTCCGGTCTCTGATCCGGCCTTATCGGTGCGGAAGGCTTCGAACGACGGCGCTGCCGGTGCCGTCGGCGACCGGGCGGGCCTCGTCGGAGGTGGATTTGACGCTCCGGGCGAGCACGGAGTCCAGTATCTCGCCGACGCGTATCGCGGTGTTGGACAACAGCGACGTCGTGATGCCGTGCGTGTGCTCCGTACCCCCCTGGAGGTAGATTCCGCAGGTCAGGGCCGGGTCGGTGGCGATACGGTAGTCGCGCTCGACCCGGACGCGCCCCGCGTCGTCGAGCAGGCAGCGCTCGGCGACCTCGCCGAGGAGGCCGAGCGGGTCGGCGGGACTGTAGCCGGTGGCGAACACCACGATGTCGGCGTCCAGGGGGGTCTCCTCGCCGGTGACGAGGGATTTCACCGTGGTACGGACGCTGTCGGGCCCCTCTTCGACGCCGGTGACCCGGGACACGTTGAGGAAGCGCAGCCGCTCGGTGCCGAGGACCTTCTCCCGGTACATCTGGCGGTACAGGTCGTCGATCAGGTCGATGTCCACCACGGAGTAGTTGGTGTTCCCGTGATAGGCCATCAGCTGGTTCTTGACGCTGTCGGGTGCGGCGAAGTACTCGTCGACCGCCCCGGGGTCGAAGATCCGGTTGGCGAAGCTGCTGTCGTCGGCGGGGCTGTAGCCGTAGCGGGAGAAGACCGCGCAGACCTCGGCCTCGGGGAAGCGGCGGTGCAGGTAGGCGACGTTCTCGGCGGCGCTCTGTCCGGCACCCACGACGACGAACCGCGAGGGCGAGGTGCCCTCCAGACCGTCGACCTTGCGCAGCAGGTCGGAGTTGTGCCAGACGCGCTCGCCGCGCAGCACCCCGTCCGGCAGGAGAGGGCGCAGCCCGGTGCTGATGACGAGGTTGCGGGCCCGGTGCACCGCGAGGCCGTCCCGCGACCGGACGGTCACGTCCAGGTACTCCACGGTGCCGTCGTGGACGAAGGGCGTCACGGAGACGACCTCATGGCCGTAGGAGACCATGTCGTCGACCTTGGCCGCGGCCCACTCGAAGTAGTCGTGGAACTCCACGCGCAGCGGGAAGAGGTTCTTGTGGTTGATGAAGTCGATCAGCCGGTTCCTGCTCTGCAGATAGCAGAGGAAGCTGTATTCGCTGGCCGGGTTCCGGAGTGTCACCAGGTCCTTGAGGAAGGACACTTGCATGGTGGCGTCGTCGATCAGCATGCCCCGGTGCCAGCCGAAGCTCGGCTGCTGCTCGAAGAAGTGAGCGGTCACCGGCTCGTGCCCGCCGACGCGTGTGTTGTGCTCTCTGAGCGCGATCGCCATGGCCACATTGGACGGGCCGAAGCCGATCCCCATGAGGTCGTGGACCAGTGGTGCGTCGCCAGGATGAACCTGTGACATGTCACTCCCATCGTGCGGGAAAGCCGCCTGTCAGGCGCCGGGGAAGGTAGGCGAGATGGGCACGCCGACAGAGCAGCCCAGCCCGACTTAGGTGAGCCTAAGCTCATTGGATCGGCGCTGTCGATAGGGCAAAACGGAATCCAGAGGCCTGACATCCCGTCAATTCATTGTGCAAACCGTCTTGTTGCAAACCGGGGTGAACTGGGCACCACTCTCTGTGATCGGGATGGCGCTCCGACGTCGATGCGGAACTCGTTCGCCGGCCTCGTCACCGCCGTCACGATGGACGACGTCGTGGCCCAGGTGGAGATCCAGTCGGGTCCGCACCGGCTGGTGTCACTCATCAGCCGCGAGTCGGTGGAGGAACTCGGCTTGGAGGTGGGCGTCCTGGCGACGGCCCGGGTCAAGTCGACCCATGTGCGCGTCGACCGGCCCGGGAACCAGACCTGAGGACGTCGGCGCGGCCGGGCCGCCCGTCGGGCAGATGGGAGGAGAAACCCCGTGACAGGTTCCCGGAAGCCAGGCCCACGGCGCCTATGGCCTCGCAGACACGGTTCGGTGGAACGTCGCCTGGGCATATCTTCCTGGCAGCCGCCCCGCAGGCCGTCCGACTGGGGGATTCCCATGAACCGACTCGGTGCGCCACGCCGCACCCCTGCCACCCAGCTCGCATCGCTGACCGTACGCGGCGATGTCGGCCACCCCACCACGCTGACGGTGCGTGACCTGCGGGAGGGATGGCGGCAGCACCGCGCGGAGGTCGTCTTCGACTGCGCCACCAGCGGGCCGCAGCGCCATGTGTTCGAGGGGCCCTTGTTGCGCGAGGTCGTCCTCGCCGCGCATCCGCTCTTCGACACCCACCGGCGCAAGGACCGGTCCCGGTTCGCCCTGGCGGTGTCGGGTGGCGACGGCCACCACACCGTGCTGGCCTGGGCGGAGATCGACGCCGATTTCGGTAATGCCCCCGTCCTTCTGGCCACCCGGCTGGACGGCGAGGGTCTGGACCCGGCCGGCAGCCAGCTGGTGGTGCCGACCGACCGGTGCGGGGCCAGGTACATCAGCGCCATCGCCCAGGTCTGGGTCGGGGCGTGGCCGGGGACGCGGTAGCGGGCCACTGCCCGCCGGCGACTGCGACGGAGGGGCGCCGGGGTCAGGTGGTGAACTCGCGGGTCCAGGAGGCCGACCAGGCCGACAGGTCGATGTCCGTGATCTCCAGGACGTTGCCGTACTGGTCAGTGACCACGCGCTGGACGAGTATCCGGGTCGCCTTTCCGGTCATGTCCGCCGGGACGCTGACCGACTCCCGATGGGTGAGCCGCAGCCCCGCCTGGTGCATCCAGTAGTACAGCAGCCGCAGGTCGGGCCGCCGGCCGCGCTCCCTGCCGCGCCGGTAGCGGGCCAGCTGCGGAATCCGGATGAGGGCCGCCAGGGAACCACGACACCGCCCGTTGCAGGGATTCTCCCTGCGGGCCGACCACGACATGGCGATGGACCAGGGTCGGCTCGCCGGGGATGAGCTGCAGGCGCGGTGAGAGTGGAGTGGGCGGCGCTTCCCAGGCCAGCAGGGCCTGTTCCAGCGCCCCGGCCGCCTGCAGGCCGCCGGGGAACGACGGCCGGGCGCCCTTCGGGGCGGGCGGGGTGGCCCGGCACCCGGGCACGGCGGCGAAGGTGCCGCGCCGGTCGGTGACGACGAGGCCCTCGTTCCGGAGAAACTGCAGCGCGGCGCGCACGGTCTGCCGGTTGACGCGGTGGAGCTGGGCCAGAGAGCGCTCCGAGGGGAGTTGGTCGCCCGGCGCGATGCGCTGCCGGGTGAGGTCTTCGCGCAGGGCGGCGGGCGATCCGCAGGCAGATCGGTGACGTGGCCGAGGCCTCGGAACGGGACTCATCCATGACCAGAACCCTTTTTTCGCTCAGCGTGACCGTGCTGTACGCCTGGGTGACCAATTACTATCATTGGTCTAAACCATGTGGCCAGCTGGGTCGGTCCGGACAGCCGGCCGGCCCACCGCAACACGGCGGGCAACACCTTCGACAGCCCGTCCCGGAGCTGCTACGAAGGACGGGCCAGGATGCGAAGGGCCCCCGGCTGCACCCGCGCCGTCACCGGGAGGACCGCGTCGACCTCGCCGTCGGCGCCGTACGGAAGCGGTCGGTCCGCTTCTATGCGGATCTCCTTGCCGCGCAGGATCTCCACCTGCGGGCGCCGCACGTGCGCCCCGGTCTTGAGCTCGTTCATCGTCGTGAAGAAGAGGCGTTTGGAGGCGTCGCCGATGATGACCACGTCCAGGAGTCCGTCGTCGAGCCGGGCGCCGGGGGCGACGTTCCTGCCGAAGCCGTAGAAGCCGGAGTTGGCCGCCACGACCGTGTAGCCGGTGCGCTCGTGCGTCACGCCGTCGACGGTGATGCGGTAGGCCGCGGACTTCCACGCCAGGACGGCCCGTAGACCACCCGCGTAGTACGACGCCGCGCCCCGCAGCAGCCGCGAGTCGTTCGCGTGCCGGTTGGCCACCGCGTCGACGCCGGCGTACACGCTGCCGAGTACGGAGATCCGCTCGTGCACGGCGGATTCCACCTCGATCGTGTCCACCGGGCGCGGCTCGGCTTCGAGCAGCACCCGCGCGAGCTCCGACGCGTCGGTGGGCAGGCCGAGCGCTCGGGCGAAGTCGTTGCCCCGGCCGGCGGGGACCAGGCCGAACACCGTGTCCGTACCGCTGAGTGCGCCGCCGACGCAGCCGGCCATCCCGTCACCGCCGACCGCGAGCACGACGTGCCCCCGCTCGCCCGCCCGGCGGGCGAGCTCCCGGGCGTGGTCCAGGCTTCGGCTGTACACGGTGTCGAGCCGTGCACCCGCTTCCCGTACGATCCGGGCCAGCGGGAGCAGGGCCGCCGTGCCGCTGGAGCCCCCTGCCGTGGGGTTGACGACGGCGGTGAACTGTCGCATGGGTCAGGCCTCCGGAGGCGGGAGAAGCGAGCGGCGGACGGGCGGATCGGCGAGCGGCCGGGTCCCGGTCCGCGGGGCGGAGCCCGCGGACCGGCGGCCGACCGGACTCAGCGGACGGGAATGAGGACGCCGGGGCTGAGCACACCGGAGGGGTCGACCTCGGCCTTGACCGCCTGGAGCATGCGGACGCCCAGCGGTCCGATCTCGCGGGTATACCAGTCGCGGTGGTCGGTGCCCACACCGTGGTGGTGGGTGATCGTGCCGCCCGACGCCAGGATCGCGTCGTTCGCGGCGTGCTTGGCCGGCTCCCAGTGGGCCACCGCGTCCTCGCCCTGCGCCGAGACCACGGTGAAGTACAGCGAGGCACCGTTCTCGTAGGTGTGGGAGATGTGGCACATGACGAGCGGTGGGGTGCCGGCCTCGGTCAGCGTGGTGGTCAGCGCGTCGCGCACCGCTGTGTACAGCTGGGGCAGCGCGGACCAGAACGCCGCGGTCTCCAGGGTCTCGGCGAAGGCACCGGCGTCGAGCAGCGCGTCGCGCAGGTACGGCGCGTTGTAGCGGCCGTGCTCCCACCGTTCGCCGGGCTCCTCACCGACGTACTCACCGCCGGCGTCGAGCAGGATCTCGCGGGCGGCGGCACGGCGCATCCCGGTCTCGTCCTCGGTGCCCTCGTATCCGGCGATCGCCAGGCAACCCGCGTTCCGCGGGGCGTCGGTGGCACCGATCGCGTCCGGCTGGGCGAGCCCGACGAAGGTCTCCGTCTCGTCGGACAGCCGCAGCACGGTGGGGCGCGGCCCGTCCTGCGCGAGCCTTCGGAGGGCGGCGGTACCCGCCTCGAAGGAGGTGAAGCGCCACCCCTCGTAGACGCGCCTGCGGGGCAGGGGGCGGACGCGCACGGTCACCGCCGTGATGACGCCGAGGACGCCCTCGGACCCGAGGATCAGCTGACGCAGGTCGGGGCCGGCGGCCGAGCGGGGCACCCGCCCGGTCTCCAGCGTGCCCTCGGGGGTGGCGACGGTGAGCGCGAGGACCATCTCGTCGAAGCGGCCGTATCCGGCCGAGGCCTGGCCGCTGGAGCGGGCGGCGGCGAAGCCGCCCACGGACGCCCATTCGAAGGACTGCGGGAAGTGCCCGAGGGTCCAGCCCTGTTCGTTCAGGAGCGCTTCGGCCCGCGGGCCGCGCAGGCCGGGCTCCAGGGTGGCGGTACGGGAGATCCCGTCCACCGCCACGAGCCGGTCGAGGCGGCGCAGGTCGAGGGCGACGAACGGCCGCTTCGTCTCGGGCGCCAGACCACCGACGACGGAGGTGCCGCCCCCGAAGGGAACGGCCGACAAGCCGTGTGCGGCGCAGGCGCGCAGCACGGCGACCACCTCGTCGTGGCTGCCCGGGAGTACGACGGCGGCCGGGACGTCGTCGACCTCGCCCGCGCGGATGCGGAGCAGGTCGGGGGTGGACTTGCCCCGGGTGTGCCGGATACGGCTGTCGGCGTCGTCGCGCAGCGCGTCCTCGGCGGCGAGCGACCCGGCGAGCGCGGTGCGCGCCTCTTCGGTCAGGGGTGAGGCGGGGACCTCGATGGCGGCCAGGGCCGGCGGTCCGCCCGGCCGGGGGGTGACGCCCAGCAGATCACGCAGCAGGCCCGTCACCGTGTCCGGCAGGGGGGCCGCCTTGGCCGGGTCGCCCCAGCCGCTCCACAACATTTCCACTTCGAGGCGTTCCTCTCGCTCCGGTCGCGGACGGGTACTGCCGCTCCCCCGCCACTGGCATTACACTGTGACAGATGACGCCCATTCGTCACAACCACTCGGGCCCGACGGAACCGGGCCGGTCCGAACGCGGCCGTTCGGACGCCGACACCGTCCTGGACGCGGCACGCGACTGCGTGCTGGCCGTCGGCGTACGCCGCACGACCCTGACCGACGTCGCCCGGCGCGCGGGGGTGTCCCGGATGACGCTGTACCGGCGGTGGCCCGACGTCCGCAGCCTCGTCGGCGACCTGATGACCCGTGAGTGGACCGCCGTCGCCGCCGGAGCCATCTCGACCGACCCGGGCGACCGGCCCGTCCGGCCGCGGATCGTGGACGGGCTCGTCGCGGGCGCCACCGCGTTCCGGGCCCATCCGCTCTTCCGCAAGATCCTCGACGTGGACCCCGAGCTGCTGCTGCCCTACATCCTCGACCGCAGGGGAGCGAGTCAGGACGCCTTCCTCGGGCTGCTCGTCACCGCGATCGCGGCGGGCCACGACGACGGCTCCGTGCGCCGTGCGCCGGTGGACCTCCAGGCCCGGTCCCTGCTGCTCGTCGTGCAGTCCTTCACCCTCTCGCTGCGCACCATGACCGACGAGATGGATCCCGAACTGAGCCAGGCCGCCTTCCTGGACGAACTGCGCACCCTGCTGGAGAGGACCCTCACCCCATGACCCCCACGACCAGCCCCTCCCTGCCCGGTTCCTCACTGAACGCCGACCGGCGGCGCCGCGAACTCGCCGCAGTCGCCGACGGCACCGAGGTCGACGTCCTGGTCGTCGGCCTCGGCGCGACCGGGGCCGGCGCCGCGCTCGACGCGGCCACGCGCGGACTCCGCGTCGCCGCGATCGACGCGCACGACCTCGCGTTCGGCACGTCTCGCTGGAGCTCGAAGCTGATCCACGGCGGACTGCGCTATCTCGCCACCGGGCAGTTCGACGTCGCCCACGAGAGCGCCTTCGAACGCGGCGTGCTGATGGGGCGGACCGCGCCCCACCTGGTCCGCGCCCAGCCCTTCGTCCTGCCGCTCACCCCGCTGGTCAGCCGCGGTCAGGCCGCACTGGTCCGGGCCGGCTTCCTCGCCGGTGACATGCTGCGCGCCTCGGTCCGTACGTCACGTCGTACGCTGCCCGCCCCGCGCACGCTGTCCGCGGTCGAGACGCGCCACCTCGCCCCGGCCCTGCGCCCCACCGGCCTGCGCGGTGGACTGCTGTCCTGGGACGGTCAGCTCACCGACGACGCGCGCCTGGTCACCGCGATCGCCCGCACCGCGGCGGCGCACGGCGCGCGGATCCTCACCCGCACCCGTGCGCTCGAACTCACCGGTGACGGCGCGCGGGTCCGCGACGAGACGAGCGGCGAGGAGCTGCGCATCCGCGCCCGCGTGGTCGTCAACGCGGCCGGGGTGTGGGCGGGGGGCCTGGTCGACGACATCCGGCTGCGGCCCTCCCGCGGTACCCACCTCGTCCTGCGCGACCAGGACCTCGGCCGGCTCTCCGCGGGCCTGCACATCCCGATCCCGGGCGAGACCAACCGCTTCGTCCTGGTACTTCCCCAGGGCGACGGCCGGGTGTACGTCGGACTCACCGACGAACCCGTCGACGGCGAGGTGCCCGACGTGCCGGACGTCCCCGAGACCGACATCGGCTTCCTCCTCGACGTCCTCGGCTCTGCCCTCGACGTCACCCTCCGCCGCGAGGACGTCGTCGGCGCCTTCGCCGGACTGCGCCCGCTCCTGGACACGCGCGGCGACGGCGGGCGTACCGCCGACATCTCCCGCAAGCACGCGATCCTCACCTCGTCCGACGGCATCGTGACCGTCGTCGGCGGCAAGCTGACGACCTATCGGCGGATGGCGCAGGACGCCCTCGACGCCGCCGTGACCGCCCGCGCCCTGACCGCCGGCCCCTGCCGCACCGCCTCGGTGCCCCTGGTGGGCGCCGCCTCGCCGCAGACCCTCACCCGTCTCGACGTCCCGGCGCGCCTCGTACACCGCTACGGCACCGAAGCCACCGCCGTGCACGAACTCGGGCTCAGGGACCCGGAGCTGGCCCGTCCCGTCGTCCCCGGTCATCCCGTCACGCGCGCCGAACTCCTGTGGGCGGTCCGCCACGAGGGCGCGCTGGACGCCGCCGACCTCCTCGACCGCCGCACCCGCATCGGCCTCGTCGCCGAGGACCGGACCGCGGCGGTGGCAGCCGCGGACGAGGTCCTGACGCAGACGGTGTGACGCCGCCACGACAGCCCTGACGCGGCGGTGAGGTCCGGCGGCCCGATCTGGTTCTCAGGCCCGGACTTCGGGATCGCCGGCGACCACGAGGGGCACCGCGCCGAGAGCGTTTCCACGGTCCTGACGCGGCGGCCGACATGCGAGCCGGGTCATCGGGACCGGTGTCCGGTCAGGCTGGCGTAGACGACGACGTTGTCCGCGTAGCGGCTGTCCTGCGGGGACAAGTCGCCACCGCAGGTGATCAGGCGGAGTCCGGCGTGGTCGAGGTTGCGGTAGACCTCGACCGTGGGGAAGTCGTCCTTGGGGTACACGGCGGTCCGGTCGACGGTGAACACCGCGGTGGTGCCGTCCTCCCGCCTGACCTCGATGCGGTCACCGGGTTCGAGTTCGGCGAGCCTGAAGAACACGGCCGGTGACCGGTCCCAGGTGACATGCCCCGCGATCACGGAGGGGCCGACCGCGCCGGGGGTGGCGCCGGGGCGGTACCAGCCGGCCTTGTCCGGGTCCTTCGGCGTCTCCATGGCACGGTTCTTCCCGAGCCCGAGCTGCTCGAGGTCCGAGGTGACCTCCAGGGACGGGATCGTGATGCCGACCGGCCGGGAAGGGGGCAACGCGGCTGCCCGCGGCTCGGCGGAGGGTGCCGGTGGCCGTGGGGCGGCGGGCGCCCCGACGGGCGGGGCGCCCTTGTCGGCCGCGGGAGGCGGGGCGGGCTGCTGCCGGCCGGTTCCCAGCGCCAGCAGCAGCCCGCCGGCAAGGAGCAGGGCGGCGATGGCGGCGAAGAGAACCTGACGCCGCCGGGGTGACCTGCGGCGCGCGTCCTCTTCGGGTGTCCTGTCCATCGCTGCACCTTTCCCTGTCCGGCTGTGATGGGTCGTCGATCAGGTGTCGAGCCGGTCCTCAGCCGTCGTGCCGGACGGCGGAGGTCCGGGTCCGGCGGCGTACGGCGAACAGTCCACCGGCCGCCAGGACGGCCGCGCCCCCGGCGGCGAGCAGGCCCGGTGACTCCACGCCCTCGGTGGTGGTGCCTCCGGTCTCGACGCCACCCGCCGGCATGGAGCCGACCGCCGCGCCCTTGACCATGCCGCAGTTGGCCGGTGCGGTGGCTTCCTGGGGCAGCTTCGGGTCGAGTTCGCTCTTGCCCGCGCCGAAGTCGTACTTCCCGTCGTCGTTCCGGTCGATGCCGTGCTGCACGACGTGCAGGTCCTTGAGGTGGTCCGCCACGTCCTGCGAGACGGTGATCGTGCGGGAGTAGCTGAGCTTGCCGTTCTTGTCCGCGACCGGCATCCGGTCCACCGCGAGGCCGCTGTCCTTGGACGTGTCGCCCTTGGTGGTCAGGGAGATGTTGATGTTCCCGTACATCGGCAGGCCTTCGGCGGTGGTGACGATGCCGTCGCCGTCCTTGTCCGCGCTCTTGTCCGGGCAGCGGAAGTCGTGGCCGTCGGTGGAGCCGTGGATGTGCTGGGCGTGCGGCTGCCCGGGCACCAGCCCCTGGGCCTCGATCTTCACGGTCAGCTTGTCGCCTTCCAGGCTGACGAGCGCGGCACCACTGGCACCGGAGTCGTTCAGCTGCTCCAGGTCGATCTGGTAGGTGTCGCCGTCGGCCGCCTTGGTGGTGCCGGCGGGGTGTCCCTCGTGAGCCAGGGCGGGCACGGACACCCCGAGGGTGAGTGCGGCGGGCAGGACGAGCAGGGCGGCGAGGCGGGTTGTACGGCGAGCTATCACGAAGACGCATCTCCTGTCGGAAGTTCCGGCACGGAACCGGAACAACATTCGATCGCTGATGTCGTCTATTCGAAGCCGCTCACGGGATTGATTGGTCGGGGCACGACAAAGTTCTCCACGCGTCTCTCATACAGGACGGACACCGCAGCGCCAGGCATGCCGACACCACCTCGGTGCTCCGGACGAGTGAATTCCCCGCCACCCCCTTATTGCAATGGGCTTGCAATAAGGGGCTATGCCCCTTTTGGCCCAACGGCCGGCGACCGTGTCGTCGTGCATTTCCGCGGGGTGTCCACCGGGCTGCTTCGCCGCCCCACCGGCCCATTCACCCTCCGTGGACCGTGTGGCCGGCCCCAGGATCCGGCCGGGATGCGCACGGGAGGGGTTTTGGGCGTGCTTGTCTACGGCTGCGCAGTCTTCGGGAAGGCGGGCCCGCGTTTCGAGCCGCCCCGCCGATCGCTCCCTTGCTGCCGGCCCGCTCCGTGCGCGACTCCCCGCCGCGGTGCCGGACGCCATCCCCATCAGTCCCCCTCGCTCCGGCGCGCTCTCGCACATGCCGGGCGGGGAATTCAGCACAGGAGGAACACCGTGAAGGTCTCCCAGGCCAGGCCCCGCTCGCGCAGCGTCCTGGACCAGTCCCTGCTCGTGCTCGGTGCCACCACCCTGGCCGCAGGACTCGGAGCGATGACCCTCGCCCCGGGCCTCGGCGTGGCCTCCAGCCACCGCGAGGCACCCCTGATCGCCGGCGACCCGCGTGCGGACAACACCGACACGTACGCGTTCACCAGCCCCGACAAGGCCGACACCGTCACCCTGGTGGCGAACTGGATCCCGATGGAGGAGCCCAACGGCGGCCCGAACTTCTACGCGTTCGGCGACGACCTGCGCTACAACATCAAGGTCGACAACGACGGTGACGGCGTCGCCGACCTCACCTACAGCTGGCGCTTCCGCAGCAGCTACCGCGATGACGCGAATCAGTTCCTCTACAACACCGGCCAGGTCACCTCGCTGAACGACCCGGACCTGAACTTCCGCCAGGTCTACGACCTGGTGGTCACCTCCGGAGGAAAGAGCCGGACCCTCCTCTCGGGCGTGCCGGCCGCCCCTTCCCGCACCGGTAGGGCGTCGATGCCCGACTACGCGACGCTGCGCAAGCAGGCGACCTTCGGTCTGCCCGGCGGCGGGAAGACGTACGCGGGGCAGGCCGAGGACCCGTTCTTCGCCGATCTGCGCGTCTTCGACCTCCTCTACGGCGGCGACCTGAGTGAGCGGGGACAGGACACCCTGGCCGGCTACAACGTCAACACCATCGCCATCCAGGTCCCCGAGAAGCAGCTCGCCCTCAGGGGCAATCCCTCCCGCAACCCGGTCATCGGCGTGTGGTCGACCACCGAGCGCGCGGGCGTCACCGTCACCGACTCCCGCGACAAGAGCGGCCAGGACGGCTCGAAGCAGTGGAAGCAGGTTTCCCGCCTCGGGAACCCGCTGGTCAACGAGGTCGTCGTCCCACTGAAGTTCAAGGACGCCTTCAACACCCTCAACCCCAGCCAGGACCGCACCGTCCAGCCCGTCGTCGACAAGGTGTACGACCCGATCCTGCCCAAGCTCATCCAGCAGGTCTACGGCATCCCCGCCCCCAAGGCGCCCCGCAACGACCTCGCCGAGATCTACCTGACCGGCATCTGCAAGGTCTGCGGACCGATCAAGGCCGACCTGAACGCACACCGCCTCAACAAGGACGCGCCGCTCAGGCAGATCGTCCCGGCTGAGGAACTGCGCCTGAACATGGCGGTAGCGCCCACCGCCAAGCCCCAGCGCCTCGGCGTCCTCGCGGGCGACCTGGCAGGCTTCCCGAACGGTCGCCGCCTGGCCGACGACGTCGTCGACATCTCGCTCCAGGCCGTCGAGGGCGCCGCCCAGACCGGTGTTCTCGTCCCCGCGCTCGCGGAGGGCGACAAGGTCGACACCAACGAGGTCCCGTTCGGCACCTCGTTCCCGTACGTCGCGCTGCCGCACACCAAGAACGTGAACCGCGGCCCCGGTGCGGCAGGCCGCGACGCCGAGCAGACCTCGGTGGAGAACGCGGCGGCCGGCCCCGTCACGAAGACTACGCAGGCCGCAGCGGTGGCCGGCGTCGGCGCGCTGCTTCTCGGCGTCGGCGGCTTCCGCCTCCGTCGTCGCGGCAAGGACAGCTGAACCGGCCGCACTTCGCGGCGGACTTCGCACCCGGTGGCCGGGCCGGACCGGCTGGCCCGGCCCGGCCACCGCGGCACCAGCAGCACCAGCAGCACCGAGCAAGTCGGAAGGATCCCTCGTGCACCCGGACCGCACCGAACCCCCGGACCCGCCGCCGTCACCCCCCGCACGCGGCAGCGGGCGGCTGCGGAACATCGTGGTCACCCTGGTCCTGGGCGCAACGATGTTCGCCGCCGGATCGGTCATGCTCGCACCCGGTCAGTCCACCGCTTCCCTC
This sequence comes from Streptomyces sp. NPDC088706, assembly GCF_044752765.1. NCBI lineage: Bacteria > Bacillati > Actinomycetota > Actinomycetes > Kitasatosporales > Streptomycetaceae > Streptomyces > Streptomyces sp. NPDC088706. The sequence goes on from NZ_JBIVLW010000006.1 coordinate 222,320, forward strand.
CCGTCGGGCGATGGCCGTCCGGCCGGTTCTCCAGCGCGTGGGTCGATCGAGGCGCTCCAGGCCCGGGTGACCCGCCTGCCCAGGGATCCGGGCGGTTGGGCCGCCCTGGGTATGGCCTACGTCCAGCAGGCCCGTACCACGGCCGACCCGGCCACCTACGAGCGGGCCGAGAAGGCGCTGCGGACCTCTCTCACGGTGCAGAGCGCGGACAACACGGACGCCGAGATCGCCATGGGCGCCCTCGCCGCAGGACGCCACGACTTCCCCGCCGCGTTGCGCTGGGCCCGCAGAGCCACGACCAGCAGTCCCCACAGCTCCTCCGCCTACGGAGTCCTCGCCGACGCGTACACCCAGCTCGGCCGCTACGACGAGGCCGACGACGCCGTCCAGAGGATGACGGACCTGCGCCCGGACGCAGCCTCCCTCGCCCGCGCCTCCTACGCCTTCGAGCTGAAGGGGGACACCGCCCGGGCCCGCGCCCTGATGCGGCGGTCCCTGGCCGCTGCGGCCACCCCGGCCGATTCGGCGTTCGCCCACAACGTCCTGGCGACCCTGGACCTCCAGGACGCCGGCCCCCGGGCAGCTCTGGCCGAGGCGCGGACCGGGCTCAGGGCCGTCCCGGGCGATTCGGCGCTCCTGGAGACCCGGGCCCGCGCCCACCTGGCACTGGGCGACACCGCCAGGGCCCGCGCCGACTACCGGGCGGCCATCGCCGTCGCCCCTCTGCCGCACCACCTCCTGGGGCTGGGCGAACTCGAACAGTTCCTGGGCCACCGCGAACAGGCCGAGGAGCAGTACGCGCTGCTGCGCGCCCAGGACCGTATCCGGCGGGCCGCCGGGACTCCGGCGGACACGGACGCGATCCTCTTCGAGGCCGATCACGGCAACGCACGAAGCGCGGTGACGATGGCCGAACAGACCCTGCGCACCCGCCCCTTCGTCGCCGTCCACGACGCGTACGCGTGGGCCCTGCACCGGGCCGGCCGGGACGCCGAAGCCCTCGTCCAGGCCGACAAGGCCCTGGCCCAGGGCACCCGCAGCGCGCTCTTCCGCTATCACCGGGCCGCCATCCACCACGCCCTCGGCGATCCGGAAGCGGCCCGCCGCGACCTGACCGAAGCGCTGCGCGAGCCGGGCTTCCACCCCCTGCACGCCGACGCCGCCCGCACCCTGCTCCAGCGAATCGACACCACGCCATGAACCACACCCTGCGCCGAGCCCTCACCGCCCTGGCCGCCGCCACCCTGGCCGCCGTCACGAGCGTGACCTCAGCCCCCACGGCCACGGCCCATCCCCTGGGCAACTTCAGCGTCAACTACCACACGGGCCTCGGCCTCCGGCCCGAGCGGATCGACGCCCAGGTCGTGGTCGACCGTGCGGAGATCTCCGCTCTCCAGGAACGCCCCACCGTCGACTCCGACCACGACGGCAGGGTCAGCGCCGGCGAGTCGCGCGCCCATGCGAAGGAGGCCTGTTCCGAACTCAGCAGGCAGCTCCACCTGAGCGTGGGCGGTGCGCGAGTGGACTGGAAGCAGTCCTCGGCCACCCTGGTGTACGAGAACGGGGAGGCGGGCCTGAAGACCAGCCGCCTCACCTGCGACCTGACCACCCCGGCCGACCTCACCGGGCCCGCCGACATCCAAGCCTCGACCGATTACGACACCACGCGCATCGGCTGGCACGAGATGACCGCCACCGGCCGGGACGTCAGGATCACCCGGGCCGACGTACCGGCCGCATCCAGCACCCGCGAACTGCGCCGGTACCCGCAGAACCCCCTCGCCTCCCCGCTCGACCAGCGTTCGGCGACCTTGCGCAGCGAGCCCGGGCAGGGTGGTGCGGCCCTTCCGGCAGTGGCGGACTTCCCCGGCGCAGGTGTCATCAACGGGGTACTCGCGAAGGTGACCGGGGTCTTCGACTCGCTCGTGGGGGCCCGTGAGATCACCCTGCCCGTCGGGTTGCTGGCGCTGTTCCTGGCGCTCGTCCTCGGGGCGTCCCACGCGGCGATGCCCGGTCATGGCAAGACCATCATGGCCGCCTACCTCGCGGGCCGCCGCGGCACCAAACGGGACGCCCTCACCGTCGGTGCCACCGTCACCCTCACGCACACCGCCGGCGTCCTCATCCTCGGACTCGCTCTGCCCGTCTCCACCCATCTGGCCGGCGAAACCGTCCTGATGTGGCTGGGAGCCGCCAGCGGGCTCCTCGTCACCGCCATCGGCCTCTGGCTCCTGCTCGGAGCAGTCCGGGGCAAGCCGCAGCACAACCGCCATCACCACGGCCCGAACCACCATCACCACCACGGCCACCACTGCCACCACAGCCACGACCACAATGACGGCGGCCACCAGCACGCCCGTCACCACGGACCGTCCTCCGGCCATCTCCACGGTCACGACGACATCGACCACAGCCACGACCATCGTCACCCCCCTGGCCGCGACCACGTACCCCACAGCGCACCGGCCGGAGAACTCCGGACGGCTCCCGACGTAGCGACGCTCACCCGGCCCGACCACGAACACCACCCGTCGGACACGCCGGCGGCCACCGGAAGTGTCCGGCGTACGAGCAGGTCCGGCCTCATCGGTATGGGCATCGCCGGTGGCCTCGTCCCCAGCCCCTCCGCCCTCGTCGTACTCCTGGGCGCCGTCGCCCTGGGGCGTACCGCGTTCGGCGTCCTCCTCGTCATCGGCTACGGCCTCGGCATGGCCGCCACCCTCACCCTCGCCGGTCTCCTCCTGGTCCGCCTGCGCGAGCGGATCGAGCGCCATGACCGCGCCCGGACCCTCCGCCACAACACCCTGCTGCGCAAGCTGGCACGGACCGGCCCCGTCGTCACCTCACTCCTCGTCATCGCCGTGGGCCTCGGCCTGACCCTGCGGGCAGCCGTCGGCCACGCATGATGCGTCTACAGGCCCGGTGAGGGACGATCGGCAGCTCATGAACGTGCCCGAAGCCGCACCAGGTATGGATGACGATCGGTCAGGAAACTCAGCGCCAGGCTAGGAGACCGCCATGAAGATGCTCATCAACGTCCCGGAGACCGTGGTCGCCGACGCCCTGCGGGGTATGGCGGCCGCGCACCCGGAACTCACCGTCGATGTGGAGAACCGGGTCGTCGTGCGGCGGGATGCCCCGGTGGCCGGGAAGGTGGGGCTCGTCTCGGGGGGTGGGTCGGGGCATGAGCCGCTGCATGCCGGGTTCGTCGGGCCCGGCATGTTGTCGGCCGCCTGTGCCGGGGAGGTGTTCACCTTCCCGGTGCCCGACCAGATGGTCCGGGCGGCCGCGGCGGTGGACAGCGGGGCGGGGGTGCTGTTCGTCGTCAAGAACTACACCGGTGACGTGCTGAACTTCGAGATGGCCGCCGAACTGGCCGAGGACGAGGGCATCCAGGTCGCGCAGGTGGTCGTGGACGACGACGTGGCCGTGAGCGACAGCACCTTCACGGCCGGGCGCCGCGGCACGGGTGCGACGCTCTTCGTCGAGAAGATCGCCGGGGCGGCGGCGGACGAGGGCGCGCCCCTGGACCGGGTGGTCGCGGTGGCCCGGCAGGTGAACGGGGCCTCGCGGAGTTTCGGGGTGGCTCTCAGCGCGGTCACCACGCCCGCCAAGGGCAGTCCGACCTTCGATCTTCCGGCCGGGGAGCTGGAGTTGGGTATCGGTATCCACGGTGAGCCGGGGCGGGAGCGACGGCCGATGATGACGTCCGGGGAGATCGCCGACTTCGCCGTGAACGCGGTGCTGGAGGACCTCCGGCCGACCGGCCCCGTGCTGGCGCTGGTGAACGGGATGGGGGCGACGCCGCTGCTGGAGCTGTACGGGTTCAACGCCGAGGTCCACCGGGTGCTCTCCGATCGGGGTGTGCCGGTGGCTCGTACGCTCGTGGGGAACTACGTGACCTCGCTCGACATGGCAGGCTGCTCGGTGACGCTGTGCCAGGCCGACGAGGAGCTGCTGCGGCTGTGGGACGCGCCCGTGGAGACGCCCGCGCTCCGCTGGGGCCGGTGAGCCCCGCGCCGACCGTACTCGTACGAACCGTGCCGGACAGGCCCGGGGAACAGGAGATCATGTGCTCGACGCCGACTTCTTCCGCCGCTGGATGGCGGCCACCGCGGACGCCGTGGACCGTGCGGCGGACCGACTGACCGAGCTGGACTCGGCGATCGGGGACGCCGACCACGGCAGCAACCTCCAGCGCGGCTTCGCGGCGGTGGCGGCCGTGCTGGAGAAGGACGCGCCCGCCACCCCGGGTGCGGTGCTGACGCTGGCGGGGCGACAGTTGATCTCCACCGTCGGCGGGGCGTCCGGGCCGTTGTACGGGACGCTGCTGCGCCGTACGGGCAAGGCGCTCGGTGAGGACGCCGAGGTCACGCAGGAACAGTTCGCCCAGGCGTTCGCCGAGGGTGTCGCCGCCGTGGGGCAGCTCGGTGGGGCGCAGGCCGGGGACAAGACGATGCTGGACGCGCTGCTGCCGGCCGCCGAAGCGCTGGCCCCGTCGTTCCGGGGAGCCGCGGACGCGGCCCGCGCGGGCGCCGAGGCCACGGTGCCGCTGCGGGCGCGCAAGGGGCGGGCCAGCTATCTCGGCGAGCGCAGCATCGGGCACCAGGACCCGGGCGCGACATCGGCGGCCCTGCTGGTCGAGGCACTGGCACGGACCGCCGGGGACGAGGGCGGGGACGGCGACGTGGAGGGGGCCGGCAACGGGGACGGAGGTGCGGCGGTATGAGCGACGCACCGCAGGTGGGCATCGTGCTGGTCTCGCACAGCGGGCCGGTGGCGGAATCGGTGGCCGAGCTGGCCCGGGGCCTCGCCGCCGGGGGCGTGACGGCCCCCGTCGCGGCGGCGGGCGGGCTGCCGAACGGCGGGCTCGGCACCAGCGCGGAGCTGATCGGGCAGGCCGCCGCGTCGGTGGACCGGGGTGCCGGGGTCGCGGTCCTCGTGGATCTGGGCAGCGCGGTCCTCACGGTGAAGGCGATGCTGGCCGAGGGCGACGAACTGCCGGAGAACACGCGGCTGGTCGACGCGCCGTTCGTCGAGGGCGCGGTCGCCGCCGTGGTGACCGCGTCGTCCGGCGGGGACATCGGCGCGGTGGAGGCGGCGGCCTCGGAGGCGTACGGCTACCGCAAGACGTAGGGAGCCGCGCCACACGCGGCAGGGGACGGAGTCCCATGGGACTCCGTCCCCTGCCGCGTGTGCGGCCCGTCGGTTGGCGTGCCGCACACGGAGTTTGCAGACTTGGCGACATGTCGTCAGGCAAGCGCAGTGCGGGGCTTCTTCTCTTCCGGGTCACGGGCACCGGCAACGGAGGTGAGCGCGATGTCGAGGTGCTGATCGGGCACATGGGTGGGCCGTTCTGGACCGGGCGGGAGGCGGCCGCCTGGTCGGTGCCGAAGGGTGAGTACGGCCCCGACGAGGACCCGGCGGCGGCCGCGCGGCGGGAGTTCGAGGAGGAGCTGGGGCTGCCGGTGCCGGACGGGGACTGGCTGTCGCTCGGCGAGGCTCGCCAGCGCAGCGGCAAGACGGTGACCGTGTGGGCGGTGGAGGCGGATCTCGATGTGGCGTCCGTGGTGCCGGGGACGTTCACGATGGAGTGGCCGCGCGGCTCCGGTGTGCAGCAGGAGTTCCCGGAGATGGACCGGTTCGCCTGGTGCACGCCGGAGCTGGCCGCCGAGCGGCTGATCGCGGGCCAGCGCGTGTTCGTGAAGCGGCTGCGCGCTCAGGTGCTCGGGGAGGCCGCCGCCTCCCCGGACGCGTAGGCGGGTGCCGTCATCGCCGGGCGGCCGCCCCGCAACTCCAGTACGTCGCCGGTGAAGCGAGCGCGGAAGCTGCGGTCGTGCGACACGACCACGACGGCCCCCGGGTACTGCGCGAGGGCCGTTTCCACCTCCTCGACCAGGCTCAGCGCGAGGTGGTTCGTCGGCTCGTCCAGCACCAGCAGATCGGCCGGTCGCGTCACCAGGCGGGCCAGGGCGAGCCTGCGCTGCTGGCCGATGGAGAGGGCCGCGACGGGCACGCCGAGGCCCCCTGGGCGGAACAGGCCCAGCCCCAGCAGCTCGTCGGCGTACTCGTCGGGGAAGCCGGGGCGGCTCGCGGCGAAGGTGGCGAGGAGCGTGCGCCGGGTCGGCCGGGCGGGCAGCTCCTGCGGGAGGTAGCCGACCCGGGCCCGGCGGCGGACCGTCCCGCTGTCGGGGGCCAGGTCCCCGGCGAGGACCCGCACGCGCGGGGCGGGGCGTGGATACCGGACGGCGGAGGGACAGCGGCACATCGGGGCCGGATACGGCGGGGCCCCGCCCGGTGAGGTCGCGGGCGGTGCTCGGCGGTCGGCCGGTGAGCGTCAACCGGTGACGTCGGGCGTCGCGCGGCGGCTGCCCGGGCCGGGAATCAGCGGAAGTAGTAGTACGAACCCATGGCGCCGAGTGTATCGGCGCGCGTCGGACGGTGCTGGGGATTTTCGATGGTCGGGACTGGTTCCGTGACGGTCCGCAGCCGTGGCAGGAGGGTTCAGCCGTTCGGAAGGATGACCGCGCGGCCGTTGATCCGGCCGTCGTGCAGCCGCTCGTAGGCGAGCGGGGCCTCGTCGATGGAGTACGTCTCCACGTGGACGTCCACGGCCCCCGCGTGGGCCAGGTCGAGCACCTCCGCGAGCTCCTTGCGCGAGCCCCAGTAGGGGGCGCTGACGCTGGTGCCGTACGGGAGCGTCCCGAAGCCGACGCGGAGCGCGCCACCGCCGATGCCGACGATCGTGACGTCCCCGTCGACCCGGGCGACGGCTCCGGCGGTCTCCACGGTGGGCGGGGCGCCGACGAAGTCCAGCACGACGTGCGCGCCGAGTCCGCCGGTCAGCTCCATGACGCGGGCCGGCGCCTTCTCGTCGGAGAGGACGGCCTCGTGTGCGCCGACGGACGTGGCCAGGTCGAGCTTGTCCTCGGTGATGTCCAGGGCGATGACCCGGGCTGCGGTCATGGCGCGCAGGAGCTGGATCGCGACATGGCCGAGGCCGCCGGTGCCGATGACGACGGCCGTGGCGCCGGGCACCAGCTTCGGCAGCGAGCGCTTGATCGCGTGGTACGGGGTGAGCCCGGCGTCCGTGAGCGACACCGTCTTCACCGGGTCCAGGTCGCCGATCGGCACCAGGTGGCGGGCGTCGTCGACGATCATGTACTCGGCCATGGCGCCGGGCGCGCCGAGTCCGGGCGGCATGATGCCGAGCTCCTCGGCGCGCAGGCAGTAGTTCTCCTTGCCCTCGGCGCAGTTCACGCAGATGCCGCAGCCCCAGGGCCCGTACACCGCGACGGAGTCGCCGACGGACAGGCCGTCCACACCGTCACCGAGCGCGGCGACTGTGCCGACGCCCTCGTGGCCCAGGGTGAGGGGCAGCGGGAAGGGGATCTGGTCGGCGGGGCGGCTCATCACGGCGATGTCGGAATGGCAGACTCCGGCGGCGGTGACCTTCAGCAGGACCTGGCCGGGGCCGGGCTCGGGGTCCGGCACGGTGACGACCTCAGGGGCGGCACCGACGGCCCGGTACTGAACGGCTTTCATGGGGTCTCCTCGCTTCTTCCTTGCTTCGCTTCGTCGGCCCCCGCGCCCCGCATGCCCCGCATGCCCCGCACGTTCCGCATGTCCTTTGTCGCCCGCGTCTCCCCCGGCCGCCACCCGGGCGCCGTCACGGGGCGGAGTAGCCGCCGTCCACCAGGTGGTAGCTGCCGTGGATGAAGGAGGCCTTGTCGGAGAGGAGGAAGACGGTGAGTTCGGCGACCTCCTCGGCGGTGCCGAGGCGTCCGGCCGGGTGCAGGGAGATCAGGTGCTCGCGGGCCCGCGGGTCGGCGTCGCGCAGGAGCGGGGTGTCGATGAAGCCGGGGCCGACCGCGTTGATCCGGACGTTCTGTGCGACGTATTCGAGCGCCGCCGTCCTGGTGAGGCCGACGACTCCGTGCTTGGCGGCGACATAGGCGGGCGAGCCCGCGAAGCCGTTGGTGCCGGGGATCGAGGACATGTTGACGACGGCTCCGCCGCCCGACGCGACGATGGCGGGCAGTTCGTGGCGCAGCGAGTAGAAGACGCCGCTGAGGTTGGTGGCGACGACACGGTCCCACTCCTCGACGGGGTACGCGCCGGTGGGACCGGAGGGGCCCGCGACCCCGGCGTTGTTCACGGCGAGGTGCAGGGCGCCGAAGGTGTCCACGGCGAACCGCACACCGGCTTCGACGGAGGCCGGGTCGGTGACGTCCATGCGTACGGCGGCCGCTCGCGCGCCGGCGCTCTCCAGCTGGGCAGCGGCCTTGCGGGCGTTCTCCTCGTCGTGGTCGGCGACGACGACGGCCGCGCCGGCCGTGGCGAGCAGCCGGGCGACGGCGAGGCCGATGCCGGAGGCTCCGCCGGTGACGAGGGCGGATCGGCCGGCGAACTCGGCCCAGGGGGGGTGGGGAGGGTGGTGCTCATGAGATCGCCTCTTCTGCTGGGTCTTCCGTGGTGCTGTCCCGGCCCCGGTCCCGGTTTCCGGCCGCGCTGTGCCGGTCCCGGTTTTCGGCCGCGCTGTGCCGGTCCCGGTTTTCGGCCGCGCTGTGCCGGTCCGGTTTCCGGCGGTGCTGTGCCGGTCCGGTTTCCGGCGGTGCTCTCCCGGCCCTGGCCGGATGCCGTGAGCAGGTCCGCCGACAGGGCGTCGAACGCCTCGGTGACCAGCGCGGGCAGGGCGTCCGGGCGACCGCCGCGCACCCAGGCGGCCTGGGCCGCGAGCAGGGCGCCCGCTCCCGCCGCCACGGCCACGGCGGGCCGGATGTCGTGGCGCGCGTCGACGCCGAGCCGGTCCGCGACGATGGCGACCGAGTCCTCCTGGGCGTCCAGCCGGATGTGATGGAAGGCGTCACCCGGCTCAGTCGCTCAGCGCCCCCGCGACCGGTCGTACGCCTTCGGCGGAGAGCGTCGGCATCGGCCTGCCGTCGCCCGGTGCCCGGCGCAGGGCGAGCGCGGCGACGTCGTCGCGCCTGATCCCGCCGGTGAACTTCTCCAGGTCGATGTGGAGCGCGTCCAGCAGTTCGCCGGGGCCGTGCCCGGCCCAGCCGACCAGCCGCCGGTCGAGCGGGTAAAAGGCGTGGGCCGCGTCGCGGGCCTCGGTCACGCCGTCGGTGACGGCGAGGAGCGTGGCCTCCGGCGGGAAGGCGAACCACTCCTCCGTACGGGTCTCGCGGCTGAGGCCGGCCAGGCCGAGGGGCACGTAGGTCCGGTCGAGCGGGACGGCCGAGGACCGGCCCTCGTGCAGCAGCCTCGGCGGCAGATGGCCGCAGTTCACCGCCCGTACGCCGTCCTGCCCGTCGAACCCGAGGACCAGCGCCGTCACGAAGCGTTCGGTCTCGCCGGTCTGGGCGGAGAAGACGTTGTGCCGGATGACGGCGTCCTCCAGGGCCTGCACCACTCCGGTGAGCGTCGGCTCGCGGACCGCCGCCTCGCGGAACGCGGCGATGGCGGCGAACCCGGCGCCGATGGCCGCGAGCCCCTTGCCCTGGACGTCCCCGATGATCACGCGGGTCCCGTACGACGACTGGACGACCTCGTAGATGTCGCCGCCGACGAAGCGGTCCTCCTCGATCGGCTCGTAGAGGCCGTACGCGAAGACCTGGTCGGTGACGACGGGCAGGGGCCGCAGGATCTGGCGCTGCAGGGCGACGGCGGCGGAACGGAGCCGGGCCATCTCGGTGACGTGGCGTATCCGGGCCGCGCAGGCGGCGACGCCGAGGCCGCAGGCCAGCACGGTGAAGCCGATGCCGAAGACGAAGTCCCAGAAGGTGCCCCTCCCGCCGAGCCCGGGCCCGACGACGACCGCCGTGATCCACACCGCTACCCAGACGGTCTGCCGGAGGGTGCAGAAGACCGAGGCCAAAGCCGGGATGACCACCAGCAGGGGGATGACCCGCAGGTCGTCGCCCGTGGCCAGGTCGAGGAGGACGACCAGCGTGCTCAGCAGTGCCACCCCGCCGGCCAGCAGCCAGCTCCCGATCCGGCCCGTGGACGCCGAGGCGCCCGCCTCCGTACCGGGCAGCACCGCCGTACGGTCCCTTGCCGTGCGCCGTTCGCCCAGGGCCACGGCCTCTCCTCCCGCTCACTTCTCGGTGCCGCCCGCGATGGGGCCGGTCCCTTCCAGTTGACCGGGATCCGGGCCCGGGCACAGGAGGGCATAGGGCCCGGAGGGGGTGCCGAAGGTCCCGAGCAGGCCGTCCGGCCCGGGACCTCCGGACCTCGGGGCGGGGGCCCGAGGCCCCGGGACCGGCCCGCCGGGGGTCCGTAGGTCCCGGGAACCGAGGTCCCCGCGGGTGCCGGAGTTCCACCTCGCGGCCCCGTCCCGGGTCACCCCTACGCGGCCCGAGGGGTGCCCTCGGCGGGCGGGAGCGTCGCCGGAGCCAGGGCGGAGAGGAACTCGGGGTGGGCGCGGAGCTGGAAGCCGAGGGATTCGTAGAGCCGGATCGCCACCGTGTTGGCGGCGGAGGTGTGCAGGAACGGGGTCTCGCCGCGCTCACGGATCCCGTACGCCACTGCCCTGACCAGGCGGCTCGCCAGCCCCTGACCCCGTACGGACTCGTCGGTGCAGACCCCGCTGATCTCGGTCCAGCCCGGCGGGTGCAGCCGCTCCCCCGCCATCGCCACCAGAGCCCCGCCCCGGCGGATGCCCAGGTAGGTGCCGAGTTCCACGGTGCGCGGCAGGAAGGGGCCGGGGCGGGTGCGCGCCACCAGGTCCAGCATCTCTGGCACATCGGCCGGGCCGAGCCGTACGGCTTCGGGGTCGGGCGCCGGGACCACCGACACGTCGACGAGCTGGACGCCGGCGATCCGGTGCAGGATCTCCCAGCCCTGCGGCGGCTCCCCCTGGAGCGTGTTGAGGCTGATGGTTCCGCCCGGACCGGCGAGTGCCGCGAGATCGGCCCAGTCCTGTGCGTCCGGGACGTCGGGGTGAGCGGTCCAGGGCGTGACGTCGACGGGGTAGCGCAGGATCCGGCCCTGGCGCTCGGCGAAGTGGGCGTGCGGACCCGTGAGCGAGGACAGGGCGGGGTTGTCCAGCGGGTGGGGTGTGCCGGGGTCGGCCGCCGTCGGCGCGGCGGCGGCGGACTGCCGTGCCACGAGGTCCTGGTGCTGGAGCTCGGGCTGCGGCTGGTGCCGGGGCTCGGGCTGCGGCTGGTGCCGGGGCTCGGGCTGCGGCTGGTGCCGGGGCTCGGGCTGCGGCTGGTGCCGGGGCTCGGGCGGGGGCTGGAGCCCGTGCGGGGGCTGGAGCCCGTGCGGGGGCTGGAGCCCGTGCGGGGGCTGGAGCCCGTGCGGGGGCTGGAGCCCGTGCTGGTCCACGGTGCTCACGGGCCCACCCCGGCGATCGGATCGGGCCGTTCGGCTCCGCCCCGGGCCACCCCTCCGGGGCACTGCTCGTACGCGTACGGCTTGCGCATGGTCTCCCTCGTTCCGTCCATCGCGCGGTTCCTCCCCGCGAGCACCCCGGTGCTCTGGCGCCGCGCGCCCGCCGACCGCGAAAAGCCGATGCGCGCAGGGCGTATTCCGGGGCGGGGAACTGTTCACGATGCCGCAATCAACCGGGGCGCGGGACCGGCTCCGCGACGGTGGAGGGAGAGGTTCCGGAGCACGGTGGGAACCGGCGTGCGCCCGCGTGGACGAACGACGAATTCGACTCATCCGTCGGCCGATACGCGCCGGTCCGGTCCCAACTTCCCGGCGTCTGTGGCACTCTGGTGGCGACCGCCCCACCGGGCTCCCCCGTACCGGTGGGGCGGTTCTGTGCGCCCCCTGTGCTTCCTCCCGCCCTGTGACGCCGATTCAGGGCCGGACGACACGTGTTTCGGCCGACTCGCCCTACCTGGTCGGATCACATCCGTCCGGCACGCATGAGTGCGCTACCTCCGGGCATGCGAGGAAACCTGATGGCCTACGACCGTGGGAGGGTGACGACATGACGGCGCACATGGCACAGACGACCGGTACGGAGCAGCGGACGGGTGCCACGGAGGACCTCCCGTGGATCGAGGACGCCGGCAAGATCGCCCCCTTGGACGCGCGTCGGCTCTCGCGGCTCTTCTTCGACCGCCTCCAGGTCCTGGAGGAGGGCACGCACGAGTACCAGTACGCGCGCAACACCCTCATCGAGATGAACCTCTCGCTGGTCCGGTTCGCCGCCAACCGCTTCCGCAACCGGGGCAGCGGCGACATGGAGGACATCGTCCAGGTCGGCACGATCGGGCTGATCAAGGCGATCGACCGCTTCGACCTCTCCCGCGAGGTCGAGTTCACCTCCTTCGCCGTCCCCTACATCGTCGGTGAGATCAAGCGGTTCTTCCGGGACACCAGCTGGGCCGTCCACGTGCCCCGGCGCCTCCAGGAGCTCCGAGTGGACATCGCCAAGGCGAAGGAGACCCTCGCGGGCGACCTCGACCGGGACCCGACGGTGCAGGAGCTGGCGGAGCACCTGGGGATGGACGAGGCGGAGATCACCGAGGGGATCGTCGCCTCCAACGGCTACACGGCGGGCTCCCTGGACATGCCGACCGACTCCGCGGAGGCCGGCCCCCAGCCCACCGGCGGGCGGACCTTCGCCGACGTCCTGGGCGGGCCGGACCCCGCCATGGAGACGGTGGAGAACCTGCACGCCCTCGCGCCGCTGCTCGGCGAGCTGGACGAGCGGGAGCGCCGGATCATCGACATGCGGTTCGGCCAGGAGCTGACGCAGGCGCAGATCGGTGCGGAGCTCGGGATCTCCCAGATGCACGTCTCCCGGCTGCTGAGCCGGACGCTGGGCAAGCTGCGCAGCGGGATGCTCACCCAGGAGTGACGCGTCCTGACCCGCTGAACCCCCGCGCGCCCGGCGTGATCCGGGCGTGAGGCCCTCGGCGCAGAGGCCGGTCCGGACTCCGGACCGGCCTCTGCGTTGCCGCCGTATTGCAGGTTCGTGGCCAAGCGGGCGACACGCTTCCGGGGCGCTCCGGCTCGTCCTACGGTCCGTAGTCAGCCCGTCGCCCCCGGGCTTCCGCCGCCCGGCGGACGTACGCCGTACGGCGACCGAACCACGTGCGAGGAACACATGAGCCAGCCCCTCGACTCCGTCACCGCAGGCCACACCCCCGAGGACGTGGACCGGCGGGAACCGGACGCCGCCTGGTCGTTCGAGACGAAGCAGATCCACTCCGGGGCCGCCCCGGACCCGACGACGGGTGCCCGCGCGGTGCCGATCTACCAGACGTCGTCCTTCGTCTTCCGCGACACCCAGCACGCGGCCGACGTGTTCTCCCTCGCCGAGCCCGGCAACATCTACACCCGTATCCACAACCCCACGCAGGACGTCCTGGAACAGCGCATCGCCGCGCTGGAGGGCGGAGTGGCCGCCGTGGCGCTGGCCTCCGGGCAGGCGGCCGAGACCCTCGCGCTCCTGACGCTGGCCGGATCGGGCGACCACATCGTCTCCTCGCCCTCGCTCTACGGTGGCACCTACAACCTCTTCCACCACACGCTGCCCCGGTTCGGCATCGAGGTGTCCTTCGTCGAGGACCCCGAGGACGTGGACGCGTGGCGGGCCGCCGTCCGGCCCAACACGAAGGCGTTCTTCGCCGAGACGCTCGGCAATCCGCGCGGCGACGTGCTGGACATCCGGGCGGTGGCCGACACCGCGCACGCCGCCGGGGTGCCGCTGATCGTGGACAACACCGTGCCCACCCCCTTCCTGCTGCGGCCGATCGAGCACGGCGCGGACATCGTGATCCACTCCGCGACCAAGTTCCTCGGCGGACACGGCACCACCATCGGCGGGGTCGTCGTGGACGGCGGCACCTTCGACTTCGGTGCGCACGCCGAACGCTTCCCGGACTTCCACCAGCCCGACGCGAGCTACCACGGGCTGCGCTACTGGCCGGACCTGGGACCGGGCGCCGTCGCCGTCAAGCTCCGCGTCCAGCTGCTGCGCGACCTGGGCCCCGCGCTCTCGCCGCACTCGGCGTTCCTGCTGCTCCAGGGCGTCGAGACGCTGAGCCTGCGGCTGGAGCGGCACACCTCCAACGCGCTGGAGCTGGCCCGCTGGCTGGAGCAGCGCGACGAGGTGGAGACCGTGCACTACGCCGGTCTGCCGTCGAACCGCTGGTACGAGGCGGGGCAGCGCTATCTGCCGCGCGGTGCCGGAGCGGTGCTGGCCTTCGAATTGAAGGGCGGGGCCGAGGCGGGGAAGCAGTTCGTGGACGCCGTCGAGCTGTTCAGCCACCTCGCCAACATCGGTGACGTACGGAGCCTGATCATCCACCCCGCCTCCACGACGCACAGCCAGCTGACCGAGGAGCAGCTGATCGCCACCGGCGCCACGCCGGGCCTGGTGCGGCTGTCGGTCGGCCTGGAGAACGTGGCCGACCTCAAAGCCGACCTGGAGGCAGGGTTCCGGGCCGCGAAGGCGGCGTCCTGAACCGTGGCGCCGCGTCCGCCGCACTCTCCCTCCCGCCGGCCTCCGGCGGCCGGAGCGAGGGGGACCCGCCCGGTCGTCGCCGCTGGGCGGCGATCGGGGACCCGCTGCCCCTGGAGTCCGGCGTCCGGCTCCCGGGGGTCCGTCTGGCGTACGAGACCTGGGGGCGGCGGGCGGCGGACGGTTCCAACGCCGTGCTGGTCCTGCACGCGCTGACCGGGGACAGCCACGCGGCCGGCCCTGCGGGTCCCGGCCACCCCACCCCCGGCTGGTGGGACGCGCTGGTCGGCCCGGGCCGGGCGCTCGACACGGACCGGTGGTTCGTCGTCGCCCCGAACGTGCTGGGCGGCTGCCAGGGCAGTACGGGCCCCTCCTCCCCCGGGCCCGACCGCGCGCCCTGGGGCTCCCGCTTCCCGTATCTGACGGTTCGGGACCAGGTGGCGGCCGAAGCGGCGCTGGCCGATGTGCTGGGCATCGGACGGTGGGCGGCCGTCGTCGGGGGTTCCATGGGCGGGATGCGGGCGCTGGAGTGGGCGGTGAGCCGCCCGGAGCGCACCGGTTCGCTGCTGGTGCTCGCCGCCCCGGCCGCCGCCTCCGCCGAGCAGATCGCCTGGGGGTCGGTGCAGATCGGCGCCATCCGCTGCGACCCGGGCTGGCGGGGTGGCGACTACCACGGCGCTCCGCCCGGCGGCGGTCCGCACCGGGGCCTCGGCCAGGCGCGCCGCATCGCCCACATCACGTACCGCAGCGAGCCCGAGCTCGGCTCCCGTTTCGGCGGTGAGCCGCAGCCGGGCGAGGTGCCGGGGCGCGGCGGGCGCTACCGGGTGGAGTCCTATCTCGACCACCACGCGCGGAAGCTGGTGCGCCGGTTCGACGCGGGCAGCTATGTGGTGCTCACCGAGGCGATGAACGGGCATGACGTCGGCCGGGCCCGGGGCGGGAGTGCCCGCGCGCTGCGCCGGGCGCGGATGCCCGCGCTGGTCGTGGGCGTCGACTCGGACCGGCTGTACCCGCTCTCCCAGCAGGAGGAGTTGGCGGCGCTGCTGCCGGGGGCGGACGCCCTACGGATCGTCAACTCTCCTTACGGACATGACGGTTTCCTCATCGAGACCGAGCAGGTGGGTTCGCTCATCCAGGAGTTGCTGCCACCCTCTTCTCCCCCCTCCCCCGTTTCCCCGTTCTCTGCGAGGAGCTGCCATGACCCCGCCATCCCCACCGTCCGAGGACGCCTACGACCGGATACGGCTGCGGCAGTGGTCCGCCGGGGCGGCGCGCTCCGCCGGGATCGACCGCCGCGATCTGCTCAAGCTCCTCGCGGCCGCCTCGGCGGCGCTGCCGCCGGCCTCGGTCGCCGCCCCGGCACAGGCGGCACAGGCGGCGGCCGCCGGGCTGCCCGGTGTGGTCAAGCCGCTGCCGCCGGAGCTGTTCACGCTGCGCGGCACCAACGCGGAGACGAACTTCGCCGCGTTCAAGGAGACCGGGCTGCTCACCCCCGCCGACCGGTTCTTCGTCCGCAACCACACCGCCACCCCGCGCATCGACCGGGGCACCTGGAAGCTGACGGTCTGGGGTGACGGGCTGAAAAGCGGCCCGGTGGACTTCGGTTACGCCGACCTGCGGGCGCTGCCCTCGGTGAGCCGTACCGCCTTCGTGGAGTGCGCCGGCAACGGGCGCAGCTTCTTCGCCTCGCAGCAGGGACAGGCGGTCAGCGGCACCGCCTGGACACTCGGAGCGATCGGCACGGCCCGCTGGCGCGGGGTGCGGCTGGGGGATGTGCTGCGCCGGGCCGGGACCGGGCGGCACGCCGTGGACGTGCTGCCGCGCGGCCTGGACGCCGAGGTCGTCACGGACGGCGTGAACCTGGGCCGGGTGCGGCGGCCGGTGCCGGTGGCGAAGGCGCTGGACGACGTGCTGCTGGCGTACGAGATGAACGGCGAGCCGCTGCCGCCGGACCACGGGTACCCGGTCCGGGTGATCGTGCCGTCGTGGGTGGGCATCGCCAACATCAAGTGGCTCGGGGACATCGAGGTGAGCGCGGAGCCGCTGCTCACCCCGTGGAACACCGGCCTCTACCGCCTGTTCGGTCCCGGGTATCCGCCGGAGGGCAGCGCCCCGCTGACCCGGCAGACGCTGAAGAGCGCCTTCGAGCTGGTGCGGGGTGCCTCGTTCCCCGCCCGTCGCCGCACGGTGCTGACCGGCCGTTCGTGGTCGGGCGGGGCGCCGGTGCGGTCGGTGGAGGTCAGCACCGACGGTGGGCAGCTCTGGCGGCGGGCCCGGTTGCACGACCGGCCCCGGGCCTGGAGCTGGGTGCGGTGGTCGGTGGACTGGGTGCCGGCACACCGGGGCCCGGCGGAGCTGCTGGCGCGCGCCACGGACCGGTCGGGGCGTACGCAGCCGAAGACGACGGCGCACAACACGCAGGGGTATCTCTTCGACGCGGTGGTGCGGCATCCCGTGACGGTGAGCTGAGGCTCACCCCGCCGTACGGGCCCCCGCCAGCACGGCCGTGTGCACGGCGCGGGCGATCCGCGCGCCCCAGGTGGAGCGGGGCCCGGCGAAGGGCTCGCCGCCGCCGGGACCCGGCTCCGGGGCGGCGACGCACACGGCGTCCGTGGGGGTGCCCGAGCAGTCGAGTCCGGCGTCCAGCAGGGCCTGGACCTTGGCCTCGGTGGCGGTGGCGACGGCGTTGACCAGGGCGGCGTCGGAGAGTGCGGCGGGCAGTGTGACCACGATGTTGACCGTGCCCGGCCGGGGCGGTGCGGGAGTGGCGGTCTCGGGGGCCGCCGCCCAGCCCCGTACGCCGAGGCCCGCCGTCACGGTCGCGGTGACACCGCCGTCGTGGCCGGTCGTGTACGCGGCGACGTCGGCGGCGGTCATCAGCCCGGCGCCGGGGCCGGTGAGCCCCTCGGCGGCGGCGATCTCGGCGAGGTGGCGGTCCGGGTCGAGGCGGGGGTAGCCGCCGGGGACCTGGGCATTGAGGATCCAGGCGCGGGGGCCGATGCCGCCGCCGAGCACCGCGCTGCCGCAGACCCGCACTCCGGGGCCCAGCCGCCACACGAGGTGGTGGAGGTGGTGGCCGTCCTCGTGCCGGTCGCGCAGTTCGCGGCGCCGGTCCGGGATGTCGCCGCGGCGGGCGGGCAGGTGGACGCGTACGGAACGGATGACGCACCCCTGGTGGCTCGGCGGGACCGGCGACGGCCCGTCCTCCCGGGGCCGCCGCGCTCCGGCGATCCTATGCGGGCCCCTCCCGCTCACCCGATCGGCCTAACCGGTCCGGGGGCCGCTCAGCGGCCCGGTACGGGGCCAGCAGCGACCACCGGGCCTCCGGATCTCCCGGGCCCGGGTGGCCGGGCGGTTGCAGCGTCCAGGCGGGTGGGGCGCGATGGAAGCCGGACGTGCCTACATCTGGTGGAGCCACCCACAGGGCGCGCCCAGCGAGGAGGGTTTCGGTTATGGGAGCCGCTGACGGTTTCACGGATTCCGGAGAGCTCGACGGTCTGACCGTGTACGACAACGAGGGCGAGAAGGTCGGCAGCGTGGGCCGGGTGTACGTCGACGACGACACCGGCAAGCCCGACTGGGTCACGGTCAAGACCGGCATGTTCGGCATGAAGGAGAGCTTCGTACCGCTCGCCGGAGCCCGTCGGGTGGGCTCCGACCTGCACGTCGCGCATTCCAAGGACACGGTCAAGGAAGCGCCCCGGGTGGACGCCGACGCGCACCTCTCCGTCGCCGAGGAGGAGGAGCTCTACCGCCACTACGGCCTGACCAGGAAGACCGGCAACCTCGGTGACACCAAGGGCACCGGCACCGGTGCGGACGCCCGGACCGTCGCCGGTACCGGCGCCATGGGCGCGGCAGGGGCGGGCGGGGCCCGTGGCACGGGCACGCCGCCGAACGCCAAGGCGACCGGCAGGACCACCACGAGCGCCCAGGCCGCGGGCACCACCGGAGCCGATATGACCGGCACCGGCAAGCACCGTGACACGGACACCTCCGCCACGTCCCGCCCGCTGGCGGGTGCCGGAGCGGGTACGTCCCGCGGCGCCGACATGAGCGGCAAGGAGGAGATGATCCGCTCCGAGGAGCAGCTGCACGTCGGTACGGAGGAGTACGAGAGCGGCCGGGCGAGGCTGCACAAGTACGTGGTGACCGAGGAGGTCACCCGGTCCGTGCCCGTCTCCCACGAGGAGGTGCGGGTGGTCCGCGAGCCGCTGCGGCCCGGTGAGAAGGTGACCGGGACCACGGACTTCGGTGAGCAGGACGTGGAGGTCACCCTGCACGCGGAGCGCGCCACCGTCCGCAAGGAGGCCGTCCCGGTGGAGCGGGTCCGTATGGAGACCAACAAGGTCACCGAGCAGAAGGAAGTCTCCGCGGAGGTCCGCAAGGAGAAGATCGACTACGGGGAGGGCAAGGACATGGACACCGGCAAGGACACCGGTGGCGAATTCGGCAAGGGGCGCCGCCGCTGACGGCACACCCCCTTCGGCGGCCGGAAGGCGGCTCCCATGTCCTCGGCCTCCGGGCGGACTCGCGCAACGGGTCCGCCCGGAGGGCTGTCCGGAGCCCGCCGCCCGCTGGGTGACGGCCCGGCGCCGTCAGCGGCGCGGCAGGAACCGTACCGAGGGACGTCCCTGAGGCCCGTCCGGGGTGACGACCGCCCGGACCCCGTAGACGTCCTCGATGAGCTCCTCGGTGATGACCTCGGCCGGGGTGCCGCCGGCGATCACCCGGCCCGCCTTCATCACGGTGATCCGGTCGCAGAACATCGCGGTGAGGTTGAGGTCGTGCAGGGCGATGACGCTGGTGAGGGGCAACTCGGCGACCAGGGCGAGCAGTTCCAGCTGGTGCTGGATGTCCAGGTGGTTGGTCGGCTCGTCCAGCAGGAGTTCGCGGGGCCGCTGGGCCAGCGCGCGGGCGATCTGGACCCGCTGGCGTTCGCCGCCGGACAGGGTGTGCCAGGACTGGGCGGCCCGGTCGGTGAGGCCGGTGCGCCGCAGGGCGTCGGTGACGGCTTCCTCGTCGCCGCGGTCGGGGGCGGACCAGGCGCGGCGGTGCGGGATGCGGCCGAGGCGTACGACGTCCAGGACGCTGAGGTCGACCTGGGTGCCGGCGTGCTGGTCGACCACGGCGATCCGGCGGGCCACGGTGCGGCGGCCGAGGCCGGCGAGGGGGTCGCCGTCCAGGATGACGGTGCCGGTGTCCGGGGCGAGAAGGCCCGCGAGGATCCGCAGCAGGGTGGACTTGCCGGAGCCGTTGGGGCCGAGCAGGCCGACGGTGGCGCCGGGCGGCGGGGCTATGTCCACCCCGTCGAGGATGAGCCGGCCGCCGGCCTCCCGGCCGACCCGGTCGGCGCGCAGCCCCTCGGAATTGTTCATGGCGTGCTCCGGGTGCGGTACAGGACGAGGACGAACGCGGGGACGCCGATCAGCGCGGTGACCACGCCGACCGGCACCTCCTGCGGGTCCAGGACCGTACGGGCCAGGGTGTCGACCCACACCAGGAAGACCGCCCCGGCGAGTGCGGTGACCGGCAGCAGACGCCGGTGCCCGGAGCCGGTCAGGGCACGGGCCACGTGCGGCAGGACCAGGCCGACGAAGCCGATCGCCCCGGCCGAGCTGACGAGGGCCGCGGTCAGCAGGGCGGTGGTGCACAGCAGCACGATCCGGGTGCGGGCGACGTCGACGCCGAGCGCGGCGGCGGCGTCCTGCCCGAAGGCGAAGGCGTCGAGCGTACGGGCGTGGGCCAGGCACACGGCCAGGCAGACGGCGAGGACGGCGGCGCACAGGGCCACCTCGCTCCAGCCGACCCCGCTGAGCGAGCCGAGCAGCCAGAAGAGCACCCCGCGGGTCTGCTCGGCGTCGGCGGAGGTCATCACGACGAAGGAGGTCAGGGCGGAGAAGAGCTGCATCGCGGCGACACCGGAGAGCACCACCCGGTCGGTGGTGGAGCCGAGTGTGTGGCTGAGCAGCAGGACCAGGGCGAACGAGCAGATGGCGCCGACGAAGGCCCCGGCCGACAGCGACACCGCTCCGCCGCCGACACCGAGGACGACCACCACGACTGCCCCGGTGGAGGCCCCGGAGGAGACGCCGAGGACGAACGGGTCGGCGAGCGGGTTGCGCAGCAGGGACTGCATCACCGTGCCGCACACCGCGAGCCCGGCGCCGCACACGGCGGCGAGCAGGGTGCGCGGCATGCGCAGGTTCCAGATGATGCCGTCCCGGATCGGGCTCAGCTCCGAGGCGCCGAAGCCCAGATGGGAGGCGACGGCGGACCAGACGTCGGGGACGGAGATCCGGGCGGGCCCGATCGTGACGGCGACGGCGACGGAGAACAGCAGGAGCAGGAGCCCGCCGGTCCAGAGCAGCGCCCGGGCCGACGCGCCCACCCGTCGTACCTCGGCGGGCCGCTCCACCGTCAGGCTGCCGCCGCTCACCCCGCGAGCCCGAAGTCGCGCAGCCCGGCGGCGACACGCTCCAGGCCCTCGACCGTCCGGATGGTGGGGTTCATCGCCTGTCCGCTGAGCAGCACGTACCGCCGGTTCCTGACGGCGTCCATGGTCCTGGTGACCGGGTTGGACTCCAGGAACTCGATCTTCTTCTCGGCGCTCTCGGCCGTCTGCATCGTGCGGCTCAGATCGCCGATGACCAGGACGTCGGGGTTGCGGTCGGCGACGGTCTCCCAGCTGATCTGGGGCCATTCGTCGTGGGTGTCGTCGAAGACGTTCTTCGCGCCGAGCTCCCGGGTGATGACACCGGGGGCACCGCAGCAGCCCGCGAGGTAGGGGGCCTTGGAGTCGGAGAACCAGTAGAGGAGGGAGGCCTTCGAGGCCTCGACGCCGTCGGTGGCCTTGGCCACCCGCGCCTGGAGCTTCCTCACCAGGGCGTCGCCGCGCTCGGGGACGCCGAACACCTCGGACAGCTCACGGACTTCGGTGTAGACGCTGTCCATGGTGAGGGGTGCGGTACGGGCTCCGTCACCGCCGCCACCGTTGTCCTTGCCGACGCAGTCGGCGGGCGAGATGTAGGTGGGGACACCCAGCTTCTCGAACTGTTCGCGGGGGGCGACACCGCCCTTGGCGAGGGTGGAGGCGAAGGAGGCGCTGAGGAAGTCGGGCTCCTTGTCGAGGACCTTCTCCGAGGAGGGCCGGTTGTCGGAGATGCGCTCGACGCCCTTGTTGGCCTTCTCCAGGCCCTTCATGACCGGGTCGCTCCAGGTCGCGGTGGCCGCGAGCCGGTCGGCGAGGCCGAGCGAGAGGAGGATCTCCGTCGATCCCTGGTCGACCGAGACGGCCCGCCGGGGCGGCGCCTTCACCGTGACGGTGCGCCCGCAGTTCTTGAGGGTGAGCGGGAAGCCGTCGGCCTTGGCGCCGCCGTCGGCGGAGGAGTTGGTGGTCCCGCCGCCGCAGGCGGTGAGCAGGACGACGCCGGCCGCGAACAGGACGGCGGTGCGTATCGGGGCAGGGGTGGCCTTGGACAGCACGGAGGACCTCGGTGTCTCTGGGCCCAGCCGCGGAGCCCGTCGTACGGTGCCCGAGCCCCGGTGCGGGGCGCGGGTGCCAGCAGGTCTTCGGACTCGGGTTCGTCCGGGCGGGACGCCTTCCCGGAGCACGTGTGTGCTCCAGTGGCCGTGGCCCCGCCCGTCCCCCTCACCGCTGCGCGTCAGTTCCGGTCTCGCACCGGATTCCCTGACCCCGTCGCTGGGGTTCGACTGGCCCCGGCAAGCTATCACGGGTCTTCGCGCAGCTCAGAGCCGGTGCGCGGACCACTCCCCCGGCGGGCCGGTGCGGCGCGGGATCGTCCCGCCGCACCGGCCCGGCTCGCTGCCGTGAAGCCGGCGGACTCCCTTACGGGGCCTGGAGCGCGATCACCGCGTTCTGCCCGCCGAACCCGAAGGAGTGGCTGACGGCCCGTCGTACGGGCAGCGCACGCGGGGCCTTGGTGACGCAGTCGATGGCGAACGTGGGGTCGGGGGCGTCCAGGTTGGCGATCGGCGGGACGATGCCGTGCTGGAGCGTCAGGACGGTCAGCCCCGCCTCGATGGCACCGGCCGCCCCCATGCAGTGGCCCAGTACGCCCTTGGGGGCGGTGACGGGCGGCCGGTGCGGGTAGGCCCGGCCGATGAGGGCGGCTTCGGTCGCGTCGCCCTGGGGTGTCGAGGTGCCGTGCGCGTTGACGTGGTCGACGTCCTCGGCCCGCCAGCCCGCGTCGGCCAGCGCCGCGTCGACGGCCGCCCGCGCGATCTGCCCGGAGGGGTGCGGGCTGGTGGGGTGGTGGGCGTCGGTCGTGGCGCCGGTGCCGGCCAGCAGCGCCCGGGGGGCCGCTCCTCGGGCGCGGGCGTCCTCCGCCCGCTCCAGGACCATGATCGCGGCGCCTTCGCCCATGACGAGTCCGGCCCGGTCGATGGCGAAGGGGCGGCACCGGCGGGCGGGGTCCCCGTCCCGCGGCGCCGCCGCACCGGAGCGGGCGAAACCGGTCATGGCGACCGGGAAGACGATCGACTCGGTGGCGCCGGCGATCGCGATGTCGCACCGGCCCAGCGCCAGCATGTCGCGGGCCACGGAGAGCGCGGTCACCCCGGAGGAGCAGGCGGTGCACGGTGCCAGGCTGGGGCCCGTGGCCTTCATCTGGATGGCGATCTCGGCCGCGGGCATGCTCGGGATGGTGAGCAGGATGCCCGAGGGCGAGGTGGCCTCGGGGCCCCGCCGCTCCAGGGCGACGGCCTGTTCGGTGAGTCCGGCGGATCCCCCGCTGCTGGTGCCGACGACGACGGCGACGCGGGCGCCGTCCCAGTGGGCGGGGTCGAGTCCGGCGTCGGCCACCGCCTCCCGGGCGGCGAGGACGGCGAACTTGACGTACCGGCCCATGCGGAAGGCGCTGCGGCCGCCGACCGCCTCGTCCAGGTCGATGCCGGAGACCGTGCAGGCGAAGTCGACGGCGCAGCCGTGCAGTTCGGGGACGGTGTGCGCGAAGGACTCCCCGCGGCAGACCCCGTCCCAGGTGGTGTCGGTGGTGTGGCCGGCCGGAGTGATCATCCCCAGGCCGGTGACGGCGATGGCGGGTCGGTTCATCGGGTGTTGCTCACCGGGACCGCACCGCCCGCCGCCCCGCCGCCGACCGCAGCGTCGATGAACGCGGTGATGTCGGCCAAGGTGGCGTCCTTGTAGAGCTTCTCGGAGTCGGCGGCGACCCCCAGGGTCTCCTTGATGATGACGGCGAACTCGGCGACGGCCAGGGAGTCCATCTCCAGGCTGTCCATCGTGGACTGCGGCAGAATCTCGGCGGCGGGCACCTTGAACGTCGCGGTCAGCACCTCGGTGATCTTCGGGTGGATGGTCGTCATGGTCGTTCCTCTCATCGGCGTCTTCCTGGGGGGCGGGTGGCTCGCACAGCGGCCCCGCCCCCGAAATAACTGGACGACGATCCTCCGGTTACGCCCTGGGGCGAACCGATTCGTCTGCGCTCACCTGCGGCTTCTCGAACCATCGGGCAAGCACCGATGTGGTCCCCCAGTACGCCAGCAGCACGCCCCAGGTACCGAGCGCCGCCACCTTCTCGCGCAGCGGACGCCGCCGCCTGCTGCCGCAGGCGGGCCGCCGGAAATCCGCCGTGCGGCGCCCGGGGCCCGGCCTGCGGCCCCGGTGCCAGGAACCCTCCGGGTCGTCGTACGCGTCCGCGTAACCGGGTCCGGCGATCGGCCAGTCCGACATCAGGCTTTCGGGCAGCGCGAACGACGCCACCAGGTCGGGGGCGTGCCGGGCCACGGTCGTGATGAGGTGCTCCACCGCGTCGGGCAGGAGGGTGACCTGATCGGCGGTCAGCCGTCCGGCGGCGAGCAGGTCACCGCTGTTGCGGGCGATCCACTGGAGGGCGAAGAGCCGGTGCAGTTCGGTCAGCCGCTCGCGGGCCGGCCCGTCGGGCAGGGCGGCGGCGGCCTGCTCGTAGGCCTCGCCGGCCTGTCGGTAGCCGTACGCCTCCACCCCGCGCAGCGCCGGCCCCGAGGCGGCGTTCCAGCGGCCGAGCGGGTCGCCGGACGGGGCGGCGCTCATCCTCTCCCGGGCACGGTCGAACCAGATGTCCTCCACCGCCGCGAGCAACCGGCCCAGGAAGCGGGGATCGTCCAGCTCCCCGGTCGCCTCCTGCGCCTCATCCCGGACCGTGACGCCGAACAGCATCTCGGCGGCGGCCTTGGCGTGGACGGCGAGGTTGTCGCCCTCGGCGGTGATCGCGCCCTCGATGCCGGTGAACAGTTCGGTCATGCCGTTGTTCTCCAGCAGCCCCTGCGCTCCGCAGCGCTCCCGGCACTCGACGATGACGCCCCGCGCCTGCCAGGTGATCCACCCCTTGGCTACGGCGACCAGGCGCTCCGCCTCGTCCCGGTCGGCGGCGGGGGCGGACTCCCAGCGGTCCAGCACCCTGCGGTGCAGGAGGCTCATGGCGAAGACGGTGGCCATCGCCCCGGCGAGCGGGCCGTGGTGGGTGCGGTGGGCGTAGACCGGCACCCGCCGGCCGGCGCGCGAGCCGGAGACCAGCCGGTGGCCGGCGTACCGGATCGCGAGGGCGAGGGTGACCCGGGCGGAGCCGACCGCGCAGGCGCTCATGGAGAGCTTGCCGGGGGTGACCCGCCCGATGGAGAGCAGGAACCGCCTTCTGCGGTTGGCCAGTTCGCTGGTGAAGCGCCCGTCCTCGCCGATCCGCCCGTGTTCCCCGGCGAGCAGGGCCCCGCGCGGCACGAAGTACCGGTCGAAGGCGGTCAGGCAGTGGTCGACCGGGGAGCCCATCCGCGCGGGCAGCCGGCGTACCCGTACGCCGGGCAGGGCGCTGATGTCGTCGGTGAGGGGGGCGAGGAAGAGGAAGACCCCGTGGTCGGCGCCGTCGACGAGGAGCCGGGCGGCCACCACGCCGGTCTTGGGCCCCCCGGCGGGGCTGGTGTTGGGCATGAACTTCTGCGCCCCGGCGTGCGGGGTGTGCAGGACGAAGCCGTCGCGTTCGTGGTCGTACGTCGCGGTGGTCTCGACCGCCGGCGCGTCGTTGCCGTGCGCCACCTCCGTACAGAGGAAGGTGCCGATGCTCCGTAGCTCCAGGAACTCCGAGAGGTCGCGCGGCGTCCCCGGGTCGTGGTCGAGGAGGCTGCCGAGGAAGAGGTTGTAGTGGATGCCCGCGACGGTGGTCAGCGCCGGGTCGACCGGGCCGAGCCATTCGTGCAGGGCGGCCAGCGCGCGGGGGTCGGCGGCGAGCCTCGCGCCGCTGTCGAGCGTGTCGTTGAGGATGCGCAGCCGGTGGTAGGAGAGGGCGAGTCGTTCGTCGGGGGTGCCGCCACCGGATCGCCGAAACGGTTCTGTTGTGAGCAGTCGACGCCAGGACCCGTGCTCCTGGCGGAAGTTGTCGCCGTAGAGGACTCGGGTGAGCAGCTCACCGGTGGAGGGCGGGGGCGGATTATGCGTGGATAGGGTCACGACGGAGTAACGATCAAGGAACGGCGAGGACACCCCTCGCCGTTCCCGAACGGCCCTGCGGGATCAGGCGCGTTGGAAGGCAAGCGCCACGTTGTGCCCGCCGAAGCCGAAGGAGTGGCTCACCGCCCGCTCCACCCGCTGCCGGCGGGGTTCCTTCATCACGCAGTCGAGCGGGAAGGCCTCGGGGAGGGCGTCCAGATTGGCGATCGGCGGGATGAGGGAACGTTCCAGCGTCAGGACGGTGGCGACCGCCTCGATCGCGCCCGCCGCCGCGAGGGTGTGCCCGATGACGCCCTTGGGCGCGGTGACCGGCGGGCGGTGCGGGAAGAGCCGGGAGATGAGGGCGGTCTCCATGGCGTCGTTGAGGGGGGTGGAGGTGCCGTGGGCGTTGACGTGGCCGACCTCGCCCGGCGCCCAGCCCGCCTGGTCCAGGGCCGCCCGCACCGCCCGCTCGGCGCCGCGCCCGTCGGGGGCCGGGGCGGTGGGGTGGTGGGCGTCGGTGCTGGACCCGGCCCCGGTGAGCAGGGCGCGGGCCCGGCCGCCCCGAGCGCGGGCGGCGTCCGCGCGCTCCAGGACGAGCATGGCGGCGCCCTCGCCGAGCACGAAGCCGTCCCGGTCGGCGGCGAACGGCCGCGACGCGCCCGCCGGGTCGGCGGTACGGGTGGAGAGCGCGCCCATCCGGGCGAACGCGGTCACCACCAGCGGGGTCAGCACCGACTCGGCGCCCCCGGCCACCACCACGTCGCAACTGCCGCCGAGCAGCAGATCGCGGGCGACGGCGATCGCGGTGGCCCCCGAGGCGCAGGCGGTGGCCGGGGCGAGGGACGGGCCGCCCGCCTTCAGCGCGATGGCGACCTCACCCGCCGCCGCGTTGGGGATCATCATCGGGACGAGCAGCGGCGAGACCGCCTCCGGCCCGGAGGCGGCCAGCTTCGCGGCGTTGTCCACGAGGACGGAGACGCCCCCGACGCCGACGCCCAGCACCACGCCGACCCGCCCGCCGTCCCACACCGCCGGGTCGAGACCGGCGTCGGCGACGGCCTGCCGGGCGGCGACGACGGCCAGTTTCACGAACCGGGCCATCCGCCACACCGAGCGGCCGCCCACCGCCTCGTCCAGGTCGAGCGAGTCGACGGGACAGGCGAAGTCGACCGGGAGGCCGGCCAGTTCCGGCCGCCGCCGGGCGGTGGAGTGCCCGGAGCACAGCCGCTCCCAGAAGCTGTGCTCGTCAGCCCCTGCGGGGGTCACCAGGCCGACCCCCGTCACCGCGACGGCGGTTCCGGCGCCGGCTCCGGTGCCCTGATCAGCGGACTGCGACATGCTGTGTTCCTTCCGTAGAAATGGTCTGCGGGGTCCCCGGCCACCGAAGTGCCGCCGAACCCCAGGTCAATCCGCCGCCGAACGCGGTGAGCAGCACCCGGTCGCCGCCGCGCAGCACCCCCCGGCCCGCCGCGTCGGCGAGGGCGAGGGGGATGGAGGCGGCGCCGGTGTTGCCGACCCGCTCCAGATGGGTGACGCAGCGCTGCGCCGCGATGCCGACCCGGTCCGCGACGGCGCGCAGGATCCGGGCGTTGGCCTGGTGCGGCACGAAGTGGTCGACCTCGGCCGGGTCCCAGCCCACCCGCTCCAGCAGCACCCGGCACGAGCCGGTCATCCGCTCGACGGCGTGCTGGTAGACGGTTCCGCCCTGCATCCGGAAGTACGCGTCCGACAACTCGGGCGGCTTGCCGCTCGCCCGGGCCCGGGCGCCACCGCCGGGGACGGTGATCAGGTCGTGGCCGGTACCGTCGCTGCCGAGGTCGAAGGCGAGCAGCTCACCGGGGTCGCCGGTCCGCCCGGCCGCCACCAGGGCCGCGCCCGCCCCGTCGCCGAAGACGACACCGGCCGAGCGGTCGGCGGGGTCGAGCCAGGTCGAGTAGACGTCGGCGCCGACCAGCAGGATCCGCTCGTAGAGGCCGGAGGCGATCAGCCCGTGGCAGAGGGCGAGCCCGTAGACGAAGCCGCTGCACACGGCGGCGATGTCCAGCGCCGGTACGGTGCCGAGCCCGAGCCGGGCCGCGAGGGCGGGCGCGGTCCCGGGGCAGAGGTGGTCGGGCGTCGCGGTGGCGAGGACCACCGCGTCGACGGGGCCGGCCGCCCGGGCGCCCGCGAGCAGCCGGGAGGCCGCCTCGTAGGCGAGGTCACCGGTGGCGGCCCCGGGGCCGGCGCGGTGCCGGCTGCCGATGCCGGTGCGGCGGCGGACCCAGGCGTCGTCGACGCCCCAGTCGGCGGGGAGCCGCTCGTTGCCGACCGGCTCCCCCGGCACCCAGCCCGCCACGCCCTCCAGCACCGCCGTGCGCCTGCCGCCGCCCGTCGAGGCGCGCTCCTCGGCTCGCGGCCCGGCCTCGCTGCCTGCTGTCCGTCTGCTCGCCACCCGCTGCCCCGATCCCGTTGTCATACTGCGGCCGGTTGACGAACGGCGGGGCGCCTGGCGAGGGTGCGTTCGACTGGGCCGAACGGGTCATGACGGTTGGTCAGTTTAGGCCGAGCGCCTCCCGGAGCTCCGCCGCGTCGGGCGGGTTGGCGCCTGCCCGGGAGACGGTGACGGCGGCTGACGCCACCGCGTGGCGCAGTACGTCGGTGACGGTGTCCCGGTCCACGGTGTGCAGCCGCTTCCGCGCTCCGGTGCCGAGGAGACCGTGCGCGGCCAGCGCGTGCAGGGTCCCCGACATGAACGCGTCGCCCGCGCCCACGGTGTCCACCACGTCGACCGATGCGGCCGCCACCGTGATGCGGCCACCGGGCAGCACGGCGAGGGCCCCGTCGCCGCCCCGGGTCACCAGCACGACGGCCGGCCCGTGCTCCAGCCAGCGCGCCGCCGCCTTCTCCGGCTCCTCCCCCGGATACAGCCATGCCAGGTCCTCGTCGCTCGCCTTGACCAGGTCGCTCAGCTGGACGCACTCCTCGACCCGGCGCACGGCCGCTTCGTGGTCGCCCATGAGGTCGGGCCGCACGTTGGGGTCGTAGCTGACGGTCGCGGTGGCCCGGGCGGCCCGCACGACGTCCAGGGCCGTGGCCGCTCCCGGCTCCACCACCGCTCCGATCGACCCGGTGTGCACATGGCCCGGCGCGGGCTCCACGGCGACGGGGGCGAGGGTCCAGGAGATGTCGAACGCGTAGGTGGCCTTCCCGTCCCCGTCCAGGGTGACGGCGGCCGACGGGGTGGCGGCGGTCGCCCCGTCGGTGCGGACGGTGACTCCGGCGGAGGCCAGGTGCTCCCAAATGAGCCGCCCGTTCCCGTCGGGGCCGAGCTGGGTGAGGAGGGTGGCGCGGTGGCCGAGGCGGGCCAGGCCGTAGGCGACGTTGGCGGGGCTGCCGCCGGGGTGGACCCGGTCCTCCTGGTCCGGCAGCCGGACGATGTCGGCGACGCACTCGCCGACGACCAGCAGTTCGCTGTGGTCGAGCATGGGGGTCGAGTCTCCAAACTGCCGTGACGTGGGTGTCCTGGGCCTCCGCACCCATTCAGCCCGATCCTGCCCCTGCTACGGAAGCCACCTGGGGCGTCGGGCGACGGCCGGTCACCGATCGGACGCCGGTACGGCCGGAACGGGCAGCGGTCGGTGCCGTGCCTCCGCGGGCTCCCCGCTGTCCGGCAACGGTTTCGCGGGGGCGGCCCGGCGGACCCGGAGGAGGGCCACGGCCAGCACGACGGCGTCGGCCAGCAGCCAGGGCAGCGGGCCCGGCGGCAGGGTTCCGACAGGACGAAGACGACTTCGACCAGTGCGCCGAGGAGGGCGGGCACGGAGAGCGGGATGACGAGGCCGGCGGACACCTCGGCCGGCCACTCCCCCACGCCGGGGCCGAGGCCGAGCGGCCAGGGCAGCCCGCCGCCGAGCAGGGTGCCGGGCGCGAGGGCGGCCGACATCGCGGAGCTGCCGCGCGCCAGGCCCGTACGCAGCTCCGCTCCGGGGCCCGCGTGGGCGTGGACGGTGTCCACGTACGCGAAGAACCCGGCGACGGCGGCCAGGCCCGTGCCCCGGTCGGTGAGGAGGAGCACCCCGGTGGCGATGGACCTGCCGATGGGGAACCAGAAGCAGAATGTTTTCGGGGAAGTGGCGCCCGTCCTCTCAGGCGGACCGGGCCCGCAGGACCGAGACGACCTCCCGGCACCAGTCCCGGTTGGCGCGTTCGAATTCCAGCCCGCGGCGGCAGGTCAGATAGGGGCCGATCCGCTCCCCGTGGAGCAGGAACTCCGCCTCCGCCCGGTCCCCGCGCATCCCCTTGAGCAGCGCCTCGAACTGCGCGGCCTTGGTCTCGGCGAACTCCGCCCGCTCGGTGAGCCGGGCGATCAGTTCGCCGGTGTCCAGGTGGTCGGCCGCCTGGACCTTGACGAGCAGGTCGTCCCGGATGAACGACGGCTTGGCGGCGACCGCCGCGAAGCCCTCCAGCTCGGCGAGTCCGTCGTCGGTGACCCGGAACAGCCGCTTGTTGGGCCGGGTGTCCTGCACGACCTCGCGCCCGGCGACCAGGCCCGCCCTCTCCAGCCTGGCGAGCTCGGCGTACAGCTGCTGGGGCAGGGCGTGCCAGAAGTTGGCGACACCCGTGTCGAACGCCTTGGCCAGCTGGTATCCACTCAGCTCCTCGTCGAGCAGTGCCGCCAGCACGGCATGGCGCAAGGCCATCCGACCCTCTCCTCCCATCGGGACACCCGCGGAACCGCAGGCCGCCACCGCTGGACCTCTGTCCAGGAGCGCGCTTCCATGATAGTCAGAAACATGACTACTCACATCGTTGAGTAATCGCTTTTCTGACCGATGCCTTCGAGGAGACGCCATGACCACCGCAGTGGACCGCTTCCGCGCTGCCGTCGACACCCGTGACCTCGACGCCCTGGACGATCTGTTCACCGAGGACGTCCGGCTCTACAGCCCGGTGAAGTTCACCCCGTTCGAGGGCCGGCCGATGGTGCTCGGACTCTTCGGGGTCCTCCTGCGGACCTTCGAGGACTTCCGTTACGTCGGAGAGTTCGCCGGGACCGCGCAGACGAGCGTGGACGGCTCCGAGGCCCCGGCCGCGGTCCTGCTCTTCCGGGCGACCGTGGACGGCAAGGAGATCCACGGCATCGACCTGGTCCACCTCGCCGAGGACGGGCGGATCAAGGAGTTCACCGTGATGGTCCGCCCCCGGTCCGCCGTGCACACCCTCGGCGAGGCGGTCCTTGCCGGGCTCATCGCCGACGGACTGGTCCCCGCCCCGTAGCAGCGCCTACCTCACCCGGGCCGCCTCCAGCGCGTCCGCGACCAGGCCGAGGAACCGGGCGTGGTCACGGGGGCCGTACAGCGGCTCCGGGTTCCACGGGACGACCGGGGCCGAGCGGTCCCCGCTGCCGCGCAGCTCGTCGAGCGGAGCGGCGTGCGCGCGGATGTCGGTGAGGATCACGTCGGGGCGCAGGGCGAACGCCTCCGCCCGGCCGAGGGTGGACCAGTTGGCGCCCGGGCCCGGGGCCGGCTCCACCAGGTGGACGCCGAGCTCGGCAAGGACGCGCAGCTCGGGCCACATCCCGGGGCGCGCCACGTGGGCCTGGTCGGATCCGGCCGGGGAGAGGGCGACCACCCGGGGGGCGCCGGCCGGACCCACGGCGGCGACGGCCCGCAGCCGCTCCCGGGCGGCGTCGAGATCGGCGTCCGCGTCCGCGCGGTCCCCAGCGCCGAGCGAGCGGGCCAGCTCGGCGAACCGGTCCCCGATCCCGGCGAACGTACGGGCCTGGCTCACGTCGATGACGACGACCGGGACCCGCTCCTCCAGCGGCTTGGCGGTCTCCGGCGCCAGCCCGTACACATGGCCCCCGCCGTAACTCACCGCGACCACCAGATCCGGCCCGTCACCGAGCAGCCGCTCCACGTCCAGCGCGCCGCCGGCCCCGACGTACGCGACCTCGTCCAGCGGGAGCGTCCCGGCCTTGGCCCGGTCGGGCTCGGGGCCGTCGTGGTCGGAGCCGAAGATCCCCTGCGGCTGGATGCCGAGGCCCCACAGCGTCGCCCCGGCCTGGACGTAGGCGAGCACCCGCTCGGGGCGCCGGGGGGCCGCCGACACCTGACCCCGGTCGTCGGAGAAACGCCATTCGCTCTCTTCCCTCATGCCACGCACGCCCCTCTGTCACCGACTGCCCTACCGCTTGTGCGAGTTCGTACAGGTGTACTTGCCCACCCGCCCAGCGCCACACCCCTCGGCCCGGACCCCACCTTCGTACCGCCCGGCATTCGGCGCGACGGGCGACCTCCCTCACCCAGTGTTAAAAAGGAAATACGCTCGGTATCCGGGCGGCCCTCCGCCCGCCCTCTCCGGATGGAGACGACTTCCCATGCGTGCACCCTTCCCGAAGGCGACTCTGGCCGTCGGTCTCGCCGCGTCCCTCTGCGCCGCCCCGTTCCTCTCCGGCACGTCGGCGAGCGCCCCGGCCACTGCGGCGGCGGCGTCGGCGGTGACGCGCTGCCCCGTCGTCGACGTCATGGTGGTCTACACGCCCAGAGCCGCGGAGCGGCTGGGCGGCGAGCACCGGGTTCCGGCGTCGGCCCAGCAGATCGCGACCCGGATGAACCGCTCCCTGGCGGCCGACGGGCTGTGCGGGATCATCCGGGTCGTCCACCCGTACACCGCGAGGAGCTACGACGGTTCGGAGGAGTTCCGCGCCGCGTACGCCGCGTTGAAGGACCACGACTCGGGTTTCGGGCACCAGGTGCGCGAGCGGCGCGAGCGGTACGGCGCCGATCTGGTGACGCTCGTCGTGGAGCGGGCCGAGCGGGGCGGCGGCACCGCGGACTACACCTCCGCCCTCGACGAGTCCACCCACGAGTACGCGTACGCGGTGGTCGAGGTCGACGGCATCGCGCTGGATTCGGCGAGTCATGAGATCGGGCACAACCTGGGCCTGGCCCACGACCGTACGACGCTCGCGTCGAACCCCGGCGGGTCGATGAACGTGAGCCGCACCCGCCCGTACAACACCGGCTGGATCACCGAGGACGGACGGGCCTACACCCTCATGGCGTACCGCGCCGCGTGCGGCGCCCACTGCAAGCGCATCAGCCGGTTCTCCAGTGCGAAGGGGAGCTGGAAGGGGCGACGGCTCGGCGACGGGTCGAACGACAGTGTGCGGGTGCTGCGCGAGACGATGCCGATCGTCGCCGGTTACCGTTCGAGGGACTGACCGGCCGGGTCCCGTCGCCCGCGCCCGGGCCGACCCGCCACGACAAGGACCCCGCCATGGACCGCATGCGCGCCGCGCGCCTGCATCTGCCCACCCGCACCCTCTCCGTCCAGGAGGTGGCGAAGCCGGTACCGGGTCCGGGCGAGGTGCTGGTGAAGGTGGGCGCGGCCGGGGTCTGTCTCTCCGATGTGCATCTCGTCGACGGCACGCTCACCCCCCTGTATGCGGAGGGCGACTTCGTCACCCTGGGTCACGAGGTCGCCGGGACGGTCGACTCGCTCGGCCCCGGGGCCGGCGACTGGACGGCCGGGCAACGGGTGGTCCTCCAGGCGGGCGAGCGGCGCGGGGACCGGACGTACACGCGAGGGGTCGACTACGACGGGGGCTGGGCCGAGTACGCCCTGGCCACGGCCACCACCCTGGTCGCGCTGCCCGACACGCTCCCCCTGGACCAGGCCGCGATCATCCCGGACGCGGTCTCCACCCCTTGGGCGGCGGTGACCGGCACCGGTGGCGTACGCCCGGCGCAGGCCGCCGGGGTCTGGGGCGCGGGCGGGCTCGGGGCGCACGCCGTGCAGCTGCTGCGGGCCGTGGGCGCGTACCCGGTGATCGCGGTGGACCCGGCGCCGGCCGCCCGCGACCGTGCCCTGGACTTCGGCGCCGACCTGGCCCTGGACTCCGGCGACCCGCTGCTGCGCGAGCGGGTGCTCGGGGCGACCGGCGGCACGGGCCTGGACGCGGCCTTCGACTTCGCGGGCGTGCCCCCGGTCCGGGAGCAGGCGCTGAGCGTGCTGGCGCCGAAGGGGCGCCTGGTGCTGGTCGGGCTGAGCGACCGGCCGCTGACGGTCACCGACGCCACCCGGTTCAGCTACCTCCAGCACCGGATCCTGGGCCACTACGGTTCCGAGGAGCACCATGTGGCGCAGCTCGTCCGGCTCGCCGAGGGCGGGCGGCTGGACTTCTCCCGGTCGGTCACCGACGTACTGCCCCTGGAAGAGGTGGCGACGGCGGTGCGGCGGATGGAGTCCAAGGAGGGCGACCCGGTCCGCCTCATTCTGCGGCCGTAGCGGGCTCCCCGGCCGTAGCGGTCTCCGCGGCCCTAGCGGGCTCCCCGGCCGCGGCGGACTTCGGCTCCGACCGGTGGAGCTCCACGTTGAACTGGGCGCCGGCGAGCAGCGAGAGGTTGGCGAACCAGACCCAGATCAGGAAGACCACCAGGCCGGCGAGCGAGCCGTAGAGCCTGCTGTAGCTGCCGATCTGGGTCGCGTACAGCGCGAAGCCCGCCGACGCGGTGAGCCAGAGGAACGCCGCCAGGACGCCGCCGGGCAGGCCCCGGCGGACACCGCGCGCGGAGCGTGGCCCGGTACTGAAGAGGACCATGATCAGGCAGGCGACGAGACAGAGCAGCACCGGCCACTTCAGGACCGCCCACAGGCTCTCGCCCTCGTGGGGCAGGCCGACGCGGCGGCCGAGCCAGCGGGCCAGCGGTCCGGTCAGGACGAGGGCGAAGGCGCTGGTCATCAGGAGGGCGAGCAGGCCGATCGCGGAGGCGACGATGATGTGCGCCTGGCGCAGGGCCGGGCGGTTGTCCTGGACGTGGTGCATGGCGTGCAGGGCCCGCCGGAAGACCGCGAGGTAGCTGCACGCGGACCAGACGGCGCTCACCGATCCGGTCGCGACGAGCAGCCAGACGGCGGTGCGCTGCTCGGTCGCCGCCTCCAGCGGCCGGCGCAGCGCCTCTCCGGATTCGGCGGGGGCGAAGGCGGTGATGTCGGCGATCAGGGCGGAGGTCGCGTCGGGGTTGGCGAGACCGATCACGGAGACGGTGACGAGGAGGGCCGGGAGCAGCGCGAGGATGGCGTAGTAGGTCAGGGCGGCGGCCCAGTCGGTGATGTCGTCGTTCCACAACGAGACCGGGGTGCGGCGCAGCGCGGTGCGCCAGCGGCGGG
The DNA here is from genome assembly GCF_044752765.1 of Streptomyces sp. NPDC088706. NCBI lineage: Bacteria > Bacillati > Actinomycetota > Actinomycetes > Kitasatosporales > Streptomycetaceae > Streptomyces > Streptomyces sp. NPDC088706. The sequence goes on from NZ_JBIVLW010000006.1 coordinate 257,341, forward strand.
GCGTGCGGGGGCGTCCGGCGGCGGGAACGATATGTCCCGCGGCTGCGGCGGTCTGGGTGGTCACGCTGGTACTCCGGGGACGTGGTCGGGCGCGGCGGGCGGGGTGCTCGTCCCTACGGACGCCCCGGCTTCCCTCGATCGTCTCCTGCCACGCCGGCGCCCGGACACACCTGCCTGACCCCGCGGATGTCCGGGACTACCAAAGATACGGCCCGGCGGTCAGTCGTTGACGGCCGTGAGGAGGACCACCGCGTCCTGTAGGGCCAGCAGACCGTGCCGCTCCTGCGGGACCGGGTGGAGCGCCCCGGCCGGGAGGTCCGCGTCACCGGAGTCCGCGGTGAGGCGGACCGTGCCGCGCAGCACCTGGAGGGAGGCGGCGGGCGGCGCGTTGTGTTCGTCGAGCGCCGAGCCGGAGGTGAGCGCGATCACCGTCTGGCGCAGGGGCGGCTCCTGGATCAGGAGACGGGCGCTGCGGCCGTGCGCGGAATCGCGGGCGGCGGTCAGGTGCTCCTCGGCGAGTGCGTTGAGGTCGTCCATGGTCCCCACTCTGCCGCAGCGCCTGCCACCCCGCGATCCCTCCGGTAGGCGCGGACCGGCGGATGGCGGGTCCCGTAGGTGCGGACCGGCGGATGGCGGGTCCCGGAGCGCGGTCACCGGATGACCGGAACGTACGCACCGGAGATCGAGATGTCGCTGAGCACGGTGTCCTTGATCGGGAACTGCGGCTGCCCACCGACGTAGTTCGTCCGGAACACGATGCCGCTGTACGTCGGATCGATGATGTCGACGTCCGAGATCCGGATGCCCTGGAACACCTGGGACGCCGAGAAGAGCCAGATCCCGGGGAAGGTCCGCGATCCCCGGAAGTGCCCGCCGGACCGGACGACCGAGACGTTCTCCATCTTCGTCGGCTGGGTCCCGAACCCGTTCATCGGGTGTTGCAGAGGAATGAGAGACCGTCCACCGTTCCGGCAGCGGCCGAAGGGTGGGGCCGATGAGCGGATCGTCTGCCACGGTGACCGCTCACCGGCCCCACCTGGCGGCGTGTCAGAGGCCGCCGGTGTGGAGGAGCAGATCGGGCGAGTCCGCGCCGAGGCCGGAGAGGACGTTCGGCGTGGCGGTGTCGGTCAGCCAGCGCGTGACGGCGGCGGGAGTGGCCGTGGGGTTCTCCCCCTTGTAGAGGGCGGCGACCCCGGCGACGTGCGGGCTGGCCATGGAGGTCCCGTTCAGGGCGACGGTCCCGCCCCCGAGGCGTGCGGAGACGATGTCGGCGCCGGGGGCGTAGAGCGCGAGGCAGGAGCCGTGGTTGCTGAAATCGGTCTCCCGGTCCTCGCGGTCGCTCGCTCCGACCGTGACCACGCCGGCGGCGGCGGCCGGGGAGACACGGCAGGCGTCGATGTCGTCGTTGCCCGCCGCCACCACCGGCAGCACGCCCGCGTCCGCGACGGCTTCGACCGCCGCGTCGACGGCACGGGAGCGGCCCCCGCCCAGCGAGGCGTTCAGGACGGCGGGGGTGGTGCCGCCCGCCGCGTCCTTGGCCACCCAGTCGAACCCTGCGATGATGCCGGCCCAGCTGCCCCGGCCCTGGCAGTCCAGCACCCGCACGTTGACCAGGGATGCGCCCTTCGCCACACCGGAGGTGGCGCCCCCGGCGGTTCCGGCCACATGGGTGCCGTGGCCGTTGCAGTCCTGCCCCTTCCGGCCGTCGCCGACCGAGTCGTAGCCGCTGACGACCCGGCCGCCGAACTCGCTGTGGCCGGCTTCGATGCCGGTGTCGACGACGTACACCTTCACCCCCGCACCCGTGGCGGTGGTGGTGAAGGTGTCGTCCAGCGGCAGGGCGCGCTGGTCGATCCGGTCGGTGCCCCAGGTGGCCGCGGGGGCCCGGAAGAGGCCGCCCGCCCTGGGCGCCTCCACCGTCACCTCGGCGTTCTCCTCGACAGCGAGGACGCCGGGCACGGTCCGCACGGCCTCCAGTTCGGTGGCGGTGAGCTTGGCGGCGAAGCCGTGGAGAACATTTCCGTACGTGAACATGGACTGGATCCCGAACTCCTTCAGGACGGCGTCCGGTGAGAGTTCGGGCTCCAGGGTGACGATGTACTGCCCGGGCACGGCCCGGGCGGACTGCTCCACCGTGACCCCTTCCGGTCCGGTGTCGGCGGTGGCCGGAGTGGTGGTGCCGATCAGCGGTGCGATCAGCAGCAGGGCTGCCGGGGCCCATCGGGCGCGCAGGCGCATGCAGGTCTCCTCGGGTGGGGGTCGTTCGCGGAGCAGATACGCATCCGCGAAGCGCGAACACCCGTTCCTTCGTCCCCCGCCGTACGGCGCCTTAGCGGGTTCAGCCGGACAGCGCAACGCTCGGCGTGAGCTCCAGCTCGGCCAGCTCCTGGGCGGGGTCCGGCCGGGAGTCGTGGTTCGTCCAGCTGCCGACCGCGACCTCGGCGGTGATACCGGGTCCGAAGCCGGCGATCATGCCCTGCGCGGATGTGGCGACTCCCCCGTCGTCGAAGAGGCGGGCGAGGGCGTCGAAGACGACGGAGCTGGCGATGTTGCCGCGTTCGGTGAGGGTGGCCCGGCTGTAGCGGAACATCTCCATCGGCAGGTTCAGGAAGTGGCAGAGGTCGTCGAGGATGCGCGGGCCGCCGGCGTGGATGATGAAGAAGTCCATGTCGGGCACCGACCAGCCGTGCAGGTCGACCAGGTCCTGCAGGACCGGTGCGAGCATCTCCATGGTGCCGGGGACGCGCTTGTCGAGCAGGAAGTGGAATCCGGTGTCGCGGACGGCGTAGGAGATCCAGTCCTCGGTGTCGGGCACGAGGTGGGAGCCGTTGCGCTCCAGGCTCATACCGGTGCCGCCCTGCCCCCGGACGACGGCGGCGGAGATGGCGTCCCCGAACAGGCCGTTGGACAGGAGCGATCCGACGCCGATGTCGGCGGGCTGGTAGCAGAGCGAGCAGAACTCGCAGGAGACGATGAGGACGTTGGAGTCGGGGTAGGCCCGGCAGAAGTCGTGCGCCCGGTTGATCGCCGCGCCGCCCGCCGCGCAGCCGAGCTGGGCGATGGGCAGTTGCCGGGTCTCGGGTCTGAACCCCATGGTGTTGATGATCCACGCGGTCAGCGAGGGCATCATGAAGCCCGTGCAGGAGACGTAGACGATGAGGTCGATGTCGGCCGGCTCGGTCTCGGCGTTGGCGAGGGCCTGCCGCACCACGTCGGGGACCCGGGCCTTGGCCTCGGCCTCGTACACCTGGTTGCGGACCTCGAAGCCGGGGTGCTTGAGGGTCTCCTCGATCGGCTGCACCAGGTGCCGGGTCTGGACGCCGGTGTTCCGGATGAGCCTCAGGACGAGGTCGCGCTGGGGGTGCCCGTGGTGGGTCTCCCGCGCCAGGTCCAGGGTCTGCTGCATCGTAATGACGTGTTCGGGCACAGCGATGGCCGGTCGGCACAGGGTCGCCATGGGTTCTCCTCGTATCTGGGAGCGGAGGCTCTCGTCACCACGTGACGGGCAGGTCGAGCGGGTAACGCCAGATGGACGTCGTGTTCCACCGGACGTCCTCGGGCTCCACGTCGAGACGCAGGGCCGGGAAGCGGGCCAGCAGCGTGGAGAAGGCCACCTCCAGTTCCATGGTGGCCAGCGGAGCGCCCAGGCAGTGATGGGCGCCCCAGCCGAACGTCATGTGGGGGATGGACGGCCGGTCGGGGTCCAGCTCGTCGGGGCGGTCGAACTTGGCGGCGTCCCGGTTGGCCGTCAGGTACGACACATGGACCACGTCGCCGGCCTTGATGGCGACCCCGCCGAGTTCCACGTCCTCGGTGGCGATGCGGGGGATGCCGACGCCCTTGCGGAAGGGGATGTACCGCAGCAGCTCCTCGATCGTGCGGGGCAGCCGCTCCGGTTCGGCCTGGAGCGTCTTCAGCATCCCGGGCCGGGTGAGCAGGGTGTAGGCGATGTTGCCGAGCTGGTAGGTGGTGGTGTCCTGGCCGGTGATGAGCAGGACCATCGCCATGACGGCCAGCTCTTTGTCGTCGAGGAGCTCGGCGCCGTCCCGGGCGGTGGCCAGGGTGCTGATGAGGTCCTCGCCGGGGGAGCGGCGGCGCTCGGCGGTCAACTCGGTGAAGTAGCCGCGCAGTTCGGCCTTGGCCCGTACCGCGTCCTCCTTGCCCGCGGCCCCGACGTTCATCATCGTCATGGCGTGGGCGCGGAGCCAGGGGCGGTCGGCCTCGGGGATGTCGAGCGCCTCGCAGATGGTGATCAGCGGCAGCGGTGAGGAGAGGCGGGCCACGAAGTCGGCCGGGGACCCCTCGTCCGCCATGTCGTCCAGCAGCCGGTCCACGATGCGCTGGGTGCCCGCCCGCATCTGCTCGACGCGGCGCGCGGTGAAGCTCTTGGCCACCAGGCTACGCAGCCGGCTGCTGGCGGGCGGGTCCATGAGGTTGATCGACTCGGCCTGGACGATCGGTTCCGGGGTCATCCGGGGGAAGTCCCGCCCGAGGACGGCACTGCGGCTGAAACGCCGGTCGGTGGTGACCGTCCGGACGTCCTCGTAGCGGGTGACGAGCCATGCCTCGCCCTCTCCGTAGGCCATCCGGATGCGGGAGACGGGCTCCTCGGTCAGCAGTTGCCTGAGCTGGGGGTCGAACTCCAGTTGCTGTGCGAAGTCGAAGGGACAGCTCCGTACGGTTTCCTTGTTCTGCACCGAGGTGTTCTCCACCGAGGTTCTCCCAATGACCGGTTCGAGGTTTCAGGGCGTGCCGGCTCCAGGTCCGGGAACAGACCTCCCCTGTATCCCCCGTCACTTGGTGAAACATGTCAATTACGCTCCGCAGTCAGCCGATCAGAGGGGGACCGGACCAGCCGAGAGGGCCGTCGAGCCGAGTCACCCGCCTCACACGGATGAAATTCCGCTGAATAAGGGCCTGTGCTGGTAGCAGTGCAGGGGACACCACCAGCCCGACGAGGAATGCGGACGAGGCACGCCGATGACAGACAGCAATCGCCATGGGGATCTTCCGACCCGCCGCAGCACGTTCATCCTGGGAGCCGCCACGCTGGCGGGGACGGTGGCGTCGTCCGGGCCGGACGCCTTCGCCCTCGCCCGGCCGGTGGCCGCGCCGAGCCCCGTGGGTGACGGGCAGGTGCCGTTCCACGGCGTCCACCAGGCCGGGATCCTCACGCCGCAGCAGCGGTTCGGCGGGTTCGCGGCCTTCGATGTGACGTGCGGTGACGTCGCGGAGCTGAGGGCGCTGTTCCGGAAGCTGACGGAGCGCGCCAGGATCCTCACGGCCGGCCTGAAGGAGGGCGCCGAGTGGCCCCAGGACCGGCTGACCATCACCCTGGGGGTGGGAGCCTCCCTCTTCGACGGGCGGTTCGGGCTCGCCTCCGCCCGGCCCCGGGGACTCGCCGTCATGCCCTCGTTCCGCGGGGACCGGCTGGAGGAGCGGACCTGCCACGGTGACCTGTCGGTACAGGTCTGCGCGGAGCATCCCGACGCCGTGCTGCACGTCATCCGCGATCTGGCCCGCGAGACGGCGGGCAGCATGCGGGCGCGCTGGCGGGTCGACGGCTTCGTCAATCCACCGCGTCCGGCCGGTGCGCCGCGCACCTTCCTGGGCTTCAAGGACGGCACGGCCCACCCGGACACCGGGTCGGCCCGTGAGATGGACCGGCTGGTGTGGCTCGGGGCCCGGGCCGCCGGTCCGGCCTGGGCCCGGGGCGGCACCTACCAGGTGATCCGCTCCATCCGGCTGCGGGCCGAGGCGTGGGACCGGGTTCCGACGGGGCAGCAGGAGAAGATGTTCGGCCGGCAGAAGTCCAGCGGCGCTCCTCTCGACGGGAAGAAGGAGACGGACGTCCCCGACTACGCGAAGGACCCCAAGGGTCTGGTGACTCCGCTGGACTCCCACATCCGCCGGGCGAACCCCCGTACGCCGCAGTCGGCCGACTCCGTCCTGCTGCGCCGGAGCTACAACGTCGACCGGGGCCTCACCCCGGACGGGACGCTCGACCTGGGGCTGGCGTTCTGCTGCTACCAGCAGGACCTGGCCCGGCAGTTCGAGACGGTCCAGAAGCGGCTGGAGGGCGAGCGGCTGGCGGATTTCACCACGACGACGGGCGGCGGCTACTTCCTGGTCCTGCCCGGGGTCAAGGACAAGAAGGACTGGTACGGCTCCTCGCTGCTGGGCTCCTGAGCCCGTGGGGCCGGCCGGGCGTCACCGGGCGGCCCCGTGGACCGGACGGTTCGACGCGGTCGTCCACGGTACGCGGGAGGGCGTGCGGGAGCGCCGATCCGCGCCGTCTGCCTCAACTCGACGTTTACGCGGGGGCAGTTGCGTCCCTCAGGCGAAAGGGCTACGGCTTTCGCCGTGCCCGCCGCCCTTCGGCCGGACAGTGGGTGGGCCGACCGGACTCCGGTCGGCGGGACCGTACGGCGAAAGGTGACGGATTCATGACCACTGAGGCCACCCGGCGCGTCGCGCTCGGCGACCCGGACGGCGACGGTCTGATCGAACGTCCTCTGTTCATGGCGCTGATGACGGCCGTCGGGTTCGAGCCCGCCCACGTCGACGCGCTTTTCGACGCCTTCGAGCCCTCCGACGGAGACCGGATCCGGGTGGAGACCTGGGTCGCCGGGATCAAGGACTACTACGCGCCGGGCGAGGCCGGTATCCCCGGCGACCACCTGGTCGTCGGCACCGCCGTCTGAACGGGCGCCCCGTGGACACCCTGGTTCAGCCGGCGACCCGCCGCACCCGGCGCAGCAGGTACTCCTAGCGGTGCAGCGGTGCGCGGGCGGTTCGGGACCGGGCCGGTCACCGGGCGGTGGCCGGCGAAGGCGGACTCCAGCGCGCCCTCGCCCCGGGTCAGCCCCGGCAGCAGCTGCTGGAGCTCGTGGACCCGGGCCGCCGGGACCTCGCCCTCCAGGACGCAGAGCGCTCCACGCGTCTCGGGCGGCCCGGGCGCCGCGCGGAGCCGGGCGAGGACCGGGACCAGCGCGCCGAAGGTGTCCGTGGGCAGTTCCCAGGTGGAAGCGGAGGGCGCGCGGTCAGTCGTCCAGCCGCAGTGGCCTCATGAAGGTGCGTTCGTAGCGGAGCACGCAGCCGCTCTCCTCGCGGATGCGGTCGGCTTCGATGAACTCGCGGTCCCGGCCGAACAGCTCGCGGTACTGCTCGTACTCGGCCAGACCCGGGAACGTGAACAGCGCCAGCGCCTCATCGCTCGCTCCCTCGGCGGGAAGGTAGTAGCCGTGGTGGGTACCGCCGTGCGCGTCGACCAGCGTCATCCAGCGGCGACCGAAACGCTCGAACGCCTCGGTCTTCGCCGGATCGATGACATACCTCACTACGCAGGTGATCATGGCCCGAGACTAGACGCCCCCGACGGCCGGGCAGCGGCGAATCTCCGGGGGTCACCGTGGGGCGGGACCTGCCGTGCGGTGGCTGTCCGGGGGGACCGCGCCGGTCCCCCTGACCAGCTCGTCGTGGACGAGTCCGGCGAGTAGCGGGTCGCCGAGGAGGTCGGAATGGCCGCCCTCGAACGTCCGCCGGCCGAAGTCACCCTGGGTGAATCGCTGCCACTCCGCGACCGAGGCGTCGCTCGTCAGCGGGTCCCGCGCCCCGCGCAGGGCCAGGACGGGGCAGGAGAGACGGGCGGGCGGGTCGGCGAGGGACAGCTCCGCGAGCACCCGCAGATCCCGCTGTGCCGTCTCGGCCACCGCTTCGCGCCACTCCGGTGCGGCGGCGGCCAACTGCCCGGGGTCGGCGGTGTCGAGGTAGGCCGCCGCGGCCTCGGCCGAGGCCGTCGCCTCCGGCGGCACCCGCAGGAGATCGGGTGCCGATGCGCCGGCCACCACGAGCAGCGAGACGGGCACCGGACGCCGGGCCAGCGCGAGAGCCGTCGCGTAGGCGAGGTACGCGCCGTAGCTGTGGCCGAGGAGTACCGGCCGCGCGCCCGGCAGGCCGGCGATCTGATCGGCGCAGGACGCGACGACCGCCTCGAAGGAGACCGCCTCCCCCGCGTCACGGCCGCTCCGGCCCGGATAGCGCATCACCTTGCTGCTCGGCCCGGCCGCTGAGCGCAGGGCGTGGAACTCGCTCCCGAAGGACCCGGCGCCGGGAAAGAGTACGAGTCGGCGTTCGTCGCCGGTCATGTCGTGTGCCTCCTGTTGTCGATTCCGTCGGGCCGGATCTCAGACCCGGGTCCGTTCGGGTCCGGTCTCTCGCACGTTCCGGCGACGCGTCAGCAGGACGACCACGGCGAGGAACGTGAACAGGCCCCAGCACAGCCACATGGCCGGACCCGCCAGCAGGGTGACCCCCAGGACCGTCACCGCGCACAGGGCCGTGACGGCCCGGGCGCTGCCGCCGGTGGCCAGCCGGGCGAAGGCCGCCGCCCCGACCCCGTACAGGACGAAGTAGATGCCGCCCGAGAAGGTGAACAGGTGCTCCAGCGGCACGAGGCCGCTCGTGCTGAGCACGGCGATCAGCACGAGCAGCGCGCCCACGGCCACGACAGCGGTGACCGGGTTGCTGTCCCGTTGGCGCAGGCGCGCCAGCGTGACCGGGAGGTAGCCGCTGCGCGCCATGCCGAACACCAGGCGGGACAGGGCCAGCACCGACGCGAGGACGTTGGCGGTGATGACGCCGGTCACCAGGACCAGGGCGACCGGACGGCCGAGGTCGCCCAGAGCCCGTTCGGCCAGCAGCAGCAGCGGCGCCGAGTTGAGTCCTTCCTCGCCCGGGTCCACCGTGGCGAAGAGGCTGAGGAGCAGCAGCCCGTAGAGGGCGACGACGATGAGGTACGAGGCGGCGAAGACGCGCGGGATGATGTCCGGCCTCTTGTGCTCCTCGAAGGTGAACGCCACCGTCTCCCAGCCGGTGAAGGCGACGAAGACGGCGGTCAGCACCATGCCGAAGGAACCGGCCGGGGGCAGGTGCGTGCCGGGGGGCTGGAAGCCGCTGGAGCCGAGCGCCACGAGGGCGACGCACATGACCATGACGAAGAGGGCGAGCACCAGCGCGACCTGGAGTCCGCCGGAGACACCGGTGCCGGCGTACGCGACGGCGGTGGCGACACAGAGGACGAGCACCGGGAACAGCCAGGTGAGGGCCCCGGCGCCGGTGAACTCGGCGAGGTAGCGACCGCCGGTGAGCGCGGTCGCCGGGATGCCGGCGACCAGGGCGAACGTCGCGGCCGTCCCCGAGGTGCGCGCCAGGACCGGGTTGAAGGCCACCTCGGCGTAGTGCGCCACGCCGGACGCGGACGGATAGCGCCGTCCGAGCCAGGCGTAGCAGTAGAGCAGGGGAACGACCGCGAGCGCGGCCACGGCCCACGGCATCCACGCCGACCGGGCCAGGGTGTGGTAGCTGGTGCCGGGCAGAATCATCATGCCGCTGCCCAGGATCGTGGACAGGGCCAGGAAGGTCCCGACGACGCCCCCCAGCGACTTGTGCAGGTCTTTCACGCAATCTCCGTTCGCGTCTGCGCCACGACCGCCTCGACGCACCTCTCCAGCAGCCCGGCCATGGAGGCGTCGATGGCGTGACCGCCGTCCGCGACCGTCACGTGGGCCTCGCCGCGGACCCGTTCATGCCAGGTCACGCAGTACCGCGGCGGGATGAAGAAGTCACCGCGGGTCGACAGCACGTGCAGGACGTCCGGTGGAGCGCCGGTGGTGTGCAGCCACCGGGCCAGTCCGTCGGCCACCGAGGCCTCCGCCCGCAGCCGGTCGGCGACCTCCGCGAGCACGTCCTCGTCGTCCAGGAGGTCCTGGGGGAAGCCCTCGTGCGCGAGGATCCGGGCGATCTGGTCGTCCGCCAGTTGCGACATGGTCGGGATCCGGCCCTCGCCGTCCGGGCAGGGCGTGTTGATGAGCAGCACCCCGGCGGGGCTCCCGGTGTGTCCGACGAGTTCCTTCCGCAGGCGCAGCGCGGACAGTCCGCCCATGCAGTGCCCGGTCAGCACGGTCCGTGACGCGCCCGTGTCGCCGAGGGTGGCCGACACCGTCGTGAGGCACTCCTGCTGCCACGCGCCGGACTCGACGGCCTCGGCCGCCGCCGGGTTCGGCAGGGACAGGAAGCCCATGCCGCGCCGGGCGGCGAGCTTCTCCAGCTGCTCCAGTGTGGTGCCGCCGGAGCCCGCCGCGGGGAAGGCGACGAGCAGGCTGCTCTCCTCCGGTCCGCTCATGCGCCGAGATCCTTGGCATCGACCACTTCGACCCGCAGTTCGGTCAGCCCCAGCATGAAGTTGGAGCGCAGGCGCTGCGGCTCCTCGACGACGACGAACGCCTTGTCCCAGGCGGCGAGTTCCTCCACGAAGGTCTGGATCTCCAGCGTGGCCACCGGCGCCCCGATGCAGCGGTGGACACCGGCGCCGAACGCCAGCTGTTTGTTGTCCTGCCGGTCGATCATGAACGTGTCGGGCTGGTCGAACACCGCGGGGTCGCGGTTGGCGGCCATGTTCCACAGGGTCACGAAGCTGCCTGCCGGGATCACCTCCCCGCCCACCGGGAAGTCCTCGACCGTCAGCCGCTGCACGTAGCTGTTGGTGGAGGTCCAGCGCAGGAACTCCTGCGTGGCGACGTCGGCGGGCACGTCCCCGGCGACCACCTTGAGCCACTGGGCCCGCTCTTGGTGGATGGTGTCGACGGTGAGGCTGGCGGTGTGCGGGGTGGTCTCGTTCCCGCCGACGGCGACGTTGAGCCCGTTGAGCAGGGCCACGTCGCGGGGCATGTCGCCGGAGGCCACGAGCTGGGCGAGGAAACCGATCATGTCGTCGCTCGCCCCCGACTCGATACGCTGCCCGATGAGGCCGTCGATGAAGTCGAGGACCTCCATCTGGGCGTCGACCAGCGACTCCAGCGGGGAGGCGCCCGTGTAGGCCTCGTCCCGGTAGCCGATCATCGTACGGGTGGCTTCCAGCAGGGCGTGGGCGTCGGCCGGCGCGATACCGAAGAGGACTTCCAGCACGCCCTTGGGCAGCTCGGGGGCCACGACCTTGTCGAAGTCGATGACGTCGCCGACCGAGAGCTGGTCGAGCGCGGCGCGCAGGTTGCGGCGTACCGTCTGCCCGACCTTGTCCAGCATGTCGCGGTTGAACCCGCTGTGCTTGATCGGCCGTCGCAGGGCGGTGTGTTCGGGCCGGTCCGCGACGATGAGCATGCGGCCGGAGGCGGAGTCCTTCTCCGGGCGGTACGAACCGTCGATCATCGTGCCGTAGGCGGAGCTGAGCCGCGTGTGGTCGACGTACGCCTCGTAGACGTCGGCGTAGCGGGTCAGGGCGTAGAACGCGTAGCCATCGGCCCGCCGGTGGAGGGAGACCGGGTGGTTCTCCCGCAGGTGGGAGAGGTAGGCGTAGGGGTCGTCGGCGGCGAAGAACTCCGCCGAGTAGAGCGGGCTGTTCTCAACCACCAACATTGAGCGCTCCTGCCTTCTCGGCGATACGGGCCGGGGTGCGGCCCTCGAAGAACACGTGTCCCGGCACCTTGACGCCGGTCTGCTGCTTGATCAGGGCCCGGACCCGCAGGACGACGAGCGAGTCGACGCCCGCTTCGAAGATGTCGGTGTCCTCGGTCAGTTCGCGGTGGAACACCTTGAAGAGGCACTCCAAGATCATGGCTGGTGATATCTGCGTCATCGCTTGCCGGCCCTTTCCGTGTGGGCGTCGTCCATGAGTGAGGGGAAATCGATCTTTCCGCCGGCCTTCGTCGGGAACGTGTGCACCAGGTGGAGCCGTATCGCGTCGGAGAACGAGCGGACGAGCGGTTCGAGCTGTGCCCGGACCGTCTCCCGCGCCGGGGCGTCCCTGCCGAGCTGGACGAAGGCGACGGTGCCGCGGGGGTCCTGGGCGACGCGGCAGTCCAGGACGCCGGGGACGGTGCCGGCCGCGGACTGGAGGGCCGCGGTGTCCACCCGGGTGCCGTTGACCTTGATCTGGCTGTCGAGCCGCCCGGCGTAGACGAGTGCTCCGGAGGCGTCCTGGTGCACCAGGTCTCCGGTCCGGTAGGTGGCGTGCCCCTCCCGCACCGGGAACGGCTCGGCGAGGCGCCCGCCGTCCAGGTAACCGGCGCAGACCAGTGGGCCGGAGACGACGAGGTGTCGCAGGTGCGGTGGTGAGTCGTCCGCGGCCGGCAGGGTCTGGTCGCAGCCCTCCAGGGGGTGGCCGATGGGGATGGCGGCGGCTGTGAACTCCTCGGGGAGGTCGTACCGGTGGGTGGCGAAGGTCGCCTCCGTGGGGCCGTAGAGGTTGACGAAGCGGTTGGTCAGTCCGGCCTGGCGGGCCTGGCGGTAGGTGGCCCCGTGGAACTGCTCGCCACCGCTGAAGATCCACGGGATGCCGGCCAGGCACTCGGGCATGGCGCCGACCACCGTGGTGATGACGGCCGCGGGCAGGAGGACCCGGTCGATGCCGTAGCGTTCGGCCAGCTCGGGCCAGGCGAAGACGTCCTCGTTGACGTGGGGAAGGCGCACGACCCGGCCGCCCGCCGCCACCGTCTTCCAGGTGTCGAACCACCAGCCGTCGAAGGCCGGGGCGGCGAAAGCGCCGGCCGTCGGCACCCCTTCCGTGGGGACGTCCAGGCCACGGCACGCGAACAGGGCCAGCAGGTTCTGCCGGGTCACCGCGACCGCCTTGCGACGGCCGGTGCTGCCCGAGGTGAAGTTCACCGCCACCACGTCGGGTGGCAGACGGTCGGCGGGGAGCGGCTCGGCCGCGCGTGCGACCTCCTCGACCTCGTCGTCGGCCGCCGCCTCGCCCACGGTGACGGACAGGGTCACATCCGGCCTGACCCGGTCGAGTACGTCGGGGGCGAGGCTGCCGTCGTCGGCCACGGCCAGGCCGCCGGCCCGCCACACTCCCAGCTGGCCCGCGAAGTGTCCGAGCCGGGTGTCCGCCCGCAGGCGCACCACGCGCGCGCCCTCGCAGCGCTCGACGGCCCGCTGGACGGCCGCGGCCAGCGTGCCCACGCGCTCCCGGCCGTACTCCCGTCCCTCCTCCACCCAGACCGTTTCGGTGGAGCGCCAGCGGTGCTCGCCGATGAGGTCGTGCCACGCGTCCGTCACGGCTCCGGTCACAGCTTCAGTCCCAACTCGTCGATGATCGCGCTGATGCTGATGAGGCTGAGCCGTACGTCCCACTTGTCGGGCTTGGGATCGGCCGTCAGCCGGTCGAGGGCGTCCGGCGCGAAGACGCCGCTGGCCGCGACCAGGTCACGCCAGCGTGCCGCGCGCCGTTCGTCGGAGATCGCGTCCAGGCCGTACGCCGTGAAGCCCTGCTTGGCCCGGCTCACCACGCGGGCGGGCACCACGTCCGCGTACGCCGTCTTCAGACAGGCCTTGCCCTCGAAGTCGGCCACCTTGCGGTCGTCGGCCGTGTGCGTCGCCAGCTCCACGACGCCGTTGCCCAGGAAGGGGTAGCGGCCCTCGATGGAGTTGGCCATCAGCATCAGGTCGCCGTGGTCACCGAGGAGATGGCCGCCGAGCTGCACGTACACGTCGGCGATGGAGCGCAGTTGCATCGGGGTGAGGGCGGCGGCCTCCTTGTCGCTGTAGGGGATCAGCCGCTCCCGCCAGAACTCCGCTCCGGCCAGGGCCTCTTCCGTCCGCGGGGTGAAGCAGGTCCGGCGCCTGCGCTCGGCCCGGTCCCAGTCGACCTCCCAGCCGAAGTCCGCCCGGCCCCAGGCGTGGGCGTTCTCGTCCCGGGCCGCCGGTGGTACGCGGCGGGCGGCGTCGAAGACGTACGAGTCGTAGCCGAAGAAGAGCTCATCCGCGCCCTCCCCGGAGATGACCCCCTTGATTCCGGCCCGGCGCACCTCGTCGGAGAGCATGCGCGCGGCCACGTTGTACGTCTCGCGCTGCGGGTAGCAGCAGTGGCGCACCATGTCCTCGAAGCCGGCGGCGACGTCCGCGGGCCCGCAGTGGATCTGCCGGTGTTCGCTCCCCACCGCCCGCGACACCTCGCGCTGGAAGCGTCCCTCGTCCAGGGCGGCGTCCTCGAAGAGCACGGAGAAGGTTCTGGGCGCCTTCTCCAGCAGCCGGGAGGCTTCCACCACCAGGGTGGAGGAGTCGAATCCGCCGCTGAGGTAGGCCCCGATCTCGACGTCCGCGCGCAGACGGTCCTGGATCGCGCCGCTGAGCGTGGCCCGGATCTCCGCGTCGGAGGCGGGCGGTGCGGTGGTGTCGAACTCGCCGTAGCGCCAGTAGCGCGCGGTCCGCGGTTCTCCGTCGCCGAAGGTCACCACGCATCCGGGCGGGACCGCGTGGACATCGCGGACCAGGGTCTTCGGCGCGACGATGTTCCCCAGTGACAGGTACTGGTCGACCGCGGTGAGGTCGAGCTTCCACGCCTGGGGAACCGACGTCACCAACGTCTTCAGCTCGGAGGCGAAGTGTGTGTGGGAGCCGGCCACGGTGTAGAAGAGCGGGCAGATCCCGAACCTGTCGCGGCCCAGGTGCAGCAGGTCGCGTGCCCGGTCGTGGACGGCGGTGGCGAACTGTCCGTCGATGAGCTTCAGCCCGTCGGTTCCATGCCGGGCGAACAGCTCGGGCACGAGGGCCACATCGACCCGGTTGGCGGACCGGATGCCCAGGCGCCGGGCCAGCTCGGGGGCGTTGTAGATCTCGCCGTTGGTCACGGCCGCGTACCGGCCGGTCGCGTCCTCGGCGGGCTGCCAGCCGTCGCGCAGCCCGGTCATACCGAGGCGGCCGAGCTTCATGGACAGCGTCGGCGTACTCAGCGAGTAGCTCTCGTCCGGACCGCGGTGGGTGAGCCGGGCGTGCATGGTGGCGGAGACGGTCCGGTCGAGGGTGCCGTCCGGGGCGAAGGTTCCGCAGAGGCCGCACATGACGTCACACGCCCCGTTCCTGGAGCTGGTCCGCCAGTACCCGCAGGTTCTCCGCACGGAGTACGTCGCGGACGCCCGCGTCCACCCAGCCCAGTCCGCGCATCTGGGTGACCAGGACGACGGCGGTGGCGGAGTCGCCGCCGACTTCGAAGAAGTTGTCCTCCAGCCTGACGTTCTCCACCCCGGTGAGGTTGCGTACGAGGTGCAGGATCCGCAGGTCCGCTCCGGCTTCCGGCGCCGTCGGCGGAGCCAGGTGCTCGCGTCGGCCCGCGCCCAGCGCATCGCGGTCGATCTTGCCGTTCGGCGTGTGCGGGAAGACCTCGACGCGCTCGAAGACCGAGGGGATCTTGTAGGGGTCGAGAGCGCCCTCCAGGCTCTTGCGCAGGAGGCGGGGGTCGCCGTCGCCCCGGAAGTAGCAGACGAGTACGTCGGGGTCGCCGCCGCGCAGACCGTCGTGCGCCTCGGCGACGACCACGGCGTCCAGGACTCCGTCCAGTCGGCAGACCGCGTTCTCGATCTCGCCCGGGTCCAGACGGTAGCCGCGCACCTTGACCTGGCGGTCCACCCGCTCGACGAAGTACAGGGCGCCGTCCCGCTCCTCGACGATGTCGCCGGTGGCGTAGCCGCCCTCGGCGCCGGTCCCACCGAACGGTGTCAGGCCCTCCTCGGTCAGGTAGCCGAGCGCCACGCTCTCCCCGGTGATCACGAGTTCGCCCCGCTCGGGGACGGCGTCCTCGCCGCCCACCGGCCGCAGGTGGTACGCGCAGTCGCCGACGACCGTGCCGAGCGGCACCGCGTGGCGGGCCGCCTGCGGGTCGAGCGGGTCGCTGAGGAGGTTGCACACGGTGGTCTCGGTGAGCCCGTAGGCGTTGTGGAAGGCCCTCGCCGACGACCAGGTGCGGATCACCGAGGGGCGGCACGGGCCGCCGCCGTTGATCACGTGGCGCAGCCGCATGCCGGCCGTCGGTTCGGTGACGGTGAGCGCGAACGGCGTGGTCTTCAGGTGGGTGACGCCGAACTCCTCCAGGGTCTCCGCCAGGATGGTGCCGGGTGTGAGCCTGGCCTCGTCGAGCACCACGAGGCAGGCTCCGGCGGTCAGCGTCCAGAGGATCTCGGTGAGGCAGCCGTCGAAGGTCAGCCGGGCGAACTGCAGTGTCCGCGAGCCGGGCCCCACCTCCAGCCGCTCGACGTGATCACGCACCACACGGTCCAGGGGGTCGGCCCGTACCAGCACGCACTTGGGCCGACCGGTGGAACCGGACGTGTGGATGGCGTAGCCGACATCGGCCGGCAGCGGTCCGGGAGCCGGCGGGCCGGTGTGCGCGGGCGGGCCGGCGGGGCGCCACCGCTCGGGCACGTCGCCGAGCGTGACCTCGCCGTCCGGCGATGTCGTGTCCGCCACCGTCCGCAGCCCCAGCAGGCTCACCTTGGCGCTGTTGGAGGCCGCGCTGTCCCGGTCGTCGATGACGACGAACGGGCGCCGGGCCTTGAGGGCGCCGACGATCGCCACGACGGCTCCGATGTCGCGGTGGCTGCTGATGCCGACGAACTCACCGGCTTCGGTACGTGCGGCCACGCGGTGTGCGAAGTCGTCGACCAGGTGGCCGAACTCACGGTAGGTCAGCACGCGTTGGGCATTGCGTACGGCGGCCGCGCCGGGATGACGGCGTATCGCCTCGTCGATCCGGTCGACGACCGTTCTGCGGCGGTCGGGCACCTCGCCCTCCTTCGTCTGTGGCGTGTCGGTGGCGGACGGGCCGGTCACCGCACGGGGTGGGTCAGGGTGCCGACACCCTCGACGACCGACCGGACCGTGTCACCGGGGCTGATCACGGTGGCGCCGGGTGTGCCGGTGCACAGGATGGTTCCGGGGGTGAGCGTGCGCCCCGCGGTGAAGTACTCGACGAGGTATCCCAGGTCGTACTTCATGGACGTGGGGGTGGCGGAGGCGACCGTCTCGTCGTTGAGGACCGTCGAGATCCGGACGGCGTCGAAGCCGTCGGGGAACTCGTCCAGGGTGACCAGGACCGGTCCGACGCTGCAGAACGTGTCGAAGCCCTTGGCCCACGGGATGTAGCGGGGGTTCTCCCGGATGGCGTCCTCGGCCGTCATGTCCAGGACGCAGGTGACACCCGCGATCACGGACCGCCATTCGTCGCGCGCCACGTTCTTGCAGGCGGTTCCGACGACCAGGCCGAGCTCGGCCTCCGCGGTGACGCGTTTCGACTGGACGGGCAGCTCGATGTGGTCCGTGTTGCCGATGAGGCAGCCCCCGGGCCGGAGGTAGGAACCGGGGCCGGAGGCCGGCTGCTGCGCCTGAAGGTCCTCACTGTGCCGCAGGTAGTTGAGGCCGGCGCCCCAGATGTCCGCGTCGCGGTCGGCCACCGGGCCGGACCGCGCCGGATCGAAGTCGACGGGTGCCACCTCGCCGCCATGGCGCTCCACGGCCTCGGCGAGGGCGCGCAGCTCCCCCTCCCCCACCAGGTCGGCGATGCGGCCGACCCCGGCGTACCCCGGGAGCCCCTTCAGCGGGAGCCAGCCGCCGCCGTCGCTCACCACGATGTCACCGGGCCCCGGGTGCGGGGATGTCCTGGCCAGTTTCACTGCTTCTCCTCTTGCGTCGGGTCGCCTGGGCACCTGCGGGTGGGAGGCCGGGGCTCCGTGTGACGCCCCGGCCTTCAGGAGTTGTCCTACGCCGGGCAGCAGCGTGCCGCGGCGCTCTGGAAGTCGTTGGCGCGGGGGCTCTGGTCGGCGATCTCCACGGCGGTCTCCATCAGGCGCGCCGGATCGGTGCTGAACTCGGCGGCCAGCCGCTCCACCAGCGGGAAGAACCCGGAGTGGATGCCGATGACGGCGCCGAGCACCTGCATGGTGCGGTCCTCGGGGACGGCCTCCATGTTGATGTGGGCGTACTCCGCGATCCTGGCGAGTTCCTGGTAGTCGAACAGGTCGCCGTGGGTCAGCTTGATGATGCCGGCGACCGCCTCGATGGAGGCGTTCCCCGATCCCCGCCCGATGCCGTTGAGCGTCGCGTCCACGATGCTCGCGCCGGCCTCGTACGCGGTGACGCTGTTGTAGTTCGCCAGCCCGAGGTTGTCATGGCCGTGGAAGCCGACGACGTCGAAGTGGCGGCGGACGGCACTCACGTACTCGGTCACCGCACTGGGCAGCATCGCCCCGTAGGAGTCGACCACATAGACCCCGGTGACCGCGTCGGGCACGTCCGCCAGATAGTCAACGAGTCGGTCGACCGGGGTGGCGCTGGACTTCATGAGGTTGAGGTAGACCTCGTCGCACACCTCGGTGGCCTGGCGCAGATAGGCGAGGTGTTCGGAGACCCGGTCGGGTTCCACTCCCACCCGCAGGAAGGTCATCCCCTTCTTCACCAGGCTCTCGACGGTCTCCAGCCGGGTGAAGTCCGGCTGGGCGAACATGCCCCAGGGCTTCGCCGAGAGGGTGGCGCCGGCCAGCTCACCCCAGCGCTGGTGGTCGATGTTGCACGCCGTGATGCCGGTCCGCTCGGCCTCCAGCCCCAAGCCGTGCCCCACCTCGACCTTGGTGACGGGCGTTTCGTTCAGACGCGTGAGGAGCCTCGTCACGAACTCCTCGTCGAGCTGGAAGTCCACGGCGTACATTCCGTCGCGCAGTGTGCAGTCGAGCAGGTCGATCTTCGTCGTTTCCGCGGGTCGGCCGCCTGGTAAAGACATACCGCTACTCCTTACGGGAGAGAACCGTTTGACACGAGATGTGCTTCTGTCGTGCGGGACATGATCACTACGTGTCGACGGAAGACCGGGTGGAGCTTCCACCGGAACACGCGAAGAATTCGACGTTCTTCGAATTCAGTGGAGCAATATTCAGTGGGGCAATCGCCACCGCATGGAATGTGGCGTGCGTCATGCAGCGCGACTGCGGCCACCAGGTATTCGAGGGCGGCATCTTCTCGGCAATTCCTGCGCTGTGGGAATTATGCTACGACCCGCTCTCCACCGTGGCAAGCATTCCGCGAAATTGCCGGGGAAATATTTACCGCCACGCAGAATTCCGACGCATTTAACTCCTCATGGGGTGTGGGGGGCCGGCCAGAGCGGACCGCGTGTGGGCGGCGAGTTGCTGGAGGCCGTCGCCGTACCAGATCGAATGGTGGTCTCCGGGGACCGTGCGTTCCGTGAGGTCGGGTGCCAGCTCCGCCCATCGCCCGCCCTGCGGCGGGGACTTCGAGGCCAGCAGGTGCCAGACCGGTCCGTCGTACCTTCCGGGCGCCTCGTAGGCGTGCGCGGCCACGGCGTGTGCGTGAAAGACCGCGTAACGGTCGTTCAGCAGGTCGGCGTCCAGTTCGCTCGGCCACGAGTCCAGCTGCCGCACCTGGTGGAAGAGCGCGTTCGCGTCCCCGTCGCCGTCGGCCGCCAGGGTGTCGATCTCCGCCGGGAAGTCCATGCCGAGCGAGGCGGCGATCTCGTGGAGAAAGCGCCCCGCGATCTCCGCTTCCGGCGGCATCGGACAGGGATGGGGAGGACTGGTGTCGACCAGGACCACCCGGCCCACCCCGACGCCGGCGGCCGTCAGCCGCCGCGCCATGTCGAAGACGATGAGACCCCCCAACGACCAGCCCAGCAGATGCACCGCGCCGCCGGTCACGACCTCCCCCAGAGCGGCGGTGTAGCGGGCCGACAGGTCGGGGACGGAGGGTACGGGCGCCTGCTCCCCGTCGAAGCCCGGCGCCTCGATGCCGAGAACCGGCCGGTCGCCGCCGAGCAGGTGGGCCAGGGGAAGGTAGGAGTACGCCGAGCCCGCGCTCGCGTGCACGCAGACCAGCGGAGCGGCGGTGCCCGTCGGGTTCAGCGGAACGATCAGGTCCGTGTCCGACAGAGGGGTCGAGAAGTCGTTCACGGGCGCACCTCACCGAGCTTCTCCTCGACCAGCGCGGCGATCGCCCGCACGGTGACGTTCCCGTACATCACCCGCACGCTGAGCTTGATGCCGAACGCCGTGTTGACCCGGCTGATGGCGCGCATGGCCTGGAGCGAGTTGCCCCCCGCCGAGAAGAAGCTCTCCTCGGCCTCCAGCTCGGAGACGTCCAGCACCTCACGGAAGACCTCGGCCACCGACTCCTCGGTCGGGGTGAGGGGCTCCGCGCCGGCCGTGCCGCCGGCCTCGTCCGGGGCGACCACGTCCGTGACGGCAGCGCGGTCCACCTCCCAGTCGGCTCGCACCGGCAGGGAGGGAACCACCACCCACCGCCCGGGAATCAGCCCTTCCGGGAGGTGTCCGCCGAGGTGGGATCCGAGATCGGCCGGGTCCACGGCGCGGTCGCCGGCCGGGCGGACATAGGCGCTCACCCCGGCCGCGCCGTCCCGCGCCACCACGGCCGCGGCGACATCGGGGTGCGCGCACAGCAGGGCTTCCACATGGGCGGCGGGGACCGACACGCCTCCCAGCTCGATGCGCTCCTGCTCGGCGCCCAGGAGCTCCAGCCGCAACCCGTGGGTCCAGCGGGCCCTCTCCTCGCTGAGGAAGGCCATGCGCCCCGGACGGAAGGGGTCCGGGACGAAGTACGGCGAACCGGCCTCGGGCCGACGGAGCAGCCCGTCGGCGAGGCTGCCCGGCGCTCCCCCCACCAGGAGGCGGCCTTCGACGCCGCGGGGGACCAGGTTCAGGGCATCGTCGACGACGTACAGCGAGCGGTTCTCGTACGGGACGATGTCACCGTGTCCCGAGCGCGCGCAGACCACCGCGGCACCCGGCAGCTCGCGGACCGTCACGAAGCGTCGCCCCTCCCCCGTCCACGCCTGGGCGGCAGGGGTGGACAGTTCGCGGTCCGAGCCGCGGACACACGTCAGGTCGGGCAGCGAGGTGGGGTCGAGCAGCGCCCGCAGGGCCGGCGGGAGGTGGGCGTGGGTGACACGGCGCTCGCTCAGCAGCGTGGACAGGCGCCCGGCGTCCGCGGCCTCCTCGGGAGCGGCGGCGACGACCGCGGCGCCGCAGGTCAGCGCGGCCCACAGGGCGCCGTGCCGCGCCTCGGCGGCTATCGGTGGCAGGAACAGCCGGTCGCCGTCGCCGAGTCCGAGGACGCGCCGATGGCTCCTGGCGGTGAACGACAGTGCGCTGTGCGGCAGGCGGACGCCCCGCGATCCGCCCGTCGCGTCGGGGATGTGGACGATCTGGGCCGGTGACCGCTCGTGGGCGCCCGTGTCCACCGGACTCGGTTGCCCGGGGCGGGGACCGGCCGCGGTGACCGGCACGTCCGGTTCCGCGGAGTCGATCGGCAGCAGGACCCAGGCCGACGAGTGCGGGAGCCTGGCCTGGGCGCCGTCGTCGCTCAGGACGACCGGGGCGCCGGTGTCGACGGCGACGAACGCCAGCCGCTCGACGGCTTCCTCGACCGACAGGTGGGTCAGTGCGCCATCGCACCGCCACACGCCCAGCGCGGCGACGGCGACATGGTCCCACCGGTCGCTGACCACCACGACGTTCGTCCCCGGCCCGAGGCCCGTGGCCCGCAGTCGTAGGGCGAGCGCCTCGGCCCGGTGGTCGAGTTCGGCATAGGTGAGTTCGCGTTCGCCGCAGACGACCGCCGTGGCGGCGGGCCGCGTCCGCGCGATGCGGGCCACGGACGCGGGCACGTCCTCGTTCCCGCCTTCGCCCTCGACGCCGTGTCCCACGTCCAGGAGCAGCTGCCTCTCGTCCCCCTCGACCAGGGGGATGCGCGACACCGGCCGGTCCGGGTCGTCCGCGGCCGCGCGTAACACCGCTTCCAGGTGGGTCAGCAGCGCCTCGGGCCGCCAGGAGTCGAACAGGTCGGTGGAGTACTCCACGCTCGCGTGGAAGGCGGATCCGTCGTCGACGAGGGTGATCGCCAGATCGAACCTGGATCCTTCGGCCGCCTGCGGCAGCAGTTCGGCCGTCACCCCCTCCAGGGAGAGGTTCTCACCGGAGGTCTTGCCGCCCAGTACCTGCAGGCTGATCTGGAACAGCGGGTTGCGGCCCGGCTCACGGTCGGGGCGCACGGCGCCGACCACCTGGTTGAAGGGCGCCTCCTGGTGGTCGTACAGCTCGAAGGTCCCCTCCATCACCCGGTCGACGACGTCCCGGAAGGTCGGGTCGCCCGAGAGGTCGCAGCGCAGGACCGCCATGTTCACGAACATGCCGACGACGGACTCGAGCCGCGGGTGCGGCCGGCCCAGCATCGGGACCCCGACCGGGATGTCGTCGCGCCCGGTGCAGCGGCTCAGCACCACGTTCAGCGCGGCCGCCAGCACCATGAACGACGAGGCTCCGTCCTGGCCGAGCCGGGTGACGTAGGCACGGACGTCGTCGGAGAGCCTTCGGTTCAGGGTCTTGCCGTGGCGTCCGCCGCCCGCCGTTCGCGGCCGGTCGGCCGGCAGGTCGAGCACGGTGACGCCGTCCAGCTTCGCGCGCCAGAAGTCGAGGTCCTCCTTCAGCCCGGCACCGTCCAGGCGCTCGCGCTGAGCGACGGCGTAGTCGCTGTAATGCAGGGAGATCTCCCCGAGGGAAGGAGTCACTCCCGCGCACAGGTCGCGGTAGGCGGTGGAGATCTCCGCGTTGATCAACCCGGTCGACCAGCCGTCGGTGACGATGTGGTGGAAGCCCTGGCAGAGAACGTGCTCGTGCGGTCCCAGCCGGAAGAGACCGAAGCGGTGCAGTGGGCCCGTACCCAGGTCGTAGGGCTGCGCGTTCAGCGCCTCGATCTCCGCGGTCAGCCGCTTGTCCCGGTCGGCCTCGGGCAGGCCCGACAGATCGGTGGTGAGCAGGGTCAGCGGCCGGTGCGGGGCGACTTCCTGACGGATGCCGTCGTCGGTGCGGCGGATGGTGGTGCGCAGCGCCTCATGGCGCGAGACCACCAGGTCCAGGGCGCCCCGGAGGGCGTCGACGCGCAGGGGGCCGGTCAGCCGCCACACCATCAGGATGTTGTAGACCGCGTTGCCGGACGCCAGCTCGTCGAGGAAGTACAGCTGCTCCTGGGCGTAGGAGGCAGGGTGGATGGACCGGTCGGCTCGGCCGGGGGCTTGTGGAGGGTGTTCTTCACGGGCGTGCATGTCAGGTCATCTCCGGCGTGATCGGCGACTGCGGTGCGAACAACGGGAATCCTTCGGAATCCGGGGGATCCGGCAGGGCGTCCTACGGGGTTGCCACGGCGCTCTCCGTCCCGGGCTCGGGCATGGCACGCAGCCGGATGATGGGCGACATGAGCAGCGGGATGACCATGGCCGCGGAGCAGAGCGCGAGGACGACGAGGCCGTTGCGCAGGCCGAGGGCCCCGCCGAGCAGACCGCCGCACAGCCCGCCCAGGGCTCCGCCGCCGAACAGCAGCGTGCGGAAGGCCGCGTTCATGCGTCCCATCAGCGACTGCTCGGTCAGGGTCTGACGTAGCGTCAGCTGCACGACGTTGGAGAGGCCGCTGCCGAAGTAGCTGATGAGCAGGGACAGGATGAAGGTTGCGATCATCACCGGCCTGGGTCCACCGGCGACGATCAGGAGGAGGGGGCCCGCGTAGATGCCGGTGAGGGCGACACCGTAGACCAGGCCGGTGGGAAAGCGACGGATGATCGCCGCCGACCCGAGGGCGCCCAGGAGAGCTCCTACGGATGACACCGAGTAGACCAGGCCGATGAGCTGGGGGGTCAGCCCCTTCTCCCGGACTCCGTAGAGAAGGAAGAGCGTGGAGACGCTGGTCAGCGAGAAGTTCGTGAAGGGGGCGAGCAGGGCCAGGGGTCGCAGGAGGTGGTGGCCGAAGACCCAGCTCACGCCTTCCTTGAGCTCGCGTCCCAGGTGGCGCTCGGTCGCCCTGGGCGGGGCGGGCTCCTTGGTCCGGATCGTCAGGAGGCTGATCAGGGAGGCCAGATAGGACACGGCGTCCAGGACCAGAGCCGTCGGGGGCCCGAGCCAGCCGACGAGGACCCCGGCCACCCCGGGGCCCGCCACGTCCGACGTCGACTGGGTCACGCCGAGCTTCTGGTTGGCCTCGACGTAGAGCCGCCTGTCCTTGACGAGGGTGGGCACGAAGGACATCCAGCTGACGTCGAAGAGGACGGAGCAGGTGCCCACCAGGCAGGCGATGAGCAGCAGCCCCTCGACGGTCAGGAGGTGCAGGGCGGACAGCAGCGGGACGGAGGCGATCAGCACCATCCTGATCGCGTTCGCCGCCAGCATCAGCGGTTTGCGCCGACTGCGGTCGACCCAGACACCGAAGAGCAGGGAGAGGAACAGGTAGGGGGACAGCTGCAGAAAGCTGAGCAGACCCATCTGCTGGGGTGTCGCGTCGTACACCAGGACCGCGGTCAGCGGCAGCGCCAGATTGGTGATCTGCGCTCCGAACAGGGAGAACGCCTCGCCCGACCAGAAGGTGAGGAAATCACGGCTGTGCCACAGACTTTTCGGCGGGGTTTCCGACTGCCTCACAAGGGCCTTCTCCGTGTCCTTCGACATCAGCCGTCACCACCGCCCGGGGAACGCTGGGCACGGGACCCACATAAGCCGACGACCCTGGAAAAGAGCCGGCCATGACAACGGAGCATCGCCCATCCCCCTGAAGCGCACGGATTTCGAATCGCCGCAAGGAAAATAACGGCAAAGAATGCTGATGGTTCCACGCTGAGCAAGTGTGCCGGGCTTCGCCTGCCCGAGCACCCACCGCACACACGGAGGAACCGGCTATTGGCCGAAAGTGAACATCACGGCGCGTACGGGCCCGGGCGGGCCGAGGGGCCGATCCGTTCGCCGTCGAGTGCTACGGGCCAGCTCACCCTGCCTGGCGGCCCTTTTGTCCTCGTGTCGCGCACGGGAAAAATCATGAACCGAGCTCTCGGCGGGCCGAATATTTTCGGTAACGGTGTCGATCAAGGTCCGGCCGCAAGGGGCCTTATCACGCTTTCCGGCTCATTTCCGCGTCGGCGGCGCCCGCGGCAATACCGCGGGAGAACAGGTGATGGACCACCGAAAGACGTATTGCTCTTCTTCCGGCCGGCCGGCCCTCGGACGGCACCCCGCGGTGCCGAGTTGCCGGTGCGAGGACGGACGGGGCCGTGCCCGTCCAAGATCGGTTCGGGATGACCGGCGAGCCGCACGCGGTCGGGGCCGCCGATCCTCCGTGGCCGTTCTCCATGAAACGGCGATCGGGGGGTATCCGGACGTCAGGACCGGAAAGCTCACGCGACGGGGTGACCACCATGAACGACCGCATGCTGATGACGCTCTCACCGGACGGGGAAACCCGTACCGATTACGTATGCCGACCGGAGAAGGCCGCCGACGCGCGGGACGCGGTCAGCAGCTTCGTGGCACGACTGCACCCCGCTCCGGCCACGCACGTGGTGCAGAACCTGCTGCTCCTCGTCTCGGAACTGGTCACCAACGCCGTCCGGCACGCCGGAGCCGTCACCGCTCTGTGGCTGACTGCCGACCGCACCGGCGTCCACGTCCGGGTCACCGATCCGAGCCCGGCGCACCCGCAGGACCGGACGCCCGATCTGACGGGCCGCACCGGCGGCTTCGGCTGGCCGATGGTCCAGCGGCTGGCCCAGGAGGTCACGGTCCGCGATTCGGCGGACGGCGGCAAGGTCATCCTCGCCACCGTGCTCCGCTGACCGCACATCGCCGACCCCGCGCAGTGAGCCGGCTCCGGCGGCGACGGGCGCCGATCGTGACGTATCGATAGAATCCAGACATGGGAGAGCGGCCCGCAGCGCCGACGGCGCCCGAGCTCGTCCTGGAGACCGACCTCGGCTCCACGGTGATGAGTCCGAGCCGGGACTACCGTGTCGGACGCGACCCCGAGAGCGACATCGTCATCGACGACGCCCGGGTCTCCTGGCACCACGCGGTGCTCCATCCCGAGGACGGTCACTGGACGCTCCAGGACGAGGACAGCACCAACGGCACCTACACCGGCGGCCACCGCGTCCATGAGTCCGGCGTCGGCGCGGGCACCGTCATCCACTTCGGCAACCCGGGCGACGGCCCCCGCGCCGTGCTGCTGGGCCGCGAGCCCCCCGCCCGCCCCGCCGCGGACCGCCCCTCGGCCGTCTCGGTGCCCGCCGCGACCGGCACCTTCCGGCAACCGACCACCGTACGGCCGCTGCCCGCGAGGACCGTGCGCATCGGCCGCGACAGCGGCAACGACCTCGTCATCGACGACCTCGTGGTCTCCCGGCACCATGCCGAACTGCGGGCGCTCCCCGACGGCCGGCACGAGATCGTCGACCTCGGCAGCCACAACGGCACCTTCCTCAACGGCCAGCCGGTCACCCGGGCGGTCGTCGGCGCCGGCGACATCGTCGGCATCGGCCACTCGGCGTTCAGCCTCGTCGGCGATGTGCTCCAGGAGTTCGTGGACACCGGTGAGGTGTCGCTGGACGTCCAGGACCTGGAGGTCACCGTCGGCAAGGCGGGCAAGGGAGGTAGGACGCTGCTGGACGGGGTCTCCTTCCCCGTCGGCGAGAAGTGCCTGCTCGGCGTCGTCGGGCCCAGCGGCGCCGGGAAGTCGACGCTGCTCAACGCCCTCACGGGACTGCGCCCGGCCGACTCCGGCACCGTCCTCTACGACGGCCGTGACCTCTACCGGGACTTCGCCGAGCTGCGCCAGCGCATCGGCCTCGTACCGCAGGACGACATCCTCCACTCCCAGCTGACCGTACGCAAAGCCCTCGGGTACGCGGCCGAGCTCCGCTTCCCGCAGGACACGGCGAAGGCGGAGCGGCAGGCCCGGGTCTCGGAGGTCATCGATGAGCTGGGTCTGGAACAGCGGGTGGACCAGCCGATCCACAGCCTCTCCGGCGGCCAGCGCAAGCGGGTGAGCGTGGCCCTGGAACTGCTGACGAAGCCCTCGCTGCTCTTCCTGGACGAACCGACCTCGGGGCTCGACCCGGGGATGGACCGCTCGGTCATGCACATGCTGCGCGGGCTCGCCGACGACGGCCGTACGGTCATCGTCGTCACGCACAGCGTGCTGAGCCTGGAGGTCTGCGACCGGCTGCTCGTCCTCGCGCCCGGTGGCCGCATCGCCTACTACGGCCCGCCCGAGGACGCTCTCGCGTTCTTCGGCTTCCAGGAGTGGCCGGAGGCGTTCGAGGCCTTCGAGAACGACCGGGACCGGGACTGGGCGGCCATGTACGCGGACTCGCTCTTCCACCGGCGGTACATCGTCAACGCCTCGGCACAGCCCCAACTGCCTCCGGCCGCGCCCGGGGCCTTCGTCGCTCCGCCGCCGAAGACCCGTAACTGGGGGGCCCAGCTGGGCACCCTGGTCCGCCGGTACGCCTCCGCGCTCGCCGCCGACCGCACGTTCCTGATCATCATGATCGCGCTGCCGTTCGTCATGGGAGCGATGGCCCGCGCCCTGGCGGGCAGCCGGCTCACCCAGGAGACGGCGATGAACGCGCTGCTCATCCTGTGTGTGGGCGGTGTGCTGACCGGTGCCGCCAACGCCGTACGGGAGCTGGTCAAGGAACGGGTGATCTACCGGCGGGAACGGGCCGTCGGCCTGTCCAGATCCGCGTACCTGATGTCGAAGATCGTGGTGCTCGGGACCATCACGATCCTCCAGGCCATCGTGCTGACCCTGGTCGGTCTGGTGGGCGCCGACCTCGACGCGCCGGGCGGCGAAGGCGTGTTCCTGCCACCGCTCGCGGAGATCACCCTGGCCGTCGCCCTGCTGTCGTTCACCGCGATGATGCTCGGCCTGCTGGTCTCCGCGCTGGTGCGCAAGGAGGAGGTCACGATGCCGCTGCTCGTCCTCCTCGCCATCGTCCAGGTGGTGTTCTGCGGGGCCCTGCTCAAGCTGAACGGGGTGCCGGGTCTTGAGCAGCTGTCCTGGCTGATCCCGTCGCGGTGGGCGCTGGGAGCGATGGCCGGCACGATCGACCTGGCCCGGATCGTGCCGGGCGATCTGACGTCCGACCCGCTGTTCGGGCACTCTGCGGGGGTCTGGCTGCTCGACATGGGGATGCTGGTCGTCCTCTCCGCCCTCTTCGGATACCTGGTCGCCAAGCTGCTGCGGCGCCACGAGCCCGCGGTCATGCGGAAGTAAGGCGGTTCCATGGCGACCGAGGAATTCCGTCCCACCCATGTCATCCCGCCGGACGGGCTGCCCGCCTGGCAGGCGCCCGACGCCGCCCGGCCCACCGAACCGCTCGACGCCCTGCTGCCGGTGCGGTTGGTGGAGCGGCGCGGCGACTGGGCGTACGTCGCCTGCTTCAACGGCTGGGCGGCCTGGGTCGACGGGCGGCTCCTCGTCTCCGTACCGCGGACCCCTCCGGAACCCGGTCGGCCGCTCGCCCGCACGGCGGACCCGCGCCCCCTGCTGGCCCGGGCGGAGGAGGCCCTGAACCAGTACCGGCGCGCGGCGCAGGACCTGGCGGAGGGGCGCAGCGACGGGGAGAGCTTCCAGCAGCGGACCCGGGGGATGCGGGTGGGCATGGTCGTGGACGGGGAGTCGGTGTGGCTGTACGACGCCGAGCACGAGCGGTGGGTCTTCTGCGACGGGAAACAGCTGACCACGTACGCGGTGGAGTCGGGGCCGGGGTCGGGGGCGGGGTCCTCGGGGACCGGCATGGCGGGGCCGGAGCCCACCCGTGTCGTACCGGCCGATGAGCCCGAACCCCCGCGCGCGGGCTCTCCCGAAGCACCCGGACCCACCCGCGTCGTGGCCACCGAAGCACCCGGACCCACCCGTGTCGTGGCCGCCGAAGCACCCGGACCCACCCGTGTGGTCAGCCCCGAGGCACCCGGGCGGACCCGCCTGGTCACCTCCGACGACCCGCCGGGCGGCGGGGCGCCGGGGGACGCGGGGCGGTGACGGGTCATGGCGCCTCCGCCGCCTCCCCCGTCGCACGATGCCGCACTGCCCGCCGGGCGGGACGACGAGCTGGTCGGGAAGCGGATCGCGGGCTACCTGGTGGAGGCCGAGATCGGGCGGGGCGGCATGGCGGTCGTCTACCGGGCCAGGGACCTGCGGCTGGACCGGGTCGTCGCGCTCAAGCTGCTCGCCCCGGAGCTGGCCCGCAACGACACCTTCCGCCGGCGGTTCACCCATGAGTCGCGGGTGGCGGCCGCGATCGACCACCCCCACATCGTGCCGGTGTTCGAGGCCGGCGAGACGGAAGGGCTCCTCTACATCGCCATGCGCTATGTGCCGGGCGCCGACCTGCGCGTGCTGATCGACCGGCGCGGGCCGCTCGATCTGACCGCCGCCGTCCGGATCGGCGGGCAGGTCGCGTCCGCGCTGGACGCCGCCCATGACCACGACCTGGTGCACCGCGATGTGAAGCCGGGAAACATCCTGGTGGCGGCGGGGACCGACAGCGACCATCCGGAGCATGTGTATCTGACGGACTTCGGGCTGACGAAGAAGTCGCTGTCGCTGACGGGGTTCACCACGGTGGGCCAGTTCGTCGGAACGCTCGACTACGTGGCGCCGGAGCAGATCTCGGGGAAACCCGTGGACGGCCGGTGCGATGTGTACAGCCTGGCGTGCGTCGTGCAGGAGACGCTGACCGGGGCCCCGCCCTTCCAGCGGGACGACGATATGGCCCTGTTGTGGGCCCACCAGTACGATCCGCCGCCTGCGCCGTCCGGGCGGCGGCCCGGCCTGCCGGGCGCGGTGGACGGCGTACTGGCGAAGGCGCTGGCCAAGTCGCCGGACGACCGTTACGAGACCTGTCTGCGGTTCGTGGCGGCGCTGCGGGCGGCGGCGTCGGGGATCGCGGCCGGCCACCATGCGCCGACCCGGGTGGACGCGCGGGCCGGTTCCTGGTCCGCCGCGCCGGAGCCGCCGCCCCGGCCACCGCGCTGGGCCCGCCCGGTGTTCCCGGGGGCGGGGGAAGGCTGAGGCGGCGGTCGTTCAGGGCCGCGGTCCTTCCTCCGGCGGGATCTCGCCGTGCCGGTGCACCCGGGTGGCGGCGAGCCCCCCGAGGAAGCCGGCGACCAGGCCCCACAGGAAGGCGATGCCGAGGGCGGTCCACAGCCGGGGGCGCAGCGAGACCTCGCCGCCGAGACCGCCGCCGAGGTCCCCGATGCCCAGCAGGGAGAGGCCGTACCGGGCGGAGAGGGCGGCGGTCAGGCCGATGAGCAGCACGGTCAGGGTGAGCGCGACCGCCAGACGCAGGGCGTGCTGCCAGGGCCGCGTCCGGGCGGGCGACCGGACGGCCATGAGGAAGGCCGCGCCGAGCACGAGGAGGGCGGTGACGACGAGCAGCCACCAGACACGCCCGTCCTGTGCGGCGAGGGTGCGCAGATCGACGGTGGAGAGGTCGGGCGTACGCAGGACGGAGTCGAGCACCTGGGGCATCGGCAGTCCGAACGGGCCCTGCACCGTGCCCTCCCAGGAGGCGCCGAGGCCCAGGGTGAAGGCGGGCCAGACCAGGTTGGGCAGGCCGAGGAGGATCACCGCGAGGGTCTGGGCGGGATGCCCGCGCACCACCATCACGACGAGTCCGGCGACGACGCCCAGGGCCACGGAGACGAGGAGCAGCGCCACCACGGCCGAGGCGGCCGGGCGCACGGTCTCCTGGAGGCGGACCAGCCGGGGCGGGAGCGGCGCCCGGCGCGGGACGAGCAGCGCCAGGGCGAGGACACCGGCCAACCAGAGCAGGCCGAACAGCAGGGTCGGTGGGAGGTCGGCCCGGAATCCGATCCGCGCCGAGTCGCCCAGTACGTCTCCGAGGGCGTCCTCGGTGCCGTCGCCGGTACCGTCCCGGGTTCCGTCGCCGGTGCGGCTTTCGGCCGGGAGGGTGAACGTGTGCCGGGCCAGGAGCGACAGGACGACCAGCACCGCGGCCCACAGGACGGCGACACGGCCCGCCCAGCCCGCCAGTTCCCGTCCGCCGGCGACGGCCCGGTGGCGCAGGGGGCGGAGAAACCCGTGGGCGATGAGCAGCGCACCCGCCAGCGTCACCGAGAGCGGGAGCACCGAGAGGCCCGCCCGCGCCCCCACGAGGGACCCGGCGTCGCCGGCGAGCGAGACGGAGCCGCCCGCCGCCATCACGACGACCGCGGCCGTCACCCGCGGGAAGGCGCCGCCGGGCAGCCCGGCCGCACCGGCGGCCCACAGGCCGAGGGCCGCGATCGCCAGCATGGCCAGGGTCCCGGCCAGCACCGCCACAAGTGCGTCGAGCCAGCCGTGCGACGCGCGTGTCGCGCTGTTCTCGTCGTTGCTCGCCGGGACTTCCACGCTGCCACGCTAAGCAGAGGTCCAGCACTGCGCCCTCCGGAGAAGCGGTTGCCCCCTCCGCTTGCGGGGAGCGCGCGGGCGGGAAGGACAATAAGGGCGATAAGACCCGGATCACCCCTCTATGCCCCAGGAGCGGGCGCTGGGGTCCGGGACGTGTCCCAACCTCGGGGAGCAGAGCCCGTGAGTGTCCAGCCGCCGCCCTCCGGCCGCCCCACCGGGCCGCCTTCCGGTCCGCTCTCGGGCCCCTCACAGCCCGGTTCCACGCCGCCGCCCCCCACGGTGCCCGGCACCCCGCCCGGTCCGTCGAGCGGCGGGGATCACGGCGGTCCGCAGGGGCCTGACGGGCCGGGCGGCTCCGGTGGCGGCCGGGGCGGTCCGGGAGACTCCGGCGGTGCGGGAGGCGGCTCCGGTTCCGGTGCCGCTCCCGGCCCCGGGCGGCCGTGGTGGCGCTCCGTACCCCGGATCGCCGCGATCGCGGCGGCCGTCGTCGTGGCCGTGGTGCTGGTCGTGTTCCTGACCCGCCCCGAGAGCGGCGGCGGTCCGAAGGCGGGCGGCGAGATGTTCCTCCAGGCGGCGGGCTCCTCCGGACCTGATCCGTTCACGGAGTCCACGGCGCGGGAGAGCGACCCCGAGCCGGGCAGCGCCTCGCCCACCGCCGTCCCGAGCGCCTCGGCCACGGGGTCACAGGTGACGCGCGGAGTGGACGGCGCGGCGCCGGGCCTCTACGGGGGCACCCGTGAGGTCGCCAGCTGCGATGTGGAGAAGCAGATCAGCACGTTGCGGGCGGCTCCGGACAAGAACCGGGCGTTCGCCTCCGTCCAGGACGTCGAGCCGTCCGCCGTACCGGACTTTCTCCGCTCCCTCACCCCCGTACAGCTGCGCAAGGACACCCGCGTGACCAACCACGGCTTCCGGGACGGAAAGGCGACGCCCTATCAGGCGGTGCTCCAGGCCGGTACGGCGGTCCTGATCGACGACCGCGGGGTGCCCCGGGTGCGATGCGCCTGCGGCAATCCGCTGCTGCCGCCCGTGGCCCAGGAGGACACCCCGAAGCAGACGGGAAAGGCCTGGCCGGGGTACCGGGCGTCGGAGGTGGTCGTGGTGCAACCCTCGTCGAAGCCGGTGGACGAGTTCGTCATGGTCGATCCGGACAACGGTGACTGGTTCACCCGTCCGGCGGGAGACACCGGCGGCGGGGACAAGAAGACCGATCCGCCCCGGTCCTGCCCGCCGGGCTCCGGTGGCGACCCGAACCGTTCCTGTCCCCCGAGCCCGGGTGAAGTGCCGCCTCCTCGGGACAACCCGCGCCCTCGGGACAGCGACACCACACCTCCAAGCGACCGCGAGCCGGCCCCGAAGCAGGACAGTCCGCCCACGCCCGAGCCCGACACCGAGCCCGCGCCGCCGGACGACCCGCCGCAGCCCGAGCCCGACACCCAGCCCGCCCCGCCGGAGGAGGAACAGCCGCGGGAGCAGCAGCCGGACACCCAATCGGCACCTCTGCCACCGGACCCGGAACCGCAGATCGGATCGCCGGCGGCACGGTCGCACGGCGCCTAGCGCACCGTCGCACGGCGCCCAGCGCCCGCGCGGAACGCCTACCGCACGACGTCCGGCCGGGGTTTGGCCCGCTTCCCTCCGCTTTCGGGTTCCGGGATCCGCGCCGGGGCTCCGGCCCCGTTCGCCGCCCCCAGTCCGGCCGCGGCTGCGGCGGCGTGCAGGGAGCGCAGCGCCAGCAGCAGGAACCCGATGTCGTCGAGGTAGACGGGGTCCGGCAGCAGGTCGACCGGAGAGACGGTGTAGACGACGGCCGCCCAGACGAGCGCCTTGTCGCGCAGCGGAACCCCCGCGTCGACGAGGAGCTTCCTGGCCTTGAAGACGCGCACCAGCAGTACGACGGCCAAGGTCAGCATGATCAGTACGGCGACGGCGCCGACAACGAGCCAGACGGTGGTGTCCATGGCTCATCGTCTACCCACTCGGCCACCGATGACGAGGATACGGGCGCGGTCTCGCCCATTCGCTGCCCGAAAGCCCGCCCGGGGGCCGGAGACCGCCCCCTGCCCGAAAGCCCGCCCGAGGGCCGGAGACCCGCCCCGGGGGCCGGAGCCCCGTCCAGGGGAGCGAAGACCCCTCCAGAGGCCCGGAGGCCCTCCCGGAGTTCCGGAAGGCCGGTCGTCGGGATCAGCCGGCGGTGTTCTTGGCACGCCTGCGACTGCGGCGCTTGAGGGCGCGCCGTTCGTCCTCGGCGAGGCCTCCCCAGACGCCGGCGTCCTGGTTGTTCTCCAGGGCCCATTCCAGGCACTGGGCCTGGACGGGGCAGGTCCGGCAGACCGCCTTGGCCTCCGCGGCCTGGACGAGCGCGGGGCCGGTCGTCCCGATGGGGAAGAAGAGGTCCGGGTCCTCGTCGCGGCAGGCCGCGTGTGTACGCCAGTTGTCCATGCTGCTCACTCCCGGTGTCGGTGTGTGCCGTAGGCGCTCGCCGTACGGCCGTACCGTGCGGGTGACCGACGATCGGCACCTCAAACACGTGGGAGCCGGAGAACCGGATCGGTTTCCGGGGCGGGGCGGTGCAGGGCGAGGAGGGCCTGGTCGTCCTGGATCCGGCCGCCGGTGTGGCGCCCGACGTCCTCGATCAGCAGCTGGAGGACCTGTCCGGGGGTCGGCGGGTCGCCGACGAGCGAGCGGTTGCGCAGGAGGTGGGGCAGGCGCGCGGCCGCGTCGTAGAAGACACCGGCCTCATCGCGGGCCTCGGTGACGCCGTCGGTGTAGCACAGGAGCGTGGAGCCGGGCGGGAAGGGAAACGTGTCGACCGGGAACGACCAGGTGCCCAGGGCCGCCATGCCGAGCGGGGGCGCCTCCTGGGACGGTTCGAGGACGGTGGCCCCGCCCCGGGCGTCCAGCAGCACCGGGGGCGGGTGGCCGCGGTTGACGATCCGTACGGCGTCGAGACCGGGGGTGAACTCGGCGATCAGCGCCGTGGTGAACCCCTCGTCCTGCTCCTGGCCGCCCCGGCGCCCGCCCTCGCGCAGCAGCGCCCCCTCCAGCGCGGTCACCAGACGGGGCAGGTCCCGCGCCTCGTCCGCGGCGTACCGGAAGGCGCCCAGGTCGGCGCAGACGGCGCTCACCGCGCCCAGTCCCTTGCCCCGGACGTCCCCGACCATCACGCGCACCCCGTGCGGGGTCTCCTGCACGACGTAGAGGTCGCCCCCGATCATGGCCTCGTCCTCGGCGGGGACGTAACGGGCGGCGACCAGCAGCTCACCCAGGCGCGACGGAGGTCTGGGCAGTACGGCGGCCTGGGCCACGGCGGCGACCTGGCGGGCGCGCCGGGTCCGGGCGCTCTGGCCCTCCAGGGTGCGGTGGATGAGGACGGCGAGCACGGTTACGGCCAGCAGGGTGAGCTGGTCGGCGATGCCCCGCTGCCAGCCGAAGGTGCCGTCGATCCAGGCGAGGACCGCGTGGACGGCCATCGAGAGGGCCCCGACCGCGATGATGCCGGGCAGGCTCAGCAGGGGTGCGGCGGCGACGGGCGCGGCCATCAGCAGGGGTGCGGAGGTCACGTCGGACGGGGTGACCAGGTCCATCAGGACAGCCAGCAGGATGACCCCGACCGGGATCCACCGGGCCCTGCGCCTCCGCACCACTCCCCCACGCTGTACGGTCCGGGCGCGCGGCGCATCCCGGCGGACCCCGTTCGGGAACCCGGGCGGGCGTCAGAGCGGCAGTGGGGTGCCGGGCGGCGGGGCGGCGGCGCACGCGGCGTCGAGCCGGATGCGGTGGGCCATCACGGCGTCCGGGTCGTCGATGAGGTCGACCCGGACCCCGGGCGTCTCCAGGACGGCCTGGTCACCGATCTCGGGGGCGGGTACCCGCAGCAGGTGCAGAGGCGGCATGGCGGTCATGGCGTGCGGCGGGTGGTCCAGCGGCACCACCTGGACGGTGACGCGCTGCTGCTCCATCGCCTCGGCCAGCGCCCGGCGTTGCCCGGCCATGGTCTGCGGGTCCCCGACCCGGGTGTACAGGGCTGCGGCCGGGAGCAGCGCCCACAGGGCCGTACCGCGTTCGTCCATCCGGCGCCGCCGCTCCCGCAGCAGCTCCACGCGGCGCTCCAGGCGGGCGGGGCTGTCGTCCGGATACCGCACCCGGTACAGGCCGGCGGCGTAGGCGGAGGTGCGCAGCAGCTCGGGTACGAGGGCCGGGTGCCAGGTGCGCACCAGGCTGGCCGAGGACTCGACCCCGATGACGTCCTGCTGCCAGCTCTCCATCGCGTCCCGCCACCGGTGCCACCAGCCGGGCAGGTTCGCGGCTGTGAGCCCGGCCAGGATCGGCTCGGCGACCGGGGGCGGGGCCCCGTAGCAGCGCAGCAGTTCGGCGACCTGCCGGGCGTCGAGCGCGGTCTCGGCCCGCTCGATCCGCCGTACGGTGGCGGGATGCGCGTCCAGGGCGTCGGCGGCGGCCCGGAGGGTGACGCCGGCCCGTTCCCGCAGCAGCCGCAGCCGGGCCGCCAGGACGCGGTGTTCCACGGTGGGACCGGAGCGGGGACGCATGGCGGTACCTCGTTCGTCGAGCCCCGGTGCGGAGCCTGGACACTCTGTCTCTTGCAAAGTATGCACTTTGCACCGAGAGTGCATACATGTCGGAAATAGTCAGTTGCGCGGAACGCGCCCCCGCCGGCGGGGGCGTCAGAGGTGCACACAGCTGGTGGGTTCCCCGGTTGCCCGGGGGCGTTCCGGAGGCCCGTCACCGGGTGCAGGAGGCGATGCGCGCGTGGGGAGAACCCGCGGAACGGATCGAGGCGGCGGCCCTCATAGTGACCGAGCTGGTCACCAACGCCGTGCAGCACACCAACACCCGCCGGATCCGCTGCCGGCTGCTCCGCTCGTCGGACGGAGTGCGGATCTGCGTGTGGAACCGCGGCCGCGCCCGTATCCCGGCGCCGACGCCCCCGGGTGACTCGGCGGGGCCGCCGGTCGCGGCTGCCCCGGCGGCGGCCGGGCCCGACGGCGACGATCGGCTCGACTGCCTGACCGAGGACGGCCGGGGGCTCCTGCTCGTGGACGCCCTGTCGGCCCGCTGGGGTACGCGCGTCGCGTCGGCCGGCCGGCTGGTGTGGGCCGACGTCTGAGTGCGTGCCACACGGACCGACGCCGTTCGTGCCACACGGACCGACGCCGTTCGTGCCACACGGACCGACGCCCGGGTACTACGCGACATGGGCGGGCGTACGGATATCGCCACGCGATCAGGGTCCGGGACTCCCCCGCGTGATCAGACGGGCACGGTTCGGCACTCCGGGTGACCCCAGCCGTTCGGGTTCTTGGCGATGGGCTCCTTGGCCGCGTACGACTTTCCGCAGTGGCACCGCCCCGCGAACCGCGCCTTGATCGTGCCGTTGGACGGCCGCCCGGCCCGCGACGCGCCTCCCGCGCCTCTCGCCTTCGCACCGCCCGCGCTGCCGTCCGCCTCCGTACGCCCCTTCGTGGCGCGCGCCGGGGAGGGGACGGGCAGGGCGGTCGCGCCGTGCTTCGTACCGGCCGCCCGCTGCGCCACCGCCGACTCGTCGGCCGCCTGGTCGGCGAGCGCGTTGAGCGGGTCGCCGCCCACCTGGTGGGCGGGCACGTAACGGAACGTCACGGTACGGGCGGCGAGCAGGGCGTCGATGCGGGTGACCAGCTCACGGTTGGCGACCGGCTTGCCCGCCGAGGTCTTCCAGCCGTTGCGCTTCCAGCCCGGCAGCCACTTGGTCACGGCGTTCATGGCGTACTGCGAGTCCATCCGCACCTCGACGCCGACCGCCGGGTCGGTGGACTCCAGCAGCTCGGCCAGCGCGGTCAGCTCGGCGACGTTGTTCGTCGTGGTGCCCAGCGGTCCGGCCTCCCAGCGCACGGGGTTGCCCTGTGCGTCGGCGACGACCCAGGCCCAGGCGGCCGGTCCGGGATTGCCCTTGGACGCCCCGTCACACGCGGCGATGATGCTCTCGTTCATCCCTCGATCATGCCAGTCGGGCATGACCGAGTCTTCAGGGCACGATCTAGTCGACGTATCCGCCGCCCACGCGTCCGGCCGCCCCGGTCGTCGCCGAGGCCTGCGGGGAGCTGAGGTGGACCACCAGGCCGGCGATCTCCTCGGGCTCGATGAGCCGCTGGAGCAGCGACTGCGGGCGGTGCAGTCGCATCAACTCGCGCTGCGCCTCCCAGGGGAGCGCCTGGTCGACCAGTTCGCGGACGAAGTCCTCGACCCCGCCGGTGTGCGTGGGACCGGCGATCACGGAGTTCGCCGTCACGCCGGTACCCGCGGCCTCCTTGGAGAAGCCGCGGGAGACGGCGAGCAGCGCGGTCTTCGACATGCCGTAGTGATCATCTCGGCGGGGATGACGATCGCGGAGTCACTGGCGACGTTCAGCACCCGGCCCCAGCACTGTCCGGTACCGCCTGTCTCCGCCGCCTGTTCCGTCTGCCCTGGCGTCGGCCGCTTCACGCGACCGCTCCGGCCCCCAGGCTCGCACCGATGGAGCCGTTCCGCGCGTCCCGTTGACCTCAACCATCCATGAGGTTCTAGCGTTCTCAGCAGTCCGCACCACCAGGCCAGCAGAGTTCGGAGCGCCCCATGGACATGGAAGTCACCGCGTGGTCGTCGCTGCACAGCGCGATGAACGCCGAGCAGGACCGGCGGCCCTTCTCCCGGGTGACGCTACGCCGCATCCTGGTCTTCGCCCGGCCCCACCGGAGCCGCATCCGCCGGTTCCTCCTGCTCAGCGAGTCGTCACCGCGCTGCTCGCGGTGGCCACTCCGGTGCTCGCCGGGCGGGTCGTCGACGCCATCGTGCGGGGCGCGGACTCCGGGACGGTCACCCGGCTGGCCCTGCTGATCGCCCTGATCGCGGTCGCCGAGGCCGGGCTCGGTCTGCTCACCCGCTGGCTGTCGGCCAACCTCGGTGAGGGGCTGATCCTCGATCTGCGCACCGCGGTCTTCGACCATGTGCAGCGGATGCCGGTCGCCTTCTTCACCCGCACCCGGACCGGCGCCCTGGTCAGCCGGCTCAACAACGACGTGATCGGCGCCCAGCGCGCGTTCAGCAACACGCTCTCCGGGGTCGTCTCCAACGTCGTCACCCTGCTGCTGACGCTCGGCGTCATGCTCACGATCTCCTGGCAGATCACCCTGCTCTCACTGGTCCTGCTCCCGGTGTTCGTCGTGCCGGCCCGCCGGATGGGGGCCAGGATGGCCGGACTCCAGCGGGAGGCGGCCAACCACAACGCCTCGATGGGCACCCAGATGACCGAGCGGTTCTCCGCCCCCGGCGCGACCCTCGTCAAGCTGTTCGGCCGCCCGTCGCTGGAGTCCGCCGAGTTCGCCGGGCGGGCCCGCCGGGTGCGGGACATCGGGGTCCGCTCCGCCATGGCGCAGTCCGCGTTCATCACCGCCCTCACCCTGGTCTCCGCCCTCGCGCTCGCCCTGGTCTACGGGCTCGGCGGCTACTACGCGCTGCGCGGCACCCTGGAGCCGGGAGCCGTGGTGGCGCTGGCCCTGCTGCTGACCCGGCTGTACGCCCCGCTGACCGCGCTGGCCGGGGCCCGGGTCGAGGTGATGAGCGCGCTCGTCAGCTTCGAGCGGGTCTTCGAGGTCCTGGACCTGAAGCCGCTGATCGCGCAGAAGCCGGACGCCCGCGAGGTGCCGGAGGGACAGGTCTCGGTCGAGTTCGAGAAGGTCTCCTTCGGCTACC
This sequence comes from Streptomyces sp. NPDC088706, assembly GCF_044752765.1. Taxonomy (NCBI): domain Bacteria; kingdom Bacillati; phylum Actinomycetota; class Actinomycetes; order Kitasatosporales; family Streptomycetaceae; genus Streptomyces; species Streptomyces sp. NPDC088706. Next base: position 296,089 of record NZ_JBIVLW010000006.1, read on the forward strand.
CGTCCGCGGACAAGGTCTCCCTCGCCTCGCTGGAGGAGGTCGCCACGCTGGACGACCGGGGCGGCACCCCGGTCCTGCACGAGGTCTCCTTCCGTGCCGGACCGGGCCAGATGATCGCCCTGGTGGGCTCCTCGGGTGCGGGCAAGTCGACGATCGCGCAACTGCTGCCCCGGCTGTACGACGCGGACTCCGGTTCCGTACGGCTGAACGGGATCGACGTGCGCGATCTCAGCGCCGACTCGATCCGCGACACCCTGGGCATGGTCACCCAGGACGGGCACCTCTTCCACGAGTCCGTACGCGCCAACCTGCTCCTCGCCCGGCCCGACGCCACCGAGGACGACCTCTGGGACGCCCTGCGCCGTTCCCGGCTGGAGGGGCTGATCGCCTCGCTGCCCGAGGGGCTGGACACCGTGGTCGGCGAGCGCGGCTACCGGCTCTCCGGGGGCGAGCGCCAGCGGCTCACCATCGCCCGGTTGCTGCTGGCCCGTCAGCGGGTGGTCATCCTGGACGAGGCGACCGCGCACCTGGACTCCACCTCCGAGGCCGCCGTCCAGGAGGCCCTGGCCGAGGCGCTGGAGGGGCGGACCGCCGTGGTGATCGCCCACCGGCTCTCCACCGTACGGGCGGCCGACCAGATCCTCGTCGTCGAGGCGGGCCGGATCGTCGAGCGCGGCACGCACAGCGAACTGCTCGCGGCGCGCGGGCGGTACGAGGAGCTGTACCGCACCCAGTTCGAGCGGCCGTCGGCGGACGAGGCCCAGCCGGTCGGCTGAGCCGGACGCGGTCGCCGGTGGGCCCGATACGGGTCAGCGGCGGACGAGGCGGGGGCGTCCCGCGGCGCGCAGGCGCCGCAAGGCGTCCCCGCCGCAGCTGCGCCACTGGTTCGGCGAGACCCGGGGGCGGTGCCCGCCGTTGGTGACGAGCGCGTTGACCGAGGTCATCGGGTCCGCGGCCAGGGACTTGGCGAGCAGCACGCCGACCACCAGCGGGAGCAGGGTGACCGCCAGGGCGGTGCCTGCGGTGGTGACGTGCTGGATGCGGGGGCGGCGCGGCGCTGCGGGGTCCATGGCCTCATTCGAACAGCGGTGGGTCCGCGGAACATCGCGGAAGGTACTCAGCGGCCGCCGCCCCGCATACTCAGGTGCCCCTACGGGGACGCTGGGGACGCGGCCCCGGGACGCCGCCGGACCACGGGAGGGCCACGCCGATGAGTGACAGCGACGGACCGCCGGCAAAGCGCCCGAGCGGAGTCCCGGCCGCGGGCGGGGGCCACGGGCTTCCCGCAGCGGCGGTGTTCGACGCGCTGGGCGCCGCGTACGAGCGGGCGTTCGCCGGTTCGGCCGCCCACCGGGCCTCGCTGGACCGGCTGCTGGAGCAGCTAGCGCCGGGCGGGCGGGTCCTGGACGTGGGCAGCGGTACGGGTGTCCCGACCGCGCGGCGGCTGGCCGGGGCCGGACACCGGGTGGTGGGCGTCGACGTCTCCCCGGTGATGACCGCGCTGGCGGCCCGGCAGGTGCCGGACGCCGAGTTCCGGTGCGCCGACATCCGGGGGCTGCGGTGGACGGACGGGGAGTTCGACGCCGTCTGCGTCTACTTCTCGCTGCTGCAGATGTCACGTGACGAGCAGAGGGAGCTGCTGGGCCGGCTGGCCCGGGCGGTGCGGCCCGGCGGTCGCCTGGTCGTGGCCACCGTGCCGGTGGACGTGGCGGCGGTGAGTGCCGTGTTCATGGGGCAGCCGGTGGTGGTGTCGAGTTTCGGCGAGGAGGAGTTCGCCGCTCTGGTGGCCGGCACGGGGTTCGAAGTGGAGGAACGGCACAGCGTGCTGTTCACCCCGGACCACCCGGCGGGCGCACCCGAACCGCACCTCTTCCTGCACTGCCGTCGCAGCTGACGCCCCTGCCCCCACGGGTTTCGCAATCACAAAGAACAAGCCGAATGAATGACAAGAATGGCGCATTCGCGCTCCTTCACAAGAAGGTAATGCGATAGCAAAGTTCTGGTCTATATGCTGAGCTGTAGTCGGATCCGTTCCGAGCGCCGGCCACGCGCCGCAACGGGCCGAATGTTCGTCGAAGTGCGAGGTGGGACACCATCCCTCCTCCGAACGTTCATACGTATTTAAACAGCGCATTCGTCAATATGACCCGACCACACCGCTCCCCGGCGCCGCCGGATGCAGGAGGCAGGCCACCCATGAAGTCCCCTGTCGTATCCGCCCGGACTTTCACCGAGCACGACGCCGCGAACGCAAAGGATGCCGCGTGCCCCACGCACGGCCGGCCTCCCAGACCTGCCCGTGCGCGAGCCGCGGCCTAGTGCAGCCCGGCTCGATCAGCGTTCACCGGCCGGAGAGCGGCCCGTCGTGCGGCCGCCTCTGACGGCTTCCCGCCCCCACCCATCCGTGCCCGGCCCCCCGGCCGGGCACGGATCTGACCCTCAAGGGAATCGTCACCCGTGATCTCCGTGAAGGAACTCAAGAACCCCCACGTCGTACGACGCGACCTGCTGGCGTCACTCGTCGTCTTCCTGGTCGCCCTCCCCCTCTGCGTCGGCGTCGCCGTCGCCTCCGGCGTACCGGCCGAGCTCGGCCTGGTCACCGGCATCGTCGGCGGCATCGTCGTCGGCTTGCTGCCGGGCAGCAGACTCCAGGTCAGCGGTCCCGCCGCCGGCCTCACCGTGCTCGTCTACGAGGCGGTCACGGAGTTCGGCCTCGCCACACTCGGGCCGATCGTCCTGGCCGCCGGTCTGCTCCAGGTGGTGATGGGCTTCGCGCGCTTCGGCCGCTGGTTCCGCGCGATCTCCGTCTCCGTGGTGCAGGGCATGCTCGCCGGCATCGGACTGGTCATCGTGCTGGGCCAGGTGTACGCGATGGCCGACACCGAGCAGCCGGGCACCGCGCTGGCCAAGCTCGCCGGTCTCCCCGGCCTGGCGGTCGAGATCGCCACGGACAACGAGGCCCTGACCGCCTTCGGCCTCGGCGCCGGGACCGTCGCCGTCCTGCTGGTCTGGCCCAGGCTCCCCGCCGCCGTACGGATCGTCCCCGCCCCCCTCGCCGCGGTCGGCCTGGCCACCGCCGTCGCCGCCCTGGCCGGACTGCGGCCCCTGGTGGCCGACGTGAACGGACTGCTGCACGCCATCGACCTGCCGGGCGCGGCGGACTTCGGCAATCTGGCGAACGTCGCCGTCATCGGTACCGTCCTCGCCTTCGCCCTCATCGCCTCGGCCGAGAGCCTGTTCAGCGCGGCGGCCATCGACCGGATGCACGACGGGCCCCGTACGGACTACGACAAGGAACTGGTCGCGCAGGGCGTGGGCAACACGATCTGCGGGGCGCTCGGCGCGCTGCCGATGACGGCGGTCATCGTCCGCAGCGCGGCCAACGTCCAGGCCGGGGCCACCACCGCGCTCTCCCGGGTCGCCCACGGGGTGTGGCTGCTGCTCTTCGCGGCGCTGCTCCCGGCGGCCATCGGCGTCATCCCGCTCGCCTCGCTCGCCGGGATCCTGGTGCACGCCGGGTGCAAGCTGGTGCCCGTGAAGGAGTTCGGTCCCCTGTGGCGCGAACACCGCGGCGAGGCGGTGCTGCTGGCCGTCACCGCACTGGCCATCGTGGTGACCAACCTCTTCGAGGGCGTGGTGCTGGGGCTGCTGCTGGCCGTGGTCAAGTCGGCCTGGGAGACCTCCCACGTACAGCTCTCCACCCGCACCCTGACCGGCGGCAGGGTCGTGGTGACCCTCACCGGCAACGCGACCTTCCTCCGGCTGCCGCGCATCCTGGAGCAGTTGGAGAAGTTGCCGCAGGACCAGCCCATGGAGCTGGACGTGAGCGGTCTGCGCCATCTCGACCACGCCTGCCGGGTGGCGTTGGAGAACTGGGCGCGCCGGCACAACGACGCGGAGACCGACCCGGTGACGATCCGCCGCTAGGCGGGTCCCAGGAGCCGGGGGGTCAGGCGGCGGTCCGGGTCGCCGAGCGCTTCACATAGGCGCCCGGCGTCTCGCCGAAGTAGCGGCGGAAGGCGAGGATGTAGCCGTTGGTGGAGACGAATCCCACCCGGGCGGCGACCGTGCTCACCATGTGCCCGGCGGCCAGCAGCTGCAGCGAGTGGTTGAGGCGCAGCCGGGTCCGCCACTCGGAGAAGGCCAGGCCCGTCTCGGCGCGGAAGGCCCGGCGCAGGCTGGTCGAGCTGGTGTAGAGGCTCTCGGCCCACTCGGAGGCCGTACGGGGGTCCCCCGGGTCGCGCATCAGCTCACCGGCCACGGTCGCGGCGGACCGTCCGGTGGGCTGGGGCAGCGGCAGTACGTCGCGGTGGCCGGAGCACGCTGACGGCGGGCGGCCACGGCGTCGGTACGCTGGTGAACGCCCTGGTCAAGGCCCACCCCGCGCTGCGCGTACGGATCGCGGCGCTGCCCTCCGAACTCCGGGTGCTCGACGAGCAGATCCTGGACACCGACGTCTGCCCGAACGTCGAACTGATCCCGCAGACCGGGCCGGTGCCGCATGGGGGCAGCACCGTCCTGGTCTCGCGTCTTCTGGAGCGGCTGGCCGACGAGGACGCCGTACTGGCGCTCACCGAGGCGGCCACCGCCCTGCCCTGGGACGGAACGCTGCTCCTGGTCGAGCAGATCCGCCCCAACGACCCGGACGACATCGACGCCACGCTCCAACACCTGCGGCTGGCCTGCCTGTTCGGCTCGGGGCTGCGCTCGCAGGACGAGCTGGGCTCCTTGGTGGTACGGGCCGGCCTGCGGGTGCGCCGCTGCGACGACATCGGCTGGGACCACCGGCTGTGGGTGCTGGAGCGCGTCACCGCACAGTGAGACCCGGTTCGCGGCGGCTCCCGGACGTGGCCTGGACGGCCGGGAGCCACCGCGGACCGGGTGTCCGTTCAGGCCGCCGTGGTCAGGAGCTGCGCGCGGCCGAAGAGCAGGGCGTAGCCCGTCGGCAGACCCTCGATGACCCGGGTGACGAGGGCCGGGTCCATCAGCGTACCGACCGCGGCCAGCACGGTGCCCGCGTCCCAGCGGACGGTGGCCGCCGTGCCGCCGGTCCGCGCGGCCAGGTCGTCCACGAAGCGGGCGGCCGGGGACGGGGCGATGCCGGGGGCCTCGGCGGTGAACACCAGGGCTGCCTCCCTGGGGAGCGCGGCGGCGAACGCGACCCGGTCCTCGCCGGTGATCTGCGCTCCGAGCCCTCCCAGCACGGCCCGCAGGGCCATCTCGGCCCGCTCCCGGGTGGGGTAGGCCCCCTCGTACCTGATCTTCTCCAACAACCCGTCGAACGTCATGGCCTTCGGTGCGGCAATGGTCCGAGGCTCAGGAATCATGGCGGCGGCAGCCCTTCTCGTCGTCCTGCGGTGTCGTTGTCTGGCTTCTACTCCGAAAACTCCGCCCTACACCCCCTGGGGGGTATTTCGGCGATCAGGGGCCTGCGAATGGCGGAGAACGACTGAGCGGCGGAGGGCTCCGGAGCCCTCCGCCGCTCAGTCGTTCCCTCCCGCGCACCGGCTACGGCTTGCGGGCCACCAGCCCCCACTGGTCGACCAGCACCGGGTCGTCCTCCTCGGGGCGCCACAGCGCGATCGACAGGAAACCCGGCTCGATGATCTCCAGGCCCTCGGCGCAGCCGGTGATCTCCTGCGGCTCCCGGACCAGGTACGGCGGGTTGTCGCCGGAGTCGTAGGCCTCCTGGGCGGCCAGCGTCTGCGGCGTCCTCACCGTGTCGCAGAGCACCAGGTAGCTGCCCGACGGCATCCGGGCCATGTACCGCTGGACGACCTCGATGCCGTCGGCCGGGGCCAGGTGGCCCAGCGTCGAGAGCAGCAGCACGGCGACCGGCTCGGACAGGTCGAGCGTCTTCGCGGCCTCGTCCACCACCCGGTCCGTCTCGGAGAGGTCGGCGTCCACATAGGCCGTCCGGCCCTCCGGGGCGCTGGTCAGCAGCGCCTGGGCGTGGGCGAGGACGATGGGGTCGTTGTCCACGTAGACGATCCGCGCTTCCGGCGCGATGCCCTGGGCCACCTCGTGGGTGCTGTTCGCCACCGGCAGCCCGGTGCCCACGTCCAGGAACTGTGCGATGCCCAGCGAGGCGAGGTGCCGGATCGAGCGGGCCTGGAACGCGCGGGAGGCACGGGCGATGTCGACCATCTGCGGGTAGGCCGCGCTCACGGCGTCGGCGAGCTCGCGGTCCACCGGGTAGTTGTCCTTGCCGCCCAGCCAGGCGTTCCACACCCTCGCCGAGTGCGGGACATCGGAGCGGATCCTGCGGCGGAACTCAACGTCGTCGACGCTCATGTCTCTCCTCTACTCACTGTCCGTGCAAGGCCGTTGACCGCATAACCGCCGGTGGGAGCCTTGAGCTGACCGTACATCGCCATCCCGCTGCCCGCTGGACCGCCTCCCGGTCAGACCAGGTCCGGGTCCAGGCCGGTCAGGCGCGCCGACTCCTCCCACAACACCCGCGCCACGTTCATGTCCTGTGCCCGTTCGGATTTACGGGCCAGGGCCGGGGCTCCGCGGGTCTCGCCCAGGCGCCCGGGACCGTAGTACGAGCCGCCGGGCGCGGCCGGAAGCGTCGCCGCGTACAGCGTGGGCAGCGCGCCGGCGGAGGCGGGCTGGGTGTACAGGCGCGTGGCCCGCTCCAGCTTCGCCGCCCAGTTCCGGCCGGCCAGCCGCGGACCGGCCTGCCCCAGCTCCGTCGCGGCGAGGCCGGGATGGGCGGCCAGGGCGAGGAGGTCCCGGCCGGAGGCCCGGGCGCGCCGGTCGAGTTCGGCGGTGAAGAGCAGGTTGGCGAGCTTGGACTGCGCGTACGCACCCCATGTGCTGTACCGGCGTTCGGCGTTGAGGTTGTCGAGCTCGACGCGGCCGATGCGGTGGCCGAGCGAGGAGAGCGTCACCACCCGGGCCGGTCCCGCCACGCCGAGCACCGGCAGCAGCCGGAGGGTCAGGGCGAAGTGGCCGAGGTGGTTGGTGCCGAACTGCATCTCGAAGCCGTCCGCCGTGCGCAGGAGCGGCAGAGCCATCACTCCGGCGTTGTTCACCAGGAGGTCCAGGCGGCCGTCCACCTCCTTCGCGATGGTGTCGGCGGCTTCGGCGACGGAGGCCAGATCCGCCAGGTCCAGGCGGACGAGGCGGGTGTCGGAGCGCGGGGCGGCGCGGCGGACGGCCTCCAGCGCGCGCCGGCCCCGCTCGGCGTCGCGGCAGGCCAGGACGGTGCGGGCGCCGGAGCGGGCGAGGGCGAGCGCGGTGACCGCCCCGATGCCGCTGTTGGCGCCGGTGACCACGGCGGTCCTGCCGGAGAGGTCGGGCATGTCGCGGAGTTTCCAGGAGTGCATGCCAGGACACCTCCCCGGCGGGGGCCGGGTCACACGCCGGTCAGCCGAACCGGCCCACCTGGTAGTCGCCCGCGGGCTGCTGGACGCAGCGGTTGATCTGACCGGCACGGATCTTCACCAGCTCCTGCGTCGTGCTGGACAGCCCCGTGTCGGAGACCGCCTGGCCGGCCGCCATCAGGTGCTTCAGGATCGTGGCCGTGGCCGGGCTGCCAAGAACGTTCAAACGGGCGTTCATCTTCGGCTCCGCTGCCGTTGCCGGTCGCCACACCCCCCAGGACGGACGGGGTCGCCCCGATGCGACACGCGGGTCCCTCCGCTGTGACACACGGCCCACCTGGGACGATCGGCCGGTCCGTGGGGAGCGTCGCCGGGTCACCCGCGCGGGCCGCCCGGGAGGCCGGTCGCGGCCGGCGGGCCAAGAATCGGAAGGTGCCGCACCGAAAGAACGACAGCGCCGCCGTGGAACGGATGGTCCGTACGCTCATCCGTAAGCGGAAGAGGTCCGTCCGCGAGCAGGACGTCACGGTCACCGACAGTCGGGGAAGGGGCGGCTCAAGGAGATCTTCACCCGGCACTGGCAGGCCGTGCTCATCTGCATGGGCCTGGTGCTGCTCTACAACGTCACCAACTACATGGTGACGTCCTATCTGCCGACCTACATGTCCCAGACGCTCGGCGAGCCGGAGACCACCTCTCAACTGCTCGTCCTCGGCACGATGCTGCTGGTGGTGCTGACCATCACGACGGTGGGCCGCACCTCGGACCGCTGGGGCCGCAGACCGGTGTTCATGGCGGGCAGCGTCGCCCTGATCGTGCTCGCCGCGCCCGCGTTCCTGCTGATCCGGCAGGGCGGGGTCCTGCTGCCCGCCATCGGTTGCGCGGTGCTCGGGCTGCTCCTGGTCTGCTTCGCGGGTACGGCGGCCTCGACGCTGCCCGCTCTGTTCCCGACCCGGCTGCGGTACGGCGCCCTGTCGATCGCCTTCAACATCTCCGTGTCGCTCTTCGGCGGCACCACGCCCCTGTTCGCCTCCGCCCTGGTGGAGGCCACCGGCGACGAGATGGTGCCCGCCTACTACCTGATGGTGGCCGGAGTGATCGGTCTGGTGGCCACCTTCTTCCTCCACGAGACGGCCGGTCGGCCGCTGCGCGGGTCGGGGCCGATGGTGGAGACGCCCGAGCAGGCCCGGCAGCTCGTGGCGCGCAGCCGTACCACCGCGGGCCGACAGGCTCGGGACGTCTGGCTGCGGGTGCGCCACCTGTGGCGGCCGTCGGACGACGAACCGGGGCGGAGCGGGCAGGGCGGACGGCGCGGCGGGCGCAAAGGCGGCTGAGGGGGGCGGGGGCCCGGTCAGGCGTCGACGGAGGACCGCTGGAACCAGGCCGGGCCCTCCGTGAGCGCCTGCTTGATCCGGAAGAGGGCGAACTCGGCGAGCGGCGGCAGCCCGTCCAGCGGGAACCAGCCCACCTCCAGCGACTCGTCGTCGTTCACCCGGGCCTCGCCGCCGGTCGCCCGGCAGCGGAAGGTGATGTCGAGGTACTGGCAGCGGTCGCCGTTGGCGTACCGCACGGGCGCCAGCGCCTGGGTGAGCACCAGCCGCTCGGCCACGCAGTGCACACCGGTCTCCTCCAGCACCTCGCGCTCCGCCGTCAGCGCGGGCTCCTCCCCCGGCTCCGAGATGCCGCCGACCACCGACCACGTGCCGGTGTCCGCGCGCCGCCCCAGCAGGACCCGGCCCTGGTCGTCGAAGACGATGGCGGTCACCCCGGGCAGCAGGAGCAGCTGGTGCCCGGCGGTGGCGCGGATGGTGCGGATGAAGTCGGGAGTCGCCATGGATCCGAGCCTACGTGGCCGGTACGGGGCTACCGCCCGGCCCCCGCTCCCTCCGTGCCCGTACCGCCGACACGCCCACCCAGCCCAGGCCGGCCACGGCCAGCAGGGCGATGACGCCCTCCGGCAGCGGGCCCATCCGGGTGGCAGGGGTGAGCGAGGAGCGCAGCGGGACCTCGGCGACCAGCGCGTCGGGGGTGAACATGCCGCTCCGGTCGGCGATCGTGCCGTCGGGCCGGATCACCGCGCTGACCCCGCTGGTGACGGGGACGACGACGGACCGCCCGTGCTCGACGGCCCGGACCTGGGACATCGCGAGCTGCTGGTAGGTCATCTCGCTGCGTCCGAAGGTGGCGTTGTTGCTCGGTACGGCGATCATCCGGCCGCCGTGCAGGACGGTGTCCCGGGCCGCGTCGTCGAAGGCGGCCTCGTAACAGGTCACGAGCCCCACCTTCGTACCGGCGAGGTCGAAGACGCCGACCCCGGTGCCGGGGACGAACTCGCGCTGCACCCGGTCGACGTCCTCGCTGAAGAAGCGGGCGACCGTCCGCATCGGCATGTACTCGCCGAACGGCTGGATGTGCCGCTTGTCGTAGGTGTCGACAGGCCCCTTGTCCGGGTCCCACTCGATCAGGGTGTTGCGCAGGCTGTCCGAGCCCTTCTCGACCACCGAGCCGATGACGGTGGGGACTCCGATCGCCTTCACCGCGTCGTCGATGACCTGGCGGGCGTCGGCGTTGAGGTAGGGGTCGAGGTCGGAGGAGTTCTCCGGCCAGAGAACGAAGTCGGGCTGCTTGGCCTTCCCCGCCCTGACCTCGTCGGCGAGCTGGGTGGTGCGCCTGGCGTGGTTGTCGAGGACGGCGCGGCGCTGGGCGTTGAAGTCGAGGCCGAGGCGGGGCACGTTGCCCTGGATCGCGGCGACGGTGGCGGTTCCGTCCTCGGCGGAGTCGTCGACCAGCGGGAGCGAGGCGAGCGCGGCCACCACGGGTACGAGGACGCAGGCGGCGGCTCCGGCGACGGCGCCGCGGGGAACCTCCCCGGTGGAGCGGTACGCGACGAAGCGGCGCACGGCCTCGTACAGCCCGAAGCCGCACAGCACGACGGCGAAGGAGAGCAGCGGGGTGCCGCCGAGCGCGGCGAGCGGCAGGAACGCGCTCTCGGCCTGGCCGAAGGCGATCTTGCCCCACGGGAAGCCGCCGAACGGGATCCGGGCCCGGACCGCCTCGTCCAGGGTCCAGACCGCGGCGGCCCAGAAGGGCCAGTACGCGAGCCGGGTCACGGCGGCGATCCCGAGGCAGCCCACCGCGATGAAGAGCGCCTCGGCGGTGGCGAGGGCCAGCCACGGCACCGGGCCGACGTCCTCACCGGTCCAGTGCAACAGCGGAAGCATGAAGCCGAGCCCGGACAGCAGGCCGAGGCCGAAGGCGGCGCGCGGCCGGCGCCCGTACAGGACCCAGCCGAGCAGGGCGAAGCCGGGCAGGACGAGCCACCAGAGCGGCCGGGGCGGGAAGCTCGCGTAGAGCAGGATCCCGGAGAGGGCGGCGGCGGCCGGACGCAGGAGCCGCGGCAGGAGTCCGGCGGCCGGGGGCGGCGGCGGGGGCGGGGGCGGCGGGGCGTCGACGGGGGTCATGGTGGCGCTCACCTGGCGGAGTCTACGGTGGGCGGCTGTGTACGGAGGTGCCGACCGGAGCCGGGACGGCCGGGAACCTCCCACCGGGCCGGAGCCGGGGCGGTCGAGAACCTCCCACCGGGCCGGAGCCGGGGCCGGCGGGAACCTCCCGCCGGGCCGGAGCCGGGACGGCCGGGAACCTCCCACCGGGCCGGAGCCGGGGCCGGCGGGAAGTCTCCCGCCGCTGCGCGTGGTCAGTCCCGGTCCCGCTCCGCGGCGGCGCCCAGGTGCATGCGTTCGCGGATGAACCGTACGGCGGCCTCCGCGTCGTCCACCGTGACGGTGAAGGTGCGGCCGTCGCCGAGCAGGAGGGCCATGCCCTCGCCCTTGCGCACGACGACGGCGGTGCCCTGTTCGGGGCGCCAGCGGTAGCCCCAGCCGCCCCAGTGGCGCGGGTTGACCTTGGGGACGTACTCCGCGCCGACCACATGGGTGAGCAGGATCCGGCGGCGCGGCAGCCCGGCGTGGCCGCAGCGGACCTCCAGGGCGTCCCCGTCGACCTTCACGGCCACATGGACGAAGGCGAGCGTCCCGTAGAGGATGAGCAGTCCGGCGGCGAGGCAGCCGATGACGGACATGAGCAGCGGGGCGATCCCGGAGGACCAGGGCGAGCCGATGGCGAGCTCGATGCCCAGAGCCACGCAGCCCGCGCCCGCGAGGGCCAGGAACCACTGCATGCGGTTGGTCGCGCGGCCGGTCCAGACGGTGGACGGTGCCTGCGTCGAGCCGTGGTGCGCGCTCCCGGGGTGGTCCGTCATATCCGCAGCGTACCCACGTTGTCGCCGCTCGGCCCGGGCGGCGAAGGGTGTCCGGCGGCCTCGCGTGGTTCAGCGGGCGGGTGCGACGGCGTGCAGGAGACGGCCCTCCGCGTAGGCCAGAGCGGGCTCGGGAAGGGTGCCGGGGCGTCCGGCGAGCAGGACGGTGAGCGTGCCGGTCGGCAGGGCCGACGGGGCGGCCTCGGCGCCGATCCGGCGCAGCGCCTGGGCGGCCACCGCCCCGGCGGACCCGTGCAGGACCAGCGGCGGGTGGCCGGGCCGCTGGACGGCGGCGCGGATACGGTCGGCGACCAGCTCGTAGTGGGTGCAGCCGAGCACCACGGCCCGTACGCCCGGCGGAGTGAGGGCGGCGGCAGCGGCGACGGCACGGTCGATGCCGGCCTCGTCGCCGTGCTCGACGGCGTCGGCGAGTCCGGGGCACGGAACCCCGGTGACGTCGGCGGAGCCGGCGAACTCGGCGATCAGCCCGCGCTGGTAGGAGCTGCCGGTGGTGGCCGGGGTGGCCCAGATGGCCACGGGGCCCCCGCCCGCCGCGGCGGGCTTGATCGCCGGGACGGTGCCGATGACCGGCAGCCCGGGCTCCAGCGCGGCGCGGAGCGCGGGCAGGGCGTGCACGGTGGCGGTGTTGCACGCGACGATCAGGGCGTCCGGCCGGAGGTCGACGGCGGCACGGGCCACCGCCAGCGCGCGGGCGGTGATTTCCTCGGGGGTGTACGGGCCCCAGGGCATCGAGGCGGGGTCGCAGGAGACCACCAGTTCGGCGTCGGGCCGCAGGCGGCGCACGGCGGCCGCTGCCGCCAGCAGGCCGATTCCGGAGTCCATGAGCGCGATCTTCACCCGGTCACCCTAGCCGACAGCCCTTGCGGGCCGGGTTCGGTGGGGCAGACTGCGGCGAATGAGCGCCGTTGCCTGGATCGCCGTGGGTTCGCTGTTCGCGTGGGTGTGGCTGCTGCTGGGGCAGGGGTTCTACTGGCGGACCGACCAGCGGCTCCCCCGGCGCACCGACCCGGCGCGCTGGCCGTCGGTGGCGGTGGTCGTGCCGGCCCGCGACGAGGCGGAGATGCTGCCGGTGAGCCTGCCCTCGCTGCTGGCCCAGGACTATCCGGGCGAGGCCTGGATCATCCTGGTCGACGACTGTTCCGGCGACGGCACCGGCCGGCTGGCCCGGGAGCTGGCCGCACGGTTCGGCGGCCTTCCGCTGACGGTGGTGGAGCCCGGGGAGCCGGAGCCGGGCTGGACGGGCAAGCTCTGGGCCGTACGGCACGGCATCGCGCTGGCCCGGCCGCACAAGCCGGACTTCCTGCTGCTGACGGACGCGGACATCGCGCACGAGCCGGACAGCCTGCGGGATCTGGTGGCCGCGGCCGGGACCGAGGGGCCGGACGGCTTCGACCTGGTGTCGCAGATGGCGCGGCTGCGGGTGGAGAGCTTCTGGGAGCGCCTGGTGGTGCCGGCGTTCGTCTACTTCTTCGGGCAGCTCTACCCGTTCCGCCGGGTGAACCGGGCCCGGTCGCGTACGTCGGCCGCGGCGGGCGGCTGTGTGCTGCTGCGGACGGAGGCCGCCGAGCGGGCGCGGATCCCGCAGTCGATCCGGCAGGCGGTGATCGACGACGTGTCGCTGGCGCGGGAGGTGCGGCGCGGCGGCGGCCGGATCTGGCTGGGGCTCGCGGAGCGGGTGGACAGCGTGCGGCCCTATCCGCGGCTGGCGGACCTGTGGCGGATGGTGGCGCGCAGCGCGTACGCGCAGTTGCGGCACAGTCCGCTCCTGCTGGCGGGGACGGTCCCGGGGCTGCTGCTGGTCTACGTGGCGCCGCCGGCGACCCTGGTGGCGGGTCTGCTGACGGGTGAGGGGGCGGCGGCCTGGGTCGGCGGTGCGGCCTGGGCGGTGATGACGGCGACATATCTGCCGATGCTGTCCTACTACCGGCAGTCGCTGTGGCTCGGTCCGCTGCTGCCGTTGACTGCGGGGCTGTACCTGCTGATGACGGTGGACTCGGCGGTGCGCCACTATCGGGGGCGCGGGGCCGCCTGGAAGGGCCGCACCTACGCCCGGCCCGAGGCCGCGCCCGACCGGTGACACCGCAGGGGGGCCGGGTCCGCCGGGCGGCGGGCGAGCGGGTCACTTGCGGCCGGGGGTCCAGTTCATGCCCCAGCCGTAGGCGGCGTCGATGGTGCGCTGGGGGCTGACTCCGCGGTCCGGGACCAGGTAGCGGGCCTCGCGCCGCACGGTCAGGTCGCCGCCGTCGTTGGTGATCGACGCGAGCGCGCAGACCGTGGAGGGCACGGTGCACTCGTCGAGGGAGAAGTCGATCGCCGCGCCGTTCTGCGGCTGGAGGGTCACCGTGGCGTGGAGATCGGCGAAGCTCCGGGCGCCCTCGTAGACGGTGACGAAGATCAGTACGCGGCGGAGCAGGTCCTTGCGGTCGAGGTTGACGGTCATGTTCTCGCCCGTGGAGAGCGCGCCGGTGCGGTCGTCCCCGTCGAGGTGGATGAAGGGCGGCTGACTCAGCGAACCGAACGCGTTCCCGAGCGCCTGCACCACTCCCTTGCGGCCGTCGGTGAGTTCGTACAGTGCGCAGAGATCGAGGTCGAGGTCACCGTGCATCGCTACGGCCCGGCCCAGTTTGGCTCCCCACCCCTTGAACTGCTTGCGCACCTCCCAGTTGAGGTTGACCCGCAGGGCGCCGGAGGTGCCGCCCTGCTTGGCGAGGGAGACGGACGGCGCCTCCTTCGTCAGCGTGACCTTGGACAGCCGGACCGGCCGCGGGGGTGCGGGGGCGGGCGGGACCGCCCGGGTGACCGGCGCCGGGGCGGGTGCCGGGGGTGCGGGAGGCGCGGGTGCGGGCGCCGGGAGGGCGGCGGGGGGCGACGGCGCCGGGGCCTGCCGCGGTTCGTCGACGGAGATGCCGAAGTCCGTCGCCAGGCCTTCGAGTCCGGTGCTGTAGCCCTGTCCGACCGCGCGGAACTTCCAGGCGCCCTGGCGCAGGTACAGCTCACCGAGGATGAACGCGGTCTCGACCGTGGCGTCGGTGGAGTCGAAGCGGGCCAGCTCGGCGCCGCCCGCCGCGTCCACGATCCGTACGTACAGACCGCTCACCCGTCCGAAGGTGCCGCCGTCCGCCGAGACCGCGACGACGATGCGGTCGATCACCGGCTCGACCTTCCCGAAGTCGACGAGGAGGGTGTCGGTGACACCGTCACCCGTGGTCCGCTTGCCCTCGTGGCGGACGGCGCCGGAGGCGTGGGCCGGCTGGTTGTAGAAGACGAAGTCGGCGTCGCCGCGGACCTTTCCCGACACCAGGAGGAGCGCGGAGCCGTCGGCGTCAGGGGTGCCGGGGGCGGCCCGCCACCCCAGCTCCACGCGCACCACGCGCGCCGGCACCGGAGTGTTGGTTCCCTTGTGCATGGTCATGCTCGCCCCCATCAGGAGTCCGGCTGCCCGCAGGCGTTCGCCACAACCTAAACCCCGGACCCGGCGCGGGTCGCCACCCGCGCACGCCTACCAGCGTCCGAGTCGGCGGCCACCACGCTCACGGTCCACCAGGCCGAGTCCCACCCAGGCACCAAGTTCAACGCGGGTCGAGCCCGGCTTCACCGCCACCTGCCTCCCGAGGCCGATCCGGGACTTCCGGCCCGCCGCGTCACCACCCTGGCGTACGGCATCGCCGTGCAAGCCGCGGACGGTGTCCGCCGGGCCGGACTCCAGGAGCCAGCCGACGCCGCCCCGCGCACCTGGCCGCTCACCTGAACCGGCCGGGGTTCTGCCCGCACGCCCGGCCCTGAGCCAAGCATCGGGATTACCGCGGGAAATGGCAGCCCCGGGCCTCAATGCGGTAGTCCTGAAAGCGTGTTGCCGATACTCGACAGAGATGGTCTTCATGTACACGCTCGCCCGGCGCGGGGCACGTTCCCGCCCTCCTGAGCACCGGGCGGGCAGGCGTGCGACGTGCGGGTGTCGCCCTTGTGACGCGGCCATCACTTCTCGTCGGCAAAGGCGGCACCGAAGGGAAAAGCTCCGCCGATAGGCGAAGGATTTGCGGGGCTTCGGCAGCGCGGAGGGACAGAATCCGCGTAAATCGGATGACCCTAAGATGGGGACTCCCCAATCAGCACATCGTGGGCTTAACTTAGGTGCCATGACCTCCCCTCGCTCCGCCTTCGGCGGCGGCTACTACGCCGCGTCGTTCCCCGACACCCCGATCTACGACTCCCTGGTCGCGGAGCGGGGCACCCCGCAGATCGCACCGATCCGCGTCCCCGCCGCGTACGACACGTCCAGCAGCTATCTGCCGGCCCTGCCGTCCGCGCTGCCGGCCCTCCCCGCGGCCCCCTCGCAGCACACCGGCTCCTACGGCTACCCGCAGCAGCAGCCGACGCCGCAGTACCAGCAGGCCCCCGCGCAGCACGCGCCGATGTACCCCGCCGGACTGCAGAACGCGCCGGCGCCGTACATCCCGCAGCAGCCCTCGGCGGTCCGTGGATATCCGCAGCAGGCCCAGCCGCAGCGCCCCGCACCCGGCACCGGGTACGAGTCGATGCGCCCGGCATCGCCGCGGCCCGTGCCGGCCCCGTCGCCGTACGAGGACCCGTACAACCGGCCGTACCAGGGCCGGGGGTACTGACCGGACTCGCGGTCACCCTCGCGCGGGGCGGGTCCCGCGACGCATACGTGCGTACGGGTGCACGGGTGACTGGCAGGATGGGCGCATGGCCTCTCCTGTGCTGCGGTCCGTCCATGTGTACCCGGTGAAATCCCTGGGAGCTCACCCGTCCGAGGAGGTTGCCGTCGAGCCATGGGGACTCGACGGCGACCGCCGCTGGATGGTGGTCGACAAGGCGGCCCGGGCGATCACGCAACGTCAGCAGCCGATTCTGGCGCGCATCCGCGCGGTGCTGCTGCCGGGCGGCGGGGTCGCCCTCTCCGCCCCCGGCCATCCGCCGCTGCGGGCGGAGGTTCCGGGAGCGGATCGCATGATCAGCGTGGAGCTGCACCGGGACACCGTCACGGTGGCGGAGGCGGCGGCCGAGGCGCATGCCTGGTTCAGCGAGGTCCTCGGTTCGGAGACCCGTCTCGTGCATCTCGACGAGCCGGCGCACCGCAGGCCCGTCGACCCCGCGTACGCGCGCCCCGGGGACATGGTCTCCCTGGCCGACGGCTATCCGCTGCTGCTGACCACCACGGCCTCCCTCGACGCCCTCAACGACCTGATCGCGGCGGGCGACCGGCCGCACGAGGGGCCGTTGCCGATGGACCGCTTCCGGCCGAACGTCGTGGTCGACTCCACCGAGGCGTGGGTCGAGGACCACTGGCGGCGGATCACCATCGGCGATGTGCCGTTCTCCGTGGTGAAGCCCTGCGGCCGCTGCGTGATCACCACCACCGATCAGCGGACCGCCGTACGCGGCAGGGAGCCGCTGCTCACGCTGGCCCGCCACCGCCGGGTCGGCAAGCAACTGCTCTTCGGCCAGAATCTGATTCCGGACGGGACCGGGGTGATCCGGGTCGGAGATCCCGTCACGATCCTCGACTGAGGGCAGAGGGGAGAGGGCAGAGGGCACGGGCGACCGGGGGAAAAGCCATGCGCATGGGGGGAGTCGGAGTGCTCCGGTGGCGCACCACCGATCGCCGCGAGGCGTGGGTGACGCTCGGCGCGCTGCTGCTCCTGGTGGTCGGAGCGCCGGCCGCCGGGTGGGCGGGCGGCGCGCTCGCCGGGGACCGGATCCGGCAGGAGGTGGTGGCCCAGCACGAGGAGCGCCGGGCCACCACCGCGGTCGTGGTGGGGCGGGCGCCGGGAGGGCGGCGGTTCGCCGGTGACCCGGACGCCGCCTCGGGGCGCACCTCGGTGGTGGCGGCCTGGCGGGCTCCGGACGGTACCCGGCGCACCGGCGAGGTCACCACGGCCTCGCGGGCCGGGGAGCCCGGTTCGCCGGTGCGGATCTGGACGGACCACGCGGGGCTCCCCGTGGCGCCGCCGATGGGCCGGGGCGCGGCCCGCACGCACGCGGTGCTCGGCGGGGTCGGTGCGTTCCTGCTCGCCGCCGGGTGCGTCGAGGTGGGCAGGCGGCTGGTCGTAGGGCGGCTGGTGCGACGGCGGTACGCGCTCCTGGACCGCGAGTGGGCCGAGGTGGGCCCGGACTGGGGCCGGGCCGGGACGGGCGGCTGACAGCGGAGGGGCCGGCGGGCGGCCCTCCGGCCACCGCCTCCCGGGCGGCCGTACCGCCCGCAACGGCCCGCCCCGGAAGCGGCGGCGGGGCCCCGGCGACCCGACTCGTCAACTCCCGCCCCTCCCGCGCGCTACGGTGGTCCGACCCCGTCCGCCTCCTCGGCAGGCGGACGGACCCGAGACAGCACAGCAGGACCCGAGGCGTCACCGCACGACCCGAGGCATCACAGCACGAGGTGGGGGCAGAGCAACTCCATGGCACAGGGCACGGTCCAGGTGACGCACACCGGCACATCCCGATGGCGCCGCCGCACGGGCGAGTACGCCTCCCTCTCCGCGGCCCTGGAAGCGGCGGCCGAAGGGGACGTCCTCACCGTCGCGCCCGGCACCTACCGGGAGAACCTCGTCCTGCACCGCGCGGTGACGCTGCGCGGCCCCGAGGGGTCGGTCGGCTCCGTGCGGATCGCGCCGGCCGACGGCGTACCGCTGACGGTGCGTGCCTCCGCGACCGTCCAGGACCTGCACATCGAGGGTCAGGACTCCGCCGCCCCGGCCCTGCTGGTGGAGGACGGCACCCCCGAGCTCTCGGACCTGCGGATCGTCACCCGGTCCGCCGCCGGCATCGAGGTGCGGGGCGCGGCCCGGCCCACCGTGCGGCGCTGCACCGTCGACAACCCGGCCGGCGTCGGCATCGCCGTACTGGACGGGGCGGGCGGGGTCTTCGAGAAGTGCGAGATCGTCTCGGCCGGGCAGTCCGGGGTCTCGGTCCGCGACGGCGGGCACCCCCGGCTGGACCGCTGCCGCATCCACCACGCCTCCGGCGCGGGCCTCGGCGTCACCGGCGAGGGCAGCGGTCTGGAGGCGTTCGGGTGCGAGGTGTACGAGATCAGGGGCAGCGGCGTGCAGGTCACCGCCCGGGCCACCGCGCACCTCACCGACTGCACCGTGCACCGCACTTCGGGCGACGGTGTCACGCTGGACACCGACGCGGTGCTGACGCTCGCCGACTGCGACATCCACGACATCCCGGAGAACGCCATCGACCTGCGGTCGCGTTCGGTGCTGACGCTGACCCGTTCCACGGTCCGCCGCTTCGGCCGCAACGGCCTCTCGGTCTGGGACCCGGGCACCCGCGTGGACGCCAACCAGTGCGAGATCCACGACAGTACGGGCGACTACCCGGCGGTCTGGGTCAGTGACGGGGCGACGGTGATACTGGACGCCTGCCGGGTCCACGATGTGCCGGACGCCCTCTTCGTCCTCGACCGGGGCTCCCGCGCCGACGTCGTGGACAGCGATCTCTCCCAGATCCGCAACACCGCCGTCTCCGTGAGCGACGGCGCCACCGCCCAGCTGGACGACTGCCGCATCCGGGAGACGTCCACCGGCGCCTGGTTCCGCGACCACGGCAGCGGCGGCACGCTCAACAACTGCACCATCGACATGGCCCAGACCGGGGTCATCGTCACCAAGGGCGCCGACCCCGTCATCGAGCGCTGCACGGTCTCCAACCCGGCCGAGGCCGGGTTCTACGTCTCCGCCGAGGGCCGGGGCACCTTCGACAGCTGCCGGGTGACGGGCAGCGAGGGGTACGGCTTCCACGTGATGGACGGCTGCCGCACCACCCTGACCCGCTGCCGCACCGAGCGGTGCGCGCGGGGCGGTTACGAGTTCCCCGAGGGCAGCGCCGGACAGGGCGACGGGCCCGGGTCCACCGGTCCGGTGGCCACCGACTGCACGAGCGACGAGAGCGGTCTGCGTACGGCACCGGCCCCCGCTCCCGCCGTGCTGACGGCCACCCAGGCGACGCCCGGCCTGCTCTCCACGATGCCCGGCCAGCGCTCCGTGGCACCCGAGCCGGTGGCCCCGGCCGCCGAACCGGCCCGCGATTCCTCGGCGGTCCTCGGTGAACTGGACGCGCTGGTGGGCCTGGAGAGCGTCAAGCGCGAGGTGCGGGCGCTCACCGACATGATCGAGGTGGGCCGCCGCCGACAGGAGGCCGGGCTCAAGGCCGCCTCCGTCCGCCGCCACCTCGTCTTCACCGGCTCCCCCGGTACGGGCAAGACCACGGTCGCCCGGCTGTACGGGGAGATCCTGGCCTCCCTCGGGGTGCTGGACCGCGGCCACCTGGTCGAGGTGTCCCGGGTGGACCTGGTCGGGGAGCACATCGGCTCGACGGCGATCCGCACCCAGGAGGCGTTCGACCGGGCGCGCGGCGGGGTGCTCTTCGTGGACGAGGCGTACGCCCTCTCCCCCGAGGACTCCGGCCGCGACTTCGGCCGGGAGGCCATCGACACGCTGGTGAAGCTGATGGAGGACCACCGGGACGCGGTGGTGGTGATCGTCGCCGGGTACACCCACGAGATGGAGCGGTTCCTCGCCGTCAACCCCGGTGTGGCCTCCCGCTTCTCGCGGACCATCACCTTCCACGACTACCTCCCCGAGGAACTGCTGCGGATCGTCGGACAGCAGGCCGAGGAGCATGAGTACAGCCTGGCGGAGGGGACCGGGGAGGCGCTGCTGAAGTACTTCACCGCACTCCCCAAGGGCCCCGCCTTCGGCAACGGCCGCACCGCCCGGCAGACCTTCGAGTCGATGGTGGAGCGGCACGCGGGCCGGGTCGCCCAGCTCGCCGAGACGAGCACGGACGACCTGACCCTGCTCTACCCGGAGGACCTCCCGGAGCTCCTCTGAAACTTCCCCCCGCCCTCGGACTGCCGGGGCAGCCTCGGCCCGAGCTCGTCGAGGAGGGCGGTCCGTTCCTTCGCGAAGACCGGGTCGGCCTGGTAGTCGGAGTGGCCGAGGATCGGTTCGGGCAGCGGGAGCGCGGTGGTAC
Source organism: Streptomyces sp. NPDC088706 (assembly GCF_044752765.1). NCBI lineage: Bacteria > Bacillati > Actinomycetota > Actinomycetes > Kitasatosporales > Streptomycetaceae > Streptomyces > Streptomyces sp. NPDC088706. Next base: position 316,696 of record NZ_JBIVLW010000006.1, read on the forward strand.
GTCCGTACGCCTGCGGGTCCTTCAGCGGCCCCCGGTCGACGCCGGTGCCGGGTCCGGCGCTCGGCCGGACCGGCCCGCCGATCGGGTCGGTGGCCCGCCACAGGTTGCTCCAGCAGTGCACCGAGCGGTGCAGCCCGAGCAGCGGTACGGCTCCGAAGTAGGAGGGGAACCAGCGCCCGTACAGCCGCTCGATCGGGGAGCCGTAGGTGAGCAGCCCGACCCGGCGGCGGGCGCCGTCGGGCAGCTGCCAGACCGCGGCCGCCGCGAGGACGCTGCCCTGCGAGTGACCCGAGATGACGAGCCGGCCCCGGGTGGTGGAGGTCCAGGCGCACATCCGGGAGGCGAGGTCGGGGACGGCGCGCTCGGCGTAGCAGGGGGGCGCGAAGGGGTGGGCGGCGCGCGGCCAGAAGGTGCCCACGTCCCAGAGGATGCCGATGGTGCGCCGGGCGGACGCGTCCCGGTAGGCGCGGCGCCCGCCCGCGACGAACAGCAGGAAACCGAAGCCGATCAGCCAGGAGCCGGTCGACTGGGCGGCCTCGGCCAGCGATTCGACCGGGGGCGCGGCCCCGTCCGTGGCGAGGCCGGGAACCTGACCGCTCGCCCAGGAGCCCACGACGGCCGCCGTGCCGAGGAGCAGGGTGGCGGCGGAGACCACGCCGACGATCCAGGGGGCCGAGTCGGTGAGGGCGGCGGTGGCGCGGACGCGGGCGATGCGCCGGGTGCGGCCGGGGTCGGGTGGCTCGGGGGCGTACTCCGCCTCGATGTCCGGCCCCATACGGCGGGCCCGGCGCGCGGTGCGGACGACCAGGAACACGACCGGGACGAGCAGCAGGAGCAGGAGCACCGGGATGACGGAGGCCTGCCAGCTGAGCAGGACCGGCGGGCCCTCGATGATCGCGGCGCGCCCCATGCCCGGGGTGCCGGGGCCGTCCAGCCAGTCGGCGACGCGCTGGGCCACACCGCCGGTCATCACGCCGCCGAGGGCGCAGGCGAGCATGGCGACGGACGGGCCGCCGAGTCCGTACAGCGTGGTGCGGGGGTCGGGGGCGCGCCGGTAGAGGCTGCGGGCGACCAGGGCGAGGACCACGACGAGCAGGCCCTGGCCGAGGGCGAGGAGCCGGAAGGCGGTCTCGCCGGGCAGGCTGCCGGTGGACTGCCACCCGGGGCGCGACCATCCGGCGTGCAGGACGGCGAGGCCGAGCAGGGTGAGCGCGGAGCCGGGCAGGTAGGTGATGAGGGCGCCGTCGACCCGGGTGTCCCGGACGCTCTCGCTGCGGCCCCGGCGGCAGACGACCCAGACGGTCACCAGGGCGCACCCGACGATGGCGACTTCGAGGGCCGCGCCCAGCAGGAGCGGAACCGGGCCGCCGGCGGTCCGGTCGTGGCGGGCTGCGGCGCCGGTGACGGCCGCGGCGACGGTGAGGAAGCCCGCCGCGGTGTGCGCGGCGCGGAGCCGGGAGACGAGGCGGCGGCCGTACCAGAAGCCGGGCCTGCTGAGCGCCGGCGGAACCGGGCGCGCGGACTCCGGGTCGTCCGCGGGGCTCGGAGCGCCGGGCCCGTGGGCCTCCTCCGTCCCGTCCGGGTCGCACGCCTCGGGGTCCGTGGCGTCCAGGGGGCTCTGGGACTCGTAGGCGCTCCAGGTCCGGTTGGAGAGGTACCACATCAAGCCGACCAGGGCGGCCGGCACGACGGCGGCGAGCCCGAGCCGCCGTCCGGGCTGGGACCACCACCCGCCCTGGCGGCTCGACAGGAAGCCGAGCCAGGAACGCCGGTCGGAGCAGGCGGGGGTGCCCGCGCACTGCCAGGCCACCAGGTCCAGCGCCACCTCGCAGGCGGCGGCGGTGAGCAGCACGGTGAGGCTGAGCGCGACGAGCCGCACCAGGACGCCGTAGAGCCGGACCGCGCGGGTGCGGCCGGCGGCGGTGGGGCGCATCCAGTGGGCGAGGTTGACCACCATGAACGGCAGGAGCAGCAGCCACAGGGCGCGGGAGCCGTTGCCGGAGGTGAGCCCCGACCAGCAGTAGGCCTCGGCGACCGGCTCGTCCCGGTAGCGCTCGGGGTGCCTCTCGCCGTGGACGTCCTCGGTGCGCCGGTACACGGCGGCGGTCGCGTCCCCGGTGACCCGGACGGTACGGGGGTCGCCCAGTATCTCCTGCGGGGTGGCGCCTCCGACGCCGTGGACCAGCAGTTCCAGCGCCGCCCCGGTGTCCTGCGGGGGCGGCGGCGGGGGCGGGATGGCAGGAGCCAAGGCAGAACTCTCTCTCGGGCGCGCCGGCTCGCGGCCGGCGGGGACGTGACAGGGGGCAGGAGGAACACGGGTGACGCGGAGGGGACGCGGGGAAGGGGGCGGGCGGGAAGCGGTCGGCTCCGGCCCGTGGCCCTGCCCCAGAATCCCGGATCCGGGGCGCGTGCGTGAGCGGTCTCACGGAATCTCCCCAGGTGGTACGCCGGACATGCCTGCGTGGCAGGATGAACGTGTGTCGCAGGCCGCTGCGGACCGTACGGCAGAGGGAAGGACCGGGCCCGGCGTTGAGCGAGAATCAGAACCTGCTCGCGGAGCAGCGACGTGCCCTGATCCTCGACGAGGTGCGCAGGCGCGGCGGGGTCCGGGTCAACGAGCTGACCCGCAGGCTGAACGTCTCCGACATGACGATCCGTCGGGACCTGGACGCGCTGGCCCGGCAGGGGGTCATCGAGAAGGTTCACGGCGGTGCCGTCCCCGTCGTCGAGGCGAGCACCCATGAGCCCGGCTTCGAGGTGAAGTCGGCGCTGGAGCTGAGCGCCAAGGAGGACATCGCGCGGACGGCGGCGGCGATGGCCCAGCCCGGCAGCGCGATCGCCCTGTCGGGCGGGACGACGACCTACGCGCTGGCCCGGCAGCTGGTGGACGTGCCGGATCTGACGGTGGTGACCAACTCGGTACGGGTGGCCGATGTGTTCCACGACGCGCAGCGCCCGGCGCCCGGCCGGGCGGCGCGGCCGGGGACGGCGACGGTGGTGCTGACCGGCGGGGTGCGGACGCCGTCGGACTCGCTGGTGGGGCCGGTCGCGGACCGGGCCATCGACTCCCTCCACTTCGACCTGCTCTTCCTTGGCGTGCACGGGATCTCGGCCGAGGCCGGTCTGTCCACCCCCAACCTCGCCGAGGCCGAGACCAATCGCCGCTTCGTCCGGGCGGCGCGCCGGGTCGTGGTGGTGGCGGACCACACCAAGTGGGGGACGGTGGGGCTGAGTTCCTTCGCCACGCTGGACGAGGTCGACACGTTCGTGACGGACGCGGGGCTGGCCCCGGGGGCGCGCGCGGAGATCGGCGAGCATCTGCCGGGCCTGGTGGTGGCGGGCGAGCCCGCCGAGGAGACCGCGTCCCCCGGCTGACCGGGGCAGGACTGTCCGGATAGCGTTCGGGTCGCCGTCCGGCCGGGAGGTCTTAGGATCGAAGGATGGCCGTCTTCCGGATCGAGCGCTTCTCCCCTCTCCCCGCAGCCGAGGCCTGGCGGCGGGTGACCGACTGGGAACGGCACGCCACGCACGTCCCGTTGACCGCGATCTCGGTGGAGAACGGGGCGCCGACCAGGGTGGGCACGGTGTTCACGGCGCGTACGGGAGTGGGTCCGCTGGCCTTCGACGACCCGATGGAAGTGGTGCGCTGGACGCCCCCCGCCGGTGGCCGGGCCGGGATCTGCCTGCTGGAGAAGCGTGGGTCCGTGGTGCTGGGCCGGGCCTCGATCGACGTGACTCCGACGGATTCCGGTTCCCATGTGGTGTGGGTGGAGGAGCTGTGGGTGCGGCTGGTGCCCCGGTGGGGTGATCCGCTGCTCGCCTCGGCCGGGCGCCGGCTGTTCGGCGGGGTGCTCGACTCCCTGCTCGCCTAGGGCCTGTCGTCGAACTGCCGCCTGCCGTGCGACGCCTGGCCCCCGGGGGTGGCCGTCAGGGGTGATGTGACCGTCACACGATCGACTCGTTTGTCGGTATGACACTCCCCGCCCCGGCCCCGGAAGGCACCGAACCCATGCCGATCCACCAAGCGCAGCAACGGTCCGCCGCCGCGTCGTCGAGCGGGACCCTGGGCGTGCGGCAGGCCGAGGCCGCCCTCGTGGAGCACTACCCGCGCCTGGTCCGGCTCGCCTATGTCGTGCTGCCGCCCTCGCTGGGCCGGCACCGCCGGGTCCTGGCCGCCCACGGGGCCGTGCAGCGGGCCCTGCCCGGAGCCAGGACCTCCCCGGACCGCCTGCGTGTACCCGCCCGGTCCCGGCGCTCCCCGGAGGCCGCGCAGGGGCCGGGACCCGCCCCGTACGCGTGGATGCGGTTGCGGGTGCTGCGGACGGCCCTCGCGTACGAGCGCAGGCCCCGCTGGTGGCCCGGGCGGCTCCCGGCGCCCGCCGCGCTGCGCCCGGCGCTGCCGGTGATCTGGGGGCTGCGGCTCTTCCCCCGGGCGGGTGGTGTCGACGAACTGGTGCTGGACCGGGCCCTGTCCGACGTCACGGGTGCCGTCCGGGCCGCGTTCGCGCTCCAGTTGCTGGACGGGCTGCCGGAGGCGGGGGTGCGGGCGTTGCTGGCCGAGGCGGGGGCGGACGATCCGGCGGGGGCGGTGCGCCGGGCGGCCCGGCTGGGCAGGCCCGACCGGGCGGGGGCCCAGGAACTGCTGCGGTCCGGGGAGTTCGACCCGTGCACCGTCCAGACCCGGCCGAGCGATCTGCTGCGGCGCAGGCACCGGGTGCGGGCGGTGGCCCTCGCGGCGGCCCTGTGCGTGGTGGCGGGCACGCTCGCGGTCGCCGCCGAGAAGGGGGTGCGGGACGCGGGCGAGGAGCGCCCGGGAGCCGGAGCGGCGGTTGCGGCGCTCGACCCGGCCGCGCTGCTGCGCACGGCGGCGGAGCGGTGGGCGGACACCTCCCGCATCGACTTCACCGCCTGGCCGGTGCGCGGTGACCGGCGGGGCGACGGCGAGCTGCTGGGCCGGGCGCTGCGGGCCTGGTCGGGGCCGCGGCGCACGGTACGGGTGTCGACCACCCCGGGCACGGTCGCGGTGCCGCCCGCGCAGCCGCCCCGGCTGCTGTTCGCGGGCGAGGTGGACGGGGCGGCCGTGGTGCTGTTCCACGACGGCGGGGTGCGGGTGGTGCGGTACGCGGAGCCGCTGTCGGGCGGTGGCGGGGCGGCGCTGGACTTCGCCCGGACCGATGACGCGGACGTCACGACGGCGGCGGCGGTCGTCGTGAGCCGTACGGGCGGGAAGGCGCGGTTCCTGATGGCCCCCTGGATCTCCGGGACCACCACCCGGGACCTGCTCGCACCGGACACACCCAGCCGGCCGCTGGCGGTGGGCCCGGACGGGGTCACCGCCGCGGTGGAGCGCCCGGCGGCGGGCGGCGGCTGCGGCTCCTGGCCGGTGCTCCAGCTGCGGTCCTCCGAGCGCATCGTGGAGAACCACGCGTTCCTCCTCACCGACCTGGGCGACCTGGCCCCGGCACATCTGACGTACACCCCGAAGCCGGGTCGTGGCGCACCCGCCCGCCGGCCCCGCGAGGCGACCGGCACGGAGGCGCTGCTCGCCTGGGCGCGTACGGCGTGTTCGCTGCGGGCGCTGTCGGGCTCGGGGGTGCGCGCGGTGAACAACTGGGCCTTCGCCGAGCAGCGGCTGCCCGAGGGCGAGGCGTCGGCGAAGTGGCTCTGCACCCGCGCCGACACCTGGCGCGGGCCTGGCCGGGTCCTGGTGCAGTTCCTGCGGCCCGCCGCCTCCCCCACCGCCCCGGCGGCGGTGGTCGCCGACCGCGACGACACCGCCCTGTGCAGCAGGTTCGGGCAGCACATCCTGGCGGGCACGCGCTGGAAGGCCGCCTCCGGCCGGTGGTACGTCCTGGCGGCCGGCAGCCGCGCGGTGCGGCGGATCGAGGCCACCGGGCAGGTGCGGGGCGCCGCGGGCGGGCCGACGCTCGCGGTACGGGCGCCGCGCGACGCCTCCGTACGGCTGACGGCCAGGCTGCGCGAGGGCGGGACGCTGGCGGCAGTGCGCTGAGCCGCCGACCGCCCGTGGCGGGACCTGCCGGGCGGCTCGTGCCACCGTACGGAGTGCTCGCAGCGCCGTTGTGCTCGGCGGAGTGCGAGACTCGGACAGGTGACGGATCATCCTGAAGGACCCGGCGTACGCGATGTTCCCGACGAGGCCGAGTTGCGCTGCCTGGTCACCGGTGCCTCCGGCTACATCGGCGGCAGACTGGTGCCCGCGCTGCTCGACGCCGGGCACCAGGTCCGCGCGCTGGCCCGGACACCGCAGAAGCTGCGCGACTACCCCTGGGCGGACCGGGTCGAGGTGGTGCGCGGCGATGTCACCGACGCCGACTCGCTGACGGAGGCGATGCGGGACGTCGACGTGGCGTACTACCTGGTGCACGCCTTAGGCTCCGGCTCGGATTTCGAGGAGACCGACCGCCGGGCCGCCCGGAACTTCGGCGAGCGGGCGCGGGCGGCCGGGGTGCGGCGGATCGTCTACCTCGGCGGGCTGACCCCGGCCGGGGTGCCGGAGAAGGAGTTGTCGCCGCACCTGCGGTCGCGCGCCGAGGTGGGACGGATCCTGCTGGACTCCGGGGTACCGACGGCGGTGCTGCGGGCGGCGATCGTGATCGGTTCGGGCTCGGCCTCCTTCGAGATGCTGCGCTATCTGACCGAACGGCTGCCGGTGATGGTCACCCCGAGCTGGGTCTCCACCCGCATCCAGCCCATCGCCGTACGGGATGTGATCCGGTACCTGGTGGGGAGCGCCACCCTGCCGTCCGAGGTGAACCGGGCCTTCGACATCGGCGGACCGGACATCATGTCGTACCGGGACATGATGCAGGACTACGCCCGGGTGGCGGGGCTGCCGCGGCGGGTGATCGTGCCGGTCCCGGTCCTCACCCCGACGCTCTCCAGCCACTGGATCGGCCTGGTCACCCCGGTGCCCCGGTCGATCGCCCGGCCGCTCGCGGAGTCGCTGCGCCACGAGGTGGTCTGCCGGGAGCACGACATCGTCCACTACGTCCCCGACCCGCCGCAGGGGCCGATCGGCTTCGACCGGGCCCTGACCCTGGCTCTCCAGAGGATCAGGGACGCGCAGGTGGTGACCCGCTGGACGTCCGCCTCGCTGCCGGGGGCGCCGAGCGACCCGCTGCCCACCGACCCGGACTGGTCGGGCGGCAGCCTCTACCGGGACGAGCGGGAGCTGGCCGTGCCGGTGGACCGGGCGAACCTATGGCGGGTGATCGAGGGCATCGGCGGCGAGAACGGCTGGTACTCCTTCCCGCTCGCCTGGGCGGTGCGCGGCTGGATCGACCGGATCGTCGGCGGGGTGGGCCTGCGGCGCGGCCGGCGGGACGCCCACCGGCTGCGGGTCGGGGACTCGCTGGACTTCTGGCGCGTCGAGGAGATCGTGCCGGGTGACCTGCTGCGGCTGCGGGCGGAGATGCGGCTGCCGGGCGAGGCCTGGCTGGAACTGTCGGTGGCCACCGACGACCAGGGGCGCACGCTCTACCGTCAGCGCGCCCTGTACCACCCCCAGGGGCTGCTCGGCCATGCGTACTGGTGGGGTGTGTCGCCCTTCCACGCGGTGGTGTTCGGCGGAATGGCGCGGAACATCGCCGAGGCCGCCAAGACCGCCGCCCGGGCGCGGAACGAGGGCCGGGAGCCGGTGACCGGCAGTGGTACAGACAACTGACCCCCCGGCCGCTAGGGTGTGCCTCCCCATACCCGCCCGCCGCCGGGAGGTGCACAGGATGGCACGCCGACTCCGTACCGTAGGACTGGAGTTCACCGACGCGGCGCCGATACGTCTGGTGTTCGCCGCCGAGGTCTCCGCACCCCCGGACGTGGTCTACCGGGCGCTCGCGGAGGAGGTCGCCTCCTGGCCCTCCTGGTTCACCGCCGTCACCCGGGCCACGCCCACCGAGGGGGGCGCGGGCCGGGAGGTGCGGCTGCGCGGCGGGGTCCGGTTCCGCGAGACGATCGTCGCCGCCGAGCCGGGGGAGCGGTACGCCTACCGGGTCGACGAGTCCAACGCCCCGGGGCTGCGGGCTCTGGTGGAGGAGTGGCGGCTCACCGCGGAGGGGGACGGGACCCGGATACGGTGGACCTTCGCCGCCGACGGGACGGGCCCGTTCCGCTCGGTGCTGGGGCTCGCCCGCCTGGGGATGGGCCGCTCCTTCCGGGACGCGGTGCGCCGGCTGGACAGACGGCTCACCGCACCGGCGGCCTGACCCGTACGACGGTCCGGGCCCCTGGCTCAGCCGGTCAGGGTCCCGGTGGCGAGGAAGTGGTCGATCGCCGCGCTGTACGGGGCGATGTCCAGGCCCTGCTCCTCCAGCCAGGAGTCGGCGTAGTACTTGTCCAGGTAGCGGTCGCCCGGGTCGCACAGCAGCGTGACGACGCTGCCCCTCTCCCCCCGCTCCACCATCTCGACGATCAGCTTGAAGGCGCTCCACAGGCCGGTGCCCGTGGAACCGCCCGCCTTGCGGCCGATGGCCCGCTCCAGGGCGCGTACGGCGGCGACGCTCGCCGCGTCGGGCACCTTCATCATCCGGTCGATGGCGCCGGGCACGAAGCTGGGCTCCATGCGGGGTCGGCCGATGCCCTCGATCCGGGAGCCGCAGTCGCTGCTGGCGTACGGGTCGTGGTGGGTCCAGCCGTCGAAGAAGCAGGAGTTCTCCGGGTCGGGCACGCAGATACGGGTGTCGTGCTGGAGGTAGTGCACGTAGCGGGCGATGGTCGCCGAGGTGCCGCCGGTCCCGGCGGTGGCGACGATCCAGGTGGGCTCCGGGTAGCGCTCCAGCCTGAGCTGCTGGTAGATCGACTCGGCGATGTTGTTGTTGCCGCGCCAGTCGGTGGCGCGCTCCGCGTAGGTGAACTGGTCCATGTAGTGCCCGCCGGTCTCGGCGGCGAGGGAGGCGGACTCCTCGTACATCTTGCGGGAGTCGTCGACGAAGTGGCACTGCCCGCCGTGGAACTCGATGAGCCGGCACTTCTCCGGGCTGGTGGTGCGCGGCATCACGGCGATGAACGGCACCCCGATCAGCTTGGCGAAGTACGCCTCCGAGACGGCGGTCGAGCCGCTGGACGCCTCGATGACCGGCTTGCCCGGCCGGATCCAGCCGTTGCAGAGCCCGTAGAGGAAGAGCGAGCGGGCGAGCCGGTGCTTGAGGCTGCCGGTGGGGTGCGTCGACTCGTCCTTGAGGTAGAGGTCGATGCCCCACTCCTCGGGCAGCGGGAAGCGCAGCAGGTGGGTGTCGGCCGAACGGTTGGCGTCGGCCTGGACCTTGCGGACGGCCTCCTTCAGCCAGGCCCGGTACTCCGGGTCGCTGCGGTCGACGTCCACCGTCTCCGCGACCGCTCCCGAAACCCCGTGGTCCCGTCCGTGCTCATGGGTGTCCATCGCCGTGCTCCTTGTTCGTCGGCTCTTGGCCGCTGCTCGGCCGCCCGGTGCTCCTGCCGCCACAATATGCCCCCGACCTGCGCAAACGTTGACTTTGATGGTCCATAGCCCAGCCTTTGACCCAGCACCCGGGGGCAGTTGGGACAGGCGGTGCGAACGGCGCGGGACGAGCTCACGTGCCCTCTGGCGGTCGCGGGCGCCGCCGGGCACACTGCACAGGAGAAGTGGTGACGAAGGGGGGCGAAGCCGCGATGGCGGACGCCGAGTTCAGTGCGTCGGGGGTCAGGATCGAGCGGTTCACCCGGTCCCTGACCAGGGCCGGTCAGGTGGTCGTCAAGGACGGCCGGCTGTCCCTGCTGATGAGCAACGGGCGGGAGATCGACAGCGCCCCGGTGACCGCGGTGAGTGCGGGCAAGCGGTGGTTCTTCGCGGCGGATTCGGCCATCGCCCGGGTGAACGGTGTGCGCTACCGGTTGACGATGGGGCAGCGCAACCGCAGGCGCGACGGGGCGGCTCCGCTGCGCCGCTTCCTGGAGGCACTGCGCAGTGCGGGAGGCCGCCGGGGCTGAGCGGCGCGGACATGGTTACGCGGCTCCGCGAGTTGCGGAGCCGCGCGGGTTGGGCCACGCTGGATCCACGTCACTGAAAGTGCATCATCGGTGACAGAGCGATTCGCCCCCCGGGCGGATCGTGCGACACGAGCAGACACGACAAGAGCAGAGCGGATTCGGCAGTCAGTCGTCCGCCGGCTCCGTTCGTATCTCATCTTCCGGACCTATTTCGGGGAGTCGCAGCCGTGATCAGCGAGCCAAGCAGGCACTGCACGGTGGAGCTCCAAGCCCTGCCGTCGCGGATCGGTCAGGTCCGCAGAATCATCTCGGCGCAACTGCGCTACTGGCATCTCGATCCTCTGATCGACCAGGCAGCCCTGGGCGTCACCGAACTCCTGACCAATGTCCACCGGCACGCGCAGCCGGACAAGTCATGCACCGTCGAGATCGAGCTGCTGCTCGACCGGTTGACGGTCTCCGTCCACGACCACGACCCACGTGTCCCCACGGTGAACGAGGCGGAGTCCTTCGCCACCTCGGGCCGGGGTCTGGCCCTGATCGCCGCGGTCAGCGAGAGCTGGGGGGTACGGCCGAGCGGCGCGGCCGGAAAGGCCGTCTGGTTCACCTTGCCGGCGGTCTGCGACACCTCGACCCTGCCACCGCTCGCGGTCTACGGGTCGACGACCGACGGGCCGTTCGGGTCCGTGTCCATCAGCCCCGAGGCCATCGCGGCCACCCCCACCCGGTCGGCCGTCGTCGGCTGACCTGGCGGGGGCGGGGTCAACAGCCCGACGGCCCGACAGCCCGACGGCCCGACAGCTCGACGGCCCGACGGCTCGACGGCTCGACGGCTCGACGGCTCGACGGCTCGACGGCTCGACGGCTCGACGGCTCGACGGCTCGACGGCTCGACGGCTCAGGCAAGCACCGCGAGCGGATCGTCCAGCACGGGCTGCCAGGCCAGTTCGGCAGCGCCGACGAGGCTGTTGTGGGACAGGGTGCAGGACAGGATCGGCACGCTGCCGCTGCGGCCCCAGAGGCTGCGGTCGGCGACGACGGCCCGCAGCCGCTCGGGGTCCGCCTCCAGCAGGTCACGGTGGAGTCCGCCGAGGATGATCCGGTCCGGGTTGAGGATGTTGACGAGCCCGGCCAGCCCCAGGCCCAGACGGTCGATCAGCGCTTCGGCGGCGTTGCGCACGTCCGCGTCCTGGTACTCCGTGCGCAGCAGGTCACCGGCCTGCTTGAGGAGCGACTCCTCGGGTCCCGGTTCGCGGCGCGCGGTGGCGAGGAAGGCGAGCGGGTCCGTCTCCACATCGAGACAGCCGCGTCCGCCGCAGTGGCAGGGCCGCCCCTCGGGGTTCACGGTGAGGTGCCCGACCTCCAGCGCGAGCCCCGAACTCCCGCTGTGCAGGCGGCCGTCGAGCACCAGGGCCCCGCCGACGCCCCGGTGGCCGGTGGCGACGCAGAGGAGGTGCTGGGCACCGCGTCCGGCGCCGTGCCGGTGCTCGGCCAGCGCGGTGAGGTTGACGTCGTTGCCGGTGAAGGCCGGGCCGGTGATGCCCGCGTCGCGGACGCAGCCGGCGAAGATGTCGCGGACCGGCGAGCCGGCGGGCCACGCAAGGTGGAGTGGGTTGAGCGCGGTGCCTTCGGGTTCGGCGACGGCCGACGGGACGGCGAGTCCGGCGCCGACGCAGCGCAGCCCGCTCGTGCGGAGCAGCTCCGCCCCGGCCGCCACGACCTCGCCGAGCACCTGCGCCGGGTCGGCCATCACCGCGACACACCCCGGCGAGGTGGCGACGATCCGCCCGCCGAGCCCGACCAGGGCGGCTCGGAAGCCGTCGGCGTGGACCTGGGCGGCGAGGACGACGGGGCCGTTCTCCAGCACGGCCAGCCGGTGTGAGGGGCGGCCCTGCGAACCGGCCGCGGAACCGGGGCTGGAGTCGACCCGGATCAGCCCGAGCGCCTCCAGCTCCGCGGCGACCGCCCCGGCGGTGGCCCGGGTGACACCGAGCTCGGAGGTGAGGACGGCGCGCGTGGGGGCGCGCCCGGTGTGGACCAGCTCCAGCGCCGGCCCGAGCGCGCTGCGGCCCCGCTCCAACTTCGTCCGGGTGGTGGTCGCCTTGCCGTTCATGAGGGCGAGTCTCCCATGATCCGGAGGTGTCCCGGACGCCGAGGGAGCCCGCCGGGACGGGCCGTACCCCTCCCGGTCAGCCGTCTTGCGTCCGCCCTCCGTCCGCCCCTATGCTGAGTTTGTGCCGCAACTAAACAAACTGCGCACGGCCCTACCGGGGGGACCTGGCGGAGACACCGCCCCACCCTCATCGGCCCGCCTGCGTACCGCGCTGACCGTGTTCTTCGCCCTCGATGGCTTCCTCTTCGCCGGCTGGGTGGTCCGTATCCCGGCCATCAAGCAGCAGACCGGCGCCTCCGCCTCCACCCTCGGCCTCGCCCTGCTCGGGGTCTCCGCCGGCGCCGTGATCACCATGATGCTCACCGGCCGCCTCTGCCGCCGCTACGGCAGCCACGCCGTGACCGTGGCCTGCGGGGTCCTGCTCCCGCTGAGCATCGCCCTGCCCGCGCAGACCCACTCCGCGCTCTCGCTCGGCCTCGTGCTGCTGGTCTTCGGAGCGGCGTACGGCGGGATGAACGTGGCCATGAACAGCGCGGCCGTGGACCTGGTCGCCGAGCTGCGCCGACCGGTGATGCCGAGCTTCCACGCGGCGTTCAGCCTCGGCGGCATGATCGGTGCCGGACTCGGCGGACTGGTGGCGGGCAACCTCCCGGCCGCCACGCACCTCTTCCTGCTGGCCGCGATCGGCCTGCTCGTCACCGCCTTCACGGGACCCGCACTGCTGCGCCACCGCCCGGCCGGCCCGGCCGTCGAACCGCGTACACCGCAGCGGCCCGGGCGGAAACTCGACCCGCGGGCCCGCCGGATCGTCCTGCTCTTCGGCGTGATCGCGCTGTGCACGGCGTACGGAGAAGGAGCGCTCGCCGACTGGGGCGCGCTCCACCTGGAGCAGGACCTGGACGCCCATCCCGGCCTGGCCGCCGCCGGATACGCGCTGTTCGCCCTGACGATGACCATCGGCCGGCTCACCGGGACCCTCCTCCTGGAACGGCTGGGGCAGACCCGCACCCTCGTGCTCGGCGGGGCGGTCGCCTCGGCCGGAATGCTGCTGGGAGCCCTCGCTCCGAGCGCCTGGCTCGCGCTGGCGGGGTTCGCGGTCACCGGCCTGGGGCTGGCCAACATCTTCCCCGTAGCCGTGGGCCGGGCCGGCGAACTGGCCGGACCGAGCGGAGTGGCCGCCGCCTCGACGCTCGGCTACGGCGGGATGCTGCTGGGCCCGCCCGCGATCGGCTTCCTGGCCGACTGGTTCTCACTGCCGGTGGCGCTGACGACCGTGGCCCTGCTGGCCGCGGCGGCCGCCGCCCTGGGCTACGGGGCCCGCAACGCGACGCACGCCTGAGCGCAGGCGGCACCGGAGAGGGTGGTTGCTTCCGGGCGCACGGTCGCGGACGGACGCCGTCACACTGCGCGCCGAGCGCCCGGCGGCCCGGCTCCGGACGGACGACTCCGCCGTCACCTACGTGCGTGGGGGGCGCGCGGCCCGGTGACGGACGACTCCGCCGTCACCTACGTGCGTGAGGGGCGCGCGGCCCGGTGACGGACGGCTCCGCCGTCACCTACGTGCGTGAGGGGCGCGCGGCCCGGTGAACGGCGCGAGCCGCGCGCGGCCGCACCCGCTTGCCGGAGCGTGCCACGCCTGTGACACTGCGCCCATGGAGCGGCGGACGCGGGCGGAGCGGGACGCGATGACGGTCGAGATCGGCTACGCGCTGGTGAGCGCCGCCATGCTGGCCGGCCTCACCTTCGCGGCAGCCTCCGTGCCCGGCCTGCTCCTCCTGGACCTCGGCCGCACGGCGCGGGCGGTCGTCCTCGGCGTCGCCACCACGGCCGCCGCGCTGGCCTTCGCCATGCGGGTCGTCCATGTCCTGTGGCGCTTTCCGCATCGGGAGGGCCGCCGCCTGGGCGGTCCGACGGCGGGCGGGCTAAGCCGCTCCGACGAGTCCGGCCCCGGCGGCTGACATCAGCGGTCAGCTCCCTCGCCGCGGGGCCTCCACCCGCGCCCCTCACTCCGCCGTTCAGCGGTCCATCGCGCTCAACGCCCGCTGTGCCAGCGGATGCGTACGGACCAGCTCGGCCAGCGACGTCGTGCCCCGGGTGATCCCGGCGAACGCCTTCCAGGCCGGGCGGAAGCCGGTCAGCACCGCGTGCAGCACGCCCGGGCGGCGCTCGAACAGCTTGAGCATGCGGCGGCCCACGCCCATCTCCACGCCGAGTCCGGCCTTGATGGCGAAGGCGTAGTTGAGGGCCTGGCGGCGGGCGTCCACCGCGTCGTGCGCCTCGGCGATCCTGACGGCCCATTCGCCCGCGAGCCGGCCGGAGCGCAGCGCGAAGGAGATGCCCTCCCGGGTCCACGGCTCCAGCAGGCCCGCCGCGTCACCGCAGACCACGACCCGGCCGCGCGAGAGCGGCGAGTCGTCGCTGCGGCAGCGGGTGAGGTGGCCCGAGGAGATGGACGGCTCGAACCCGGCCAGGCCGAGGCGGGCGATGAAGTCCTCCAGATACCGCTTGGTGCCGGCGCCGTCGCCGCGCGCCGAGATCACCCCGACGGTCAGCGTGTCGCCCTTGGGGAAGACCCAGCCGTAACTTCCGGGCATCGGGCCCCAGTCGATGAGCACCCGGCCCGCCCAGTCCTCCGCCACCGTCGCCGGGACCGGGATCTCCGCCTCCAGGCCGAGGTCCACCTGGTCGAGCTTCACCCCGACATGTGCTCCTATCCGGCCCGCGCTGCCGTCCGCCCCGACAACCGCCCGCGCCAGCACCGTCTCACCGCCGGCCAGCACCACGGCGACCGTGCGCCGGTCCGGCACGGCGGGCCCGTGCTGCTCCACCCGCACCACCGAGGCGCCGGTGCGCAGCTCGGCGCCGGCCTTCTGCGCCTCCTCCACCAGCCCGGCGTCGAACTCCGGGCGGTTGATGAGCCCGAAGAGCATCCGCCGGGAGCGGCGGGTCCGGGAGAGCTTGCCGTTGAGGGAGAAGGTGACCGCGTAGACACGGTCCTTCAGCGGCAGTTCGAACCCCGGTGGCAGCGAATCCCGGGAGAACCCGATGATGCCACCGCCGCAGGTCTTGTAGCGCGGCAGTTCCGCCTTCTCCAGCAGCAGGACCCGTCGGCCCGCCACGGCTGCCGCGTACGCCGCCGATGCGCCGGCCGGCCCGGCGCCGACGACGACGACGTCCCACACCGACGACTCTTCGTTTTCCCGCCCGGCGTCTGCGTTCTCGCTGCTCACGATGTGCTTCTGCTCCCGATCCGACCTGTGGCCCCAAGCTGCTCACGGCATCCTACGGCGCGTCCCGGCCGAACCCCCCTGTGGGAGGATCGGCCATGATTCTCTCCTGCATGCGGCACCGCACCCACGGTGTCGCGGACCGGCGCGTACACACCGCGCCCTCCCCATAACGTCGCACCCACGAGGAGCGTGCCCATGACCGCCCGCCCGATTTCCGAGACCGTCGCCTCGCTGATGCCCCGTGCGCGGGCGGAGCTCGCCGAGCTGGTCGCGTTCCGGTCGGTCGCGGACCCGGCGGTGTTCCCGAAGAGCGAGTGCGAGGCCGCGGCGAACTGGGTCGCGGACGCGCTGCGCGCCGAGGACTTCACGGACGTCGCTCTGCTCGACACCCCCGACGGCACCCAGTCGGTCTACGGTTTCCTGCCCGGCCCGGCCGGTGCTCCGACCGTACTGCTCTACGCCCACTACGACGTGCAGCCGCCGCTGGACGAGTCGGCGTGGCTCTCCCCGCCGTTCGAGCTGACCGAGCGCGACGGGCGCTGGTACGGGCGGGGCGCGGCGGACTGCAAGGGCGGCTTCATCATGCACCTGCTCGCACTGCGCGCCCTCAAGGCCGACGGCGGCGTCCCGGTCTCGGTGAAGGTGATCGCCGAGGGTTCCGAGGAGCGGGGCACGGGCGGTCTGGAGCGGTACGCGGAGGCGCACCCGGAGCTGCTGGCGGCCGACACGATCGTCATCGGCGACACCGGCAACTTCCGGGCCGGGCTGCCGACGGTCACGGCGACGCTGCGCGGGATGACGATGCTGCGGGTGCAGCTCGACACCCTTGAAGGGAACCTGCACTCGGGGCAGTTCGGCGGGGCCGCCCCCGACGCGCTGGCCGCGATGATCCAGTTGCTGGCCTCGCTGCGCGACGCGAGGGGGACGACGACGGTCGACGGTCTGACCGGGGACGCCGACTGGGACGGGCTGCAGTACCCGGAGGCGGAGTTCCGGCAGGACGCCAAGGTGCTCGACGGCGTCGAGCTGGTCGGTACCGGTACGGTCGCGGACCGGATCTGGGCGCGCCCCGCCGTCACCGTCATCGGCATCGACTGCCCGCCGGTCGTCGGCGCCACCCCGTCCGTGCAGGCGAGCGCGCGAGCACAGATCAGCCTGCGGGTGCCGCCCGGCCACGATGCCGTCCAGGCGACGAAGCTGCTCACCGCGCACCTGGAGACGCGCGCCCCGGGGGGCGCGCGGGTCTCGGTGGAGCAGATCGGCCAGGGCCAGCCGTTCCGCGCCGACACCTCCAGCCCGGCGTACACGGCGATGGCGGGCGCGATGCGCGAGGCCTACCCGGGCCAGGAGATGCAGTCCTCCGGCATGGGCGGCTCGATCCCGCTCTGCGACACGCTGGCCTCGCTCTACCCGCGGGCGGAGATCCTGCTGATCGGTCTGAGCGAGCCCGAGGCGCAGATCCACGCGGTGAACGAGAGCGTCTCGCCCGAGGAGCTGGAGCGGATGTCGGTGGCCGAGGCGCTGTTCCTGCGCAACTACGCGGAATCCAGGAAGGCCTGAGGACCTCTCGACGCCCCCGCCGGCCTTCCTGCGGGAACACCGGCGGGGGCGTTCACGCTGCCCGCCACGCCCTCGGCCGCATCGTCCGCACGCACGGCCATGCAGGCCACTACGGCGCCGCGCGGGAGCGGGCGGACCGCCACGGCGCGGAGATCCCCGCCCATCCGCTGGAGGTGCCGGTGGTCCGGGGTGCCGCAGGCCGCCGCTCAGCCCACCGGGACGCCCGCCTCCAGGTTGAGCACCGTGGACCGCTCCCGCGCCCGCAGGGCCCAGCGCAGTCGTTCGTAGCGGGTGGGGGGCAGCATCGCCGCCGCCTCCTGCTCCGTGACGAAGCGCCAGCCGCGCAGTTCGGAGCCGGGCAGCAGGAGGCGGTCGGCGTCCTCGGACCGCAGCAGCCCGCCGTCGAAGAGGAAGCGCAGCCCGCCGTAGCCGGGCGGGGCGGGCGACTCCCAGTCGACGAGGAGCAGCGTCGGGACCCGGTCGAGCCGGATCCCTATCTCCTCGGCCACCTCCCGTATCCCCGCCTGTGCCGGAGCCTCGCCCTCCTCCACGACCCCGCCGGGGAACTCCCAGCCGGGCTTGTACGTGGGGTCGACGAGGAGCACCCGTTCCCGTTCGTCGAAGAGCAGCACTCCCGCCGCGACGGTAGCGCCGGTCGGCTCGGGGCTCTGGACGATCTCGCACGGGCCGGCGGCTCCGGTGCGGACGGCCTCGGCGATCCGCTCGGCGGTCTCGCGCGGGGTGAGGGCGCCGTTGTCGACGACATGGGCGTCCTGGGTGATCCAGCCGAGCGCGTCCCGGTAGGGGCCGATGTGGTCGTACGCCCACCGGTTGACCCGCTCGCTCTGCTCGCGGTCGCCGGGGTGCTCCACCCGGCCGGCGATCCGGCTCCGCAGGATCGTTTCCTCAGGTGAGAGGAGTACATGCCGGACCGGGATGCGCCGGGAGGCGAGCCCGCCGAACATCTCGTCCCGGTACTCCTGTCTCAGCAGGGTCATCGGCACCACCAGCACCCCGGGTGCCTCGGCCAGCAGCGCGGCCGCCGTGTCCACCACCAGCCGGCGCCAGATCCTCAGGTCCTGGAAGTCGCCCACCTCGGCCAGCTTCTTCTGGGGCAGCAGGCCACGCAGTCCCGCCCCGGTGAGCTCCGGGTCGTACAAGGTGCTGTTCGGGATCAGATCGATCAGTTCGCCCGCGACGCTGGTCTTGCCCGCGCCGAACGCGCCGTTGATCCAGACGATCACGGTTCCCCCTCTTCGTAGCCCCCTGTGGCTTGCCCGCAACACCCTGCCGCGGAAACCCCACCACGGCGACGGCGTTGCCGGGATGGGGGCATCCGGACCGATTGAGGGGACCCGACGGTACGAAGCGGGGTTTCGGGGCACCCGTAACGACGACGGGCCGGGCTCGTTGAGCAGGATTCGCCGGACCCACGGCATGGGCCGGTGGCACAGGACAACTGGGGGTGCGCCGTGCGGCGGACAATTCTCGAACAGTTTCCGGCAGGAGATCCCCGCGGCAGCTGGGCGGCCGAGGAGTTCGCGGCCGCGCGCCGCGGCGAGGGGCTGGCGGCGGAGGTCGTGATGAATCTGGACCTGGACGTCTTCCTGGTGGTCGTCCCCCAGCAGTCGGCGGACGCGGGGCACTGAGGGGCCGTCAGGCCTCCCGCAGGGTGCCCCCGGCGGAAGCGGCCCCCCACGGACCTTGGCGCCCCCGCCTACCGCAGCGCGATCGCCGCGGCCGCCGCGCCGACCAGCCCCGCGTCGGTGCCCATCACGGCGGGCGCGACCGTGAGCCCCCGGACGAACGAGAGCGTGGCGTAGTCGCGCAGGCTGCGGCGCAGCGGGGCGAAGAGCACCTCGCCGGCGCCCGCCACTCCCCCGCCGATCACCGCGATGTCGATCTCGACCAGGGTGGCGGTGGCGGCGATCCCGGCCGCGAGCGCCTGAGCCGCCCGCTCGTAGGAGGCGATGGCGACCGGGTCGCCGGCGCGCGCGGCGGCGGCCACCGCGGCGGCCGTGGTGTCGCCGTCCGGGCCGGGGTGCCAGCCGCCCTCCCGGGCGCGGCGGGCGATGTTCGGGCCGCTGGCGATGCGTTCGACGCAGCCGCGCGCACCGCAGGGGCACGGGTCGCCGTCCAGGTCGACGCTGATGTGGCCGATGTGCCCGGCGTTGCCGGAGGGGCCGGGGTGCAGGGTGCCACCGAGGACCAGGCCGCCGCCGACGCCTGTCGACACGACGAGGCAGAGCGCGTTGTCGTAGCCGCGCGCCGCCCCGAGCCAGTGCTCCGCCGCCGTCATGGCGACCCCGTCGCCGACCAGGGCCACGGGCAGCCCGCCGATCGTCTTCTGCACCCGCTCCACCAGCGGGAAGTCCCGCCAGCCGGGGACGTTGACCGGGCTGACCGTGCCCGCGCCCGCGTCGACCGGTCCCGCGCTGCCGATTCCGGCGGTGCCCGCGCGGTCCCACAGCGGTGAGGCCGTCAGCTCGCCGAGCACCTCGTCCACGGCGCCCATCACCGCCTCGGCACCCTCCTGGGCGGGCGTCGGCCGCTGCGCCCGTACGAGGAGGTTTCCGTCGCCGTCGACCAGCGCGCCGGCGATCTTGGTGCCGCCGATGTCGAGCGCGGCGACGAGGTCGGTATGCATCGGTGTGGCTTCTCCGGATGAGTGAAGGCGGGACCTGCGGGTTCAGTCAACAGTCTGCACAGTCTCTCCGGCCTTGACAACGTTGTCCAGGGCCTATGCTCGACGCCACGGCTTCCGTTTGTCCCGTGACAGGCTCCGCGGGCCGCCCCGAGGTGCCCGTATGCCGCCCGAATCGCCGACCGCCACCCGCCCGCCCCGCCCGTATCCGACGAACAGGACAGCGCATCGTGGACCGGACCACCCGTCATTCCGAGACCCGTTACGGCAACCGGCCGACCATGAAGGACGTGGCGGCCCGCGCCGGAGTGGGCCTCAAGACGGTCTCCCGGGTGGTGAACAGCGAGCCCGGCGTCACGCCCGACACCGAGCGGCGCGTGCAGGAGGCGATCGACGCGCTGGGCTTCCGCCGCAACGACAGCGCCCGGGTGCTGCGCAAGGGGCGTACGGCCTCCATCGGCCTGGTCCTGGAGGACCTGGCCGACCCCTTCTACGGTCCGCTGAGCCGCGCCGTGGAGGAGGTGGCCCGCGCGCACGGGGCCCTGCTCATCAACGGTTCCAGCGCCGAGGACCCCGAGCGTGAGCAGGAGCTCGTCCTGGCCCTGTGCGCCCGTCGGGTGGACGGCCTGATCGTGATCCCGGCGGGCGATGACCACCGGTATCTGGAGCCGGAGATCAAGGCGGGCATCGCCACGGTCTTCGTGGACCGCCCGCCGGGCCGGGTCGACGCGGACATGGTGCTCTCCGACAGCTTCGGCGGCTCCCGGGAGGGCGTGGCCCACCTGATCGCGCACGGCCACCGCCGGATCGGCTTCATCGGCGACCAGCCCCGCATCCACACCGCCACCGAGCGGCTGCGCGGCTACCACGCGGCCATGACGGACGCGGGGATCACCGTCGAGGACTCCTGGGTCTCGCTCGGTTCGACCGACCCCGGCCGGGTCCGGGCGGCCGCCGAGGCGATGCTCGGCGGGCCCGAGCCCGTCACCGCGCTGTTCGCGGGGAACAACCGGGTGACGGTGACGGCGGTCCGGGTGATCGCGGAGCGGCGGCGGCCGGTGGCGCTGGTGGGGTTCGACGACATCGAGCTGGCCGATCTGCTCGGCATCACCGTCATCTCGCAGGACGCGGCGGCCGTCGGCAGGACCGCCGCCGAGCACCTCTTCCGCCGGCTCGACGGCGCCGACCACGCCCCGGCCCGGGTGGAGTTGCCGACCACGCTCATCCCGCGCGGTTCGGGCGAACTGCCGCCCGCCTGAGACCCGTCAGGCTCCCGCACCGAACTCCCGGGTGAGCAGCGCCAGGAGCCGCGCGGGCGCGTCCTCCTGGATCGCGTGGCCCGCCCCCTCCACCCAGTGCAGCTCGGAGTGCGGGATCAGCGCGTGCAACCGCTCGGCGAAGGGCGGCGGCAGGAACCCGTCCTCACGCCCCCAGATGATCCGGGTCGGCACCGGCACCGACCCCAGCAGATGCTGGAACTCGTCGGTGGCCGCCTGTTCGAGCTGCCCGTACTGGCGGTAGTACGCCGCCCTGCCCTGTTCACCGCGCCACGGGTCGAGATGGGCGGCGAGGGTGTCCGGCCGGTAGCCGGAGGCGCTGGCGAAGCGCAGGTGGCTCTCGACCAGCGCCTCGTGGGCGTAGACGGGCAGCTGCTCGAAGACGCGCGCGTTCTCGCGGACGAGCCGGAACAGGCCGGTCCCCCAGTCACCGCAGGACACCGCGTCGACCAGGGTGAGATCGGCGTACCGAGCGCCTTCGAGCAGCAGCGCCCGCAGTGCCACGGCGCCGCCGATGTCGTGGGCGATCACCCGCGGGCGCTCCAGCCCCCAGTGGTCCAGGAGGCCGGTGAACACCCGTGTCTGCGCCTCCAGCCGGAGATCCTGCCCCGCACGCTGCTCCGACCGCCCGAAGCCGAGCAGGTCGAAGAGGAAGACCTGGTGGTCCTGGGCGAGCGCCGGGGCGATCTCGCGCCAGACGAGGGAGGAGAACGGGGTGCCGTGGAGCAGGACGACCGGGTCGCCCTCCCCCAGCACGTCCCAGCGGACCGTCCCGCCCGGGGTCTCGAAGGTCCTGGTCGGAAAGCCGTTCATGGCATGCCTCCTGATGTCGGATGCGGAACCCTGCCGGAGTTCCGACGTTACCAGAGACGCGCCTTTGGCGGTAACGTTGCTACAGTGGGGATCATGCGACGGAACCCGGCACCCGCGGAGCTCGAACCGGTCGAGGCGTTCTGCAACACGGCGACCCTTCTCCATCACGAGGACGAGCTCGCCCGGCCGGAGACGGCGGGCGCATGGCTGCGTGCGCACGGCTGTCCGGAAGCGGTCGGGCCGGGCGGCCTGGCGGCGCTCACCGAGGCGCGGGAGACCGTGCGGGCCTTCCTCGTCGAGCGGACCTCACCCGAGGCGCTCGACGCCCTCAACCGGCTGATCCACTCCGTGGCGGGCGCCCCGACCGTGCGCCCGGACGGCACCCTCGCCCTGCGCCCGGCCGGCGACGAGCCGGTGGCGCGGATCGTCCGCATCGTGCTCGAATCCCTGCTGCGGGACGGCCTGACCGGGCGTCACGCGGCCCGGCTCAAGGCCTGCGCGGCGCCGGAGTGCCGTTGGGTCTTCTACGACCGGGCGCCCTCGTCGAACGGCCTGTGGTGCGACATGGACGTGTGCGGCGCCCGGCACAAGATGCGGGCCTACCGGGCCCGTACGGGGGGTGCCACCCGCCGGGACACCTGAGGGCCGAGAAGCACCGGGGCCCTGCGGAGGCGCCGCGTTCCCGGCCCCCGGTGGCACGTCCCGGGGGGGGCCGGGGTGGACACCTGGCCCCCGTGACGGTCCCGCTACGGAGCGGTGACGGTCAGGTCGCCCCGGCGCGGCGAGGCGAACGCGTCCAGGTCGGCGCGGGTCAGGCCGGTCAGCCGGGCGACCTCGGCGGTGTCCAGCGCGCCGCAGTCGATGCCGCGCAGCAGGTAGCCGCTGAGCGCCTTGGCGGTGGCGGGCTCGTCCATGACGTCACCGCCCGCCTTGGCGACGTATGCGGCGAGCCGTGCGGCGGCCGGTTCCAGGCCTTCGCGGTAGAAGGTGTAGACGGCCGCGTAGCGCGTCGGCAGGTGGCCGGGGTGCATGTCCCAGCCCTGGTAGTAGGCGCGGGCCAGAGCGCGGCGGGTGAGGCCGTGGTGGAGCCGCCAGGCCTCGTGGACCTGAGGGGTCGGGCCGACGGGCAGGACGTTGGTCGAACCGTCGGAGACCCGTACGCCGGTGCCCGCGGCGGCGACCTGCATGACGGCCTTGGCGTGGTCGGCGGCCGGGTGGTCACTGGCCTGATAGGCGGCGCTGACCCCGACGCAGGCGCTGTAGTCGAAGGTGCCGTAGTGCAGGCCGGTCGCCCGGCCCTGGGCGGCGTCGATCATGCGGGCGACGGCGGCGGTCCCGTCGGCGGCGAGGATGGACTGGCTGGTCTCGATCTGGATCTCGAAGCCGATGCGCCCCGCGTCCAGGCCGTGGGCCTTCTCGAAGGCTTCCAGGAGCTGGACGAAGGCGGTGACCTGCTGGGGGTACGTCACCTTCGGCAGGGTCAGCACGAGCCCGTCGGGGAGCCCGCCCGCCTCCATCAGGCCGGTGAGGAAGACGTCGGTGGTGCGGATCCCCCGGTCGCGTACACCGGATTCCATGCACTTCATCCGGATGCCCATGTACGGGGCCGCGGTGCCGTTCGCGTACGCCTCGGAGACCAGCCGGGCGGCGCGGGCCGCGGCCTCGTCCTCCTCGGCGTCCGGGCGGGGGCCGTAGCCGTCCTCGAAGTCGATGCGCAGGTCCTCGACGGGCTCGCGCTCCAGCTTCGCGCGGACGCGGTCGTGGACGGGGCCGGCCAGCTCCTCGGGGATGCCGAGGACGGCGGCGAACGAAGAGGCGTCGGGGGCGTGCTCGTCGAGGGCGGCCAGCGCCTGATCGCCCCAGGAGCGGAGGGTGCCGGCCTCGAAGACGTCCCCGGGTACGTAGACGGTGTGCACGGGCTGACGGGTGCCGGGGTCCCCGGGGTAGCGGCGGGCCAGCTCCGCGTCGACCGCCGTGAGGGAGGCGCTGATCTCCTCGCTGACCGTGCCGGCGAGGCTCGTTGCCACCTTCTCCTGCTGACCCATGACCGTACCCTCCACACTTTCGCTGTTTCCGCTTCCCGGAATCAACAATCCGTATAGTGAAGTTATAAGCCTGCCCGACCTGCGTCAATGGTGGCCTGGAACGCCGCTGGGCCGCGCGGTGGGGTGCACCGTGCGGCCCAGGTGGGGTGTTGCCGGGGTTCAGCCCTTGCGGGTGTTGATCTCCTCGGTGAGCT
>NZ_JBIVLW010000007.1:0-299958 GCF_044752765.1 Streptomyces sp. NPDC088706
AAGATCTCATCCCCGTTGCGCAGCGGGAGCAGCGAGTTGCCCTCGGTCGCCGCGATCCCGATCAGCCGCTCCAGCCTGCGTCTGAGCCGCTGGGACCGCCTGTCGCCGAGCCGCGCGTCCAGCTCGACACCGTCTTCCGGCACGGGGTTCTCGTCCGGTACCGCGTTGTCAGGGGCCAAGGTTGCTTCGGACATGCATCACCTGCAGGGTAGACGGGACGAACGCCCGGTGTTGCTCCACACCGGACTGGACGGCTAGTACCCCCGGGTTCCTCCGGCGAACGCCACAGAATCGGTCACGGCGGCGTGCCCGGCGTACGGTCACCCGCGCTCCGCGTCTTCCGGCCGACGGCCACGACGTGACCGTGCTGCCGCGACGGCGCCCAGCACCGCGCCGACAGCCAGGACGAGAAGCCCCCTCAGCCATACCTCACCCTCGATCTGGGTGGCGAGCACGACACAGGAGACGGCTCCCAGCACCGGAACGGGAGTCGGTGCCCGGAAATGCTCCTGGGGGACCGCATCGCGGCGCAGTACGAGCAGCGAGGTGTTGACGAGGAAGAAGACCACCAGGAGCAGCAGGACCAGCGTGGAGGCGAGCGTGGAGACATCGCCGGTCAGCGCGAGCAGGAGCGAGAGCGCCGTGGTGGTGGCGATGGCGGCCCAGGGGGTGCGCCGCCCGGGCAGGACCTTCGTCAGGAAGCCGGGCAGCAGGCCGTCCCGCGCCATGCCGTAGGCCAGGCGCGAGGACATGATGCCCGTCAGCAGGGCTCCGTTCGCCACAGCCACCAGGGCGATGGCACTGAAGAGTTCCGGGGGGACCCCTCCGGCGGCCCGGACGACTTCGAGGAGCGGCCCGCTCGATTCCGCCAGCTTCCCCGTCGGCACGGCTGCCGCAGCGACCAGTCCGATCAGGATGTACACCACGCCCGCGGTGACCAGGGCACCGAAGAGCGCTCGGGGGTACGAGCGCCGGGGGTCACGTGTCTCCTCGGCCACGTTGACGGACGTCTCGAACCCGACGAACGAGTAGTAGGCGAGCACCGCCCCGCTGAGCAGGGCCGCTACGGGCCCCTCATCCGTGGTGCCGAGGTCCGTGAGCCGTCGCATGTCTCCGTCACCGCGCAGCACGATCCAGGCACCGAGCCCGATCACCAGGAGCAGCCCGCTGACCTCGATCACCGTGGCGACGACGTTGACCCGGGTCGACTCGCTGATGCCTCGCGCGTTCAGCAGCGCCAACGCGGCGAGGAAGACGATGGTCACCAGCACCACGGGGAGGGTGACGAACTCGGACAGGTAGTCGCCGCCGAACCCACGGGTCAGAGCGGCCACCGATACGACGCCGGCCGCGAGCATGCAGAATCCGCCGAGGAACCCGAGAAACGGCCCGTAGGCCAGGGTAGCGTAGTGGGAAGCGCCACCCGCGCGCGGATACTTGGTGACCAGCTCCGCGTAGGAGGCCGCTGTCAGCAGGGCCAGGCACAGCGCCGCGAGCAGGGGAGCCCACACGGCGCCGCCTGATTCGGCGGCGATCTCACCCACCAGGACGTACACGCCCGCCCCGAGGACGTCTCCCAGGATGAAGAAGTAGAGCAGCGGAGTGGTCAGGGTCTTCTTGAGCGGGCTGGGAGCGTCCGCTGCCGGGGGCTTCATGGGGGGATGTTTCACGGGTCCCGTATACCCGGCCAGGTGCCTGGCAGACAGCTCATCCCTCGGATGCGTTCACTCCACCGGCCGGTTTCCGCCGGCCGCCCACCACTGAGTGGGGGAGCGCGGGTCGCCGCGGGTGCGGGGCTCACCGTACTGTGCGCTGTACGGCATCCTGCGGGGGACTCCACGGGCCAGAGCGGCTCAGGGCGTGGCCGAACAAGGAGATGACTGTGCCTGAGCAAGTGGCCCACCGCCATCCGGCGGAATCACCGCCCCCGACGCCCGACACCCGCGGCGACGCGCAGGCGCGAGCGCGCCGCGGGCCCGCGGCGGCGTCAGGGGCCACGGACACCATCCGGGTCGCCTCGGTTCCCGCGGGCCACGTCTACGTGCACCACCTGTCTCCGCCCGGAGGCGACCGCGTGACACGTCTCACCGACCCCCGCCCCTGCGGCGCCCCCAGTGGTTCCCAGCAGTGGTGGCCGCCGGTCATGCTCGAGCCGGACTGGGTCGAGGAGAACGCCGCCTCCTTCGACGTCTTCCACCTGCACTTCGGCTTCGACGCGCAGACCCCCCAGGCGCTGGGTGAGCTCGTCGCGGCGCTGCGCCGGAACGGAAAACCGCTCGTCTACACGGTCCACGACCTGGCCAACCCCCACCACCACGACGAGAGTGAGCACCGGGCACAACTGGACGTGCTCGTCCCCGCAGCGGACCGGCTCATCACCCTCACTCCGGGCGCCGCGCGGGAGATCTCCGCGCGATGGGGCCGTTCCCCGCTGGTCCTGCCGCACCCGCACGTGGTCGGACCCGCCGAGCTGGCCCGGCCACGGCCCGGACGCGAGGCGTTCACCGTCGGCGTGCACGCCAAGAGCATCCGCCCCAACATGGATCCGCTGCCCGTGATCCGGGTGCTCGCCGACGTGCTGCCGGAACTGCCCGAAGCGGTGCTGCGCGTCGACTGCCACCCGGACGTCGACGACCCGGCAAGTCACTGGTACGCGCCCGGAGTGCTCGACGAACTACGGGAGATGAGCCGAGCGGGGCGACTGGAGCTGAGCGTGCACGACTACTTCGACGACGACGCGTTGTGGGACTACCTGATCGACCTGGACGTCTCCGTGCTGCCCTACCGTTTCGGCACTCACTCCGGCTGGCTGGAGGCGTGCCACGACCTCGGAACCACCGTCCTCGCCCCGTCCTGCGGGTTCTACGCAGAGCAACGCCCGTGTCTCCTCTACGGACACGACCGGCAGGGCCTGGACGCGGCGTCCCTGCGGAAGGCGGTGCGTACCGCCTACGAGCAGCGTCCCGCCTGGCGCGCCGTCCCGGCGGAGCGCCAGGACGAAAGGCGCCGGATCGCCGAGGCACACGAAGCGGTCTACGCGGACCTGCTGTGACCACCGCTCCGCCGCCCGCGTCCGGGGCCGCACCGCTGCGCATCGCCCTGATCGCTTCCGCCCGGTACCCGATCGCCGACCCGTTCGCCGGCGGTCTGGAGGCGCACACCTGGACGCTGTCCACGGCCTTGCGGACCCGCGGTCACGAGGTCACCGTCTTCGCCGGGCCCGGGTCCGACCCGGCGCTGGGTGTGATCGAGATGCCCCTGCGTGCACCCCGGATCAGCGAGAGCGCTCGCCGGGATCCGAGCATGGTGGCCGCGTCGTGGCTGGAGGAGCATCACGCCTACCTCCAGCTGATGCTCGATCTCTCCCGCGGGCCTGAGCGGTACGACGTCGTGCACAACAACAGCCTGCACTACCTGCCGGTGGCGATGGCCGCCGCGCTCTCCGTCCCCGTCGTCACCACCCTGCACACCCCGCCCACGCCGTGGATCGAGTCGGCCATCCAGGTCGCACCGCACTGCCCGGTGCACTTCAGCGCGGTCAGTGACCACACCGCCGCGGCGTGGCGGCACGTGGTGCCCGCCGCCACCGTGGTGCGCAACGGCATCGACACCCGGCGCTGGAACCCCGGCCCCGGCGGGGAGGAACTGGTCTGGTCGGGGCGGATCGTGCCGGAGAAGGGCGCGCACCTGGCGATCGAGGCCGCGCAGCTGTCCGGCCGGGGGCTGCGGCTCGCGGGCCCGGTGGGGGACAGCGAGTACTTCGAGGCGTGCATCCGTCCCCGGTTGAACCGCACCACCACCTACGTGGGCCATCTCCAGCAGCCGGAGCTGTGCGAACTGGTCGGCTCTTCGGCGGCCGCCGTGGTCACCCCTTGCTGGGACGAACCGTACGGGCTGGTGATCGCGGAGGCGCTGGCCTGCGGGACACCGGTCTGCGGGTTCGCCCGGGGTGCGCTGCCGGAGATCGTCACGCGCGACTGCGGCCGCCTCGTACGCCCCGGTGACTGCGCGGCGCTCGCCAAGGCGGTCGAGCCCACGATCGCCCTGTCCAGGGCCGACGCCCGGCGGCACGCCGAAACCTTCTGCTCCATGGGCGTCATGACGCGCAGTTACGAGCGCCTCTACCGGTCGGTGTCGGCGTGATCGGCTACTACGTGCACCATCAGGGCAGTGGCCATCTGCACCGCGCCCGGTCCATCGCAGCACGCTGTCCCCTCACGGTGACCGGCCTCTCCTCCCTCCCCGCCCCCGACGACTGGCCCGGCCCGTGGGTCCGCCTGCCGAGGGACGACGACGGCGACCCGGGGGCGTTCGGTGATGTGACGGCGGGCGGGCGGCTGCACTGGGCGCCAACCCGGCACGCCGGACTGCGGGGGCGGATGGCACGGATCGCCCGGTGGATCGAGGAGACGTCGCCCCGGCTCGTGGTGTCCGACGTCTCCGTCGAAGTCGCCCTGCTGGCCAGAGTCCTGGGCACCCCGACCGCCGTCGTGGCCATGCGCGGCGACCGCACGGACCCACCGCACCGGATGGCCTACGACCTGGCCGAACTGCTCCTCGCCCCGTGGCCGGTGACTCTGGCGGAGCCCGGCTGGCCCCGGCACTGGCGGGCAAAGACGGTCCACACCGGCGCGTTCTCCCGTTTCGACGGCCGCCCGCCCGCGCCCGCCGAGGAGCGGCCGCACGGGGCGCCTCCTCGGCGGGTACTCCTGCTCATGGGTACGGGCGGGACCGACATCTCCGCCGCCGAGGTGGCTGCCGCGTCGGCGGCCAGCCCCGGTTGGCGATGGGTGACGCTGGGTGGCCCGGACGGCCGGTGGTCGGCGGACCCCTGGCCCTCCTTGTGCGCGGCGGACGTCGTGGTCACCCACGCGGGGCAGAACGCCCTCGCCGAGTGCGCCGCCGCGCGACGCCCCGCCGTGGTCGTGCCGCAGGAGCGCCCCTTCGGTGAACAGGCGGCGACCGGACGCGCCCTCACACGCGGCCGCCTGGCGGTCGTCACCCCTCGATGGCCGAAGGCGAAGGACTGGACCGCCCTCCTCGAACAGGCCCACGCGAACGGCGGGGAACGCTGGTCGCGGTGGGCTCCCGGGGACGGCGCCGCCCGGGCCGCCCGCGCCCTGGCCGACGCCGCACGCGACGACGGACGGGCCCCGTGATGCGTACCGCCGTGATCACTCTCGCCGCCGGCCGGCACAGGCACCTCGCACTGCAACAGGCCGGACTCGCGGCCGGCTCGCGTCCACCGGACCAGTACGTGGTGGTCGCCATGGGCGATCCGGGCCTGGGCGCGGTCCTGGCCGATCGCCGGCCCGCCGCGACGGTCATCGACTGTCCGGTGCCCGAGGGGAACCTGCCCCTGGCCCGCGCCCGGAACCTCGGAGCCGGTCACGCCCTGGAGCAGGGCGCCGAACTGCTGGTCTTCCTGGACGTCGACTGCGTCCCGGACGAACGGCTCCTGGAACGCTACCGGCAGGTGGCCCTCGACCCGGCACACGAGCGCTCCCTGCTCTGCGGCACCGTCTCCTACCTGCCGCCACCGGACCCGGCCGGATACCGACTGGCCGAGCTCTCCACGCTGGCCGAGCCCCACCCCGCCCGACCGGCGCCGGCGGCCGGGGAGATCCGCCGGGGCACGGACCACGCGCTGTTCTGGTCCCTGTCCTTCGCCGTGACCGCCAAAACCTGGCACACCGTCGGTGGATTCTGCGAGGACTACGAGGGGTAC
Source organism: Streptomyces sp. NPDC088706 (assembly GCF_044752765.1). Lineage (NCBI taxonomy): Bacteria > Bacillati > Actinomycetota > Actinomycetes > Kitasatosporales > Streptomycetaceae > Streptomyces > Streptomyces sp. NPDC088706. The sequence continues at coordinate 5,729 of NZ_JBIVLW010000007.1, forward strand.
GGCGGCGAGGACACCGACTACGGCCAGCGGGCCCGCGCCGCCGGCGTCGGGCTGACCTGGGTGGGCGGTGCGCCGGCCTTCCACCAGTACCACCCGGTCGCCAGCCCGCCGGTGGCCCACCTCCACGACATCCTGCGCAACGCCGAGACCTTCCACCGCCGCTGGGGCTGGTGGCCGATGCGCGACTGGCTCAACGCGTTCGCCGACCGCGGACTCGTCCACTGGAACCGTTCCGCCGACCGATGGGAACCGGGTCGGGGCCCTGACGGCTAGCGGGTGCGGTCCGAGGCCGGCCAGACGTAGGGCAGGCCGTCGGGGTCGTCGGGGAACAGCGGGGCGTAGACGTCCGGCGCCTTGCTCCGCAGCGCCGACCGGTGGCTGCGGTGGAAGGCGGGATCGCCCAGCCACGGCGGCAGCTCACGGACCGCCGCGAGCTGTTCCTGCGTGCGCACCCCCGGAGCCGCCCGGTGGGAGGCGAACTCGGTCATGAGGGAGGCGGCGCACGTGTCCGGGCGCCCGGCCGCCGTCCATACCCGGCAGATCTCGAGTCCGTAGCGCACCAGCGCCTCCTCGTAGCCGGTCCACATGCGCACGGCCGGGTGGTGCCGCCACCCGTAGCCGGGGACGGTCAGTCCGCGCAGCACCTGGAGCGCCTCGACCCGCTGTTTGCCCAGGCGCCGGGGGTCGAGTGACGCGGCCGACGCGGCGAAGTCGGGATAGGGCAGGAACGTCTGCATGATCATCCCACCGCTGGGGGTGATGGAGGCGCAAGCGTGAGCCTCTCCGTGTGAGCTCCTAATCTCGCACGGGAAAGCGCACCCCGCAGGATCGGAGCGCGGGGGCTCTCCGGCGGCTGCCTGTGCTCACCCCCTCGATCACCACGGTGCCCCCCTCCGGGTCGACGACCCGGGGGGGGGAACCAGCGAGCGGAGGTCAGCGCGCGGGCCGGAGCTCCAGCGTGCAGCACTTCACGCTGCCGCCCGCCTTGAGGAGTTCGGACAGGTCCACGCCGACCGGGCGGAAGCCGCGGTCGCGGAGCTGCTCGGCGAGGGCGGTGGCGTTCTGCGGCAGGACCACGTTCAGCCCGTCCGATGTGGCGTTGAGCCCGAACACCGCCGCGTCCTGCGGCGACGCGAGCACGGCGTCCGGGAAGAGGCGTTGCAGGACCGCGAGGCTGCCGGGGGAGAAGGCCCCCGGGTAGTAGGCGATCGTCTTCTCGTCGAGCACGGTGAGGGCGGTGTCCAGGTGGTAGTAGTCGGGGTCCACCAGGGTCAGCCCGATCACCGGCCGGCCGAAGAACTCCTGGGCCTCGTCGTGGGAACGGGGGTCGCTGCGGAACCCCGTACCGGCGAGCAGGAGATCGCCCACGAGCAGGTAGTCGCCCTCCCCTTCGTTGACGACGCTCGCGGTGCGCAGGTCCGGGAAGCCGTTGTCGCGCAGCCAGTCGTGGTACGCCGGACCCTCGGCGATGCGCTCGGCGTCACGGAAACGCGCCACGAGGGCGCGCCCGTCGACGACCGTGGCGCCGTTGGCGGCGAAGACCATGTCGGGGAGGCCGCGGATGGGTTCGATGGTGTCGACGGTGTGCCTGAGGCTCAGGTAGACCTCGCGCAGTCGCTCCCACTGGGCGATGGCCAGCGGAGTGTCGACGGGCTTCTTCGGGTCCATCCACGGGTTGATGGAGTAGACCACGTCGAAGTAGGTGGGCCGGCACATGAGGTAGTGCCGGGCACGTGCGGTACGCATGGGCAGGAGTCCCGATCGTCAGGGGCGGCCGGTGAGATAGCCGCCCATCGAGGTGAAGTACTCGGTTGCGGGAAGTTCGCGGCCGTCCCCGGTCCGTACGCGGGTGATGGCCAGACCGTGGTTGCGGCCGGTTCGGGCGTCGGCTCCGGCGACGATCACGACGCCGTCGCCCTCGCGGTAGAAGATCCGGCCCGGGGTGCCGCCGTAGCGGCCCTCGGACACGACAGCGGAGACCACTTCGAGCCGCTGCCCCTTGTGGAAGGTGAAGGCGCTCGGATAGGGGGCGGACTGGGCGCGGATCAGACGCTCCAGGGCCTCGGCGGGCCAGGTCCAGTCGATACGGATGTCCTCCTCGGCCCGCTTGTGGAAGAAGCTGGCCTTCGACCGGTCCTGCCGGGTGAACTCGGTCCGCCCCGAGGCGATCAGGTCCAGCGCCTCGGTGGTGACCGGGGCGATGAGGTCGACCGTCCGGTGGAAGAGGTCGGTTGCCGTGTCGGCCGGCCCGACCGCGACCGACCGCTGGACGACGATGTCGCCCGCGTCCAGTTCCTCGTCCATCAGGTGGGCGGTGACGCCGACTTCCGGCTCGCCGTTGATCAGCGCCCAGATCAGCGGCGAGAAGCCCGCGTAGGCGGGCAGCAGGGAGTCGTGGATGTTCAGCGTGCCGTGGACCGGGAGGTTGTAGATCTCCGGCGGCATCCACGTCCGCCAGTTGTTGGCGACGATGATGTCCGGGGCCACCTCCTTGAGGCGCTCCACCAGTTCGTCGTCCGGCCGGTTGCGGATGATCACGGGGATCCCGTGCTTCTCCGCCAGGTCGGCCACCGAGTCGCTCCAGATCTTCTCGTAGGCGTGCTCGCTCCTCGGGTGCGTCACGACCGTCACCACGTCGTGCTCGGAGTCCAGCAGCGCTTGCAGGGTGCGGTGCCCCCAGGTCTGGTAACCGAACATGACGACCCGCATGGAGGTGCCTCCTTGGAAGAGTGATGGACCGGCGCTTTAGTAAAGCAAGCCTTACCTAAGAGCACAACGGCCCATGATGCACAGGCGGGTTGACGGGCCGACTCGGCCGGAAACGCACCATGCCGTCGACAGGGAAGGGCGTGCGGGTTAGCTTGTCCCGGCCCGCTCCGCGGCCGTGCGCCGTGGGTCCGACCGCGACGGGGAGGGACCTCCCATGCTCTGTACGAGGCTGACGAACGCCCGCTTCCTCACGATGGACCCGCAGCACCCCGTCGCCCGTGACCTGGGCATCTGGCGGGGCCGGATCGTCGGCCTGGACGAGGCGGTGACCTCCCTTCCGGCCCGCGAGGTGGTCGATCTCCAGGGTGCCACCGTCCTGCCCGGTTTCATCGACAGCCATGTCCACCTGGCCTGGGCCGGGTTGAAGGCCCGTACGCCCAGCGTCGCCCCGTGCCGACGGGCCGAGGACATCCTGGCCGTGGTGGACGAAGCCGCCCGGCGCCCCGCGCCCTCCGGTGCCTGGCTGGATGTCGCGGGGTACGACCAGCGGGCGCTGGGCCGCCATCTGACCGCCGCCGAACTGGACCGGGTCAGCCACGGCCGCAAGGTCCTCCTCATGCACGACTCCGGACACGCGTGTGTCGTCAACACCGCCGTGCTGGACCTGCTGCCGGCCGAGGTGCGGCACGAGGAGGGTTTCCTGGCCGAGAGCGCCATGACCGCCGCCCGCCGGATGCGACTGCCGTACTCCCAGGAGGAGCTCGCCGACGCGGTTCGGCACGCCGCCCGCGGCTGTCTCGCCGAGGGGATCACGGCGTGCGCCGAGGCGGGCGTCGGCGGCGGGCTGCTGGGCCACAGCCCCGTGGAGCTCGGCGCCTACCAACTCCTCCGCGACCAGGGCCGACTGCCCCTGCGCGTCCAGCTCATGGCGTCCGGCGACACCCTGCGTACGCGCGCGGCCCACCCCGACGACGGCTTCACCCAGGCCCTGGACCTCGGACTGCGCACCGGGTTCGGCGACGACTGGCTCTCCCTGGGCGCCCTGAAGATCTACACCGACGGCGGCATGATGGCGCGCACGGCCGCGCTCACCTCCCCGTACGAGGGAACGGACGACACCGGCCGGCTCCAGGACGACCCCGACCGGCTCACCCGCCTCATCGTCGACGGCCACCTCGCCGGCTGGCAGCTCGCCGTCCACGCGATCGGGGACCGCGCCGCCGACCTCGCGCTGGACGCCCTGGAACGGGCCCAGAAGCTGAAGCCCCGGCCGGACGCGCGCCACCGCATCGAGCACGCCGGGCTGATCCGCCCCGACCAGCTGCCGCGCTTCGCCGAGCTCGGGGTGAGCGCGGTCGTCCAGCCCAACTTCCTGCGCTACTTCGGCGACGACTACGCGACGGTGATGGGGGAGCGGCGGGCCGGCTGGATGTACCGGGGCCGGGGTTTCCTGGACCAAGGGGTCACCCTCGTCGGCAGTTCCGACCGGCCCGTCACGGACGGTTCCCCGCTGCGGGCGATTCAGTTCATGGTCGAACGGGCCTCCGTCTCCGGCCGGATCATCGGCGGGGACGAGGCGATCGACGTCGAGGAGGCCCTGCGTGCCTACACGGTCGCCGGTGCCCACGCCTGCCGCTGGGACGACGTGGCGGGCACCCTCGCCCCGGGCAGGCGTGCCGACTTGGTGGTCCTCGGCGACGACCCGCACCGGGTGGAGACCGCGCGGATCGGTGACATCGAGATCGTGACGACGTTCGTGGACGGCCGGGACACGCGGGAATCCTCACCGGCCTGAGGGTCCGGCGGAGGCTTCGCGCGCGCCTCCCGCGAAGAGATCAGGGAATCACCACCTTTTTCGTGTTATTCAGGACGAATGGGGACATCGGCCCCGTAGGTTGGGGAGAACCGCCACTCGACTGGCGTCCTACGTCACCCCGACACCGCAACCGGACGAGCGCCGGACCTCCGCTGTTCCACCGGTCGCCCGGCGCCCCGTGCGCCGCTGTTCACGAACGAGGAAAGGCAGGGCAGGTGAACGTGCTTGGGATCATCGCCTCCGGTGTGGCCGCGCTGTTCATCACGGTCGTACTCGCCAAGGGCGTCCGCCGCACGGCGCTCCGTTCGGGAGCCGGCCGCGAGCCCGGCGCGCGCCGGTCACGTACCGGGGTGGTGCGCAGACTGGGCGGCGCGCCGGTCGTGGTCGGCGTCGGTACGGCTGCCGCCGCCGGCTGGGGGCTCGGAGCGGCGGGCGGCTCCGGACGGGCCGTCACCGCAGTGCTGACCGGGGCCGCGATCGTCGCCGCCCTGGGGCTCGTCCACGATGTGCGGCCGCTCGGGGTTCCCCTGCGGATGGCGGTGCAGACGGCCGCCGCCACACTCGCCGTCTGTCTCGCCGGGCTGCCACCCGTGGCGGGCGTCCTGGCCGTGATCTGGATCGTCCTGGTCACCAATGCCGTCGCCCTCCTCGGCACCTGCGACGGGGTGCTGGCGACCGTCGGCGCCGTCACCGCCGCCGGGCTGCTCGCCTGCGCCGCCCTCGACGGCCGGTGGGGGCTCGCCCTGCTGCCCGCCGTACTGCTCGCGGGGCTCCTCGGCTTCCTGCTCCACAACTGGCACCCCGCGCGCATCCGTCCCGGGGCGTGCGGTTCCCTGTTCACCGGATTCGTCCTGGCGGCCTCCGGCGCGCTCATCCACGCGGCGGCACCGCCGGAACGCGCCGCGTGGGCCGCACTGCCCGTCCTGGCGACCGTGGCCCTCGCCGACACCGCCCTCGTCCTGGCGTCCCGGCTCCGCGCCTCGCGCCCGCTGCTCCGGGGCGCCGACGACCACATCACCCACCGCCTGCGCCGGGTCCGCGTGACCGTGCCCGGAACGGCCGTCGTCCTCGGCCTGTGGGCGGGCGTCCCGGTGGCGGTCGGCGCGCTGGTGTACGCGGGGGTTCTGCACCCCGTTCTCGCCCTCGTACCGCCGGTGGCCAGCGCGCCGGCCGTCCTGGCCCTGCTGAGGATCCCGGCGTACCTGCCCCCGCCGGGACCCGCCCCCCGCCGCCCGGCCAACGGCCCCGCTGTCCCGCCCGCGTCCCGAGGCGCCGCGTCCCGAGGCGCCGCGTCCCGAGGCGCCGCGTCCCGAAGCGCCGCGTCACGAAGCGCCGCGTCCCGAAGCGGCACGTCGGCAAGCACCGCACCGGCCGGCGCCGAGCCGGCCAGGACCGCCGCCGGCCGTCCCACCGTGCCTCCGCCGCCCACCGGCCGCCCCGCCGTCAAGGTCACGGCCGACCGGCGCTGACGCGAAGGCTCCGAGGACCCCCGGCCGGTAGCGGTGGCCTCACCCCCGCCACCGGCCGAGCGTGGCCCGGGCGGCCGTCCGCGCGTACGGAGAGACCATCAGGAACGGCGCCCACGGCCAGGTGTGGCGCAGGCAGTACACCCACCACTGGCGCGGCGGCAGCTCCCGTACGGAGGTGACCCGGCGCAGCGCCTCCCGCACGCCGATCCCCGGCTCCCGGGAGCTGGGGACGTCCGGCCCCTCCACGCACACCCCCACGGGCGACGGGGCGACGAAGGAGGGGACCCCGGCCCGCCGGGCGCGGAAGCCGTGGTCGTAGTCGCCCATCCGGTGGCGGAAGACCTTGTCGAGGTCCCCGACCAGGTCGTGCGCGGCCCGGGAGAGCAGCACCACCCGGCCGTCGTACGTGTCGCACGGCTCGGGGTGCTGCCCGCCGGGCTCCACCAGCGCGAGCGAGCGCCCGCGCCGCCCCGAGTACACCGTGGCCCCGTCCGCGCCACGGACCGCCCCTACGACGACCGCCCCGGCCCCCACCGCGTCCGCGGCGCGCAGGAGGACGGCGAGGGCGTCCGGGAACAGCTCGACCCCGTCGTCGAGCCAGAGCTGGTGCGTCCACCGGTGGCTCGGGCCGCCCGGCCTGCCGCGGTGCGAGCCGCCGCCGCCTCCGCCGCTGCGGCTGTTGCGGCTGGCGATGCGCATCGCCTGGTTGCGGGGGACGTCCGCGCCCACCGACATGACCTCCACGGCCGGATGGCGGAGGCGGACGGCCTCCGGAGTACCGTCGGTGCTGCCCGCGTCGACCAGGTGCACGCCCAGCGTGGCGTGGGCCGGAAGCCCCTGCTGGTACCCCAGGGCGTTCAGCGCCGACAGGGTTCTCGCGCGCCGGTTGTGACTCGTCATCAGCACGGCCAGGTGGACGGAGTGCACGGCGGAGCTCCTCAATGCTCGAATCTCATCATTCACGCATAAAAGCCGATAATCCGCATAGGCTGAGTGAGTGAGCGCCGCACCGATGCAGAACCCGTTCCCGCCCGAGCCCGGCCCACTCGCTCCGGGCCGGACCCGCCGGGCGGTGCGGCTGGTGGCGTTCCTCCTGGCCACGCTGGGCGTGGCGACGGTGGCACTGACCTCGACGGTCCGCGCCACCGTCCTGTCGCCGGACTACTACCGGTCCGTGCTGGACGAGGAGGCGGCCTACGACCGCCTCTACAGCGAGGTGCTCGTCGATCCGGCGATCGCCCCCCTCACCCGCGACCTCCTCGCCCACCTGCCCGTGCCCGAAGCGCTGGTGACCTCCAACATCAAGGTCGTCCTGCCGCCGGCGACCGTCCGCTCACTGACCGACCAGCAGATCCACGCGCTCACCGACTACCTGCGCGGCGACACCGATGAACTGCGGCTGACCGTGGACATCGACCCGGTGCTGGCGAACCTGGCCGAGCTCGCGCGCATCTACTTCGGTGACCTGGTCGCCAGTCTCCAGGACCGGGACGAACCGGACTTCGCACGGTTCACCGACGACCTCACCACCGCGCTCGAAGCCCTCAGGGAAGGCCGTGCGCCCTCCTTGCCCGCCCTGCCGCTCACCGACGACCAGGCGGCCCGCGCCACCGACGCCCTGCTCACCTTGGTGCCCGAGCGGGAACGGACGGCCCTGCGCCCCGATGTGGAGGCGGCCCTGGGGAGGGGCGACGTATCGACGGCGCTGGCGACGACCGCGGCCGCCGCCCTCGCCGACGGGTCACGTACGGCCGCCGCGGACCTGCGCGCCACGCTCCAGGGAGGTACGTGGGACCTCACCGCGACCCTGACCGCCGCGGGCAACGACCTCGAAGCCCTGGAGCAGGCCCGCGAGCGGGTGCGGCGCCTGACGCAGCTCCAGATCCTCGCCACCGCCCTGGCGCCGGCCTCCCTCGCGGTGCTCTGGGCCACCGGCCCCGGGGCTTTCGCCCGACGGGTGATGGTGCTGGGGCAGGCGGTCGCCTGCGGCGGAATGCTCGCGGCGGTGGCCGTGCTGCCGGTCCGGCCGGCCACCGGGGGCCGGTTCCTCACCACCCGGTCCTCCGGGCCGCCGAGCGTCACCGCCCTCGTCGAGGACCTCCAGCGCAACGCCGTGGACCAGGCGGTGGCCACCGGACTGACCGCCGCCCTCAGCGCCCTCGTGGGCGGGGCGCTCCTCACCGCGACCGGCTGGGCGTTCCTGGTGCGGCCGCGCACGCTGCCGGCCCCCACCGCCGTACGGGGGGTGGCCGCGGGCGTGACCTGCGCCGCGCTGGCGGGCGCCCTGCTCGTGCCGTCGGCCCTCGGCCCGTCCGCGCCCCGCCGCTGCCAGGGCAGCGGCGAACTCTGCGAACTGCGGTACGACGAGGTCGCGCACCTCACGGCCCACAACGCCATGTCCACCACCGCCGACCGGTTCATCGGGCCTCTCCAGGACCCCGACATCACCACCCAGCTCGACACCGGTGTCCGGGCGCTCCAACTGGACACGTACCGCTGGGAGAACCCGAGGGACGTCGCCGCCCGGCTGGACGACCCCGAGTTCACCCCTGAGCAGCGCCGGCTGATCTCCGCCGCGATCGACCGGGCCAACCCGCCGCGCGAGGGCCTCTGGCTCTGCCACAGCGTCTGCCGGGCTGGGGCGGTCGAACTGGTCCCGGCCCTGGCGGACATCGGCGCCTGGCTGCGCGCCCACCCCGACGAGATCGTGACGCTCATCGTCCAGGACGACATCGGCGCCCAGGAGACCGAGGAGGCATTCCGCCGGGCGGGGCTCGACGACCTGCTCCACACCCCGTCCGAGGACCCCGACGAGCCGTGGCCCACGCTGGAGGAGATGATCGACAGCGGCCGGCGGCTGGTGGTGTTCGCCGAGAAGGCGGGCGGCCCGGCACCCTGGTACCGAAACTTCTACCGGTACGCGATGGAGACGCCGTTCGCCTTCCGCAGCCCCGAGGTGATGAGCTGCGAACCGAACCGGGGCGGCACCGGCAAACGCCTCTTCCTGCTCAACCACTTCGTCACCGACGGGGGCGGCAGCCGGCTGGACGCGGGCCGGATCAACGCCCGTGACTGGCTGTTGGAGCGGGCCCGGACCTGCGAGGCCGAGCGCGGCAGCCCGGTGAACTTCGTCGCCGTCGACTACACGACCGTCGGCGACGCGCTCGGGGCGGTGGAGGAACTGAACACCCGCCGCGCACGGGACCGCCGGTGACCCGCCTCACCCTCCATGGCGCCGGCTCCCGGCCGAAGCCCGGGGCGGGTGTCACAGGCTCATGAGAGGCTACGTCTCCAGCGGCTCCGCACCCTGCGAGCGGCACCGCACGACGGCCGACAGAACGGGGAACCAGCGCACATGACCGCTCCGAGCGATCCCGCACCGCCCAGTACCCCAGCGGCCGTTCCGTCCGGCGGCGCCCGCGCCCCGCGCGGGACCGGACGCCTGCTGGCCGTGAGCGACCTTCACGCGGCGGTCAGCGACAACCGGCCCATCGTGGAGTCCCTCCAGCCCACCTCCGACGCGGACTGGCTCATCGTCGCGGGCGACGTGGCCGAACGCCCCGACGACATACGCTGGGCGCTGGCCCTCCTCGCGGAACGTTTCGCCAAGGTGATCTGGACGCCCGGCAACCACGAGCTGTGGACCCTGGACCAGGATCCGGTCCGCCTGCGCGGCCAGGCCCGGTACGACCACCTCGTCGAGCTCTGCCGCGAGCTCGACGTGATCACCCCGGAGGACCCCTTCCCGCTGTGGCCGGGCCCCGACGGGCCGGTGGCGATCGCGCCGCTGTTCCTCCTGTACGACTACACCTTCCGCGCCCCGGGGACGCACACGAAGGAGGAGTCGCTGGCCGTCGCCCACGAGTCCGGCATCGTCTGCAACGACGAGTACCTGCTCCACCCCGACCCGTACCCGTCCCGTGACGACTGGTGCCGGGCCCGGGTCGCGGAGACCGGGCGCAGACTCGCCGAGCACGACCCGGAGATCCCGCTCGTCCTCGCCGGGCACTGGCCGCTGGTGCGGGAACCCACGGCGGTCATGTGGTACCCGGAGTTCGCCCAGTGGTGCGGCACCGAACTGACCGCCGCCTGGCACCGCCGCTTCAACGTCACCGCCGTCGTCTACGGGCACCTCCACATCCCCCGGACCACCTGGTACGACGGCGTGCGCTTCGAGGAGGTCTCGATCGGCTATCCGAGGGAGTGGCGCCAGAGGGGCCACCCCCGCGGCCTGCTGCGCCAGATCCTCCCGTACGAGCCGGAGCCCGCGCCCCCGGCCCGTACCGGCACCGCCACCTCCGGAGGCTCCCTGTGATCGAGCGGCTGCTGCCCGCGGACGTGTCCTGCGCGGCGACCCGCCAGGAGAGCGTGCCGGACGGAACCCTGTTCCCCGAGGAGGAGGAGCTGGTCGCCAGGAGCGTGCCCAAACGCAGGAACGACTTCGCCACGGCACGGGCCTGCGCACGGCGGGCCATGCGCCAACTGGGTCTGGAACCCGTCGCCGTACTCCACGGCAAGCGCGGAATGCCCCTGTGGCCCGAAGGGGTCGTCGGCAGCCTCACGCACTGCGACGGGTACCGGGCGGCGGCTCTGGCGCGCTCGGCGGACGTGCTGTCTCTGGGCGTCGACGCCGAGCCGCACGCCCCGCTGCCCGACGGCGTGGGCGAGCTGGTGGTACGCCCCTCGGAACGCGCACGGTTCACCGGGCCGTCGGCCGGGGAGGAGGGCGTGATCCACTGGGACCGGCTGCTCTTCAGCGCCAAGGAGTGCGTCTTCAAGACCTGGTACCCGCTCACCCTGACCGAGCTCGACTTCGACGAGGCGGACCTGACCTTCCACCGGGAGGACGACCGGGCGATGAGCGGCACCTTCACCGCACGGCTGCTGCGCACCGACCCGGCCCTGCCGCCGGTGCTGGAGGGGCGCTGGCGGGTGGAGGACGGCATCGTCGCCTCGGCGCTGCTGCTGCGGCCGGACTGGCGGGAGACGGGCGGCGCGGTCGGCCGACAGTGAGTGGCCGCCGCGTGGCCGGGGACGGGGAGGAGCTCCGGCCGGTGGTGTTCAGGAGCTCCGGCGGTGGTGTTACGAAGTTCTGGCCGGTGGTGTTCAGGAGCTCCGGCGGTGGTGTTACGGAGCTCCGGCCGGTGGTGTTCAGGAGCTCTGAGGGGCGGTCAGCGGTCGCCCCAGCCGGACGTTCCACCGGTCCGACCGTCCGCTGAGCTCCGTCAGGGCCAGGGGCGCGACATCCAGTCGCCAGAACGCCACCGGCGGCAGCGCCAGAGCGTGCACGACCGCCGCCCGTACGACGGCGGGCTCGGCGACGCCGAGGACGCTCCCGCTCCCGCCCCCGCCGCCGGCCCCGGCCAGCCAGCCGCCCACCCGCTCCAGCAGGTTCCGCAGCGACTCACCTCCGTGCGGAGCCGCCGCGGGGTCGTCGATCCAGGCGGCCACCGCGGCGGGTTCGGCGGCACCCATCTCGTCCAGGCGGCGGCCGCTCCAGCGCCCGAGGTCCCAGCCGGCGAGCGCCGGTTCGAGGTCCGCGGTGAGGCCGAGCGCGGCGGCGGTCCCGCGACACCGCTCGGACGGGCCGCTGAGGACCAGCCCGGCCTCCGGCACGGCCGGGGCCGCTGCCCGCGCGTCCCGCTCCCCGGCCCGGTCCAGCGGGGTGTCGCCGTCGAAGCGGGCCCCCCGGAGCGCCGCGTTCATCGCCGGTGAGACCAACATCACCCGTACTGTCATGTTCCTGGCCCAAGTCCTTCCGTGGCGACCCCAACCCGCTTTGTCTGCGGGCGATTCGGGGCCTGAAGCTCTGCAGATTGCACCATGGCGGCGCCTGCGTACAGGCGGTATGGTCACGTCGACCATGACGACGGTGTGATGGAAGCCCGGTGAGAATCCGGCACGGTCGCGCCACTGTGTACCCGTACCTGTGCGGGAAGTCAGACCCAGCACCTTCGTCGGATGCACCACGACAGGGACGCGTGTTCCCACAGGAGGTTCCGCCATGGCGCAGTCCGCCGCCCCCGCAACCGGGGCACCTGCGATCACCCCGATCTCGGCGAAGGCCCTTGCCCCCTGGGCGGTCTTCGTCGGCATCCTGGCGCTCGTGCTGCTGTACTTCGTCGGCGCCGAACAGGGCGCCACCGCACTCATCTCGGGCGAAGGCGTCCACGAATGGGTCCACGACGGCCGTCACCTGCTCGGCTTCCCCTGCCACTGAGCCATCCGCGGAGTTCGGGCAAGCAAGGGAACAAAGGGAAACAGGGAACGTCTCGTGAACTCCATATCTGTCAGAGGTCTGCTCGTGCGCGGCATGCTCGCGGGCCTGGTTGCCGGCGCGCTGGCCTTCGCCGTCGCGTACTTCCTCGGCGAGTCCCAGGTGGATGCCGCCATCGCCATCGAGGAGGCGCACAGCCATGACCACGGCGGCGGCGAGGAACTCGTCAGCCGCCCCATGCAGGCCACCGGCGGGCTCGCCACCGCACTCCTGGTCTTCGGCGTCGCCGCGGGCGGGATCGCCGCCCTCGTGTTCTGTTACGCGCTCGGCCGCATCGGCGACTTCGGCCCCCGGGCCACGGCCGCACTGATCGCGGGCGCGGCGCTGCTCACCGTCTACGTCGTGCCGTTCCTGAAGTACCCGGCGAACCCGCCGGCCGTCGGCAACCCCGACACGATCGGCCAGCGCACCGCCCTGTTCTTCCTCATGGTCGCCCTCAGCGTGCTGCTCGCCGTGGCCGCCGTGATCGTCGGCAAGCGGCTCGCACCGGGCCTGGGCAACTGGAACGCGACCATCGCGGCGGTCGCCGGTTTCCTTCTGGTGATCGGGCTCGCCTATGCCTTCCTGCCCTCGTTCGACGAGGTCGGCAAGGACTTCCCGGCCAGCCTGCTGTGGAAGTTCCGACTTTCGACGCTCGCCGTCCAGACCGCGTTCTGGAGCGGTTTCGGCCTGATCTTCGGCTACCTCACCGAGCGGCTGCTGGTCTCCGTGAACGGCGCCGAGGCGCCCCGCGTGGCGACACCGGTGGGCTGACCGACCACGCTCCAGACAGAACCCGCCGGGGTGTATCCGGCGGGTTCTGCCGTTTCCGGGGGCAGTAGCGGCGTTACCCGTCCCCAAGGTCATAGTGGGTAGCGTCGCTACACTTTTGATGTTAGCGTTGATTACGCCGGGTCCCACGGAACCACCGCGGCCCCTGTCGCAGGAGGGATGTCATGACCGTTCAGTCCGAGTCCGTGCCCACCGCCGCCGACGCCCCCCGCCGGGTGGCCGTGGTCACCGGGGGATCCCGGGGCATCGGCCGGGAGAGCGCCGAGCGGCTCGCCGCCGACGGCCTCGCGGTGGTCGTCACCTACGCGGGCAGCCGGGCCGAGGCGGAGACGGCGGTCGCCGCCATCACCGCCGCGGGCGGCGAGGCGATCGCCCACCGTGCGGATGTGGCCGACGAGCAGGCCGTCGCAGGCCTCTTCGACGTGGCCGAGCAGACGTACGGCGGCGTCGACGTGGTCGTGCACGCCGCGGGCGTGATGGCTCTCGCCCCGCTGGCCGAGCTCGACCTCGACGAACTCGACCGGATGTACCGCACCAACATCCGCGGCACCTTCGTCGTCGACCAGCAGGCCGCGCGGCGGGTGCGCGGGGGCGGGGCCGTCATCAACTTCTCCAGTTCCGTGCTGTCGCTCGCCCTGCCCGGCTACACGGCCTACGCGGCGACCAAGGGGGCCGTCGAGGCGATGACCCTGATCCTCGCCCGCGAGCTGCGCGGCCGGGACATCACGGTCAACGCCGTCGCCCCCGGTCCGACCGCCACCGCCCTCTTCCTGGACGGCAAGGACGAGGAGACCGTCGCGCGGATGGCCGCCCAGCCGCCGCTGGAGCGGCTGGGCACCCCGCAGGACATCGCCGAGGTGGTCTCCTTCCTCGCCGGTCCCGCCCGCTGGGTCAACGGCCAGGTCCTGCGGGCCAACGGCGGCATCGTCTGAGCGCCCCCTCCCGCCTTGATAGCGTCCGTCCGATGAGTAGTACGAGCACACGGAACCGCATCCTCCACGTGGCCGCCGAGCTGGTCGGCAACTCGGCCGACGGCGACATCTCCACGCGCGCCGTGTGCGAGGCGGCCCAGGTCGGGGCACCGGCCCTCTATCGCCACTTCGGGGACAAGGAAGGCCTTCTGTCGGCCGTCGTCGACCACGGATTCGAGCGGTATCTGACGGCGAAGCGTGAGCGTGAGGCGAGCGCGGACCCCGTGGAGGACCTGCGCCGCGGCTGGGACAGCCACGTGGAATTCGCCGTCCGCAACCCGAACCTCTACCGCCTGATGAACTCCCCGGCGATGCGGACGCCCCCCGCCGCGGCACTGGAGTCGCACCGCATTCTCACCCGGGACCTGGAGCGCGCCGCCGCCCAGGGCCGGCTGCGGGTGGCGCCCGCACTCGCCGCCCAGATGGTGATGTCGGCCAACGTGGGGGTGGCGCTGATGCTGGTCGCCCGGCCCGCGACCTTCGACGACGCCGACATGTCCCGCCGGGTGCGCGACGCCGTGCACGCCTCGATCCTCACCCCCGACCCGGGACCGAGCGCGCCGGAGGAGGCCGAAGTGCCTTCGACGGCGGCCCGGTTGAGTGCCCTGCTGCGGCAGGCGCGGGGGTCGGGACTCAGCACCGCCGAGGCGGCGCTGATGGGGGAGTGGCTCGACCGGGTGGCGAACACCCGCCCGGGGGGCTGAGCACGCCCGCCCCGGAGGGGGGAGTGGACGGTCAGGACGGTACGGGGGAGGGGGCGTCGCCGTCGCGGAGCTCGTCCTCCACACGGCGCGCGGTGTTCTGGACGATGCTCCCCCAGGTCGTCGCGCACCTCGTGTTCCTCGCTCCCGTACGGGCCGTACGCCGTCACCGAGAGCAGGAGGTCGCCGTTCCACAGGACGAGGGTGCGGCCGGGACGGCCCCGGTCCTCGTCCGGTCGCCCGTACGCGGTCGCGTGCACCCGCTCCGGCCCACGCCCGTGTGCCCGGTCGAGGTCCTCCTTGACGCGGTACGCGCGGCGGGCGGGCCCGACGTCCTCGTACACGGCGGCGGTCGTGCTGAGTGTCCAGAACTCTCCGTCCGGGCCCGTGAGATCGGCCAGACAGCCCGTCTGCCGATACCGGGGCCGGGTGCCGTTGCTGCCGATGTCCTCCCTGCCCTCCGGGTGCGCGGCGTCGGTGGTGGAGCCGAGAGTGAACCCCTGGGCGAGCGGCGCGCCCGCGAGCAGGCCGCAGGGACTGCTGGTCCAGCTGTGCACCCCCGCCGCGCGGGCGCGGGGCTCGCCCGCGTCCACCCCGGCTCCGTCCTTGCCGTCCCCGGAGCAGCCGGACACGGCCACCGCCGCCGACGCGATCAGCGCGGCCACCCGCGCCCGGCGTAATTCCGCGTCCCTGGATCTGCGCATCCCCCGCCCCTTCGTCCCGGAAAGCTCATTATCGGGTGCTCGTACCGGTGGGTATAGGAGGACAGGGCGCACCGGGCCGGTGCGCCCCGCCCCTCCTCCGCGCGGGCCGACGCCGGTCAGAGCTTGCTCGCCCGCGTCCCGAAGTCACCGGAGAACGCGGCGGCCATCCGCAGCTGCGTGGCCGCCTCGGCCTGCCGTCCCTGGCGCTCCAGGGTCCGGCCCAGCATGAGGCGCGCATAACCCTCCACCGGGTCCAGCTCCAGGACCGCCCGCAGCTCCTCCTCCGCCCGGCCGAGCCGGGCGGAGTGGTAGTAGGCGCGGGCCAGCAGCAACCGCGGCGCGACCTGCTCCGGCGCCTCCTCGACGAGCCCGCGGAGGATCCGGGCGGCCGTGAGGTACTCCTTGGCGTCGAAGAACATCTGCGCCCGGTCCCACCGGTCGGCGGCCGTGCCGAACTCGTAGTAGGTCTCGTTCACGGGTCCTCCTCCTCATCGTGCGGGTCACCCTCCCGGTGCGTGCCACCGAGTTGCCGTCCCGCCGTGCGTCCAGCCATGCCAACACCACACAATGGTTGAACATTCCACTAAAACTTTGGCGTGGGGACCGACGCTCCACGGTCGTACGGGAATAGGTTGAACGCCATGAGCAATCTCGATCGCCAGGCCACTCCCTCCGTCTGCGGGGGGCGAGGCTTCGTCGTCGCCGAGCCGGTCCGCGAACTCCTCACCCCCCGCCGCGTCCCGCTCGGCGAGTCGACCGAGGTGCGCCGGCTGCTCCCCAACCTGGGCCGCCGCATGGTCGGGGCGTGGGCCTTCGTCGACCACTACGGTCCGGACGACATCGCGGACGAGCCCGGCATGCAGGTGCCGCCCCACCCGCACATGGGCCTGCAGACCGTCAGCTGGCTCCACGACGGCGAAGTCCTGCACCGTGACAGCCTGGGCAGTCTGCAGACGGTGCGCCCCCGCGAACTGGGCCTGATGACCTCGGGCCGCGCCATCAGTCACTCCGAGGAGAGCCCGGAGCCGCACGCCAGGTTTCTGCACGGCGCTCAGCTCTGGGTGGCCCTCCCCGACGCGCACCGCCAGGTGGAGCCGCACTTCCAGCACCACACGGACCTCCCCGCCGTGACCGCCCCCGGCCTCACCGCCACCGTGATCCTGGGCGAACTGGACGGAGCCGCCTCGCCCGGCACCGCCTACACCCCGATCGTCGGCGCCGACCTGACCCTGACCGAGGGTGCCGAGGCCCGCCTCCCGCTGGACGCGGACTTCGAGTACGCGGTCCTGTCGATGTCGGGAGAGGTCGAGGTCGACGGCGTACCCGTGCTGCCCGGCTCGATGCTCTACCTCGGCTGCGGCCGTACGGAACTGCCGCTGCGCGCCCTCTCCGACGCGAGCCTGATGCTCCTGGGCGGCGAGCCGTTCGAGGAGGAGATCGTGATGTTCTGGAACTTCGTCGGCCGATCCGGTGAGGAGATCGCCCAGGCCCGCGACGACTGGATGAACGGCCCGCGCTTCGGCGAGGTGAAGGGCTACGACGGCGCTCGGCTACCGGCACCGGAACTGCCCGCCACGCCGCTGAAGGCGCGGGGGAGGGTGCGCTGAGCTGAGGCAACCGCCCGAACTGACATCAGGCCGACTGGCGTGGTGAAGGCTCCGTCTCTCATCGAATCGGAGCTGCTCACCTGGTCCTTACGGTGTGCTGCGGGTCTTGGGCGGGACCCCGAGGTAAGGCAGGGTGCGGTGACGTTCGGTGGAACGAATGCTGACTTCACTGACCGGTAGTCAGTTCATCCGGTGGTGGTTCGCGCCATGTTGTCGCGCCAGCAGTGAGCCGGCCGAGGTTCCGCCCGCAAGGCGGTCCGAGGGCGACTGCGGCCGGTAGACCGGGCGTACTCGAGGAGAAGGCAGGCGAATGGACGACGACCTGACCGGCGCGGTGACAGACCCCCTGCGGTTGCTGCTCGTCTCGGATACCCATGTGCCCCTGCGCACAAGACAGCTTCCCGGTGAACTACTGCGCGAGACGGAACGGGCGGACGTGGTCGTCCATGCCGGGGACTGGGTCGACGTGGCCACACTGGACCTGTTGGAGAAGTGCGCACGCCGGCTTGTCGGCGTGTACGGCAACAACGACGGTCCAGAACTGCGGGGCCGGTTACCGGAGGTGGCCCGCGTCCAGTTGGGGGGCCTGCGATTCGGCGTCGTCCACGAGACGGGTGCCGCTCGTGGGCGGGAAGAGCGCTGCGCCGCCCTCTACCCTGACCTGGACGTCCTGGTCTTCGGCCACAGCCACATCCCCTGGGACACCGAGGCGCCAGGTGGGCTACGCCTGCTAAACCCCGGCTCGCCGACGGACCGCAGACGTCAGCCGTACTGCACGTACATGACGTGCACGGTGGCGGACGGAATGCTCGGCGAGGTCGTCCTGCACCGCCTGCCCAGGCGCTGACCCCTCTCCACCGGGGCCTGACCCGCCAGGGCGGGGTGACAAACCGCGGCGCCTGCTCGGCCGTGGTTGGTCCGGCGGAAAGCGGGCGCCGCCATCGGCCTGGTCCGTGCTCAAGCCTCCAGGCTGCCGATGGCCTCGGCCAGCCACTTCTTTTCCTCGGTGCCGGTGGCGCGAGCGATGCGCAGCATGCCCTGCTGGAAGAGGCTCGGTGCCTCCTCGGCTCGCAGGGGCTCGCCGTCGCGGTAGAAGAAGCTCGCCGGGATGTCAAGCAAGGTCTGCCGCCGGCGCAGCACCGCAGCCTGCTCGGCACGGTCCGGGAGATGGTGCAGGAACGCCAGCAGAGTGAAGAAGCGCTGCCCGTCAGTGATCTCGGCCTCCTTGGGCTGCCGCAGTCGGGCCAGCAGTTCGGTGCGGCCCGCCTCGGTGAGGGACAGGACCCGACGGGGTACGGCGCCGCTGCCAGGCTCGGTGTGCTGCTCGACCAGACCGGCTTTCACGAGCCGGGAGATGGCCGGATAGAGCGCCCCGTCGCTCACCGGGCGGATGTGGCCACTGAGGCCCTGGATTCGGGCCCTCATCTCGTATCCGTGCAGGGGATCCTCGAAGAGGAATCCCAGAATCGACAGCTCCAGCATGCGTCGAGCTCCTTCCTGTGCCTGGCAAAGCGCTTGCCCGTCCCGTTCGACCATGCGATAAGAGGGGTGTCGTCATGGGGGCAGAACACCGGCGCAGGCTGGTGTCACTCGCGTATCCGGTCTACTTCGAGCTTCTCGCCGGGGTCACCGCCGGAATCATCAACATGGTCTGGGTGGCGCGGCTCGGCGGGGGCGCTGTCGCCGGAGTGGCTGTCGCCACGAATGTCGAGAACCTGCTACTCGGCGTCATCCTCGTCGCAGGCTCGGGGACGACTGTGCTCGTCGCCCAGGCCACAGGAGCGGGGGATCCAACAGCGATGTGCTCCGCCGTGCGCGGCGGCTGGGTCCTGTGGGCGCTCGTCACACCCCCGGTCGCCATCGGTGGATACCTGTGCCGCGAACCGCTCGCCCACCTCGTACTCGGCGGCAGCGGCGGTGATTCGCTGCCGCTCGCCACCGGCTATTTCTCGATCGCCTTGCCAGGAATCGCGGTGTTCTACGCCACCAACGTCGTCGACGGCATCCTCAAGGGTGCGGGCGACACCCGCACCCCGATGAAGCTCGCTGTCCTCGCCAACGGGCTGATCTTGGGCTGGATCCCTTGTTCATCCTGGGATGTGACCTCGGAGTACGTGGGGCGGCGATCGCTACAGTACTGGGCCGGACGGTCGCGCTCATGTGCGGTTTCGTGGCGCTGCACCGCAACGCCGTACTGCGACAGGCCACCCGGACGGCCCTGCGGGTGGCCGGTTCGCTCAGCGCGATGCGCGCAGGACGGCTGCCATCGGGTTCCCTATGTCGGCCGACTTCGTCGTACGGATGGCGGGGGCGCTCGCCCTCGTCGCCATCGTCGCCCGGATCGGCGTCAGCGAGGTCGCCGCGTACGGAATTGCGACGAAAGCGATGTACGTCGCAACCATGGCCTTCTACGCGATACGCCAGGCCGCCTCCATCCGCACCACCCACCTGC
Organism: Streptomyces sp. NPDC088706; assembly: GCF_044752765.1. NCBI lineage: Bacteria > Bacillati > Actinomycetota > Actinomycetes > Kitasatosporales > Streptomycetaceae > Streptomyces > Streptomyces sp. NPDC088706. The sequence goes on from NZ_JBIVLW010000007.1 coordinate 25,206, forward strand.
TCGGCGCCGGACGCGACGAGCGGCGGGCCGTCGGGCGAGAGGTGCTGGTCCTTGCCGGCGCACTCGGGCTCACGGCCGCGTTGGTACTGCTCGCTGCCGCGCCGTGGATCATGCGAGCCTTCGGCGGTGAGGGAGAGGTGGCAGAGGCGGGGACACTCTATCTGCGCTGCCTGGGGCCGTACTTGACGCTTCTCGCGTGCTTCGTCGCGCTGGGCGGGGTGTTCGAGGGCGGCGGCGGCAGTCCGGCCCTCGCAACGATCACCGCGTGCGGCGTGGCACTCCAACTCGCGTTCGCATTCTGCCTGTCGGGGTTGGGCCTGCCGGGCATCTGCTTGGCCATGGTGCTGGCCATGGCACTCCAGTGCGCGGCCATCACCAGGATGTACCGGCGTACGGTATGGCCGACAGCCACCGACCGCGACAGCAGCGGGGTGAGGATCTCCGTCGCAGAATCCGACCGTCCCTCGCCCGACAATCGACGTGCCCAGCACCGGAGTTGAGAGTTCCCGCGGGTCGGTACGGGGGTGGGGGGGAGGTCGCGTCGGCAGGTGACGTGCGGATCTTCGCCGGCTTCGACGGCTTCTCCGGGCAGCAGCCACGGGTTGTCCTGGCGGTAGGTGGGGTGTATCCGGCGTGGACCGGGGTGATCAGGTGGTGCCGCCGCTCATCCGGCGCTGCAGCTCCCACAAGGACCGGAAGAGCCCTGGCTCCTGGGTGAGCTGGACGTAGGTGCCCTCCTGCACGATCCGGCCCTCGTCCAGGACGACGATCCGGTCGGCGACGGCCACGTTGGTGAGCCGGTGAGTGATCAGCAGGACGGCGCGGTCCTTGGCCAGTTCGCGCAGGCCGGAGAAGATCCGGTGCTCCGCACGGGCGTCGAGTGCGGCCGTGGGTTCGTCCATCACCAGCAGCGCTGCCTGCCGGTGGAAGGCGCGGGTGAGGACCAAGCGCTGCCACTGCCCGCCGGAGAGCTGCTGTCCGCCGAACCATTCGCTGGTCAGGAGGGTGTTCAGGCCGGAGCGGAGGTCCGGCAGTATCTCCGCGGCGCCGGACGACTCGCACGCGGCGAGCAGGGCTGCGTCGCTGGCGTCGCCCTGGCCGAACGTGATGTTGTCACGCATCGTCAGCGGCAGGTACGTGAATTTCTGCGGCACCAGGGCGACGTGCTCCCACGCCCCCCAAGGATCGAGGTCCACCGTGGAGGCGTGGTCCCAGGCCACGGTGCCCTCGGTGGGCAGCAGCAGCCCGCACAGCAGGCGGGAGAGGGTGGACTTGCCGGAGCCGTTCTCGCCGACCAGTGCCACGATCTCGCCGCGCCGTACGTGCAGGGAGACGTTGCTCAAACTGTCCTTCGGGGCGCCGTCGTAGCGGTAGGTGACGTCGCGGACCTCGAAGCGCTGCGGGGCGGCGGCCAGGGGATGGGTGCCGCGGGAGTCGGTCATGGCCTGGCCGTGGGCGTTGTCGAGGAAGTTCTGCCAGTCCTGCACGTACCAGCCGGTGCGCACCAGGCGGGCCCCGCCGCTGATGATGCCCCGCACCGAGCCGGTGGCGGTCTGGAGAGCGAAGACGGCGCCGCCGCCGGCCGCCAGGCCCATCCGCCCCGAGGCCAGGAGCCACAGCAGCGCCACCCACACCGCGATCGAGGCGATCCCACCGACCGTGGCCCCTGCCAGTCCCATCCAGGCACCGGTGTTCGCGGCCCGGCGTTCGGCCGCGTTGACGGAGGCGGCCAGCTTTCGGTACCGGCCGATGAGGAAAGGACCGGCCAGGCAGGCCCGCATCTCCTCACTGGACTCCATGTAGGCCATGTGCCAGCGCAGTTTGCCCAGCATCCGGCGCCGCCCGGAGGTCTCCAGGCCGGCCAGGTAGATCACGCGGGCGGAGCGGACGTAGGCGGCGGCCTGCGGCAGGCACGCGAGGAAGAGAAGGGGGAGGAGCAGCGGGTGCAGGACGGTCAGAACGGCTGCGCCGGCGGCGAGGGTGGCGGTGGCCGCGAGGACGTCCTGCGCTTCCTCGACGAGGTCGGGGGTGACCTGGGCACCGCGGTCGGCGATGTCGTAGGCGTCGTTGTAACCGGGCTTGTCGTTGGCGGCCAGTTCCGCGCCGAGCGCGGCCTCGATCATCGTCAGCTCCGCCGCCCGGCCGAGCACCGGGCGCAGACGGCCGGTGAGCCAGACGACGGTGATGCCCAGCAGTGCGCGCAGGCCGGTGGCGGCGGCGATGACGGCCAGTTGCGGGGCGGCATCCCACAGCCGCTCGGTGATGTCGCCCGAGGAGACCAGCGCGGTGATCGTGCCCGTGACGGCCAGGAGGCCGAGGGCCGCGAGGACACCGGTCCCGATCTGGCACAACAGCAGGCCGACGGTCGCGCCGCGGTCCACGCGCCAGGCCATCCGCACCGAGCGCCGTACGAGCGAGGGCAGGCGCCGCGCCATGGTGCGCGAGGTCAGCAGGGAGCCCGCCTGGAGCCGCGACTCGTCCCGGTAGAGATATTCCTCCTCACGAACACCGGACTCCCGCGGTTCGTCGTCCGGCGTGGCGCCCTTCGGTGGTTGCGGCGGCTGGTCCTGTGTCATGGCCGAGGTCATCGTTCCCCCTTGGACGGTGCTGCGGCAGAGTCATGAGGTCCAACGACATGGCCGCAATATCGAACACATGTCATTCGGTCGGACCGGGAGGCCCGCGATTCCCCGCGTGCGGGACCTCGCGGGCGCGGGACCCCTGGTCCGGCCCGGGACGAGTCCGGGCGGGAGATGGCCGAAACGCCGACACCGCCGCGCTGCGTGGACGATCCGCCAGGCCATCCCGGTGGTACCTGGACGAGCCGGTCCCGGAGCGCGTCGGCGAGGCCGCGGCGGGTCGGGTCGCCAGGGCCGTGGTGAACGCCTTGGCCGACGCCTGAAGGAGCCACGTCGATCCGCCCCGTCGGCGACCGAACCGCGGCTGCTGCCACGGCGGTTGATGGAAATCCTCTTTCGCGGGTATCCAGGCTCGTATGAACTTTCCGAGACCGGTCAGATTCCTGCTGCTGTTCCTTCTGGTGTTCGTGGGAGGGATGCTGTATCTACGATTCGGCAGGGACGAGAGCTGGGGCGGGTCCCTGCTCATCGCTCTGATCTCGGCCCCGTTCGTGCTCGGTTGGTGGAAGTTCCGGGACTGGTACATGGGCCGTGCCCGGGCGGCGGGGCGGAACTGGCGTGAGTCGCGTGAGTAGCGAGCAGTCCGCGACGTACGGCCCGAAGGCCGGTGGCCAGGGCGCCGAGAGCGCGGTCCCGCCGCGGCCGCGGAGCAGATGCGCTCGCGGGATCGTAGCTGGCGGTCATCCCCGGGGTGGCGGGGCTCGCTTCACGCGAGAGGCCGACGCCGCTTCGGGCGGGGCTACGACGGCAGAGCCCGTGCACGCACTTCGTCCCCGGCGTGTCCGAAGGCGGAGAACACACGCTCCTCCCGCTGGGCGGCAGCGGTTCGCGGACTGCTCCAGTCCAGCACCTGCCGTGCCCTGTCGTGTGTCCGCTGAGCGGCGGTGCGGCTCTCGGCCAAGGCGTTTCCACGCTCCTGGACAAGGAGGTCGTAGATCGGCGTAGTCGCTGATATCGCGGGAGTACTCACGAAAGGTCATCCTGCCCGCTCTTCACCGTTTCAATGACTGCTCATGCCGGTGTCTTCCGCGTGCGAAGGGCGGTCATACGGGAATCCGTCCTTCCGCCCGATGCGACGGCTACGGTCTTAGGCATGACAATCACGGGGAACTCACGGTCGAGACGAATGGTGGCGGCGCTGGTCGGTGCCACCGCTGTCGTGGTGTTCGGAGTCGGCGGCGCGCTGGCCGCGGATACGTCGGACGACGGGCCTGGCGGTTCGAGCGGTGGCGGCGAAGCGTCGGGCGGGTCGGACGGCGGCACTGTCAGCGGTTCCGGTGGGTCGGACGGCGGCAGTGTGAGTGGGTCTGGCGGGTCGGGCGGCGGCAGTGTGAGTGGTTCCGGTGAGGCGAGCGGGGGCGATCCCGGCACCAGCGGGGGTACCGAGCCCAGTACGAGCCCGACCGGTCCGCAGCCCACCAGCGGACCCACCTCCTCACCGTCGGGCCCGACGGATCTCGCGGAGGTCGCCAAGCGCATCGACGACCTGGAGAAGAAGGTGGACGAGCTGCCCACCAAGAAGGAACTGGCCGACGCGCTGCGCGCGTTCGCGGATTCCCTGGAGCAGCAGGGCTGAGGACGGGCTGCGGGCGGCCCGGCGCCGCCCGCGGCCCGACCCCGGGGCGCGAGGGAGCATGGAACGGGCGGCACGGGACACACGCAAGTCAACTGGCCCGCACGGACGAGCAGTCGGGCCTCCCGTTCCTCAGCGCCCCCCGAAAGTGAGACATCATGCCGCTGACATTCCGCAAGAGCTTCAGGATCCTGCCCGGCGTCCGCCTCAACATCAACAAGAAGTCGTGGTCGATCACCACCGGCGGGGGCAAGCACGGCCCCCGCCACACCCGCAGCAGCACCGGACGCCGGACCACCTCGATGAACCTGCCCGGCCCCTTCGGCTGGCGCAAGACCAGCCGCGGCTGAAACCATGCGCGCGCCCCGCGCCCGCCCGCCCGCGCCTCGCGCCCGCCCGCGCCCCGCGCGGGCGCGTACGCGAATCCATGCGACGGTTCGGCAGGCGCGGAGGCACTCAGCCCGCGGCCTCCTCCTCCGGTTCCACCGCCACCGCCGGCACGGTGAACCGGTCCAGGCCCGCCAGGTGGTCACCGAAGCCGCCTCGGGCGCGCGGACGCATGCGGGCCGATGTGGTGACGGGACAGGCGGAGGTCCGCAGGACGGGCGCTCCGGTCCGTTCGAGCGCGTCGACCAGCCCGCGGTCCTCGTCGAGCGGGACCGGTGGGAAGCCGCCGGCCGCCGCGTAGGCGCGGCTGCTGACACCGAGGTTGGCACCGTGTACGTGCGGGTGCCGCCACACATGGCCCGCCCGTGGCCGGGACACCTCGTAGAGGCGCTGGTAACGGGCAGCGAGTCCCGGCCTGTCCACCGGCCAGCGGTCGACGGACACGGTGCCGACGACGGCTTCCCAGCCCTCGGCCGCGCACGCCAGCTGGAAGGCGAGCCAGTCGGCCCGCACCGTGCTGTCGGCGTCGGTGGAGGCGATCCACACCCCGCCCGGAGCGTCGCCGAGCACGCTGAGCGCGGCCCGCACCCCCGCCGCCCGGGCCCGCCCCACGTTGCGGAACCGGACGGGTACGACGAGAGCGCCCGCGGCCCGGGCGAGGTCGGCGGTGGCGTCGGTGCAGCAGTCGGCCGCGACCACCGTGAGCACGTGCACCGAAGCGAGGTCCGGGTGTTCCGCCGCCGTCCGCACCGATGCCAACGCGGCGGGCAGCAGGTCCTGTTCGTCGCAGGCCGGAATGACGACGGCGACCGCTCCTCCGGCGCCGCGCGGTCCGGTCATACGAGCCCCTCGCGGGCAGCGGGGGAGGGGAGTGCCGCTCCGTCGGGGCCGGTGCGCGCGTACACCTGGAGCACGAAGTCCTCCTCGCGGTGGTCGGCGGTCAGCGCCAGCCCGGGAGACGAGCCGACGATCTCGGCCAGCGTGCTGCCGGTTCCGCGGTGGTCGGGCACCGGGTGGTTCCAGTGGACCGTGACCAGGGTGCCTCCCGGCTCCAGCGCACCGACCGTACGGCTCAGGACGTCCTGGAGGGTGCGGGCGTCGAAGTAGTAGAGCAGCTCGGACAGGACGATGAGATCGAAGCTGCCGGGCGGCCATTCGGCGGGGACGGTGAGTCGGCGCACGTCCACGTCGGGGAGCCCGAAGGTGCGCTCCCGTGCGGTGGCGACCGCAGACCCGACGCGGTCGCAGGCCACCACCTGGTCGCAGCGTTCGGCGAGCCGGACGGTCAACTCGCCCACCGAGCAAGCCGGTTCGAAGGCGCGGCGGTAGCGGGGGAGGGGCAGGCTCGCCACCGTGAGGTCGTACTTGCGGCGCTCGTACCAGCGCTCGGCGAGGTGCCAGGGGTCGGGAGCGTCACGGTACATGTCCTCGAAGTACGTGGCGGGGGTGCCCGTCGCGCCGGAGGCGTCCGGTGTTTCCCGTGCGCCGCTCACCGGAACACCACCTCCCGGTCGCGCAGATGGTGCGCCAGCTCCTCCGGGGGCAGGATCGGCGCGTCGCCCGGGCCCGGCCCGAGCGGGGCGATCTGGCTGACGAACCGGTCCACCGCCGCCCGCTTGCGCCGCCGGACCTCGGCGGGCAGCTCGATGCGGGCCGCGCGCTTCCACGGCACCCGGTCATCTCCGGGCGCGGCCCAGTGCCACATCCAGACCGGATAGAGCCAGCAGGCGACGTCCGCCGAAGCCGCCGCGCGTACGGCGGCCCGGCCCGCCGCCTCGTGGTCGCCGTGCACGTCACCGGTCCACGGCGCGACGACCAGGTCAGCGCCATCGGCGAGGAGCGCGATCCGGGCCGTGATGTGATCCTCGTGCGCCGCCACCTCGGTGTCGGGGACGCGCAGCCGTACGACGACGGAGTCCGCCGCCCCGAGCTCGGCCAGCGCCGCACGCGTCTCGGCGGTACGCACCCGTGCGAGTTCGTGCGCGGTGACCACGTCGCTGTCGGGATGGGAGCCCTCTCCATCGGTGACCGCCACCACCGTTATCCGCGCGACGGAGGCCGCGAGGAGGGCGATCGCGCCGCCGAAGCCGAGCACCTCGTCGTCGGGGTGCGCCGCGACCACCACCACGCGGCGGAACGGCTCGACGGTAGCCTCCGGCAACCGGGCCCAGCCCGGCCAGGCCCGCCAGGCCGCTTCGTCGGTGCCGGGCGCCTGGATGGGGTCCGCGAAGGCCCGGTCCCGGGTGCCGGTCACCGGCCGTCCTCCGGCCGGGCCAGGAGCGCGCCGAGCCCGGCGAGATCACGTTCGGCGTGGTGCTGGCGGATGTACACGGCCAGGTCGGCCACCGTGCGGGCGTGCGAGGCGTCGTGGCACAACGGTCCCGCGCCGGTCGCCCGGCCCACGTGATCCAGCACCTCGCGGCAGACCGACTCGACGAAGGCGCGCACCCGCATCGCCCGTAGCCGGGCCTCGCCCCGCTCGTCCTGAGGGTCCGCGTCGATCTCGTCGGCCGCCCGCCCCAGCAGCACCCCGGCCGCGTACAGCTGGACGTCCACCGCCCCCAGATGAGCATCCGTGTGCGGCTCGGCGCGGCTCGCCGCCGCGTCCTGCAGCACCCGGGCCGCCGCCACCGCACCGCCGTACCAGCACGCGGCGACCCCGATCCCGCCGTGCCAGAACCCGGGCCTGCGTACGTACGCCTCCGGTCCGCCGACCTCGCGCGCCGGTACGTCGGCGAACCGCACGTCCGGGGTGTCGCTGCCCGCCATGCCGAGGGCCCGCCAGGTGCCCTCCACCGGACGGCAGCCCGCTCCGTCCACCCGTACGGCGAAGAGCCGCCGCTCGTCCCCGGCCCGCGCGGTGACCAGCGCGTGGGTACAGCTGTGCGCACCCGAGCAGTACCGCTTCAGCCCGCTCAGGACCCAGCCCGCCCCGTCCCGGACGGCCGTGAGCCCCTCGCCCGGGGGCTCGGCCGCCCACACCCCCCACCGCTCCTGAGGGGACGGTGCCGGTGCTCCCAGCTCCGCGAGAACGGCCGTGGCGTCGACATGCCCCTCGACCAGGCGGGCCACGCACAGGTCGGCCTCGGCGACGGTGCGCAGCGCCGCGAACCGGTCGGCGGTGCTCCCGGAACCGGGCAGCGGGAACCGGAGTTCCCCGGCCCCGATGCGCCGGACCGTATCCGTGAACCCCGCCGCTGCGACGACCGAGGCGGCGGGCGGGTCGCCGAGCAGCGCGGAATCGGCGGGCATGAATGGGGCTCCTTCAGGACTGACGAGCAAGTGTGACAAAACGGGCCGTCCCTCCGCTGTGGTTCGACTCCCTGGGGCCGCGCCACCGCGTACCCAGGGCGATGGTCCTCCCCAGTGCCCCTCTCACCAGGAACGAAACACGCGGAAGGGGAAACGCCGACCGGTCCGTCGCGCGGCGGTGGCACGGTCACCGGGCGCCGCCGGACAGCGGTGGACGGTCACGCTCGGCTCACTTCCGGCCAAGAGCTCATCAAGGTGCGACCAAGATTTGTCCTGGGAGAAAATCCGCTCATCGCAGGGAAGTTAACGTCCAGGCGTGACCATGACGCCAAACGCTCAGACGTCGCCGGCGACCACCCGCCGCGCGCTTCTCCGCGCCTCCGCCGCCACCGCGGCGGGCGGCGTACTCGTAGCCGGAGCCTCGCCCGTGGGTGCCGTCACCCGGACCCCGGTAGCACGTCCCACGAGGCCCACCACTCCCGCCGCCGCGCTGGCCGCGCTCTTCGCGGGAAACCGGCGGTGGCGTACGTTCCACCAGCGGCATCCCCATGAGGCCTCTTCGGTCCGCCACTCGCTGGTGTCCGGCCAGTCCCCCTTCGCCCTGATCCTCGGCTGCATCGACTCCCGCGTTCCACCCGAACTGGTCTTCGATCAGGGGCTGGGTGACCTGATGACCGTCCGCTCGGCCGGCGAGGTGCTGGACGAGGCGGTGCTCGGCAGCATCGCCTACGGCGTCCTGGAGCTGGGCATCCCGCTGGTCCTGGTGCTGGGGCACCAGTCGTGCGGTGCGGTCGCCGCCGCCGTGCACGCGGAGGAGACCGGGGAGCACCTGCCCGCGCACATCCAGTACGTGGCCGACCAGATCGGACCGGCGATCGTCCACTCGCAGCACGGCGACGCCCGGGTGGACGCCACGGTCAGCGCGCAGGTCGCACGGGTCCGGTCCCGGCTCGCGGCCGAGGCCGACCTCGCGGCCAAGGTGGCTGCCGGACAGCTGCAGATCGTGGGCGCGCGCTACGAACTGGACACGCAGCTGGTCCACCGGATCAGCTGACCGCCACCGCCACCGCCACCGCCACCGCCACCGCCACCACCGTCACCGTCATCGCGCACGCGCCGAGCACCGCGGCCGAAACGTCCGCGCCGGTCAGCCCGAGAGCCGTGCCAGGGCCTCCGGGACCTCCGTCACCGAGTCGACCAGCGCGATGCGGGACGCCATCGGGCGATCCCGCGCCAGCGACGTGAGCAGCGGCCAGGCCGGCAGTCGCTCCGTCCAGTGCGCCCGGTCGACCAGGACCATGGGCGTCGGCTCGCCGCGTGACTCGTAGTAGTTGGGAGTCGCGTTGTCGAAGACTTCCTGGACGGTGCCCGCGGCGCCCGGCAGGAAGACGACCCCGGCGTTGCACCGGGCGAGCAGGCCGTCCTCGCGGGTCGCGTTGGCGAAGTACTTCGCGATGTGGCCGGCGAAGGCGTTCGGCGGCTCATGGCCGTAGAACCAGGTGGGGATCCCCACGGAACCGTCGCCTCCGGGCCACCGGTCCCGTACCTCGAAGGCGGCGCGCGCCCAGCCGGTGACCGACGGGCTGAACGACGGTGTCTTGCCGAGGAGGGCGAGGGCCTCGTCCAGCATCTCGTCCGGATGCGGCGCGGCGTAGGCGCCGAGGTTGGCGGCCTCCATGGCCCCCGGACCGCCGCCGGTGGCGACGGTCAGCCCCGTGCGGGCCAGTTCGCGGCCCAGGCGCGCCGCCCCGGCGTACGCGTCGCTGCCCCGGGCCAGGGCGTGGCCACCCATCACTCCGACGACCCGGGCGCCGACGAGGAGTTCGTCCAGAGCGTCCGAGATCGCGTCGTCGTGGACCGACCGGAGCATCGAGGCGAGTATGTCGCCGTCGGCCTTGGTCCGCTGGAACCACGCATAGGCCAGCGCGTCCGGCGTCGCCTCGTAACCGCCCGCGTCCAGCCCCGCGAAGAGCTGTTCGGGCGAGTAGAGCAGGCCCCGGTACGGGTCGAAGGGGAGGTGGGGGACGGGCGGAAAGACCAGGGCCCCGTCGGCCTGTATCTTCGTCGCCGCCTCCGGCGCCATCGGGCAGCCGAGGAAGACGGTCTTGGAGGTGTCGGTGGACAGCAGGGCGAGCCTACGTTCCGTCAGATCGACCGACTGGATACGGAAACCGCTCAGCGATCCGCCCAGGACCGCCTGGTCGAACGCGTCCCGGCTCTCGATCTCCCCGTAGAGGCCGTCCGCCCGCCGTTCCCAGTGCCCCTGGCCGTCCCGCGCCGCGGTCGCTCGTGCTTGCTGACCGTATCCCTCGCCATTCGCCATGCGGACACGATAGGCCGCTCCCGTCCCCCGGGGGGAACCGCGGTCCGGAAGCCCAACCAGTCGCTTTGTCTCCCCAGTAGAGAAAGTTGACGCCAGGTACGTCAAAGGGCTTTCTGGTCCGTGGAAAAGCCATTACCTTCCTGCTCTGTACCCGACGAACAGGACTGAGTGCCCCTCCCTCCCCTCGGGGGCACCCATGCCTCCGGCGCGACGGCGCGCGCCTGTGCTCCAGACCTCACCCCGTCACCACACGGAGGACGCGCGTGCACAGGAGACTCACCCGACCCATCGCGGCGCTCGCCTGCACCCTGCTCGCCGCGGCGGGCGCCCTCACCGTCCAGCAGAGACCGGCCGCAGCGGCCCCCGAGCCCGTTCCGGGTGTCGCGGCCGACGAGTTCCAGCAGGTCACCCTCGCCAAGGGCGTGGCCGAAACCGGCGAGCCCATGACCCTCGCCGTCCTGCCCGACCGGTCCGTCCTGCACACCTCACGGGACGGCACCCTGCGCCTCACCGACGCCGCCGGCTCCACCAAGGCCGCCGGGAGACTGGATGTCTACGCGCACGACGAGGAAGGCCTCCAAGGTGTGGGGGTGGATCCCGGCTTCACCACCAACCGGTTCGTCTACCTCTACTACGCCCCGAAGCTGACCACCCCCGCCGGTGACGCACCCGCCAACGGCTCCGCGGCGGACTTCGCCCCCTTCGACGGCGTCAACCGGCTCTCGCGGTTCGTCCTGAGGACCGACGGCACGCTCGACACCGCCAGCGAGAAGAAGGTCCTCGACGTCCCCGCCAGCCGTGGACTGTGCTGCCACGTCGGCGGCGACATCGACTTCGACGCCCAGGGCAACCTGTACCTCTCCACCGGCGACGACAGCAACCCCTTCGCGTCCGACGGCTACACCCCCATCGACGAGCGAACCGACCGCAACCCCGCGTACGACGCGCAGCGCTCCTCCGGAAACACCAACGACCTGCGTGGCAAGGTGCTGCGGATCAAGGTCGCCGCCGACGGGAGCTACACCATCCCGTCCGGCAACCTCTTCGCGCCCGGAACGGCGAGGACCAGGCCGGAGATCTACGCCATGGGCTTCCGCAACCCCTTCCGGATGAGCGTCGACAAGCCCACCGGCACGGTCTACCTCGGCGACTACGGCCCCGACGCGGGCACGGCGAACGCGGGCCGCGGACCCGCCGGGCAGGTCGAGTTCAACCGGATCACCAAGGCCGGGAACTACGGCTGGCCCTACTGCACCGGGAACAACAGCCCGTACGTGGACTACAACTTCGCCACCTCGGCGTCGGGCGCCGCCTTCTCCTGCGCCGCCCCCAAGAACACCTCGCCGAACAACACCGGCCTGACCGACCTCCCCCCGGCCCAGCCCGCCTGGATCCCGTACGACGGAGGTTCCGTCCCCGAGTTCGGCAGCGGCTCGGAGTCACCCATGGGCGGGCCCGTCTACCGGTACGACGCGGCCTCGGCCTCCACGGTCAAGTTCCCGCAGAGCTTCGACGGCGACTACTTCGCCGGCGAGTTCGGCCGCAAGTGGATCAAGCGCATCGAGCAGGGCTCCGACGGCGCCGTCCAGTCGATCAACGCGTTCCCCTGGCAGGGCACCCAGGTCATGGACATGGCCTTCGGCCCGGACGGCGCGCTGTACGTCCTCGACTACGGCACCGGCTACTTCAACGGGGACGCGAACAGTGCCGTCTACCGCATCGAGTACGTCACCGGGGGCCGCGCCCCGCTCGCCAAGGCCGCCGCGGACCGCACCTCGGGCAAGGCCCCCCTCGCGGTGACGTTCTCCTCGGCCGGGACCTCCGACCCCGACGGCGACCCGCTCACCTACGCCTGGAAGTTCGGTGACGCTGCCACCTCCACCGCCGCGAACCCCTCCCACACCTACGCCGCCAACGGCCGCTACACCGCCGAACTCACCGTCTCCGACGGCACCGGCAACACCGCCACCGCCTCCGTGACCCTCACCGTGGGCAACACCGCGCCCACGGTCACCCTCGACCTTCCCGCCGAGGGCTCCATCATCGACCCGGGGGCGGCGGTGCCCTTCAAGGTCACCGTCACCGACCCCGAGGACGGCACGATCGACTGCTCCAAGGTCAAAGTCACCTTCATCGTCGGCCACGACAGCCACGGCCACCCGCAGACCTCCGCCACCGGCTGCTCCGGCACCGTACAGACCATCGCCGACGGTGAGCACGATCCCAACGCCAACATCTTCGGCGTCTGGGACGCCGAGTACACCGACAAGGGGGCGAACGGACAGCCCGCCCTGACCACCCACGACCAGAACATCAGCCAGGGCAGCAAGCGGCAGGCCGAGCACTTCGGCGGCTCCAGCGGCGTCACCGTCGTCGACAAGGCGACGGCCAACGGCGGCAAGACGGTCGGTTACATCGACAACGGGGACTGGATCTCCTTCACCCCGTACCTCCTCGGCAGCGCCACCAGACTGACCGCCCGGGTCTCCTCCGGCGGGGCGGGGGGCACGCTGGAGGTGCGGGCCGGCTCACCCACCGGCACCCTGCTCGGCTCGACGGCGGTCCCCGTCACCGGAGGCTGGGAGACGTTCCGGGACGTGAGCGCCGACCTGACCGACCGGCCTGCCTCCACCACCACGCTGTACCTCGTCTTCAAGGGCGGCAGCGGCTCCCTCTTCGACCTCGACGACTTCACCTTCACCACCAGTGGGGCCACCGCGCCCGGCCGCGAACTGAAGGGGATCGGCGGCAAGTGCGCGGAGGCCGCCGGCGGGGCGAGCGCGGACGGGACCCAGATCCAGTTGTGGACGTGCAACCGGAGCGCCGCCCAGAAGTGGACGGCGGGCGCGGACGACACGCTGCGAGCGCTCGGCAAGTGTCTGGACATCAGCGGCGCCGGTACGGCCGACGGCACCAGGATCCAGCTCTACGGGTGCAACGGCACGGGCGCCCAGAAGTGGGTGGCACAGGCCGACGGAACGTTGAAGAACCCGGTGAGCGGCAAGTGCCTGGACGCCTCCGGAGCCTCCTCGGCGGACGGCACCAAGCTCCACCTGTGGACCTGCCACACCGGCGCCAACCAGAAGTGGACCCTGTCATGAGCCGACGACTCACCCGTCTCGCCTGCTGGACCGCGTGCGGCCTGCTCGGCGCCGCCACCCTGCCCGCGGCACTCTCCACGGCCTCCGAAGGGGTCCCAACCGCTTCCGTCCGCGCGTCGGCCACCGCCGACCCGGCGTACGACGTGCTGGTCTTCTCCAAGACCGCCGGCTTTCGCCACTCCTCCATCGACGAGGGCATCACCGCCTTGCGCCAACTGGGCACCGCCAACAACTTCACCGTCACCGCGACCGAGGACGCCGCCGCCTTCACCCCCGCCAACCTGGCGGGCTACGAGGCCGTCGTCTTCCTCTCCACCACCGGCGACGTCCTCGACGCTGCCCAGCAGATCGCCTTCGAGGGGTACATCGGGGCAGGCGGCGGCTACGTCGGCATCCACGCGGCGGCCGACACCGAGTACGACTGGAGCTGGTACGGCGGCCTGGCCGGCGCCCTGTTCAAGTCCCACCCGCACATCCAGCCGGCCACCGTCAAGGTGGAGGACCGCGCCCACGACGCCACCGCCCATCTCGGCCCCGCCTGGCAGCGCACCGACGAGTGGTACGACTACCGCAGCAACCCGCGGAGTTCGGCCCACGTCCTGGCCTCGCTCGACGAGTCCACCTACAGCGGCGGCACCATGGGCGGTGACCACCCCATCGCCTGGTGCAAGGACTACCAGGGCGGGCGCGCCTTCTACACCGGCGGCGGACACACCGAGGACTCCTACGCCGACCCCGCCTTCCGCCGCCACCTGCTCGGCGGCATCCGCTGGACCGCGGAGACGACGGAGGCCGACTGCCGCCCGGAGACCGGCTACACCACTCTGTTCGGCACCTCCGGGACCACCGGCTGGAAGCAGGCGGGGCCGGGATCCTTCGCCGACACCGACCACACCCTGACCTCCCGCGGCGGCCTCGGCCTGTTCTGGTACCAGGCGAAGGAGTACCGGTCCTACTCGCTGAAGCTCGACTGGCGGCAGGCCGGTGACGACAACTCCGGCGTCTTCATGGGCTTTCCCGCGTCCGACGACCCGTGGTCGGCCGTGAACAACGGATACGAGATCCAGATCGACGCCACGGACGCCCCCGACCGCACCACCGGCGCCGTCTACGGCTACAGGTCCGCCGACCTGGCCGCCCGCGACGCGGCCCTGAACCCGCCGGGGGAGTGGAACACCTACGAGATCCGGGTCGAGGGCGAGCGCCTCCAGCTCTTCCTCAACGGCCGCAAGATCAACGACTTCACCAACACCGACCCCGCCCGCAGCCTCCAGCAGGGGCACATCGGCCTGCAGAACCACGGCGACGGCGACGACGTGTCCTTCCGCAACGTCCGGATCAAGGAACTCGGGAGCACGCCCGGGCCCCGGGAAGGCGCTGTCACCGGCATCGGAGGCAAGTGCGTCGATGTCGCCGGAGGGGCGAGCGCGGACGGGACGCGGATCCAGGTGTGGAGCTGCAACCGGTCCGCCGGCCAGAAGTGGGCGGTCGGCGCGGACGACACGCTGCGGGCGCTCGGCAAGTGTCTGGACATCAGCGGCGCCGGTACGGCCGACGGCACCAGGATCCAGCTGTACGGCTGCAACGGCACGGGCGCCCAGAAGTGGCTGCCGCAGGCCGATGGAACCCTGAAGAATCCGGCGTCCGGCAAGTGCCTGGACGCCGCCGGGGTCTCCTCGGCGGACGGCACCGAGCTCCACCTGTGGAGCTGCCACTCCGGCGCCAACCAGAAGTGGGTGCTGCCCAGCTGAGCGGCCCTCCGGACTCCGGGGCCACCGCGGGAGGCGGTGACCCCGGGACCGGCCCCACCACGGGGCCGGTGACGGCGGTGGGGCACGACGCCGAAGCGCCCCACCGCCGCTCACCCCTCCTGCGGCGGCCTGGCGCCAGGCCGGCTTCCTCAGACGGCGGTCGTACGATCCGGGTCGTCCAGCGGGGTGTTCACCCGCAGCCAGCGATAGCCGTACGGCTCCAGCTCGGTGCTGACCAGACCGCCGGCCGTCGCCTTCACGGTGTCGCCGGTGAAGAGGTCGGTGAGCAGGCGGCCGCCCCTCAGCCCGGGGACCGCCGTGGTCGCCGTGACCGCCCGGTCGGCGAAGTTGTGCACCGCCAGCACCGCCCCTTCCGGCAGCGAACTGATGTGGGCCAGCACGCCGGGATCGCCGGCGTCGAGCACCTCGTACGTGCCCCAGGCCAGCTCGGGTGCCTCGCGGTACCGCTCGATGAGCGTCCGCATCCGTCCGAGCAGCGAATCCGGGTCGCGCGTCTGGTCGTGCACATTGACGCGCTTCGGTCCGAACGCGCCCTCCACGACCGGGTTGGGCAGAGCGCCGGACTCCGCGGTGGAGAAGCCACCGCCCTTGTCGGGGGTCCACTGCATCGGCGTACGTACGGCCTGGCGGCCCTCGGCGCTGAGGTTCTCCCCCATGCCGATCTCCTCGCCGTAGAAGAGCACGGGTGTGCCCGGCAGGGTGAAGAGCAGGCTGTAGGCCAGTTCGACCCGGCGCCGGTCGCCCGCCACCATCGGCGGCAGCCTGCGGCGCAGGCCACGGCCGTAGAGCTGCATGTCCTTCTCGGGGCCGAACGCCGCGAACACCTCGGCGCGCTCGTCGTCGTCGAGCTTGTCGAGCGTCAGCTCGTCGTGGTTGCGCACGAAGGTCGCCCAGTGCGCGTCGCGGGGGGCGAGGGGGCGCTCTCGCAAGGCGTCGGCCAGCGGCCCCGCCTCGCCCCGGGCCATCGACAGGTACATCCGCTGCATACCGATGAAGTCGAAGCACATGGTCAGCTCGTCGCCCCGGCCGGACTCCGGCTCCCCGAAGAACGTGGCGGTGTCGGCATAGGGCAGGTTGACCTCGCCCAGCAGCACCGCTTCACCGTTGCGACGCCCGAGGAAGGCCCGCAGGTCGGCGAGGTACTCGTGCGGGTCGGGCAGGTGGTCCGCATCCGCCTGGCCGTCGGTCTCCAGCAGGAACGGGACCGCGTCGACGCGGAAGCCGGACAGGCCCAGCTGCGTCCAGAAACCCATGATGCGGGCTATCTCGTCGCGTACCGCGGGGTTGGCGACGTTGAGGTCGGGCTGCTGCTTGAAGAAGCGGTGCAGGTAGTACTGGCCGGTGGTCTCCTCCAGCTCCCACACACTGCGCTCGGCGTCGGGGAAGACCACGCCCTCGGGGCCGTCCTCGGGCGGAGTGTCGCACCAGACGTACCAGTCGCGGTGGGCGGAGGTGCGGCTGGAACGGGCGTCCTGGAACCACGGGTGGTGGTCGGAGGTGTGGTTGACCACCAGGTCGGCGATGACCCGGATACCCCGGTCACGGGCGGTCCGCACGAACTCGGTGAAGTCGCCGAGCGTGCCCAGCCGCGGGTCGACGCCGTAGAAGTCGGTGATGTCGTAGCCGTCGTCGCGCTCCCGGGTCGGATAGAAGGGCATCAGCCACACACAGGTGACACCCAGGCGCACCAGATGGTCGATCCGCTGGGTCAGACCGGCGAAATCGCCGGTCCCGTCGCCGTCGCCGTCCTGATAGGTCTCGACGTCCAGGCAGTACACGACGGCGTTCTTCCACCACAGGTCGGAGGTGCGGGTCAGCCTCATCGGGCACTCTCCGCGCGGTAGGCCTCGGGACGGGTCACATCGAGGCGCGGCAGCACCTCGGCGCCGAACGCGTCGATGAAGGCGGCCTGTTCCCGGCCGACGTGGTGCAGCATGACCGCGTCGAACCCGAGGTCGGCATACTCCTGGAGCCAGGCCGCGTGCTGGCCGAGGTCCGCCGAGATGTTGACGGACTCGGCGACCCGCTCGGGCGTGACGTGTTCGCTGACGCTGTCGAACAGCTCCGCCGAGTCCAGATCCCAGCTCACCGGCGGACCGTGGACGTTGGTGCGCCACTGGTCGTGGGCGAGACCACGGGCGGTCTCCAGGTCACGGTCCCAGCTCAGGTGGACCTGGAGGTGCAGCCGGCCGACGCCACCGGCGGAGCGGTAGGCGTCCACGATCCGGCGCAGCTTCTCGTGCGGCGCGTTGACGGTGATCAGACCGTCGGCCCACTCCGCGCACCAGCGGGCGGTGGCCTCGCTGCACGCGGCGCCCACCAGCGGCGGAACGGTCTCGGGGCGGGTCCACAGCCGGGCCCGGTCCACCACCAGCCCGTCGTGGCTCACCTCCTCGCCCCGCAGCAGCGCCCGGATGATGTCGACGCATTCGCGCAGCCGTGCGTTGCGGACGTCCTTACGGGGCCAGCGCGCGCCGGTGATGTGCTCGTTGGAGGCCTCCCCACTGCCCAGCGCCGCCCAGAAGCGGCCCGGGTACATGGCGGCGAGGCTGCCGATGGCCTGAGCGATGATCGCCGGGTGGTAGCGCTGACCCGGTGCGTTGACGACTCCGAAGGGGACATGGTCGGTGGCCTGGAGCGCGGCGCCGAGCCAGGACCACGCGAAGCCGGACTCACCCTGCCGGACACTCCAGGGCGAGAAGTGGTCCGAGCACATCGCGGCGGTGAAGCCGGCGCTCTCCGCGTGGACGGCCGCGGCCAGCAGGTCGGCGGGAGGGACCTGTTCGTGCGAGGCGTGGAATCCGTAGACGGTCATGGGGTGCGCGTACCCGGTGCCACCGGGATCATCGACGCGGGGTCAGAGCATCTGCCGGTGCACCCTCGCCTCCCACGGCGCGAGCACCAGTCGGCCGGGCGCCGCGGGAGCGGACGGACCGTTGCCCAGGACGAGTTCGGCGCCCTCCCAGCCCTCGGGCATGTCCACGGAGACCGTCTCACCGGTGAAGTTTCCGGCGACGAGCAGCTGCGTGTGTCCGTAGCGGCGGGTGAAGGCGTAGATCCGTTCGTCGTCCGGGAGCAGCATGGTGAAGTCGCCGTGCACGACCGCCGGTTCACGGTGCCGCAGGGCGATCAGCCGCCGGTAGTGGTGGTAGACGGAGTCGGGATCGGCGCGTGCGGCGGTGGCGTTGACGTCGGTGTGGTCGGGGTTGACCGGCAGCCAGGGGGTGCCGGTGGTGAACCCGGCACCCGGCGAGGCGTCCCACTGCATGGGGGTACGGGCGTTGTCCCGGCCCATCGCCCGGAGGCCGGGCAGGATGTCCTCGGGCCGCGCTCCCGCGCGCAGCGCCTGCGCGTAGTGGTTCAGGGACTCGATGTCCCGGAAGTCCTCGATGGTGCGCAGCGGCGCGTTGGCCATGCCCAGTTCTTCGCCCTGGTAGATGTACGGCGTGCCCCGGTGCAGGTGGAGCACGGTGGCCAGCATCTTCGCCGACCGCGTCCGGTGGCGGGGCCCGTCGTCGCCGAACCGGGAGACCACACGGGGCTGGTCGTGGTTGTTCCAGTACAGACTGTTCCACCCGACGTCCGCGAGGCCGGTCTGCCAGCGGCCCAGGGACGCCTTGAGATCGGTCAGCCGCAGCGGTCGGAGATCGAACTTGTCCCTGCCGTGGTCGAGTCCGACGTGCTCGAACTGGAAGACCATGTCGAGTTCGGCGCGCTCCGGGTCGGTGAACAGCCGGGCCTGCTCGACGGTCACCCCGGGCATCTCTCCGACGGTGAGCAGGCGGCCGGGATACCGGGCCATCACCTCCCGGTGCATCTCCTGGAGGTAGTCGTGGATGCGCGGGCCGCAGATGTAGTGGGGGGAGCCGTCGCCGTACGGGCCGTCGCCGCGCAGTACGCCGTCGGGCAGCCTTGGATCCTTGGAGATGAGGTTGACGACGTCCATCCGGAACCCGTCCACGCCGCGCTCCAGCCACCAGCGCATCATGGCGTACACGGCCTCGCGCAGGTCGGGGTTCTCCCAGTTGAGATCCGGCTGTTTCGGCGAGAAGAGGTGGAGGTAGTACGCGTCGCTCGTCGCGTCGTGCGCCCAGGCCGAACCGGAGAAGAACGAGCCCCAGTTGTTGGGTTCGCCGCCCTCGCGCGGTGGGCGCCACCAGTACCAGTCACGTTTCGGGCTGTCCGGATCGCGCGACTCCTGGAACCAGGGATGCTCGTCGGACGTGTGATTGACGACCAGGTCCATCACCAGTCTCATCCCGCGCCGGTGCACGGCGGCCAGCAACCGGTCGAAGGCCGCCAGGTCACCGAAGACGGGGTCGATGTCCTGGTAGTCGCTGATGTCGTAGCCGTTGTCGTCCCCTGGCGACGGGTAGACGGGGGACAGCCACACCACGTCGACGCCCAGCTCCGCGAGGTGGTCCAGCCGGCCCGTGAGCCCCGCCAGGTCGCCGACGCCGTCACCGTCCGCGTCGGCGAAGCTGCGGGGGTAGACCTGGTAGACGACCGCGGACTTCCACCACGGGCCGCCGCCCTGCGTATCGGTGTCGGCCACCATAGGAGGTCGCTCCTTCGCCTCGGGAATCAGGGAACGTCGATTCCCTTCCCCGGACACGCCGGTTCACCGGACGACACTCGATGCCGCCGGCCCGCTCCGGCCCGGCCGGTCGTCAACGGCCCCCCCCGGGTACAGCCTCAGCCCACCCGATCGCGCGGACCCACCGCGTACGCCTCAAGACCCGGAGCCGCCAGCAGGTCGGCGAGCAGTTCCGGCGACCCGCCGACGTAGGTGCTCATCAGGTCCACGTCCCCGCCGACGCACCACGCGCGGTCCTCGGGCCACCACAGGTCGGGCAGCTCGGCGAACTCGTCCCGTTCCACCGGGGATACCGCGTCCTCCAGCGCCCCGGAGAGCAGCACCTCCTCGCGGCCGGGTGCGAGGAAGACGGGGAAGCGGTCGAAGTCCCACCGCCCGTAACCGTGCCACAGGCCGAACCAGCACCTCCCGGCGGTGGCCGTGTGCCGGGCCAGCACGGGGATCAGCGCGCGGGCGACGTCCGGCGGGGTCGGGCCCTCGGCCGCGTGCTCGTCCCAGACACCGGGCAGGCCCAGTTCCGTACCGTTCAGGTCGTCGGCGTCCGCGCCGATCAGCTCGTGCCAGCGGGTGCGCGGACCCGGTGCGCGCCCGTACGCCGCGCCCACGTCGGCCCAGCGCACGGGCCGGCCCTCCAGCTCCGCGGGGTGCAGCACGCGGGCGTAGGCGGCGAAACCCGGGGCGGCGACCCCCGCCACCCTGCCGAAACCGCCCTCCGCCTCGGTGCGTCCGGTCAGCCACTCGGCCGGGCCGAGCCCGTCCGCGTGTACGCGCAGGCGGCCGTAGCGGTCGGGGGCCGCGTCGCGGTCCACGCAGGGAGAGTTGTCCATGGATCAGGTCCGCCCGTCCGGTCGGGCCGCCCGCTCAGCTCCGGCGGCCCTGGTGTCGATCTTCATCGTAGCCGGACCGGTGCCGGCCCGGGCACGGCCGTGAACCCGGCGGAATACACCGACGAAGCGGCCGGCCACCCGCAGCAGCGGGTGTCGCCCGTGCCTTCCGCCCCGGCGCCACGTCCATGATCTGCGGCCGAGCGTAGCCGCGCGCGGCTACGCTCGGAAAATGGGAGACAGCGGAGACCGGGCCTGGCCGACCCCCGACCGCCGCGATCGTCACGAACGACGCCGCACGCGTCGCGGCCTTCATGGCGGACGAGTGGGTCATCGTCTCCGAGTCCGGCATCACGGACCGCGACGCGTTCCTGTCCCTCGTCGCCTCCGGCCGGCTGACCCACTCGGCGATGGAGGCCATCACCCCGCCCAGAATCCGCGTCCACGGGCACACCGCCGTGGTCACCGCCCGGATCACGAACACCGCGCACTACGGTGGCCGCCGCTTCGACGCCGACGAGTGGACCACGGACGTCTTCGTGGAGCGCGACGGCCACTGGCGGTGCGTGCTGAGCCACATCACCCCCGCCGCCGCCCCTCCCACGGATTCATGAGCCCCTCGCCGCGCGGCGGGAAGCGGCCGGGTTATCCGGCGGCCGCCGCCGTCTTCGCCATCGGCATGGCGGGCACCACGCTGCCGACCCCGCTGTACGGGCTCTACCGGGAAGAACTCGGGTTCTCCGAGCTGATGGTGACGGTCGTCTTCGCCGTCTACGCCCTGGGCGTCATCGCCACCCTGCTCCTCGCCGGGAACGTCTCCGACTCGACGGGCCGACGGCCCGTCCTGCTCGCCGCCCTGGGCCTCTCGGCGGTCAGCGCACTGTGCTTCCTCTTCGAGGGCGGGCTGCCGGCCCTGTTCGCGGGCCGCCTGCTGTCGGGGTTCGCCGCCGGGCTGCTCAGCGGCGCCGCGACCGTCACGGTGATGGAACTCGCACCACCGGAACGGACGGCGAGAGCCGGTCTGGCCGCGACCGCCGCGAACATGGGCGGCCTGGGGTGCGGTCCGCTCCTGGCGGGGCCGCTCGCCCAGTACGCCCCCTGGCCCCTGCGGCTCCCCTTCGTGGTGCACCTGGCGCTGATCGGCGCGGCCGCCGTGCTGACCTGGCGGCTGCCCGAGACGGTCGCCCCCCGCGTACGGCGCCCGAGGCCGCGCCCACAGGGGGTCGCGGTCCCACCGCAGGTGCGCGGCGTGTTCGCGCCCTCGGCGCTGGCCGCCTTCGCCGGGTTCTCCCTGCTGGGCCTCTTCACGGCGGTCGCCCCGGCGTTCGTGGCCGAGACGCTCGACGTGCACAACCTCGCCCTGGCCGGACTCGTCGTCTTCTCCGTCTTCCTCGCCTCGACGGCCGGTCAGGCGCTCATGGGGCGCGTGGGGCAGCGGCGGGCCCTGCCGGGCGGGTGCTTCGTCCTGGTCGCCGGACTCGTGCTGGTGGCGGCCTCGTTGCTGGTCGCCTCGCTGCCCCTGCTCGTCGTCGGTGCGCTGTGCGGCGGCCTGGGCCAGGGGCTCGCGTTCCGCGGTGCGGTGACGGCGATCAGCGGGGCGGCACCGGTCGAGCACCGGGCCGCGACGGTGTCCGCGTTCTTCGTCGTCGCCTACCTGGGCATCTCGCTGCCGGTGGTGGGCGTGGGCGCCCTGACCCTCTGGCTCGGGCTCAGGGACGCCGGGCTGACCTTCGCCGGCTGTGTGCTGGTCCTGGCCCTGGGCGTCGGCCCGCATCTGGCCCGCAGGCCTCCGGCCGGCGGTTGACGTACGCGGGAATCGGCACCGTACCGGCCGGTCACGAACCCGCCGCCCGGCACGAAGGGGCTGCCCGGCCCGGTGCGCTCCCTACCTCACCGGCCCCGGCAGCCCCTCGTCGGGCGCCCCTCATCCCTCGCCGCGGGACCTCCAGAGCAGCCAGATGAAGTACGGAGCGCCGATCACGGCGGTGAGCAGGCCCACCGGGATCTGCGCCGGGGCGATGATCGTCCGGCCGACCGTGTCGGAGACGACCACCAGCAGCGCGCCGAGCAGCGCGCTCACCGGGATGACCCGCACATGCCGTCGGCCCACCAGGGCCCGTGCCGCGTGCGGCGCGACCAGACCGACGAAACCGATCACGCCGACGGCCGCCACGGCACCGGCGGTCAGGACGACGGCGATGCTCAGCAGAGCCAGCCGGGTGGCACCCAGGCGGATGCCGAGCAGACGTGGCGTGTCGCCGTCCAGCCCGATCAGATCCAGGTCGCGGCGCATCACGGCCAGCGCCGGCAGCGCGGCGGCGAGCGCCACCATGACCGGGATCAGTTCCGGGAACGTGCGCCCGTACGTCGACCCGCCGAGCCAGGCCAGCGCCTTCGTCGCGTTGTACGGGTCGGTGAGCACGATCAGCAGGCTCACGCAGGCACCCGCACCCGCGTGGACCCCCATGCCGATCAGCACCAGACGGTTCTGCTCCAGCCCACGGCGTGCGGCCAGACCGAACACCAGCGCGGCCGTGGCCGCCGCACCGGCCAGCGCGGAGCCGCTGATCAGCCAGAAGCTCGCCAGCGGTACGACGGTGAGGATGGTGACCGCCCCGACCCCCGCTCCACTGACCACGCCGAGGACACCCGGCTCGGCGAGCGGATTACGCGACACCGCCTGGACGACGGCACCGGCCACCGCCAGCGCCGCACCGGCCAGCAGGGCGGCGGCGACCCGGGGGACGCGGGTGTCGAGGACGTACGTCGTGAACCGCCCCGACCGGCCGCCGATCCAGTTCACCACATCGCCCAGGAGCAGCGTGGCATCGCCGAGGAGCGTCGCCGCGACCACCGCGCCCAGCAGCCCCACGACCGCCGCCACCCCGGTGAGGACGAACGCGCGCCGGCCGCGCAGCCGGGCGAACGCCGTGGAGGGGCTGTCCGACCCCATGTCGCGCGACCGGTAGGCCAGGATGACCAGGACGAGTGCGCCGAAGCAGGTCGTGACGATCCCGGTGGGCACCTCGGCGCCCGCCTGCGCGCCGAACACCGCGCGCAGCAGCACGTCCGCGCCGAGCACCACGAGCACACCCGCGAGCGCCGACGCCGGGATGAACGCGCGGTGGCGCACCAGGCCGGGGACCCACGTGCTGAGCAGGCGGACCCCGGCCGGCGCGCACAGGCCGACGAAACCGACCGGCCCCGCCACCGTGACGGACACCGCCGCCAGCACCACGGCGAGGACCACCGCCACACTGCGCGTCAGCCGGGGGCTGACGCCCACGACCGCCGCACCGTCGTCACCGAGCGCGAGGATGTCCAGCCGCCGGCCCATCAGCATCAGCCCGGCGAACGCCAGGAGTGCGACGGGGGTCAGCCGGTCGATGGACTGCATACCGATCTGGGCGAGCGAACCTTCGCCCCAGGCGAACAGCCCGGTCGTCTGCTGGGAGCGCAGGAGCAGCAGCGTCCCGCTGAGACCGCTGAAGGCGAGGGTGAGCGCGGAGCCCGCCAGCACCAGCCGGATCGGACCGGCGCCCGCCCGCGACAGGCCGAGCACGACGCCCGCCGCCAGCAGCCCGCCGAGGAAGGCCGTGCCGCCCGCCGGGAGCGCGGGCAGCGTGATGCCGAACGCGGCGACCGCGACGACCGCGAGATACGCGCCCGCGTTCACGGCCAGCGTGTCGGGGGAGGCCAGCATGTTGCGCGACACCGACTGCAGGGCCGCGCCCGCCGCGCCGAGCGCGCAGCCGACGAGGAGCCCCGCCGCGAGCCGGGGCAGCCGGGAGTCCAGGACCACGGCGGCGCTCTGCTCGTCGGCGGTCCGGTCCGACGCCGCTCCCGTGAGCAGCTGCCAGAGCGTGTGCAGGTCGACGGCGGCGGTGCCCTGACCCAGGTGGACGACCGCGAGGGCGGCGAGGGCCAGGAGCGCGGCGAGTGCGAGGAGGATCATCCGGCCGCGGCGGGCCGGGCGGCCGGTCCCGGCCGGGGACGGCGCCCCGGCCGGACCGGACGCGCCCGCCCCCGTGTGCACGGGGGCGGGCGGAGCGGGTGTGGTGCGGGTGCTCATGGTCAGGCGGTCAGAGCGCCGACGAGCGCGTCGATGTAGTCGCGCATGGACGCGGTTCCGCCGAACATCCAGATGCCGTCCGGCAGCCGGTGGACCTGGTCGTTCTTCACGAACGGCAGCGACTTCCACACGGCGTTGCCCTTGAGGCCGTCGGCGAACGGGTCGCCGGCGTCGGCGTCGTTGGCGATGTACGCGAACCGCGCGTCGCCGATCTTCGTCAGGCCCTCGACGTCGGTGGCTGCGAGACCGTAGGCCTTGTCGCCCTTCAGCTTCCACGGGTCGACCAGGCCGAGTTCGGTGTTCACGTCCGAGAGCAGCGAGCCCTTGACGTACGGGCGCACCGAGACCTGGTTGCCCTCCTGCCAGCCGTCGGCGAAGGCGACTTCCTTGCCGTCGAGACCCGCGGCAGCGAGCTTCTTCCTGCCGTCGGCGACCGCCTTGCGGAACGAGGCGACCTCGGCCTTCGCCTTCTCCTCGGTGCCGGTGGCCTCGGCGATGAGGTTGACGTTGTCCACCATCTGGTCGATCTGCCGGCTCGCGTCGGCCGAGCGCACCACGACGACCGGCGCGGCCTTGGACAGCTGGGCGATCGCGGAGTCGGACAGGTCGCTGGTGGCCACGATGAGGTCGGGCTTGAGACCGGCCACGGTGGCGACGCTGGGCTCGCCCCGGGTGCCTATGTCCTTGACGCCCTTGGTGAGCGGCGCGGAGGTGTCGTACGCCGTGTAGCCCTTGACGTCGGCCACGCCGACCGGCTGCACGCCGAGCGTCACCAGCGTCTCGACGACGTTCCACTCGGTGCCGACGACGCGCTTGGCCGGGCCGTCGAGCGTGACCTTCTTGCCGCGGGAGTCGGTGACCGTCACCGAACTCTCCTTGGCGGACTCCTTCTTCGGAGCCTCGGTGGTGCCGCACCCCGCGAGGGCGAGAGCGGCCGTGGCGGCGAGGACGGGCCACTTCATGTACGGGTTCTTCATCACGGGGTTGCGGGCCTTTCGGTACGGAGGTGGTGGCGGCCCACCGCGCGGGTGCGCGGGATGCCGGTGGAGGGATCCGGTTCGACGTCGATCCGGATGCCGTAGGTCTGGGTCAGCCGCTCGGAGTCGTAGACCTCCGCGGGCGTGCCGGCGGCGGCTATCCGCCCCGACGAGAGGAGGACGACCTGGTCCGCCACGGCGGCGGCCTGGTCCAGGTCGTGCAGGACGACCCCGACGGTCACGCCGTGGGTGTCGGCGAGATCGCGTACGAGATCGAGGATCTCCACCTGGTAGCGCAGGTCGAGGTAGGTCGTCGGTTCGTCGAGCAGCAGCACGTCGGTGTCCTGTGCGAGGCAGCAGGCGAACCAGACACGCTGCAGCTGACCGCCGGAGAGGCTCTCGACGCCCCGGTCGGCGAAGTCGGTGAGGTTGGTGACGGCGAGCGCGTGGTCGATCAGCCGGACGCCGTCGGGGTCGTTCCCGCGCAGCCGCCCGCGGTAGGGGTGGCGGCCGAATGCCACCACGTCGCGCACGCTGAGTCCCGCCGGGGCGTTACGGCTCTGGGCGAGCAGGGTGATGCGGCGCGCGAAGTCGTTGCGCGACAGGGCGAAGGCGTCCACCGACTCGGTGCCGTCGGGGTCCGGCACGGTCACGGTGCCGGTACGGGCCTTGTGCAGCCGGGCGACCGCGCGCAGCAACGTGGACTTTCCGCTGCCGTTCGGCCCGATCAGGGCGGTGACACGACCGTGCGGCAGCCGGAGGTCGGCCCCGTGGACGACGTCGGTCCGGTCGTACGCGACGGTCACGTCGCGGGCGTCGAGGCCGAGCGGGCTGTCGGGTTCCGCGGCGGGGTCGGGCGCGGTGCGCCGGAGCGGCGGGCTGTCTTCACAGTCGTGGGCAGGAGCGATCACGAGGTGAGGCTAACCTAACCTCATTTCGGCTCGGTAGCCGCTATACGGAAGTGCCTGTTCCGAGATGCGGCGCTGCGGGCCGCCGGTGGTCTGCGGGGGCGGCCGAAGGGGCGCCGATACGCCCGAACGGCGTTGCTTTCCAGTCGAAGCGACCCGTGGAGGTTTCCCGTCGTTTCGAGATCGCCGCAGGTCAGGGGGTCGTTTCCCATTGAACCGACGAAGGGTGTCCATATGCTGGACGAGCCTCGCGGCCCGTGTGAGCTGCCCGAACGACCATCCGGTCGGTTCGAACGAACGTCTACGGCTGGAAGCGGGCTGTCGATGTGCGCCTACTTTCCGCATACGCAAGACTCCTGACCGCAATCACCACCCGATCGAGGAGTTTTCACTCATGCGACACAACTGTCACGCCATCTTCGCAACCATCGCCGCGAGCACCCTGGTCTTCGGCGGCCTCGCCGCCACCTCCGCCCACGCGGCCCCGGCGAAGGCGGAGAGCCTCTACGCGCCCTCCGCGCTCGTCCTCACGGTGGCGCAGGGCGAGGACCCGCTCACCGCGACGGTCCAGCGGGCGGTCACGCTCACCTGCGCTCCGACCGCCGAGGGCACCCACCCCGATCCGGAAGCCGCCTGCGAGGAACTGGAGTCGGTCGACGGCCGGTTCACCCAGCTGGCCCGGACCTCGCCCGACCGCATGTGTACCCGGCAGTGGAACCCCGTGGTGATCACCGCCCACGGCGTCTGGCACGGCAAGCGCGTCACGTTCTCCACCACCTACGGCAACGCCTGCGAGCTGGCGGGCAGCATGAACGGCAGCGCCGTCTACTCCTTCTGAGCCTGTTCCTCGCCGGCGGTGGCATCCTGCGTCACCCGGGTCCCCGGGTGACGCAGCGCGAACAGGAAGGCGATGGCCAGCACGATCGCCATCCCGTAGAACACCCACTGGTTGGCCTGGGCGAAGTCCATCCGGATCGCCTGCATCGAGTCCTTCACCGCATCGGCCACCGGACCGGACCCGGAAGGCCCTCGGGTGTCCGCCTGGCCGGTCACCGCCTGGGCGACCGACTCCGCGGCGTCGCTCGCCGCACCTTCGGGCACACCCTTGTCCCGCAGCGTGCCGTCCACGTTCGTGATCGTCCGGTGCGTCAACACCGTCCCGAACACGGCGAGTCCGATGCTGGCGGCGAAGTTGCGCACGGTCTGGGTGATCCCGGTGACCTCACCGTAGGAGGCGCCGATCGCCCGGTTCACGGCGTCGGTCGAGGCCGGCGCCAGCAGGAGGCCGATCCCGGCGCCGGCCATCGCCGCGTACAGCCACTGGTCGTGCATGGAGAGCGTCGTCAACTTCCCGGCCCACAGGAAGAATCCGACCGCGCCGAGGGCGGTGCCCAGCTTCAGCGCGGGACGGGCACCGCGCTTGTCCAGGATGCGGCCACCCCACTGGGAGGCGAGGCCGAAGCCGATGAAGAAGTACAGCAGGTACAGGGCCGCCTGGTTCGGCGAGGCGCTCAGCGAGACCTGCGCGTACACGGAGGCGAAGAAGAAGACCGGGACGAACGCCATCATCGAGAAGAACAGCACCGCGGTGTCGATCTGGAAGGCCCGGTCCCGGAAGACCCGGAGCTTGACGAGCGGGACCCGCGCGCGCAGTTCGAACCAGCAGAAGAACGCCAGCACCAGCAGCCCGACCACGATGCACGCCCAGGTGGCGACGGAGCTCCAGCCCCAGGTCGACGCCTGTTGCAGGCCCAGCACCGTCAGGCCCATCCCGACCGCCACGAGCACGGCACCGGGAACATCCAGCCGCTCGCGCCGGGATCGCTCCGGGACGCGCGCCAGCAGCGTCAGCACGATGGCGATGACGGCGATGGGCACGTTGACCCAGAAGATCGCGCGCCACGTCCAGGCGGTGAGCCAGCCACCGAGCAGCGGTCCCACCGCGGTGAGGGCCCCGGAGAGCCCGAAGAACAGCGCCAGCGCCCGCCCGCGCCGCTCCACCGGGAACACCGCGATGACCACGGCCAGCGCGGCCGGGAACATCAGCGCGGCGCCGATGCCCTGCACGGCACGGAATCCGATCAGCCACACCTGCGCGAAGTCCCCGGACGGCACGGCCCCGCACATCGCGGAGGCGATGACGAACACGAGCGTGCCGATCAGCATCACCCGGCGGTGCCCGAAGATGTCGGACAGCCGCCCGCCCAGCGCGAAGAACGCGGCCAGGGTCAGCAGGTAGGCGTTGACGACCCACTGCATCTGCGTGGAGGTGAGGCCCAGTTCGTCGATGATGTCAGGAGCGGCGATGGCGACGATCGTCTGGTCGATGAAGGTCATCGACACGGCGAACAGCATGGCCGCGAGAGCGAGGCTCTGATTCGGGGATCCGGCCCGGCGGCCTGAGGCCGCCGGGCCTGACGGCGCCGACTCCGAGCCGTCCCCTTTGGAGGTGTCTGTGTTCATACGTTCATGGTGCTCGGCCCGCCACGGTGCTGCATCCCGAGCGGCCCCCGCCCCTGTCCTGACAGGGGCGACGGCGGGCTACTTGCCGGAACCGGAGTACGGCAGCAGCGCCATCTCACGGGCGTTCTTGATGGCCGCGGCGAGCTGCCGCTGCTGCTGGGCGCTCACCCGGCTCACCCTGCGGCTGCGGATCTTGCCGCGGTCGGAGATGAACTTCCGCAGCAGATCGGTGTCCTTGTAGTCGATGTACGTGATCCTCGCCGCGTCCAGCGGGTTGGGGCGGGTCTTGAGGGGCCTACGGGGGTCCTGCTTGCGTGCCATCGGGGTTCCTTGTGCGGGTGGTTGGGGTACGGGGGTGGCTCGCCGGTTCACGCCGGGTCCAGGAGCGCGTCGAACGCGGCGGGCAGGCTCTTCCACGCCTCCCGACCCGCCCGGTACTCCTCGTCGCTGAGCAGGCACGACTCCAGCAGCCCGGTCAGCCCGTCGCGGTCCAGGCCGGGGGAGACGAAGACCAGGTGCTGGCAGCGGTCGCCGTGCTCGGGATGCCAGTCCAGCGCGGCCGCGGCCTGCCGGTAGGGCGGCACCAGGGCCCAGGCCGCGTCCGGGAGGGAGGCGAGGTAGGGGCCGGTGTTCTCCACGCAGAGGGCGCCGCCCGCCGCGTCCCAGGAGAGCAGGGTGTCGGGCCGGTCCGCGAGCCAGAACCGGCCCCGGCTGCGGGCCGCCGCACAGCACAGGTCCTCCAGCGCGTGGTAGAGGCGCTCGGGGTGGAAGGGACGGTGACGCCGCCAGACGAGCGTGGAGACCCCGGCCTCCTCCGCCTCCTGCGGCAGCAGCGCACAGGCAGGATGCTGACCTGCGGCAGCCGCCTCGACATCGAAACCGGCGACGGCGAGCCGTGCCAACTCCGATGCATCCGCAGCGACCTGACGTGCCATCGGGTTCATCTGACGGATCAGCGCACGGTCCTCGTCATCGGCCGCCGGGCTGTCGGCCACGGCCAGGACCGGGGCGTACTCCACCTGCCGGGCCCAGGTGTCCCCGATGGTCCGCTGGTCGGCGGGGGCCGCCGCGAGACCGGCCTCCGCCAGGTCGTCGCCGTTGGTGAGGCACGGCAGGACGAGGGTGGGGTCGACCGCGGTGATCACACTCGTGACCTCGAAGCTGTCACCCCCGTGCACCGCGATGACCTCGGCCATCGACTTCGGCTCCACGGAGTCCCAGAGCTCCAGGACGGCCAGCCGGGTCAGCCCGCTGTCCGCCAGCCGTCGCAGTTCGGGGACCAGGTCCTCCCGAAGCGCACAGCACGCGCAGTCGTTGACCAGGGGAGTCTCGCCCGCGGACAGCTCCCCGGTGGTGTCCCGCAGGGTTCGGCGTACGGTCCCGTCGGTCGCCGTGGACAGGTCGTGGTGGAGCGCGACGCTGTGCGGAACCGTCGAGAGCAGCGCCTCCACCACCTCGCGCCGCACCTCCGCGTGCAGCCCGCAGACGATGACGACGGGCATTTTCCGCCGCTGTTCCTCCGTCACCGGGCCTCACCCCGCCCGTACCGGCGCTCGAAGCGCTCGACGCGGCCGGCGGTGTCCAGGACGCGGGCGGTGCCGGTGTAGAAGGGGTGGCTCGCGGAGGAGATCTCCACATCGACGACCGGGTAGGTGCGGCCGTCCTCCCACTCGACGGTCTTCTCGCTGGTCAGCGTGGAGCGGGTGAGGAAGGCGAAGTCGGCGGCCTTGTCGCGGAAGACGACGGGGCCGTAGGCGGGGTGGATTCCGGGCTTCATGAGGGGGTCCTAGCGGTCGGGGTTGCTGCGGGGCGGGCCGGGAGAGGGAGAGCCCTCAGCGCTCCTCGCGGAAGTCGACATGCCGGCGGGCGACCGGGTCGTACTTGCGCAGCACCATGCGGTCGGGGTCGTTCCGGCGGTTCTTGCGGGTGACGTAGGTGCAGCCGGTCCCCGCGGTGGAGCGCAGCTTGATGACCGGGCGTACTTCGTTGCGAACCATGGGCGCTACTATATGGCAATGGTTTCCATTTTCAATAATGGATGCATCGATGAGAGGCAGGTAACGTCCGTGTCCGCCCACTGCCAACTGACCGGCTCCAAGCCGGGATTCGGCAACGCCATTTCCCACTCGCACCGCCGTACGTCACGCCGGTTCGACCCGAATGTCCAGCGCAAGCGGTACTGGCTCCCCGGTGAGGGGCGCCATGTGCGGCTCACCCTCAGCGCGCGGGCGATCAGGACGATCGACGTGCTCGGCATCGAAGCGGCGGTCGCCCGCATCCGCGCGCGAGGAGGGAAGGTCTGATGGCGAAGAAGAGCAGGATCGCGCAGAACGAGAAGCGCAAGGTGATCGTCGAGCGGTACGCGGCCCGCCGGGCCGAACTGAAGGAGATCGTCCGCCGACCCGGCACTCCGGCGGCCGAACGTGCCGCCGTCCTCGCGGAGTTGCGGCGCCAGCCACGTGACGCCAGCGCCACGCGGGTGCGCAACCGGGACAGTGTCGACGGCAGGCCCCGGGGGTATCTGCGCACCTTCGGCCTCTCCCGGGTCCGGATGCGCGAACAGGCGCACGCCGGATTCCTGCCCGGGGTGACCAAGTCCTCCTGGTGACGCCGGCCTGAGCGCGACGAGGGGCGGGTGGTGACGCGGCGATCGTGCCGCGCCACCACCCGCCCCTCTGTGTGCCGTGCGGGCTCAGCCCTGCGGCCGGATCAGGCCGCGCTCGTACGCCTTCACCAGCCGCTGCGGCACCTGGTGGACGGTGCCCTCGATCGTCACCGCGACGAGCTGCGGTGTGGTGGCCTTCCACTGGGCGCGCCGGTGACGGGTGTTGCTGCGGGACATCTTCCGCTTCGGAACTGCCACGGGTCTCTCCTGGAGGTGGGGTCCGGTAGGACCGACTGCTGCTGACCGTATATGGAAATGGAAGTCGTTTCCAAGGTGTGATCCGTGCGGTGGCCGGTCACCGCCCCACGAGGTCCGCGTGCGCCCCGTCGCCGGGGGCGATCAGGGCGAGGTGGCCACCGTCGTCGAGCGGCGTGGGGAGGGCGAGGGTGGTCACCGGCTCCGCCCGGTCGGCGTCGAAGAGGTGCACCTCGCCGTGGCCGCCCCGGCTGACCGCGACCAGGCCGGCGCAGGGAGAGGCGGCGATCGCCCGCCGCTGGACGCCGTCCCACGGGGTGCCGCCGCGCCGGGGCGCACCGGACATCGCGGGCAGCGGGAGGCGGGCGGTGAGGTGCGGCCGGGCCCCGGGGGCGGTGGGCGCGGCCAGCAGGATCAGTTCGTCGCCGTCCGGGTGGACGCGGGAGTACGCGATGTGGCGGGCGGTCACGGCGAGGCGGAACACCAGTCCGGGGCCCAGCTCCAGCCTCCCCGTGGTGCCCGTGTCCAGCCCGTGCCACCAGGCGTCGTTGGTCCATTCCGGCCATCGCCCCGGCGCGGTGGGCCCGCCGCGTACGCAGGACCAGAGGGTGCGCCGTACGGGGTCCAGCCGCAGGTAGTAGCCCCGGCCTCCGGTCCGTCCGTCGGCGACCCAAGGGAGGGGCGGCTCCGGCGTGAGCCTCTCGCCGTCGTGCCGGACCCGGTGCACGCCCGAGCCCGCCGCGGCGAACACCCGCCCGGTGACCGGGTCGTAGGCGTCCCCGTGCCCGTCGGCGTCCGGCAGCCCGATGCGCCGGACGGGCTCCACCGGCGGGCACGAAGGGGGTGCGGCCATCAGGTCCCGGTGCCGGTGGACCAGGAGTTCGCCGGGCTCCCGGTGGCGCAGCACCACGAGCGGCGACGCCCCGCCGAGGACCGTGACACCCGGCTCGCCGGTCCGGCCCCGTACGCGTACGGCGACGGCTCCGTCCGGTGCGTCGAGGTCGAGGACCGTCAGGAGCCCGGTCCAGGCCTCCTGGTTACGCCCGAGACCGGTGGTCACCGCGAGGTGCCGGCCGCCCGGCGCGGCCGCCAGGTGTTCGGCGGGTACGGCGACCGGCACCCGGCGCCGGACCAGGGGCCGGCCGGTGTCGGGGCCGTACGGATCGAGGACCAGCAGCTCGCCCGCCCGGTCGTCCACGCAGGCGACCAGATCGTCCGGCAGGGCGAGGAACCCGGCGTGCTCGGCGAGGTGCCGGTGGTTCAGTGCCGCCCGTTCGCCGCCGTCCGGGAGGTCCAACAGGCTGATGCGCCCGGCGACTTGGTCGGCGACCAGAAGGCGGGGTGGCGGATGGGGAGGGTGGGGCATGCGGCGCTCCTGAGGGCGGTCGATGGGTCCGGCGGTCCGGCGGGAAGCCTTGGCCCGCTTTATTGGAAATGATAATCATGTGTAAGGTCCGCTCTGTGGTGGGGATGGCTCCCGGGGCCCCGCCGTCGCACCTGCCTCCTTCCCGGGGCCGTACAGAAACTGAGGGACGAGCCGATGCCACGCACCGCACTGAGAGTCCGCCGCTGGGCCGCGATCGCCGTACTGGGAGGGCTGCTGGCCGGCTGCGGAACGTCGGGCGGCGAATCCGGGACCGCCGAACCCGCGGCCGGGGCCGGGCCCCGTACGAGCACCGAGGTGCGGCCCATCAAGGCCGCCACCGAGATCACCGACGCCAAGGGCGTCACGGTCTCCCTGGACAAGGCCCCGCGGAAGATCGTCTGCCTGGTCGCCCTCTGCGACGACATCCTCGTCGAGCTGGGCATGACCCCCACCGCCACCAACTCCGCGGTGCTCGCGCACCCGGAGTTCCTGGGCAAGGAGAAGGCGGCGAAGGTCCCCGTCGTGCCCGGCGGCTTCCTCAGCCCCGAGGTCGAGGCGATCCTCTCCCACCGGCCCGACCTGGTGATCGGCCTGGAGGACACCCACGGCAAGCTCGCCCCCGCACTGAAGGGCGCCACCACCTTCTGGCCGGTGCAGCCCGGCTCCTGGAAGGACAGCGTCGGCTACCTGCGGGACCTGGCCGCACTCACCGGCCGTACGGAGGAGGGCGAGAAGGCGGAGCAGACGTTCCGCGCCCGCCTGGCGAAGGCCGAGGAGGCCAGGAGCGACAGGACAGCGCTGATCATCTTCGGCAGCGACGAGAACTTCGGCGTGGCCACCCCGGAGACCGACGTGGCCGCCGGACTCTTCCCGAAGATCTCCCACTACCCCTGGAAGAGCCGGGGAGTCGACGGGTCCTACAGCCTGGAGGAGATCCTCGCCCGGGACATCGACGTCCTGTTCGTGGAGACGCTCTCCTTCGGCGCCCCGGACGGCAAGCTCTCCGACAAGCTCGCCGAGAACCCGCTCTGGTCGCGGATCCCGGCGGTGAAGAACGGCAAGGTCATCGAGGTCGACTCCGAGGTCTGGGCCAAGGGACGCGGCACCCGGTCCCTGGGCGTCGTCCTCGACGAGGCGACGGCCGCACTGCGGTGAGGGGCCGCCGGACCACGCTCGGATGGCTGCCCGTGGCGCCGGTCTGTCTGACGGTGGCGGCGGTGGTGGGCGCGGTGTGCGCCCTCAGTCTCGGTACGCCGTACGTCCCGCCCGGCCGGCTCCTGACCACCCTGGGGTCCGACGGCCTCGCGGGCCTCGTCGTCACCGAACTGCGGCTGCCCCGCATGGTGTTGGCGCTGGCCGCCGGCGCCTGCCTCGGCGCCGCGGGGCTCGTCCTCCAGGAGGCGCTGCGCAATCCGCTCGCCGTCCCGGAGATGCTCGGCGTCTCCTCCGGCGCCGCGCTCGGGGTCGCGGCACCGCTGGTACTGGCCCTCTCCGTACCGCTCGGGCTCCAGCCCTTCCTCGCTCTGGCCGGGGCCGCGTTCGGCGGACTGCTCACCCTGGTGGCCGCCGGGTTCGGCCGCAGCCCGTCGTCCGTGCTGCTGACCGGGGCCGCCGTCGCGGCAGCGCTCCAGGCCGGACTGCTGGTGCTCATGGTGATGGCCGACCAGCTCGATCTCCAGCTCATCTACCGCTATCTGCTGGGCAGTCTGTCCGCCCGCACCTGGGACGACGTCACCGGTCTGCTGCCCTGGCTGGCCGTCGCCGTCCCGGCGCTCGTGCTCTGTGTGCCGGTGCTCGGTGTGCTGCGGCTCGGCGACGACGACGCCCGCGCCCTCGGCGTACGCGTCGAACGCGCGCGGGTCGCGGCGCTGGGCATCGCCGTCGTCCTGATCGCCCCCGTGGTGGCGGTCTGCGGCCCGGTCGCCTGGGTCGGCTTCCTCGCGCCCCACCTCGCCCGACGGCTGCGGCCGGACGGCGGTGCCGCGGGCTGGCTCGTCCGGTCCGCGCTGTGCGGGGCGGTCGTGGTGCTCTGCGCGGACCAGCCCGCGCGGCTGGCGCTCGCACCGGTCGAGACGCCCGTCGGCGCGTGGACGGCCCTGGTCGGTGTGCCGGTCGGGGTGGTGCTGCTGAAGCGGGGGCGGCGGGCGGCGAAGAGCCGAGGGCCGATCCGGCCCGCCCTGCCGGTGCAGGGCGGGCAGCCCGGAGGCCGCCCCGTCGACGACCCCGTACCTCTCCTGCGGAAGGCGGAACGATGAGCGTCCTGGAAGTGGCGCCCGCACCACCCCGGCGGGCCTGGCGCTCACCGGCTGTCCGGATGGGCGCCCTGGCGGTCCTGGTATGCGCCGTCGCCTGCGCGGACCTGTTCGTGGGGCGGGGCGTCACGGGCGAGGGGGTGCGGGCCGTACTCCTCGGCGGTGGCGGCGACCCGATGGCCGAACACATCGTCCTCCAACTCCGTTTGCCCCGCCTGCTGGTGGCGCTGGTCGCCGGGGCGAGCCTAGGAGTCGCCGGGCTCGTCCTCCAGTCGGCCCTGCGCAATCCGCTGGCCGGGCCCGAGGTCACCGGGGTCACCCCCGGCGCGGTCCTCGGTGCGGTCGCCGCCACGGGCCTCGGCCTGGCCGGCTGGGAGTCCCCGACGGCGGTCGTCGTGGCGGCCTGCCTCGGCGGGTTCGCGGGCGCGGGACTGCTCTGGCTGCTCGCGGGACGGGAGAAGGGCGACCCCGAGCGGACCGCCGTCTACGGGGTGCTGGTGTCGGCGGTCCTCGCCGGCCTCACCGCCGTCGTCCTCCTGGTGGCCCCGGGCGAACTCGGCAGCGTGGTGCAGTGGTTGATCGGCTCCACCGAGGGCCGGGTCTGGCAGCACTGGCACCTGCTGTGGCCGTGGGCCGCGGCCTGGGGAGCCGCCGCGTGGCTGCTCTCCGCACCGCTGACCCTGCTGCGCTGCGGTGACGAGCAGGCCTCGGCCGCCGGACTGGACGCCGGGCGGGGCCGCGCCGCCGCGCTCGTGTGTGCGGTGGCCCTGACGGCCGGCGCCGTCTCGGCCGTGGGCGCCCTCGGCTTCGTCGGGCTGCTGGTGCCGCATCTGGCGCTGGCCGTCTTCGGGGCCGACCTGCGCATCACCCTGCCCGGCGCCGCGCTGCTCGGCGCGGTGGTGGTGTGCGGGGCGGACGCGGCGGCCCAACTGCTCTCCCGGCTCCTTGTGGTGGCGCTCGACGCGGACCGGCTGACCCTGCCGGTCGGCGCGCTGACCACCTCTCTCGGGGCGGGGCTGCTGCTGATCGTGGCACGGCGACGGACGGACGAACGATGACGGGGAGGCGGCCGGACATGGCAGCACGTACGAGAGATGTCACGACGGACGGGGAGGACGGGGAGAAGGGCATGGCGGAGGCGCCGGACGGGAGGAACCCCTCAGCGGGAGCACCGGACGTGGTCCGGGCGGAGCGGCTCAGCTTCGGCTATCCGGGGCGCGAGGTGCTGCGCGGGATCGACCTGAGCATCGGAGCGGGCGAACTCGTCGCCCTCATCGGCCTGAACGGCTGCGGCAAGAGCACCTTCCTCAAACTCGCCGCCGGACTGCTCACCCCCAGCGACGGCCGGGTCCTGCTCGACGGGGACGACGCGGCACGCCTGCCCAGACGGGCCGCCGCCCGCCGCGTGGTGCTGCTCCACCAGTCGGCCCCGGCCGTACCGGCCCTGACCGTACGGCAATTGGTCCGCCAGGGCCGTTACGCGACCCGGGGGCCGCTCGGGATGCTGCGGGACGGCGATGACGAGGTGACGGCCCGGGCCCTCGCGGACGTCGGTGTCACCGGCTGGGCGGA
The DNA here is from genome assembly GCF_044752765.1 of Streptomyces sp. NPDC088706. NCBI lineage: Bacteria > Bacillati > Actinomycetota > Actinomycetes > Kitasatosporales > Streptomycetaceae > Streptomyces > Streptomyces sp. NPDC088706. Next base: position 62,144 of record NZ_JBIVLW010000007.1, read on the forward strand.
CCGGCCGGTGGACGCGCTGTCGGGTGGTGAGCGGCAACGGGTCCGGCTGGCCATGGCGTTGGCCCAGGACGCCCCGGTCCTCTTCCTGGACGAGCCCACCACCTATCTCGACCTGCGGCACCAGCTGGAGGTGCTCCAGACCGTCGTGCGGCTGCGCGCCGAGCGGCGGCTCACGGTGGTGATGGTGCTGCACGACCTCAACCACGCGGCGCGGTTCGCCGACCGGATCGTGGCGCTGTGCGACGGCCGTATCGCCGCCGACGGCCCGCCCGGAGAGGTGGTCACGGAGCGGCTGCTGGCCGAAGTCCTGGGTGTCCAGGGGCGGGTGGGGATCGATACCGAGGGCGGCTGGCCCGTCTGTTACCCAGATCACCCTCTCGCTCCGCTCCAGCTATTGCGGAATGAAAATCATATTCATTAGTGTCTGTGGTGCGGCAAAGAACGGCGTCGCAACCATCACCAACCGATCCGAATGGAGGCTTCAACTCATGGAGCACAACAAGGTGTTCAGCCCGATCGCCGACCAGGGCCAGCTCGCCCACCTCTCCGCCACCCACTCGAACGCCCTCGTCGAGAACCCCTTCGACGACGCCGTCGAGGCCGACACCGCGGACGAGAAGTAGGCGGCACCTGCCGCTGAGGCAGGCTCCCGCTCCTCGCGGGGCGGGCCCGTCCGGGGGAACTCCCGGACGGGCCCGCCCCGTTCGCACCACCAGCTCACCCCCGTACGACGCCCCTCGGAGGCCCCCGTGAACCGCAGTCGACTCGCTCCCGGAGCCGGGATCGTCACCGTCCCCGGTGGCCGGCCCGTACTCCGCACCGCCGAAGGGGAGTTCCTGCGCATCGATACCGGCCGCGTCGGCCCGGGGGAACTGGTCGACCGGCTGACAGCGGGAGAGGAAGGGCAGGCGTCGTCGGGTGAACTCGACGGTCTGATCGCGGCGTTCGAGGAGGCCGGTCACGCGGTGACCGAGCCCCGCCGCCCACCGCTCACCGGGCGGACCGTCCACCTCCTCGGCGACCCCGTACTCACCGGACCACTGTCCCGGTTCGCCGCGGCGGAAGGGGCCGAGGTCCACCCCGCCTCCGCCGACGACGTGGCCCAACTCGCGGGGCAGCGCGACACCGCCGTGGTCTGGTGCCTCGACTCGCCCGTGCCCGAAGGACTCTGGGACGAAGCCGACCGCCTGCCCGCCCGGTACACCGCCTGGCTGCGCTGCCACCGTGAAAGCGCCCACACCTGGATCGAACCGCTCGCCTCGGCCCCCGGTGACGTCACCGCCGCCCACGTCCGCCGGCGCAGACTCGCGGCCACCGCCGCCCACCGCGAACTCGCCGCCTACTGGGCCGGCCACCGTACCCCCGACACCGGACCGCGCCCCACCGAGGCGTCCGCCGCCCTGATCGCCGCGCTGCTCACCGCCGACCTGATCGCCTGGGCGAGCGGCGAGCCGCACCGGGGGACCGGTCTCCCCGCCCGCCGCCGGCTGCGCCGGATCGACCTGCGCGACCTGACCGTCACCGAGCACCCCGTTCTCCCCGTACCGGAGGTCGCCCCGCTGCCCGCTCCCACCGTGCGGGCGAACGCGTGAACACCGTCCGACGGGAGGGCGACCGGGTGCATGCCGCCCACCGCGCGGACGGCCCCGTGAACACCGCGGCGGACATCGCCACCGTGATCGTCCCCGCCCCCGACGGCACCCCGCTCGCCACCGACCTCTGCCTGCCGGACACGCCGGGCCCCCACCCCGCCGTGGTGATCCGCACCCCCTACGGCCGCGCCGCCCACCGCGCTGAGCTGCGCGGCTGGGCGGCGCACGGGTTCGCCGCCGTCGCCCAGGACGTACGCGGCCGGCACGGCTCGCCCGGTCCGTGGCACCCCTACCGGGACCACGAGGAGAGCGACGGCACCGCGACCGTGGCGTGGGTGCGCGGGCAGGCGTGGAGCGGCGGCCCGGTCGTCGCCGTCGGCTCCTCCTACGCCGCCCACTGCGCCCTCGTCACCGCGCTCGGCGCCCCCGGCGACGGACGGCCGGACGCCGTCATCGCCGCCGTCCCCGCCCTCGGCCTCGCCGACACCGCCCGCGAGCCCGCAGGGCCCGAACGGCTCGCCGCCCGGGCCGGCTGGTGGGCCGCGCACGGCGACCGCCCCGACTCCGCTCCCGATGCGCTGGCCCGCGCCCTCGCCGACGACCCCGGCCTCCTGGAACACCTCCCGATCACCCGGCTGGCCGACCGCCTGGGCCGTGCCCTGCCGTCCTGGCCCGGGCTCTGGGACGACTGCCCGCGCGGCCGGATCGTCCTGCGCGGTTCCGCCTCCCGCCTCCCGCTCCTCACCGTCGGAGGCACCCACGACCCCTTCGCCGAGGACACCGTGGCGCTGTGGCGCGGCTGGGGCGGACCCGCGCGCCTGCTGCTCGGCCCATGGGGCCACCGCCTCACCGCGGACCGGCCCGAGATCGCGGCCGACCGCATCAACCTCGGTGCGCTGTACGTACGGTGGGCCCGCGCCGCCCTCGTCGGGCGGCTGGAGCCCGAGAGGCGCGGGGCCATCGCCCTCGGTGGCAGCGGCCGTTGGCACGGCGTACGGCAGGACATCACGCGCGGACCGGGCGGCGAGTCCCCGACACGCACCACCACCTGGCCCTTCGATGTCCCCACCGGTCTACGGCTGCTGCACGGAGCCGAGTTCACCGCCGACCCGGCCCGCCCCGTGCGCTCCGACGACCTGGCCGTCCCGGCGGGCGCCGCCCCCGCCGACCGCTGCCTCCTCCTCTCCCCGCCGCTGCCCCGCCCGCTCGACCTGGCCGGGCCCGCCACCGCCCGGATCCACGCCGCCGCAGACACCCCCGCCGCCGACTGGGCCGTACGCGTCACCGCCCTCGACCCGGCCGGCCGCGCGGAGCCGCTCGCGTTCGGCATCGTCCGGCGCACCGACCCGCCCGGGGAGACCGTGGAGATCACCGTGCCGCTCGGCACGCTGGGCCGTCGGCTGCCCGCCGGGACGCGGCTGCGCGCGGAGATCGCCGGACACCACTTCCCCGCCCACGCCCGCAACCCGCACACCGGCGAGAACCCGGTGACCGCCACCCGCCTCGCCCCGTCCCGCCGAGCCGTCACCGCACGGGGGAGCGTCCTGCACCTGACCGTCGTCGCCCGGCGTCGCTACGTCGAGCCCGTACCGGAGATATGCCGTTGACCAGCACCCTGCCCATCGAAACCCTGGTCGACCCCGTCTGCGGGTTGATCCGCGGTGTCGAGCCCGTCGAGCACCCCGCCGGCGCGCCGCCCCGCTACACCGCGATGACCGCCGAAGTGGCCGACGCCCGACGCCTCGGCGCCTGGCCCGCCGACCGGGTCTCGCTCGGCACCACCTTCGGGGACCCCGAGGGCGCTCGGATCGCCGCCGTCGCCGAAGCCGTGGAACGCTACTGCGGCAACCGCGTCCCGCCGCCCGGCCACCCCCGCACGCCCCGCAGGGCCACGGCCGCCGAGCTGGAGGCGGAGGGACTGCGGGTGTACGGACCGGGGTCGGTGCCCTCGTACGCCTCCTGGCAGTACGGGCGCCCAGGATTCCCGTACGCCGAACTCACCCCCGGCACACCGGCCCTCTGGACCCCGGGCACCGAGAACGGACAGGCCTGCTGGGCACCCGTGTCCCTCACCCACCTCAACTGGCGTCAGGGCGGGCTGCGTTCACTGCCCCGCACCCACCACCTCAACTACGCGGGCATCGCCACCGGCCAGGGCTTCGACGACGCCGTCGAGCGAGGGCTGCTCGAAGTCGTCGAACGTGACGCCCTGGAGCTGTGGTGGCACCTGGACGGGCCCACCCGGGGCATCGACCCGGCCGGCGTTCCCGGTCTCACCGAAGACCTTGCGGGCGCCGAACTGGACGTCCACATAGTGGAGATGCCCTCCGAGTTCGCCCCCTGCATGGCCGCTCTGGTCCACGATCCCCGGCGCGGCATCCACGCCGCCGGGTTCGCCTGCCGGTACGACCCGGCCGAGGCGGCCCGCAAGGCCGTCCTTGAGGCCGTGCACACGTGGGTGTTCACGCAGGGCGCGGTGGAAGCCGACGGGTGGGTCCACCGCTCCGTCGAGGCCGGTCTCTTCGCGCGGGGCCTGTACCTGGACCACCGGGCCGACCGGCGCTATCTCGACGACTGCGGACCGCAGTTCGCCGCCGTGCGTGACCTCGGCGCCCATGTACAGGTCTGGCTCGACGACCGGATGACCCCGCTGGCCCGGCGCTTCACGCATCCGGCCGGGGGCACCGTCCCCGTCACCGAGGTCGCCCCGGGGAGCCGCGCCGTACTGGACGCGGCGCTCACCGCCGGCGGCCATCGTGTGATCACCGTCGACCTGACGACCGAGGACATCGCCGAGACCGCTCTGCGCGTCGCCCGCGTCCTGGTCTCCAAGCTGATCCCCAACGCCCCCGCCGCCTTCGGCTACTTCGGCTGCCCGCGCTTCGCCGAGGCCGCGCTCGACCGGGGATGGCGTACCCGGCCCCCGACCGGACCGGCGGATTTCACCCTCGCGCCGCCGCCGCACATGTGAAGGAGCGCACCGCCATGACCGAGGCTCCTCCCGCGACCTCCGAGCTTCTGCGCCGCGCTCTGGCCGATGTCAGGTCGTCCCGTGTGCCGCGCACCGCTCCCTACGTGCCGGAGCGCGCCTTCCCGTGGGGCGGCCCGGCGCTCTGCCTGGCCGGGGCCGGTGGAGCGGCGGACCTGGCACGTGCCCTGCGACGGTCGCTCGCCGTGCCCCCCGGGACGGGAGGCCGACTGCGGCCCGTCGCCTCGGCGGGCGCCCTCCACCCCGTGCGGGCACACCTGCTCCTCGGGCCGGGCTGCTCGCTGCCGCCCGGGCGGTACGCCTACGACCCGCACACCCACCGCGCCCATCCACGCGGCCGGGCCCCCGCCGACGTGCCCCCCGGGGCCGTCGTCGTCCTCACCGTCACCCTCTCGCGCACCGTCGCGCACTACGGACACCGCGCCTGGCCGCTGCTCCTGCTGGACGCGGGTCATGCCGCGGCCGCCCTGGCGCTGGGCGCCGCCCCGGGCGGCGTGCGGGTCTCCCTCGACGCGGAGGGGGCCGAGCTCTCCGCGGCTGCGGGGCTGCCCCGAGCAGGGGAGTGGACCGCGCGTTGGCCCGGAACCGACGTAGAACTTCCGCTGGCGGCACTCTGGCTGCCGCCCGGACGAGGGCCCGCACCCCCAACTGCCCCGCTGGCCGCCTGGGCCACCCTGCCCCGCGCCTCCGACCCGGTGCCACAGCCGGGCGCCGAGACCGCGTGGACCCGCGAACTGGACGCCGCGCGGGACCTGTTGGAGTCCATGACGGCGGATCCAGGCTCCACCTGGCATCCGGCCCGCCGCCCGGCCCACGTGACGGACGAGATCCTCCGTACGCGAAGGAGCGCGACCCCCTCGGACCTGACGCACCCGCCCGCCCCGGACCTGCTCGCCCGGGTCCTGGCCACCGCCGGGGCCGCCCGGCCGGACGGCCCCGTCTGGGCCGCGGCGGTCGGCGGCGACACTCCGGGGCTCCGCACCACTGCCGGCACCCTCGCCGCCGGCGACGCGCGCCCCACCCTCGCCCGCTGGGCGGCGGGCCAGCAGTGGATCGGCACGGCGGGCGCGGTGCTGGTGGCCCACGGCTGTCCCGCCGACGCCCCACCGGCCCTGATCCGCAGCAGCCACCTCGCCGCCGGTTACGCCGCCGGGGTCGCCCACGTCCACGCCACCGCACTCGGGCTCCGCGCACGTCCCATCGGCTCCTGGCAACAGGCCGATCTCGGCGCCGCACTCGGTGACACCCCCGGGCACGACTGGATCGTCCACGGCCTCGCCCTCGCCGGACCCCCACCCCCCGCATCCTCCGCACCACAAGCCCCACCGGCCCCACCGGCCCCGTCGGGCAAGGAAGAACGCCCATGATGCTCCACCCCGAACTCCTGCGCGCCGCCCGGACCGCCCGCCGTCCCCTCGGCTGGGCGACCCTGCTGCTCGCCACGGTCACCCTCACCCACCTCGCGCAAGCCGTGCTGCTCGCCGTGGTCCTCTCCCGGATCGCCCACGGCGACACGTCCGGCCTCACCCCGCTCCTCCTGTCGGTGCTCGCCGACGTGCTCGTCCGGGCCGCCCTCGGCCGAGCCCAGCGCCTGACCGCCGTCACGGCGGGCGCCGCCGTCCGGATCCGGCTCCGCGACACCCTCCTGTCCCGCCTCGGCGACCTCGGGCCCACCGCGATCACCGGGGCGCGGGCCGGAGCGGTGCGCGCCACGCTCGTGGACGGCGTCGAAGGGGTGGACGCGTACGTCTCCCGCTATCTGCCCCAGGCGCTCATCACCTCCACCGTCCCACCGCTGCTGCTCGTCGCCGTCGCGCTCATCGACCCGTACGCTGCCCTCGCCCTCGGCCTCGCCCTGGTGGTCGCGCTCCTCGGGCCGCGCTGGTGGGACCGGCTGCTCGCCCGGCGTGGCACGGAGCACTGGGACACCTACGAAGCGCTCGCCGCCGACTACCTGGAGGCGTTGCAGGGCATGGCCACCCTGCGCGCGGCCGGTGCCGTGGGCCGCGTGCGGGACCGGCTGGAGCAGCGGTCGGCGGCGCTCCACCGCGCGACCGTCGCCAAACTCCGGGTCTCGCTCGTCGACACCGGCCTCACCGACCTCGCCGTCCAGGGCGGCACCGTGGCCGCCGTCCTGGTGGCGTGTTCCTCGGCGGCCGGCGGACCCACCGCCACCACCGGGACGTACCTCCTGCTCATGCTGGCCTCCGAGTGCTTCCGCCCCGTCCGCGACCTCTCCCGCGAATGGCATGCCGGCTACCTCGGGGTCTCCGCCGCCGACGGCATCGCCGCGCTGCGCACCGCCGAACCCGCCGTCGCCGACCGGGGGAGGACCCTCGCCCGCTGGGACACCGCCCCCGACATCCGCTTCGACGCCGTGCACTACACCCACCCCGGAGCCGGAGCCCCCGCCCTGGACGGCATCACCTTCACCGCACCCGCCGGGCGCACCACGGCGATCGTGGGACCCTCCGGCGCCGGGAAGTCGACCCTGCTGAGCCTGCTGCTGCGCCAGCGCGACCCCGACAGCGGCCGTGTCACCCTCGCCGGGACCGAGACCGCCGCGTACACCCTCGCCTCGCTGCGCCGGGGGATCGCCGTCGTCTCGCAGGAGACCTACCTCTTCCACGCCACGATCGCCGAGAACCTGCGCATCGTGCGGCCCGCCGCCACCGACGAACAGCTGCGCGCCGCCACCCGGGCCGCGGGCATCGATCAGGAGATCACCGCCTTCCCCCAGGGGTACGCCACCCTCGTCGGCGAACGCGGCGCCACGCTCTCCGGCGGTCAGCGCCAACGGCTCGCCCTCGCCCGCGCCCTCCTCGCCGACGCGCCGGTCCTGATCCTGGACGAGGCGACCAGCGCGGTGGACGAGCGCGGCGAGGCCCGCATCGTGGGGGAGTTGACGGCGGCGAGCCGGGGCCGTACCTGCCTCGTCGTCGCCCACCGGCTCGCCGCCGTACGCCACGCCGACCACATCGTCGTCCTCGACGGCGGCCGGGTCGAGGCGTCCGGCGACCACAGCGGACTGCTGGCGGGCGGCGGCGTGTACGCCACGCTCGTCGCGGCGGGCCGGACCACCCAGGAGGAGCACGCCGCATGACACCCGCCGAGCCCAGCCCCACCCGGGACCGCACGACTCCGCGCGCACCCGCCCCCCACGACACCGGCGCCCTCCGCTCCCTCCTCCCCGTCCTCGGCGCCCACCGCGCCACCGTCCTGCGCACCTGCCTGGCCGCCCTCGTCGACCAGGCGGCCCTCGTCGCCCTGGTCACCCTCGCCGCGCACACCGTGGGTAGGGCGGTCATCGAGCACCGGGCCCCCTCACCGGTCACCGTGGCGGTCCTCATCGGGCTCGTCCTGCTCAGGGCGCTCGCCACCTGGCGGGAGATGGACCTCTCGCACGACCTCGCCTACCGGGTCCTGGCCGAACTGCGGGTCCGGGTCTTCGACGGGCTCTCCCGCTCCGCCCCCGCCCGGATCGCGGGTCGCCGCAGCGGCGACCTCGCGGCCACCGCGCTCGGCGATGTGGAGGCCCTGGAGTTCTTCTACGCCCATGCCATCGCCCAACTCATCGCCTCCGGCGTCGTCTTCGCGGTGGCCGCCACCCTGCTGGGCGTCCTCGGGCCATGGCTGCTCCTCGCCGTCGTGCCCGCCGCGTGGCTGCTCCTGTGGTCACCCCTGCTGGAGGCGCGCGGGCGGGCCGAGCGCGGAGCCGCGACCCGGGCCGCCCTCGCCGACCTCTCCGCGGAGAGCGTGGAGAGTGTCGACGGCCTGCGCGAGCTGCTGGTGGCGGGAGCCCTGAACCGTACCCGGGCCCGCCTGCGCTCCGGCGGCCGGCGGCTGGCCCGTGCCCAGCGCGCCGAACAGTCCTGGGAGACCGGGGCCGGCGCGGCCCGCGATCTGCTCGTCGTCACCGCCGTCATCGGGGTGGTCGCCGCTGCCGCCCACGCCGCCGGGGAGGGGCGGCTCGACGGTGCCTGGGCCCCGGCGGCCATGGCCCTCGCCCTCGGTGCCCTGGCCCCGGTGGCCGAATCGGCGGCAGCGCTGGGCCGGGCGGGCAGCCTGCGCGCCGCCGCCGCCCGGGTCCGCGCGGCCCTGAACGCGCCGGCCGGCGCCCCCGTCCCCGCCTCCCCGCTCCCCGCCCCGCCGGGCCCGCTCGGCCTGCGGCTGCGCGGCGTACGGTTCGGCTACGGAGCCGCCCCCGTCCTGGACGGTCTCGACCTGACCGTACGGCCGGGCGAGACGGTGGCCCTCGTCGGCGCCTCCGGGGCCGGCAAGACGAGCTGCGCCCATCTCCTGGCCCGCTACTGGGACCCGCAGGAGGGAACGGTGGAGCTGGTCCCCCAGACCGCCGCCCACCCCGTCGACCTGCGGGATCTCGCCGAGGCAGACCTGCGGGCCGCCGTGTGCGTGGTCGGCCAGGAGGCCCCGCTCTTCCACGGGACCCTCGCCGACAACCTCCGCCTGGGCGCTCCCGACGCCACCGACCGGGAGCTCGCCGCCGCCGTCCGTATCTGCGGCCTCACCCCCGTCGCCGACGCCCTGCCCCACGGTCTGGACACCCCGGTCGGCGAACGCGGCGCGACCCTCTCCGGTGGCCAGCGCGCCCGGATCGCCCTGGCCAGGGGACTGCTCGGCCGCCCCCGGGTCCTCGTCCTCGACGAGACGACGGCGCACCTCGACCACCGGGGCGACGCGGAACTGGCCCGGGCGCTCACGGCGGACTCCCAGGCCCACACCCGTACGACGCTGATCATCGCCCACCGCCCCGCCACCGTCCGCAGGGCCGACCGCATCGCGGTCCTGGAGGGGGGACGCATCGTCGAGGAGGGCACCTGGGACGAGCTGATCCGGACCGGCGGAGCACTGAGCAGGCTGTTCAGCCGGGAGGGGGAACCACGGGAGGAGGCCCGGTGGGAGGCGGCGGCAGACTCTGCTCCGCCCAGATGATCTTCCCCTGGTGTGTGTACCGGGTGCCCCAGCGCCGGGCGAGCTGTGCGACGAGGAACAGACCGCGTCCCCCCTCGTCCGTCGTCCGGGCGTGCCGCAGCCGCGGGGTGGTGCTGCTCGCGTCGGACACCTCGCAGGTCAGCACGGACTGGAGCAGCAGCCGCAGCCGTACCGGACCGGAGGCGTAGCGGATCGCGTTGGTCACCAGCTCGCTGACGATCAGCTCCGTCGTCATGGTCAGCTCGTCCAGCCCCCAACTCTCCAACTGGCGGGCCACCTTGTTCCGGGTCGCCCCGACGGCCGCCGGGTCGAGCGGGACGTCCCAGGAGACCAGCCGGTCGGGGCTCAGCGCGTGGGTGCGGGCGAGCAGCAGCGCGATGTCGTCCGGCTGCGGAACGGGCAGCAGCTCCTTGACCACCGCCGCGCACAGCTCGTCCAGCGGCAGCCCGTCCCGCGAGACCGCCCGTCCCAGCCGGATCCTGCCCTGCTCGACGTCCTTCTCCGGGCCCTCGATGAGGCCGTCGGTGTAGAGGCCGAGCAGGCTCCCCTCGGACAGTTCGACATCGACGGACTCGAAGGGGAGTCCGCCCAGGCCCAGCGGTGGGCCGGGGGGAAGGTCGGGGAAGCTGACCGCGCCCTGCGGGGTGACGATCACCGGCGGCGGGTGCCCGGCCCGGGCCATCGTGCAGCAGCGGGTCGCCGGATCGTAGACGGCGTACAGGCAGGTGGCGCCCAGCACCGTCGTGCCGCCCCGGTCGGCCTGTCCGCCCGCCGGCTCCTCCTCGCTCAGCCGCATGACGAGATCGTCCAGCCGGGCCAGCAGCTCGTCGGGAGCGAGATCCATGTCGGCCAGCGTCTGCACGGCGGTGCGCAGCCGCCCCATGGTCGCGGCGGCACTGATGCCGTGCCCCACCACGTCACCGATGACCAGGCCGACCCGCGCCCCGGACAGCGGGATCACATCGAACCAGTCGCCCCCGACCCCGTCCTTCGCATCGGCCGGGAGGTAGGAGGACGCCACGTCCAGCGCCGCTCCGCCGCGCAGGGTGTGCGGCAGCAGGCTCTCCTGGAGCACCAGCGCCGCGGTGTGCTCCCGGGTGTAGCGGCGCGCGTTGTCCACGCAGACCGCCGCCCGGGCCACCAGCTCCCGGGCCGGCGCCACGTCGTCCTCGTCGAACGGCACCGGGTTCTGCGACCGCATGAACGTGGTGAGCCCGAGGACGGTGTCCCGCGCCCGCATCGGTACGGAGATGAGGGAGTGCAGCCCGAACTCGCGGATACGGGCGGCCCGCGCGGGCTGCTCCACGGCCCACGCGCGGCTCTCCGGATCGAGCATCGGAAGGAGGACCGGATCACCGTCGAGAAGGAAGTGCACGTCGTGCGGCAGCGGCATGAAGTCGACGCTCTCCCCGACCCGCACCACCGCCTCCGGGCACCCCTCGCGCACCGAACTCATCCCCATTCGGCGCATCGGCGGCCTGCCGCCCGGCGCCTCCGAGCCGAGCGGAGGGGCCCCCGGCCGGTCCCGGCCCAGCGGCGTCTCCAGCAGGTCGACGAAGACGAAGTCGGCGAACCGGGGCACCGCGAAATCGGCCAGTTCCTGGGCCGTACGCTGCACGTCCAGGGTGGAGCCGATACTGGCCCCGGCCTCGTTCACCAGCGCCAGCAGCCGGCGCGCGTTCCACCGGTCGGTGACGTCCAGCACCGTGTAGCCGATGCCGATCCGGTTCTCCTCGGCGTCCACCAGCGGGAAGAACGAGCTCGAATAGGCCCGGCGGCGGTTCGGGTCCAACCAGCTCCAGCCCAGGTACTCGTAGTCGGTCACCGGGACCCCGGTCGCCAGGACCTGCCGCATCAGCCGCTCGATCGGCGCCGCCAGCAGTCCGGGCAGCACGTCCGCGGGCCGACGCCCCAGGCGCTGCTCCCGGGGGACCCCGCCGAACCGCTCCAGGGTGTCGTTGAGCCAGATGTAGCGCAGCTCGGGGTCCAGCACCGCCATACCCACCGGCGACCGGGTGAGGAACTCCTCCAGCACCGATCCGTCCACCGTCCACCGGGGGTTGCGCTCCCGCCCGGAGACCATGAAACCCTCGCGCCCGGCGATCAGGAACGAGGCCGAGACCCGTACGTCGACATCGAGCTGCCGCTCGTCCCGGCCGCGCAGGGCGACCAGCCCGCTCCACCCCGACCCGTCCCGGCCGCGGGCGGCGATCGCGGCCGTACGCCGGGGGTCGGCGGGCCCTGCCAGCAACAGGGCGGCGGACCGGCCCACCATCTCTGCGGCCGGGTACCCGAGCAGCGCCTGAGCCCCGCGGGTCCAGCCGATGACCGTGCCGTCCCCGGCGACCACCGCCACCGCGTCGTCGCTCAGCTGCACGGGGCCGCGCGGACCCGCGGAGGGCAGCGAGCCGGGCCCCGCCGGGGAGCCCTCGTCGGCGGATGCCATGCACCTCACCACCATCTCTAGGTTTCCATGGTCGCGCGTCACTGCCGAGTACGCACCGGCCCGCTCCCCGGCCGGGGAGGCGCGCGGCCCTCCGCCCGTTCGGCGGCGTGACGCGGCAGGCGGTGTCCCCGTCGGGGCAGTGACGAGCGGTTGCCCGTCCTCCTGCCCTCGCGCTGGACCCGTGCGGGTGGACGGCTCCGGCACCCGGGGGGGCGGCCGGAGCCGTTTCCACGAGGGGCGTCAGTAGCGCAGGCAGAGCTTGCGTTCCTTCAGCCACGGTCCCAGCCACTCCCCGAACGGCACCGTGACGCACCACTCGCGGGCGGCGGCCGGCGGCTTCGGTGCCGCGGGCGCGGGCTGCACCGGGGAGGGCGGCGGCGGGACGGTCGCCGGGGGAGTCGGGGACGGCGGAGGCGTCGGGGCCGTCGTGGGGGGCGCGCTCGGGGCGGCTTCCACCGGTGCGGCCATCTCGGCGAGCTTCGTCCGGTAGACCTGCGAGGAGCGGGGGTTGCTCCGGCACTGCCACACACCGTGCGGGCAGTAGTCCGTGATCGTCTGGTACAGCGGCTGGTGCCGGTCGATCCAGTCGAGCATCCGCCGCATGTACTCCGGATTGTCGCCGTTGCGGAACAGCCCCCACTCCGGGAACGAGATCGGCTTGCCGCGCTCCGCCGCGAAGTCCACGTGCTTCTGGAGCCCGTACGGATCGTCGATCTGTTCGTCGAAGGACTCGCCCGGCGGCTGGTCGTAGGAGTCCATGCCGATGATGTCGACGACGTCGTCACCCGGGTAGCACTCGGTCCAGGGCACCGCGTCCCGTCCCCGGCTGGGCGTGAAGTCGAAACGGAACTCCTGGCCGGGCACCTCGCGCATCGCCGTCACGATCCGCTGCCAGTACGCCTTCCAGGACGCCGGATCGGGACCGCAGCGATGGGTGTAGGTGGTGCCGTTCATCTCCCAGCCCAGCACGATCACCGTGTCCGGCACGCCCAGGGCGACCAGGCGCTCGGCCAGCCTGGTGAAGTGCTGGTCGTAGGCGCCCGCCGCCCCCGACCGCAGCAGACGGCGGACCTGGGCGTCCGGGACCCGCTCCTCGTTCCGCTCCAGCATGGGCACGTTGAGGACGAACATGCGGTCCTCGTCCGCCTTGCGCCAGTCGGCCCACGCGTCCAGGAAGTCGGGGGTGCCCTCGATGTTCACCCACAGGTCGCCCGGCAGGTAGGTGTGGCCGACCCGCAGCTCCGCACCGCCGAGCCAGCGCGACAGCTCCGCCATCCTGCTCACCCCGGCGGGGCCGTAGTCCAGATAGGCGCCGTGAGCGGTGGCCGCCGCCACCCTGCCGCCCCGCGGCCCCGGGGCGGCGCTGTCCACGGAATCCGTGCCGGACGGCAGCCGGCCGGCGATGCCACCGCCTGCCAGGAGACTGAGAACAGCCGCGGCGATACACGTGGTGATGAGTCGGCGCTTGGCCGGCATGACTCCTCCTGGCTGCAAGGAAATTCCGGCCGTTTCGGCCCGATGGGGAGAGAGTTTCATCATCCTGCACCGCACGCGAACAGAGCGGTCCATTTATCGTATTCGGCGTTGCGAACGGGCCGTTCAGGTGACGGTGGGGCCGAAAGTGAACGGCAGCGAACCGACGCGGTTGTCGAAATTCGAATCGACCAGCTCCGGATCACCCGTCTGCCGGATGACGGTCCGTCGGGTGAGCAGTTCCCGGAACAGGGCCGTCATCTCGAGTCGGGCCAGGTGGGCGCCGAGGCAGTGGTGCGGGCCGCCACCCCCGTACCCCAGATGCGGATTCGGCGACCGGGTGATGTCGAAGAGATCCGGACGGGTGAAAACTGCTTCATCCCGATTGGCGGACGCATAGAACAGTGCGACTTTCTCCCCGGGAAGGAAGGTCCGACCGCCCAGTGGGAATTCCGAGACCACGGTTCTGCGGAACTGGATGATCGGCGTCGAATGCCGGACGATCTCCTCCACGGCACCGCCGATGTACCGGTCGAAGTCCGAACGGAGCAATTCCCGTTGCTCCGGATGCCGGTCCAGCAGGGACACCCCGTGCGCGATCGCGTTGCGGGTGGTCTCCACCCCGGCCACGAGCAGCAGGGAGAAGAAGGCGCCGAGATCCCGCGAGGACAGCGCCTCACCGTCGATGTCCGCGCGCACCAGGGCCGAGACGAGATCGTCCTGCGGGTGACGGCTGCGTTCGCGGGCCAGACGCGCCATGACGAGCTGCATCCGGGCCAGGGACGCGAGCCCACGGCCGGGAACGCGCAGCCGGGCCCGGCCCCGGCGCTCGACGCCGACGTGCTCGGAGGCGTGGTCGATCTGCTCCGCGATCCGCGGCCGGGACTCCGCCGGGATGCCCATCAGGTCGCAGATCACCTCCAGCGGCAGCCGCGAGGCCGCCGACGGCATGAAGTCGTGGGGCCGCTCGGCGATCATCTCGTCCACCAGACGCCCGGCCAGCCGGCCGATGTTCTCCTCGGTGGCCGCGAGCAGCCGGGGGGTGAAGCGCCGGGAGATGATCCGGCGCAGCGCCGCGTGCTCGGGCCCGTCCATGTTGACCATCGAGTTCCCGAACAGCGCCTTCGCCCAGCCGGCCGGCTCCGGAGTGGTGACCCCCGGAGCGCTGGCGAAGACCTTCGGGGTGCGGCTCGCGGTCAGCACGTCCGCGTGGCGCACCAGGGCGTAGAAGGGTCTGCCGGAGGTACGGGCGGTGCCCGGCCGGGGCGTGAACAGCACGGGTGCGTCGAGCTCCCGCAGCCGGGCGAAGGCGCCTAGCCTCTCCGCGCGCGGCAACTGCCAGAAGGCCGGGTCGGCGAGGTCGGCGCCCGCCGCGCGGCCGCCGGACATCTGATTCGGAACGGTCATGTACTTCCACCTCCACGAGTTCGCCCGGACATCGTCGGGTCCCGTGCGCACGGCACACCGCGCGACGCGGCCTCCGGCGCGGATGGCCGCGCACGGTCACGCGTTTGACGGAACGCCAGGCACGCCACGCCCAAGAGAACCGATTCTCCGCCGCCTCCTTGCCACCATCGCCGGCAACAGCACCTCGGACGAGTCGACGAGAGGCACTCACCCATGAGCCGAACCACCGATCCCGGCGGCGCACCGCGAGGAGCACGCGGTCCGTCGCGCCGGATCGTCCTGCGTACCGCCTTCACCGCGGCCGTGGTCACCGGCACCGCCGGAACCCTCCTACCGCTGCGCGACGACGAGCCGGGCACCGCGTCCGCTCCCGCTCCCGCGAAGGGTTCCGGGGATCCGGCCCCCCGTACGGAGGAGTTCGCCGAGATGTACCGGGGCCGGGAGATCCGCGGAAACGTGAGCGTCCTGGTGCCGGCCGGCGAGGCGGGCGGCACCGCCGCGGACCGGGCCGAGCCGGTCATCGAGATCCGCATCGACGGCCGCCCTCTGCACGTCATGCGGCGCGCGGACGGCACCTATCTGAGCGAAGTCACGCACTACGAGTCGTTCCCCACGCTCCGCGAGACGGCCCGCGCCGCCGTGGACGAGCTCGGCACCGCCCGGCTCGCGCTCCCCGCGTCGCAGCACCACCGATGAACGCTCCCCGCGTCGCAGCACCACCGATGAACGCACCCCCAGCTAACCAGGAGGACCAGAACCGGTGTACACCCGCAAGAACCAGCGTGACCTTACGCGTACCGAGAAGCGGCGCCTCGTCGACGCGGTCCTGAAGCTCAAGCGCTCGGGCCGCTACGACGACTTCGTCGTCATGCACCGCGAGTTCTACGTCATGGACACCGAGAACCGGCCGCGACCTGCCCATATGACGTCCTCGTTCTTCCCCTGGCACCGCCGCTTTCTGCTGGAGTTCGAGCAGGCTCTCCAAGCCGTGGACCCCGGGGTGAGCGTGCCCTACTGGGACTGGACGAAGGACCGCTCGCCCACCTCGTCGCTGTGGGCGGAGGACTTCCTCGGCGGCAACGGCCGCTCCGGCGACCGGCGCGTCACCACCGGGCCGTTCGCCTTCGACGCGGGCGACTGGAGCGTGGGCGCCGGGGTCACCGACGAGCACTACCTCACCCGCAACTTCGGCAGGCCCGGCGACAACCCGGTCTCCCTCCCCACCGCGGACGACGTGGCGCGGGCGCTGGCCGACCCGGTCTACGACACCGAACCGTGGAACAGCATCAGCACCGAGGGGTTCCGCAACCGCATCGAGGGCTGGGGGATCAGGGGCGTGCGCACGGTCGGCAACCACAACCAGGTGCACCAGTGGGTCGGCGGACCGATGGCGGGCGCGGCCTCCCCCGAGGACCCGGTGTTCTGGCTCCACCACTCGTTCATCGACCTGCTCTGGGACCGCTGGCGGAAGGCGCACCCGAAGTCCGCCTACCTGCCGGGCCGCAAGCCCGCCCGGCCCGGCCGGGACCGCGCATACGTCTTCGGCCTCGACGACCCGATGCCCCCGTGGGACGTGACCCCCAGGAAGCTCCTCGACCACGGCAAGCTCTACCGCTACGCCTGAGCGTGCCCAGCGAAACGGCCGGCCCCCTCCGGAAGGAGGGAGCCGGCCGCTTCTGTGGAACGGGGAGATCAGCGGCCGTAGCCGTAGTCGCCCCGGTCGTCGTGGCCGTTGTCGTCGTGGCCCTTGCCGTCCCAGCCGTTGTCGTCGTGGCGCTGGTCGTCGTGACGGTTGTCACGCTTGTCGTCGTGGCGCTTGTCGTCGTGGTCACCGGAGACGTTGGCGCAGGTGTTGCCGAAGGCCGGGTTGAGCAGCCCGATCACGTTGACGGTGTTGCCGCAGATGTTGACCGGCACGTGGATCGGAACCTGGAGGACGTTGCCCGACAGGACACCGGGGGAGCCAATAGCGGCGCCCTGCGCACCGGCGTCGGCGGAGGCCAGGCCGGCGCCGCCGGCGAGGAGGGCACCGGTGCCCGCCATGACGACGGCAACCTTCGTGATACGCGACATCAGAACTCCTTGGAAGGAAGGGGGGTTGTTGCGGAGCGCGAGGCCCGCATGCCCTACAACGCGGGAATCGCCGGTCGGTAACGGATCAATGTGGGGGCGATTTTTCCGGTGTTGTCCTACGGCCTGTCGCAGCCCGCCTCACCGCCCGATGACCGGAAGCGTGGTAAGCCGCTCGTGCCAGTCCCGGGCGGCGGGGAACCGTGCCTTCACGGTCTCCACGGCCCGCTCCCGTACCGCCACCTGCGACTCGCGCAGCCGCAGCAGCGGCTCCAGACCGGGCCGGGCCAGCAGCAGCCGCTGGTTGACCACCGTGGCCGGCTGCCAGTGGTTCTTGTACTGCTCCGCGCCGCGCAGCAGGCTCAGCACCTCCCGGCCGGTGTCCGACGCCTGCTGGGCCACCTCGCGCAGCAGCATGGTCGACACATCGACCTTCCGCTCCCGCAGTCCCGGGTCCGCCCCGTACAGATAGCCACCCGCCAGCTGCCCGGACTGCAACGAGAGGTTGGCCGCCACGACCTCGCCGCCGATCAGGAACTCGGTGACGGCGGCCGTGCCGTCCCCCACCATCCGGCCCACCGAGCGGACCAGGTGGTCCGAGAACCGGGGCCGCAGATGCTCGGGATTGACCCCCCGGTCACGCCACTGCAGTTCGTGGAGCCGCAGCAGGGTGCCGATGGCCGCCGGCACCCCCTCCCGCGGGACCGGGCGGGCCTGCACGCCCAGGGCCTCGATCCTGCGCAGCTTGGCCCGCAGCCGCTGGCCCCGCGAGCCGGTGAGCCGCGCCACGAGATCGCCGAGCGGCTCCGCGGGAAGCTCCATGCACGTGGAGTCGGTGAGCCGGCTCCGGGCGCCGGGCCACCGGCCGAACAGCAGCTGCGCCGACGCGTCCGGCCGCACCTCCCGCAGGTCGACCACGGTGTGCCGGGCGGCCCGCTCCAGACCGCGCTGGAGCGCCCCGACCGCGTAACCGGCCTCCTCCTCGTCCAGCAGGATGTCGAAGAAGTCGGAGATCGCCCCGCCCATCGGCACCAGCAGCGGCATCGGCCGGTGCACCAGCATCAGCGGGGCCGCGCCGATCAGCCGTCCCGAACGGCGGACCAGCAGAACCCGCAGCCTCCCCTCCTGGCCGTAGGAGATCCACCACGAATGGAGCCAGGCGTGGCTCTGGAAGGGGGTGGCGGTGGCGCAGCGGCGGTGCAGCGCGTCCCACTCCCCGGCGAGCGCGCCGAACTCCCCGAAGTCCCGGCACAGCGTCACGGAGAGGCTGCCCGCGCGGTCGGCCGTCATCGTACGAGCTCCCGTTCGTCGGCGGTGGCGCTGTTCCCGGCGGAGGCCGGCCCGGGCACCTGGGCGGAGACGCTCCAGCCCGCGCGCCGGGGACGTACGAGCAGGACGAGGCCGCCCAGCAGGCCGCCGGCGGCCGCCCCCACGGCGCTGCCCAGCGGCACCGACGGCGAGACCGGCTGGTCCGGCTTCATCGCGTGGGTGAACTGGATCAGCTTGACCCCGGTGTCCTCGGAGACATGGCCGCTGCTCACGACGACGGCCTCGATGACCGCGTTGGCGATGTCGGCCGCCCGGTCCGCGTCCTCCGACGTACCCGTCACAGCGATCATCGGCGAGTCGGGAGAGGTCTCGGAGCGAACCTGGGAGCGGAGCGCGCGCACCGGCTCACCGGCCGCGCCCTGGGCGTAGGAGAGGGTCGCGTCGCTGGTGACGAGGCGCCCGTAGGACTGCGCGTAGCCGAGGGCGGCCGAGGGGTCCGTCTCCTCCTCGGCGACCGCCATGGCGTAGCTGGTGGCCTCGTACTGGGGGGACGCCAGCAGCCCGTAGGAGAGCCCGGACGCGGTGCCGAGCAGCACGCAGACGGGCAGGGGCCACCACGGGGGCAGCCGGGTGAGGGTGGTGCGCAGCCGGGCGGGGGCGGTGCGCAGCCGGGCAGGGGTGGCGCGCAGCCGGCGTCGCAGGACGACGTGGAGCCGCTGCTCGGGAGACTCGGTCATGAAAGGGCTCTCCGGTTCGGTGGGGCGGTGTCGAGGGCGTACGCGTACACGTCCATCAGGCGCTCACTGCTGCGCCGGATGTCGTAGTGGCCGACGGCCCGGGGCGGCGGGCGGCGGCCGGGCCGGGCCTGTATCCGCTGCCGCAGCACGGCGGTCAGCTCGTCGGCGCTCCCGGCGATCCGGGTGGCGCCCGGGGCGTGGGCGGCCGACAGGTCGTCGATGGCCGGGCAGGCGTCGTGCAGGACGGGCAGCCCGGCGGCGAGCGCCTCCACGGCGGCCAGCCCGAAGGACTCCTCGCGGGACGTCGACACGAAGGTGTCGACGGCGCTCAGCAGGGCCGGCACCCCGGGGACCGGGCCGCTCCCGCCTGCGCCGCACTCCCCGAGGAGGCGGATCCGGTCCGCAGCCCCGAGCCGGGCCGCCAGCGCCCGCAGCGCTCCGGCCTCCGGCCCGTCACCGGCCAGCAGCAGCCGGGCCCCCGGCAGCGCGGCGACGGCCCGCACCGCCACGTCGAAGCGTTTGCCGGGCACCAGCCGGCCCACCCCGCCGACCACGAACGCGTCGTCCGGGATGGCCAGGGCCGCCCGGACGGCGAGCCGCCGGTCCGGGTCGAAGCGGAAGCGGTCCGCGTCGATGCCGTTGGGCACCAGCCGGATCCGGTCGGCGGGCACTCCCCAGTCCCGCAGCCGCCCGGCGACGGTGGAGGAGACGGCGACGGTGGCCGCGCCGAGACGTTCGGTGGAGAGGTACAGGGCGCGGATGCCCCGGGTCAGCGGACGCCCCTCGATCTCGGCGCGCCCCAGGGAGTGCTCGGTCGCCACGGCCGCCCGGACGCCCGCGAGGCGGGCGGCGATCCTGCCGTAGACGCAGGCCCGGTAGAGGTGGGTGTGCACCAGGTCGTAGCGGCCCTCGCGGATCAGCCGGGTCAGCCGCCCGACCGCCGAGAGGTCCCGGTTGCCGCGCATCCCCAGGTGGACCACACCGACCCCGTCGGCCCGCAGTCCGTCCGCCACCGGACCCGGGTTGGTCAGGGTGACCACGTCGCACTCCACCGGCAGATGGCGCAGCAGCAGCCGCAACTGCTGCTCGGCACCGCCGACCCCGAGTCCGGTGATGATGTGCAGCGCCCTCACCGGGGGCCGCCCGCCCGCACCGGGGAGGGCGTCCGGGAGCCCGCCCCGGGGACCGCCCCGTGCCGCAGCCCGTGCCGGAGGTCCTTCGCCCAGAGCCGTACGCCGCGGTCCGCCTGGCTGATGTGGGTGCGGGGGAGCGCGAACCGGCTGAGCAGAGGACCCGGAGTCAGTGCGCAGCCGTACCCGTATCCGGCGGAACGGACGGCTCGTGCCACCCGCCGGTCGAACGTCCCGTACGGATAGCAGAAGCCCTCCGGGAGCGTGCCGGTCAGCTCACCGAGCAGCTCGCGGCTGCGGACCGTCTCGTGGCGCAGCTCCTCGTCGGCCAGCGCGGTGAGGTCCTGGTGGAGCAGACCGTGCGAGCCGATCTCCATGCCCGCGTCGGCAACCTGACGGATCTCGTCGTGGGTGAGCAGCGGTTTGCGCGGACCCAGCGGGTCCCACTCGTTGACGCCCCCCGGCCGCCCCGGCAGCACGAAGAGGGTCGCGGAGCAGCCGTGGACGCGCAGCACCGGCAGCGCCTCGTGGAGGAAGTCCGCGTACCCGTCGTCGAAGGTCAGCCCGACCAGCCCGCGCCTGCCCGCCGCGTGGGCCCGCATCAGCTCCGCGACCCCGACCCCGCGCAGCCCCCGGCTGCGCAGCCACGACAACTGCTCACCGAGCCGCCGGGGGGAGACGGTGATGCCGTACGGGTCGTCGCCGGTGTCGGTGACCGAGTGGTACGTGAGGATCCACGGCTGACGGCGGGTGTGCGGGCGGAGCCGGGACGAGGGAGCGTCGGTGCCAGGTGCCGAGAGATCAGCGGCCATCGGTAAACCTCCGTCGGATGAGTGCCAGCAGGGAGACGACCTCGGGCGAGCGCAGGGTCAGCCCGGTCAGGAAGAACACGGTGGGGACGAGGACACACCCGGCGGCCAGGCTCAGCACCGCGTCGGGGAGCACCGGGGCGGCGGCCCAGCCCGCCGCCCCGGCCGCCAGCGCGGCGCCCGCGAGCCGGCCCAGCGCGAGGGCGACGGCCCGGGCCCGGATCGGGACCACCCGGGTGCCCAGCCCCATCAGCAGGAGCAGCGCGGTCGTGCTGATCCCGATGGCGTTGGCCGTGGCGATGCCGTCGACGCCGAAGCGGTAGGTGAACGCGTAGCCGGTGCCCATGGTGACGAGGAGCCCGGTGCCCATGGCGAACGCGGGGAACCAGGTGGGCCGGCCCGAGGAGAAGAACGGCCGGCTGAGAGCGCCGACGAGGCAGTGGCCGAGCAGCCCCGCCGCGTACACCCGCATCACCTGGGCGGTGGCCTCGGTGTCGGCGGCCTCGAACGCGCCGCGCTGGAAGAGGACTGCGATGATCTGGGGCGCGTAGCCGAGGACGACCGCGGTGCCGAGCAGCACGACCATGCCCGCCAGCGCGAGGTCCCGCTCGACCCGCTGCCGGGCCTTCTCCCGCTGACCGTCGGCCATCGCCCGCGCGACGAGGGGGAACGTCACCGTGCAGATCATCAGCGACAGCACCATCGGCATCTGCGCGACCTTCTGCGCGTAGTTCAGATGCGAGATGGCGCCGGCGGGGAGCGTGGAGGCCAGGAACCGCTCCACCAGCACCTGCGACTGGCGGGCCACCACGAACAGCACGACCGGGGCGAGCACCGTCACCCCCAGCAGGGGGGCGGCGGTGCGCACGGGTCGGCGCTCCGGTCGTCCGAAGCGGGGGAGGCGGGGGCGTGCCAGGGGCAGCAGCCGCAGGAAGGTGGGGAGCTGGGTCAGGATCATGAGCAGGCTGCCGGCGGCCACGCCCGCGGCGGCCGCGCGCACGCCCCAGATCGAGTGCAGCGCCAGCGTCATGCCGATGATGCCGACGTTGTACGCGACGTAGACCCCGGCGGGCGGCAGGAAACTGCGGTGGGCGCGCAGGGCGGCGCTGAAGTAGCCGGTGATGCCGAAGGTGAGTACGGTGACGGCGGTCAGCCGGGTGCAGTCCACCGCGAGGCCCGGATCGACCAGCCCGGGCGCGAGGACGCGCACCACCCACGGGGCGCCCGCCATGAGCAGCGCCGCACCCGCCATGAGCAGGACGCAGAGCCGGGGGAGGGTGGCCGCCACCAGCTCCCGTACGGGGTCGGGACCCGGCTTCCCGGTGGCTTCGCCGCCGTGGGTGGCCCCGGCGTCCGCGCGGCGGGTGAGGGCGAGGCTGAAGGCCGGGACGAGGAGCAGCGCCATCCCGTCCTCGATCAGCAGGGTCGCCGCCATCTCCGGCACGGTCCACGCGATCAGGAACGCGTCGCTGGCGTCGCTCGCCCCGAAGTACCGGGCGATCGCCTGATCCCGTACCAGGCCGAGCAGGGCCGCCAGCACGGTCAGCGCCGCCGTGCCCGCCGCGGCACGGGCGAGGAAGGACCCGAGCCCGGGAGCCTCGCCGCTGTCGGCGGGTTCGGGCGCGGCGTCGCCGACTGTGCTCCCCCCGGGGCCGGGGCCGGGCGGCTGCCCGGGTCCCGGCAGCAGGGGAGGGGCGGCCTCCTCGCGGGGCCCGGCCTGGAGGGAAGGGGGCTCGCGGGGGAGGGCCTCCGCCTCCGTCCCCGTACCGGTGTCGCTCACGTGGTGCCCGCCTTCTCCGGCTCGGCCAGCGCCCACCAGGCGGCGAGGCCGAGGACGACACCGGTCAGCACGGTGGTGGGCCCGCCGATGTCGGAGTACAGGAAGTTGACGCTCTGCCAGGCCATCAGGGCGACGGCCAGCAGCCCGCAGTCCACGGCCGCGTGACCCCGAGAGCGGGCCCGTACCAGGCGGCGTACGGCGCCGACCAGGATGGCCGCCCAACTGCCCACGATCGCGGTCAGCCCGATGAGGCCCTGCTCGCCGAGGACGAGCAGATACATGTTGTGCGGCGAGAGCAGCGTCTGCCGGCGGAACCGCTGGCCCGCCCCCGCCGTGTCGCTGCCGGAGGAGAGGCCGATCGAGGCGTGGGCGTCGCGGTGCGCGGGGAAGCCCTTGAGGCCGACACCGGCCGCGGGCCGCTCGCGCCACATGCGGCCCGCCGCGCTCCACATGGCGTACCGGTCGCTCACCGACCGGTCGGGGGCCCGGGTCACCTGGGTGACGCTGGCGGCCCGGTCGGTGATCATTTCCGAGCCGACGCCGAACCCGCCGACCAGCACCACCCCGGTGGCGCCCAGCACCGCCAGCGACGTCAGCGCCTGCCGGCGGCCGGTCAGGGCCAGGGCGGCGAGGAGGGCGGCGGCGGTGGCGATCCACACGCCCCGGCTGAAGGAGAGGGCGAGCGGCACGATCAGCGCGACGGCGACGACGGCGGCGCACGGCCGGAGCCAGGCGGGGGCCTCGCGCGGGGTCCGCAGCGCGCACGCGGCGGCGGCCAGCAGCCCGTAGGCGACGACCGTGGCCATGCCCATGATGTCGCTGGGGCCGAACGTGCCGACCGCCCGGACCTCCTCACCCATGTACGAGGCGCCGGTCCCGGTGACGTACTGGTCGACGCCCACGACGCCCTGGACGAGGGCCAGCAGCACCAGCGCCCCGGCGACGATCCGGAAGCCGTGGGCGTCCCTGAGCAGGAGGCAGACGGCGACCGGCACCAGCACGAAGACCTGGAGGTAGCGGACCAGACCCGGCAGCGCGGCGGCCGGGTCCGCCGCGGTCAGTGTCGCCACCGCGAAGCCCACGGCGGGCAGCCCCAGCACCAGGGCCGCCGCCGCGCTGAGCGGGCGCCGGCGCAGGTACAGCAGCCGCCCCGCACAGACCAGCACCGCGATGCCGGAGGCCACATCGGCCGGCCCCACCGCGGGCCCGCCGCCCCCGCCGGCGTACGGCACGGCCGGCAGCAGGACCGTCGCGATCAGGGGGAGCAGCGGCCACCGGGTCCGCCACCCGCCCGGGTTCGGACCCGCCGCGGTACGGGCCGGGGCCCCGGGCGCCGGGGTGGTCAGGGTGGCGGCCATGGTCAGCTGCCCCCGAGCCGGAAGAAGGAGCCCGCGGTCCGCGCCAGCACGCACGCGTCCTGCCACAGGGACCAGGTCTCGATGTAGCGGTTGTCGAACCGGGCCCGCTCCTCGATCGAGGTGTCACCGCGCAACCCGTTCACCTGCGCCAGCCCCGTGATGCCCACCGGCATCCGGTGACGGGCCTGGTAACCGGGGTGGGTGCGGCTGAACTGCGCCACGAAGAAAGGGCGTTCGGGACGGGGGCCGACCAGGCTCATGTCGCCGCGCAGGACGTTCCACAGCTGCGGCAGCTCGTCCAGCGAGGTGCGGCGCAGCAGCCGCCCGACGCGGCTCATCCGCCCGTCGGAGGCCACGTTCCACCGGGTCGCCGACTCCGTGGCGTCGGCGGGCCGCAGCGTACGGAACTTCAGCAGGACGAACGGGCGGCCGTGCCGGCCCACCCGCTCCTGCCGGAAGATGACGCCAGGCCCGTCCGAGAGCCGCACCGCCAGCGCGCACACCGCCATCAGCGGCGCCACCAGCACCAGGCCGATCCCCGCCAGGAGGGCGTCCATCGCCCGCTTGGCCGCGTGGCTCACCGGCCGGTGCGTACCGTCCTGGAGCGGGTGGGCGGCGAACCCCCACAGGTGGTCGGGGCGGCCCGCGGCGGGGCGGGCGGCGACAGCGGTGTCGCCGGTCACCAGCCACACCCGGCAGCCGTGCCCGGTGAGCAGGGCGAACAGGGCGGCGCCGTCGGGGGTGGTCTCGGGCGGTGCGGTGAACACCGCGTGCCGCACGCTGTTCTGCACGACGGCCCTCCCCACCTCCTGCGGGGTGACCAGCACCGGCAGTGGCACACCGTCCGGCCGCGCCGGGGGTTCCTCGTCCGGGGCGGTGGAGGCGCCGACCCGGCCGACCGGGCGCAGCCCGTACTCGGGGTGGTCGTACAGCGCCGCCGTCACCTGCCGGGCGACCGGGCCGTGGCCCACGACCAGCGTCGACAGGGGGTTGCGGACCGCCGCGCGGTGCCGGAGCCGGTGCACCACCGCGCGCCCGGAGGCGCACAGCACGGTCTGCGCGGCCGCCGCGTACCCCAGCAGCGCCCAGCCGATCTCGTGGCCCGGCGCCCACACCGCGATCACCTCGATGGTCACGTACCACTGGAGCAGGCCGAGGCCGAGGAGCGCGGGCACTTCGGAGAGCACCGAGGGGGACAGGCCGAGCCGGTAGAGCCCCCGGTACGCGTGCAGCAGCACCTGCGCCACCGCCTGCGCGGCGACCACGGGCCAGGCCCACCCGGCCGGGGTGCACAAGGTGAACGTGAGGGCCAGCGCCGCCGCGTCGGCGCCCAGGAGCTGCGCGGCGGGAGCCCGCCGGCCGGCGCTGTGCCCGCCGCCGAACTCCCGGGTACCGCCGCCGCCGCTTCTTCGTGGCGGATGAACCGTGTGAGCCTGGACGGCTGTCGCCCGGCCGGCGCCGGGAACCGGTGCACTCTCCATCGTCATCGCTAGGTGCGCTTCCTCATCGTGGGGCCGGACAGGCAGACAAGTTCCTGGTAGAGACCGGCAACCGCCCCCGCGGTCCGTCGGACGTCGAACGCCGCCCGGGCATGGCGCAGGGCCCGGTGGGACACCGCCTCGCGCAGCTCCCGGTCGGTGAGCAGCGCGAAGAGCGAGGCCGCCAGCGCGGCGGGGTCCTCGGGCGGTACGAGGAGGTGGTCCTCGTCGCCCGGCGCCACGCTCTCGCGCGCCCCGCTGACATCGCTCATCACCACGGCCCGGCCGCAGGCCATGGCCTCCAGCGGTGCCAGAGCCATGCCCTCCCAGCGGGACGGCAGGACGAGGACGTCCGCCGCGTGGATCCACGGCCGCACATCCGCGCTCGCCCCGGTGAACAGGACACCGGCCGGGGCCGCGCCCTCCAGGCCGGGCCGGTCGGGTCCGTCGCCCACCAGGACCAGGCGCGCTCCGGGCACCCGCATCCGCCGCCAGGCGCCGAGCAGGACGTCCTGGCCCTTCTGCCGGGTCAGCCGGCCGACGCAGACGACGAGGGGGGCCTGCGGATCCATCCCGGCCGGCAGCGGCAGCGAGGCGCGGGCCGCGGAGCGGTCGTCCTGTCCACCGGGACGGAAGCGGTCGAGATCGATGCCGTTGTGGATGACCGACCAGCGGGCGGCGATGCCCGCTTCCTGGCCGGTGCGCCGCTCGGACTCGCTGACGCACAGGATGTGATCGGCCCAGCGGGCCCCGAACCGCTCCCAGCGCCGGGCCAGTTGTGCGGTGCGGCCGCCCACGGCCTCGAAGGACCAGGCGTGCGGCTGGAACACCGTGGGCACCCGGCCGCGCACGGCGATCCGGCCCGCGAGACCGGCTTTGGCGCTGTGCGCGTGCACCACGTGCGGTCGGCAGTCGCGGACGATCCGCCGCGCGGCGGCGACCTCGCCGGCCAGCCGTGGGCCCGGCGCCCGGGTGGCGGACCAGTCCCGGACCTGGGCCCCGGCGGCGGCCGCCCCGACGGCCAGCGGGCTGCCGGGAGGACAGGCCACCACGGGCCGCAGCCCGGCGCCGGCCTGGGCCCTGACGAGATCGGTGACGACCCGGGCCACTCCACCGTCCACGGGCTGAACCAAATGAAGGACCGTCAATTGTCTTTCTTCGGTACGACGCATGTGCACCACGTACGGCTCTCTTCGCTCAATCCGGTGAGTAAAGCCGAAGTGCACTTTGGCAGACATATGGCGAAATCGTGCGCGTGACTCGCTCATACGATCACGGGAGGATTACCGGGGCGATTCCGCTGATCAGGTGGTCCCGGCGGCTGATCCGTATCCTCGGCGAAGGCCTCGGAATGCTGAGGTGAAGGGCGTGCGGGGCGGTGGCGCGGCGAAATTCCGGAGCGTGCCGGCACAATTGCCCGGGTCAGGTGTCACCTGTTCGCCGCATCCTGCGGACGGCCGGTCGCCTCATCGCGTGGCACCGCCATCGACCTGATGGTCAGTCAGTTCTATTGTCGGCAGAGGAGTCCGCGCGGGTGCCCTCGAAGGTGACGTCCTCGGCGCGGGCGAGGACCTCCACCTCGTCGCCGAGGGCCCATTCGGCGACCCGGGACGCCATCGCGGCCGGAACGGCCTCACTGATTCCCGGGGCGGCGGGGATGTCGTACGTGGCGTGGGCGTCGTGCGGCAGCACGACCCGGTAGTCCAGCTCCAGCGCCCGGCGGGCGGTGGCCAGGACGCACATCTCCGACATCACCCCGCACACGGCGAGCGACGTGACCCCCGCTGCCGTCAGCTCCTCCTCCAGCGAGGTGTTCTCGAAGCCGTCGTCCTCGGACTTGCGGATCACGGTCTCCGCCGGGCCGTCGTGGACGGGGAGGTGCAACGCCCATCCGGAGGTGTGCGGTTCGTCGGGCTCGCCCGCCGGTCCGTCGTTCTGCAGGTGCACGACGAGCGCCCCGGCCGCCCGGGCCCGGTGGACGAGGCCGCCCACCCGGTTCAGCAGCCGGGACGCGTCGGGCACGGGGTTCCCGCCCGCGACGAAGGCCGACTGGAGGTCGATGACGAGCAGCGCCTGTACGGGCGAGGGGAGGGGAGGCATACCGGCTCCGGCCTACGGTGGCGTCCATCGGGAGTGTGCGGCTGGGGTTGTCCAGCGAGGTGTCCATCCTCGCAGCCGGCGGCCCGGGAGGGGCCGCCGGCGGCGTGGGCCGGGAATCAGCCGGTGCGGTCGACGAGGAAGGGGATCAGGGTGAGCAGATCCCCGCGGGCCCCCTCGGCGAGCTCCACCGCGTCCAGGCAGGCATGGGCGGCCCGCAGATGGTCCCGGGCCTCGATGACGGTGGCCCGGCGCCCGCCGGCCTCGTCGACCAGTTCGGCCGCCCGGCGCAGCCCCGGTTCGTCGAGGGGGCCGGGCGCGGTGAGGAGGGATTCCAGCCGCCGGGCCGCCGGGTGCTCGGCCGCCAGGGCGGCGAGGACCGGGAAGGTCTTCTTGAGCCGGCGCAGATCGCTGTGGACCGGCTTTCCGGTGATCGGCGGATCGCCCCAGATCCCCAGCAGGTCGTCCACCGCCTGGAACGCCACGCCCAGATGCCGCCCCGCCCGGTCCAACGCGTCCGCCGTGGCCGCGGGAGCCCCGGCCAGCGCCGCGCCCAGGGCGGCGGCGCAGCCGAGCAGGGAGCCCGTCTTGTGGGTGGCCATCGCCCGGTACTCGTGCGGCAGGACCGCATCGCATCCCGTCCACGGCCGTGACTCGAAGAGCAGGTCCTGGGCCTGACCGTGCACCAGGTCGCCCAGCGCCTTCGACAGCCGGCGCACCGCCGCGGCGCCCCTCGGTCCGGGGACCTCTGTCAGGGTCCGGACGGCCAGCGCGAACAGGGCGTCACCCGCCAGGACAGCGGGACCGGTGCCGTACGCCTTCCAGAGGGCCGGACGGCTGCGCCGGGTCTCGTCGCCGTCCATGATGTCGTCGTGGATGAGGGAGAAGGTGTGGACGAGCTCGACGGCGACCGCACCGGTGACCCCGTCCTGGCCGCTGCCCCCGGCGGCCTCCGCGCCGAGCACCGCGAGCGCCTGGCGGACGCCCTTGCCCTGCGAGCCGGGGACCGGGTCGCCGTCGACCCCGCTCCAGCCGAGCGAGAAGGCGGCCGTCTCGGCGTGCCAGGGGTGGAGCCGGCGCACGGACTCGACCAGGGCCGGCCGGACGAGCTCGCGGCACCGGTCGAGTATCCGGGGTGCGGGAGCCTGACGGGTCGTGGACAGCGTCATCGGGCCCGAGCCCCCTCGTGCGGGGCGACGGGTCCGGTACCCGGTGAGGCGGCCGGCCGGTGGGTGGGGGCAAGGTCCCCGGCGGGCCCGGTGAGGGCGACCGGCTCCTCGCCGCGTTCGGAGGCCCGCCCCCGCTCCACCCCGAGCTCCGCGTACGCCTTCTCCACCATCTCCCGGGCGTTGAGCAGCCCGATCCGGCTCAGCCTGCCCCGCAGCTCGTCCAGCTCCGCGGCCGTGGCCGCACGGTCGCGGCCGAGCCGGGCGCGGGCCTTGACCAGGCCGAGGGCCGCCAGTGCCTCGCCCCGGGGTTCGGTCATCGCGCGGAACTCCGCGAGCGCCTGCTCGTAGACCGCGCGGGCCTCCTCGTACCGCCCGGCGCGGAAGAGCACGTTCGCCCGCATCTTGTGGTTGTAGGCGAGCGCGCTGGAGAGCTTCATCTCCCGGCAGGTGACCTCGGCCTCGGAGAGCAGGCCGAGTGCGCGTTCCGTCGCCCCGTCCCGCAGGGAAACGATGTCAGCGATACCGCGCAGGGCCCAGGCCCGGCCCCGCCGGTCGTCCGCGTCACCCGCGAGGACGGCCGCCTCCTCGAACATCTCCAGGGCCGAGTCGAGCTGCCCGGTGTTGCGGTGGATCTGCGCGATGCCCTCCAGCGCCCACACCGTATGGCGGGCCTCGCCCCGGGCGCGGGCCTCGGCGAGCAGCTGCTCGTGCAGGGTGGCGACCGTCCCGTAGTCGCCCTGGATGCGTCCGGTCTCGGCCAGTCCGGCGAGCGAGTAGCCGCGCGCGACCACGTCCCCGCCGCGCCTGCCCAGCTCGGCGGCGAGCCCCAGCAGCCGGAACGCGAGGCGCAGCGCGCCCCGTTGACGCGCCAGCGTCCCCCCGCTCCACAGCGCCCAGGCCATCGCCCCGGTCGCCCCGGCCGAGCGTGCTGCCCGGTAGCTGGCCTTCCACGCCCGGTCGGCCTCCTCCACCTGCCCCAGTCGGCGGTGTGCCTCGGCCACGGCGAGTCCGGCCCGCGCCACCTCCTCCGTCGAGCCGGAGAGCTCGGCCTGTCTCAGTTGCCGTACGCCCTCGGACAGGACGTCGGTCAGGGAGGCGTTCACCGACAACTTGGTGAGCGCGCCCTGGTACTCGGGCGCCAGTGCCTTGGTCTGCATGGGTGCCTTCCGCGCGGTGCCCGGGCCGTTCCGATGTCCACTATGACCCCTGTGTATACATAGGGTGCATAGTTGGCCGGTTCTCCGAGCCCGGTACAGGGGGGGGCGGACGCCGCTCGTTCCACGGGCGGCGAACCGTTCTGTCGGTGATCAAGACGGCACCTGGGCGCCCGGGGTTGCTCGGAGCGCGCAGGACGTTCTCCGCGACCCTTCGCCGCCCCCGATCCGCAGCTCGGAGGTCAGGGGACGCGCGGTGGCTCGTGCAGGCCGAAGGGGGAGCCCTGGTCGTCGCGGCAGAGCCGGAACCGGCCGAACCGGGCCGCCGACGCGTCGTCCTCGCCGAGGTCCGTACCCTCCACGCTGCCGCCCAGCTCGCGCACCTGTGCCACCGCGGCGGCCAGGTCGTCGACCCGGAAGAAGAGGTACGGCCCGCCCCCCGGGTCCCCGCCGTGGACGCCCCCCTGCCCGCTGGGCGTCCCGATCGCGTAGCCGCCCTCGCCGGAGGGGCCCGGCTCGAAGTTCCACCCGAACAGCGCGCCGTAGAACGCCCGGGCCTTCTCGGGATCGTCCACCCCGAGCTCGAAGAAGGAGATCTCACCGGTCATCGCTGGCTCCTGCCCTCTCCGCGGGGTCGCACGCGCCGTGCGGGGAGGCGCAGGCACGCTCCCTCCCACCGTACGGCGACGGATGCGCCCGCGCAGCGCTCCCCGGCCCTGGCCCTGCCCCTGGCCCTGGTCCGCGCCCTAGCCCTGCCCCTGGCCCTGGCCCTGGTCCGGGCCCTGGTCCGGGCCCAGCCCCTGGCCCTAGCCCTGCCCCTGGCCCTGGTCCGGGCCCTGCCCCTGGCCCGTCCGCCGGAGCCGATGGCGTACCGCACGCCGGGCCACCGGGCCGAGCGCGTCCAGGACGGCCGCCAGCCCGGCGAGCTGCTCCAGCGCGTCGAAGGCCCGCGCCGCGCCTTCCGGGTCGACACCCTCGTACATCTCCAGGCCGACGAACGACCCCGCCACCGCCCGCGCGAGCCCCACCGGGTCGGTGAACTCGCCGAGCGGCGAGCCCGCCAGGACGCGGACCAGCACCTTCTCGATCTCGGCGGTCCACAGGTCGAGCCCGGCCGCGGTGGCGGGCGCCAGCCGGGGCTGGGTCTGGGCGCCGGCCAGCAGCTGGGCGAGGACGGCGACATGGCCGCCCGCCCGCTCCCGCTCGTGCAGTTCGCGCCCGCAGGCCACGAGTTCGGCGAGGGTGGTGACGGCGGCCAGGCGGTCGCGGTACAGGGCGACCCGCTGCTCGGCGCCGTGCCGGCAGGCCGCCGCCAGGAGCTCGTCGACCGAGCCGAAATGGTAGAAGACCAGCGCCTGGTTGACCCCG
This sequence comes from Streptomyces sp. NPDC088706, assembly GCF_044752765.1. NCBI lineage: Bacteria > Bacillati > Actinomycetota > Actinomycetes > Kitasatosporales > Streptomycetaceae > Streptomyces > Streptomyces sp. NPDC088706. Next base: position 93,423 of record NZ_JBIVLW010000007.1, read on the forward strand.
GCCGCCGCCGCGACCGACCGGGCCGAGGTCTTGGCGATGCCGTGCTCGGCGAGTGTGCGCAGTGCGCCTTCCAGGAGCTTGACCCGGGTGTCCGCCCCGGCCGGTCTCCCGCTCATGCCCGCGCCTCCTCGCGTACGGGGCGCAGCCCGGCGCGTACGCCGTGGCGCAGGGCGTCCACATAGCGGGCGCGGAAGGTCCCCTCGTAACCGAAGAGCGGTCCGAAGTGCCGGTTGACCACTTGGACCCGGATGCGGAAGCGGCCCGTGGACTCGTCGAACGACTCGCGCACCTCGGCCTCCCCGCCGATCAGATCGGGAACCCGTACGTCGAAGGGGCCCTCGCGGAAGCGGTGTTCCCCCGAGCGGATCAGCAGCGAGCCGTCGGGCTCCGCGGTGAGCCGCAGATCGGTGGCGAGGTGCTGGTGGGTGCCGAGGTAGTCGAGGACGCAGGAGCGCTCGGGGCTGTGCACCATCGTGGCGTCGAAGCGGCGCGGCCCGCGCGGCAGCGCGAACGTGCGGACGAAGGTCACGGTCTCGCGGCCGAAGGAGTCCGCGTACGGCACGTTCTCGATGGTGAAGGGGACGTTCCGGCCGGCCCGGGGCACCAGGATGTTGCGCGTGGCGCCGAGCGCGAGGAACGGCTTCACGAAGGCGCGGCCGTGCCAGATCCGGTCCATCGAGCCGCGCCCGACGCAGGCTTCGCCGCTCTCCAGACCGACCGAGAAGCGCCGTCGCAGCTGGGGGTGGAGCCGGTCGAAGTCGTCGCCCATCGCGCGGCGGAAGATCGAGGTCATGGACGCTCCAGTCGGCTGAGGAGGAAAGGGGCGGTGTCGGCCGTCCGGCCGGGCGGCCGGCGCAGGCAGCGGCGGGCGGCCGGGGTCACGGGCAGGGGCGGCAGGAGAAGGACGGCCAGGGCGGCCGGGAGCGCGGCGGCCGGCCCGAGGGGGAGAGCGGCCCCCACCACCGCCACCCGGACCAGCACCTCCGCGAAGGCGTGGGCCAGGGACCTGGCCGGGCTGATCCCGCGCTCGCACCAGAGCCGCAGCCGGTCGAAGGACCAGGTGGTGGCCCACCCCATCAGCGGCCGGAACACCAGCCGGTCCGTGAGCGCCCCGAACCGGCCCCAGCGGGTCCGGTAGTCGTAGCCCGTCAGGAAGCGGACGCCGTCGCAGGTGGGTACGTAACGCCAGTAGCCGCTGCCCTCGGCGAGCAGCGACAGCCGCTGCGGCGAGGCGAAGCGCAGGGCCGAGACCCGCTCACCGCCCGCCCGCTGCCGCTCTCCCGCGCTGGTTCCGGTCCCCGCCACGGTCACGAAGGGCAGCACCCGGGTCGCGTACCGGAACCGCTGTTCGCCGACGGGACCGCCCGGCAGCGGTCCGATCTCGGTGAACCGCAGATCCCACCGCTGGTGGAGCGAAGGCTCCTGGGTCCGCTCCCACAACAGCTCGGGATCGACGCGGATCAACGCCTCGACGTACAGCCTCATATTGCCCCCCCCCGACGGCCACACGTTGTTTGAGCGACTGCTCAACCCGGTGCACCGGGACGCTACCAGAGGGTTGAGCACTTGCTCAATCACCCCTCGGACGGGCGAACAGGAGGGGCGGTGATCCACCGGCCACGCTGGAATGGGCGGGTGACGGCACCCCCGGACGACTGCCTGGCACGCAACGAGTGGATCTGCGGCGCCTACCTCTCCAGCCGCCGGGAGATCCTCTGGGACGCTGCCCTCCAGCACCTCCGACTCACCGCGCTCGCCGTGCTCATCGCCCTCGCCCTCGCCGTCCCGCTGGCCCTCGTCGCCCGCCGCCGGCGCTGGGCCGCCGGTCCCGTACTGGGGCTGACGACGATCCTCTACACCATCCCGTCGCTGGCGATGTTCTCGCTGCTGCTGCCGGTGTACGGACTCTCCGCCGCGCTCGTCGTCACGGGGCTGGTCCTCTACTCGCTGACCCTGCTGGTCCGCAACATCCTGGCCGGACTCCGGGCCGTCCCCGAGGAGACCCGGCAGGCCGCGCGCGGCATGGGGTACGGGCCGACGCGCCTGCTGCTCGCGGTGGAGCTCCCGCTCGCCCTGCCCGCCGCCATGGCCGGGCTGCGGATCGCCACCGTCTCCGCCGTCTCCCTCGTCACCGTGGGGGCGATCGTCGGCCACGGAGGACTCGGCAACCTCATCTACTCCGGCATGAACACCTACTTCAAGGCCCAGGTGCTGACCGCCTCCGTGCTCTGCGTCGTCATCGCCGTCGCCGCCGACCTGCTCCTTCTGGGAGCACAGCGGCTGCTGACCCCCTGGACGCGGAGACGGTCATGAGGACGCGGCGGAAGGGCGGGCACCCGTGAAGACGCTGTCCGACACCTGGTCCTGGCTCACCACCGCCACCCACTGGTCGGGCCCCGACGGCATCCTGAACCGGCTCGGCGAGCACCTCTTCCTCACCGTCGTCTGCCTGCTCATCAGCTGCCTGATCGCGCTGCCCGTGGCCCTGGTCCTCGGCCATCTCGGCAAGGGCGGCGCGCTGGCCGTCAACATCTCCAACGTCGGCCGGGCCGTGCCCACCTTCGCCGTCCTCGTCCTGCTGCTGCTCACTCCCGTGGGCACGTACGGCCAGTGGTCGACGATCATCGCGCTTGTCCTGTTCGCCGTGCCACCGCTGCTCACCAACGCCTACGTGGGGATGCGCGAGGTGGACCGGGACGTGGTGCGGGCCGCCCGGGGGATGGGCATGACCGGCCGCCAGATGCTGTGGAACGTGGAGCTGCCGCTCGCCCTCCCGCTGATCCTCACCGGCGTCCGGATCGCCGCCGTGCAACTGGTCGCCACCGCCACCCTCGCCGCCCTGGCCGGCGGCGGGGGACTGGGCCGGATCATCACCGCGGGATTCAACCTCGCCTCCACCCCGCAGGTGGTCGCCGGAGCCGTCCTCGTCGCGGTCTTCGCCCTCCTCGTCGAGAGCCTCTTCGAGGCCGGGCAGCGGATGGCACCCAGCCGGGGCCGGGAGGCCGCATGATGCCCGCTCGGGTCCGGCCGGGAGGCCGCATGATCCCCGCTCGGGTCCGGCCGGCAGGCCGCATGATCCCCGCTCGGGCCCGCCGGACCATCGCCGGGCTCCTGCTGCTCGCCGCCACCGCCTGCACCACCGGGCCCAGCCTGGAGAACCAGGGCGAGGTCACGGCGCCGCCCGGCGACAGCAGGGAACTGACCATCGGCACGGCCGGATTCACCGAGAGCGACCTGCTGGCCCAGATGTACGCCCTGCTCCTGGAGCGTGCCGGATACTCCGCCGACATCATCTCGGTGACCAACCGGGAGATCTGCGAACCCGCCCTGGAGAGCGGCCAGATCGATGTCGTACCGGAGTACGCGGCGGCCTTCGCCGACTGGCTCGACGCCAAGGCCGATGGGGCCGACGCGGCCCCCGTAGGATCGCCCGACCTCGCCGCCACCATGAAGGCACTGCGCAGGCTCGCGGCCCCGCGCGGGCTCACCGTGCTCGACCCCGGCCGGGCCGTCGACCAGAACGCCTTCGCGGTCGCCGCCTCCTACGCGAGGAAGCACGACCTCAGGACGCTCAGCGACCTGGGCGCGGCGAGGCTGCCGGTACGCCTCGCGGCGGGCGACGAATGCGTGCAACGGCCCTACTGCGCACCCGGACTGAGGAAGACGTACGGCATCGACATCGTCGCCGTCGACCCGAAGGGCGTCGGCACCACCCAGGCGAAACAGGCCGTCCAGAACGGTCAGGACCAGATGGTGCTGACCACCACGACCGACGCCACGCTCGACCGGTTCGGACTGGTCCTGCTGAAGGACGACAAGAAGCTCCAGAACGCCGATCACGTGGTCCCTGTCGTCAACCGCGCCCGCGCGGGAAGCGCCGGGGTGCGCGACGCCCTCGGCCGGCTCAACACCGTCCTGACCACGGCCGACCTGGCGTCCATGAACGAACAGGTCGACAGCTGGCGCAGGCTCCCCGAGGACGTCGCGCGCACCTACCTGGAGTCGAAGAAGCTCATCCCGAAGGGGTGAGGGGCGTCGTCCTACGGCACCGGCGGCCACGGCACGTCCGCCAGCAGCGGCAGGATCTCGGCCTCCTCATAGGTGAGATGGGCGGTCAACTCCTCGGTCATCCGCGTCAGTTCGTCGCGGAAGCGGTCCGGATCGGCGATGGCTGTCCCGGCCAGCAGTGCCGCGAGCGCCGACTGCACGGCCGCGATGGACCGGTGCTCGTCCCGGAGCCGGTCGAAGACGGGGCGGAGGTGGGGGTGGTACCCCTCCATCGCCGGGAACACATGGCCGTCCTCGCTCGTGTGGTGGAACTCCAGGGCCTGGCAGAACGCCAGGCAGCGCTGCCGGATCTGGAGGCCGAGGCCGGGAGGGGGCGGCGCACCGGGTCCCCGGTGGCCGGCCCGGGCGGCGAAGTACGCCTCCGTCTCCGCGTGGACCTGGGTCAGTTGGCCCCGCAGCCAGGTGTGCACCTCGGTGAGCTTGCCGGCCAGGGAGGTGATGGCGGGAGCCGCCGCATACGGGTCGGGGAGTTCCAGGACCACGACCGGCAGCACCCGGTCGGTCGCCTCCTGGTACTCGGCGTATCCAGGGGCTTCGGCCACCACCCGGGCGAACAGCCCGTCGCGCCGGGGGCCTTCGGCGGGCACGGCGATGCACGCGAACTGCTTCTCTCCTAGCTCCACTTGGACCTCCGGGCGGGCGAGGAGGTTGTGGTACCAGTCGGGGTGGTGCGGGGCGCCGAGGTTCGAGCCGACGACCAGCAGCCGGTCGCCGTCGCGGACATGGCCCAGCGGGGTGGTGTGCGGCCGCCCGGTGCGGGCGCCGGTGGTGGTCAGCAGGAGCAGGTCGGTGCCGGCGAAGGGGCCGCCGACCCGGCCCGCGTTGGCACGGAACTCATCGATGACGGACTGCTGGAAGGCAGAGGGCATGGGTGTTCTGGGTCTCCCGGGAAAGGTGTGGACACGGCGCGGCGCCAGCGGGTGCGGCCAAAATGGCGGCACGCGCGGCCGCGAAGGTGTTCAGAAGCAGTGGGCGGTGAGTGAACTCATCACGTCGTCCCTGGAAGCGGGTGCTGGCTTGACCGCCGGCCGGCCCAGATCTCTTTGGCCGACGTCACGCTGCACGCGGACCATTAGAGCGAGAGCGCTCCGCGCTGTCAACGCGGGCCCGCTGCCACTCCTCGGCCCAGGATGAGATCCTGGCCCCATGGGGATTTTGCGCAAGGCGTGCGAGCGCTGCACGAAACGGGGACGGCTGCGGCGGGGAGTGTGCCGCCGATGTCGCTTGAAGGAGCACGGGGCCGACGCGGCCGACACCGGTACCGACGTCGCGGAGGTCGTGGTGGAGGCCGGTGCGCTGGGGGCGGTGGGGCGCGTCTTCGGCGCGATCGTCCGCGCGCTGCTCAACTGACGGTCCGTTCGAGGGACATACCGAAAGCGGCCGGCCCGCGGGGGCTCGTACTCCCGTAGGCAGGCCGCCCCCGGCCCGCCGCGCCCGCTCACGCGTCCGCCACCGAGTCGAAGTCCACCTCCTCGCGCCCCACACCCTGCGCGTCGGCGTCCACCGACCGGCGCAGCGCCTCATGGAGCTTCGCGGGGGTCAGGACCCCGAGGAACCGGGCCCCGTCCAGCACCGCCACCCACCCCGCGTCGTGCTGGAGCATCTCGCTGAACGCCTGCTTCAACGGCGCCCCGACCTGCACCCACGCCTCCATCCGACGGGCCAGTTCGCCCACCGTCCCCCGCCGCCCGGCGCTCCGCAGCGCGTCCACCGACACCCAGCCGTGCAGCTCGCCCGTGCCGCTCAGCACCACCGCCCAGCGGGCCCCCGCCACCCGCAGCCGCTCCGCCGCCACCGGTGCGGGCTCCTCCAGCCGGGCCACCGGCGGCTCCTCCAGGTCCTCCGGCTCGATCGCGGTCACCGACAGCCGCTTCAGGCCCCGGTCCGAGCCGACGAACCGCGCCACGTACGGGGTCGCCGGGGTGCCGAGCACGGCGGCCGGGGTGTCGAGCTGTTCGATGCGCCCCTCCCCGTACACCGCGATCCGGTCGCCCATCCGCACCGCTTCCTCGATGTCGTGCGTGACCATCAGGACCGTCTTGCGCACCCGCTCCTGGAGGGCCAGGAACTCGTTCTGCAGCCGCTCGCGCACCACCGGGTCCACCGCTCCGAACGGCTCGTCCATCAGCAGCACCGGCGGGTCGGCGGCCAGCGCCCGCGCCACGCCCACCCGCTGGCGCTGGCCGCCGGAGAGCTGCGAGGGGTAGCGCGAGCCGTACGTCCTCGGGTCCAGCCCCACCAGGTCCAGCAGCTCCGCCGCCCGCTCCCGGGCCCGCGCGCGCTTCCAGCCGACCAGCGCGGGGACGGTCGCGGTGTTGTCCAGGACCGTGCGGTGCGGGAAGAGGCCGACCTGCTGGATCACATAGCCGATCCGGCGGCGCAGCTTCACCGGGTCGACCCCGGCGATGTCCTCGCCGGCCACCAGGATCCGGCCCGAGGTCGGCTCGATCAGCCGGTTCACCATCATCATCGTGGTCGTCTTGCCGCAGCCGGAGGGCCCGACCAGCGTCACCAGCTCACCCTCCGCCACCTCGAAGGAGAGCCCGTCGACCGCCTTCGTACCGTCCGGGTAGACCTTGCCGACCTGCTCGAACCGGATCATGTCCGCACAGTAGGAGCGCCCCGGGCGCGGCGCACACGGGCCGGGACCGTCCGGGTCACCCCGCCGCTGTGCCGGCCGGGGGGAGCCATGTGCTGAACTGGCCCGGACCTTCGACACAGGAGCATCCCGTGACCAGCTACCGCCAGCCCGGCGTCGTCCTCACCGACCGGCGCTTCACCGTTCCCCTCGACCACGGCGACCCCGGCGGCGAGCAGATCGAGGTGTACGGGCGCGAGGCCATGGCCGCCGGGCGAGCGGGCGGGGAGCTGCCCTGGCTGGTCTACCTGGAAGGCGGCCCCGGCTTCGGCGCCCGCCGGTTCGTCGGCGCGCAGGCCTGGCTCGGCCGGGCCGTGCGCGAGTTCCGGGTGCTCCTGCTCGACCAGCGCGGCACGGGCCTGTCCACCCCCGCCAACCGGCAGACCCTGCCGCTGCGCGGCGGCCCGCGCGAACAGGCCGACTACCTCGCCCACTTCCGCTCCGACGCCATCGTCCGGGACTGCGAGCTGATCCGGCAGCGGCTCACCGGCGGCGCGCCCTGGACGGTGCTCGGCCAGTCCTTCGGCGGCTTCTGCGCGGTCCGCTACCTCTCCTCGGCGCCCGAGGGGCTCGCGGCCGTCCTCATCACCGGCGGGCTGCCCTCGCTGGACGCCCACGCCGACGACGTCTACCGGGCCGCGTACCCCCGTGTCGAACGGAAGGTCGCCGCGCACTACGCCCGCTACCCACAGGACGTCGAGCGGGCCCGCGCCATCGCCGGATACCTCGCCGAACACCGCCCCGAGAGCGCCGGGCACCGGCTGACGCCCGAACTCTTCCAGTCGCTCGGCCACATGCTGGGCGGCGGCAACGGCAGCCACCAGCTCCACCACATCCTGGAGAACGCCTTCGTCCGCACCCCGCACGGCACCGAGCTCTCCGACACCTTCCAGGAAGCCCTGCGCTCGGCCACCTCGTTCGCCGGGCACCCGCTCTACGCCCTGATCCACGAGGCGATCTACGGTCAGGGCGAACGCGCCACCGGGTGGTCCGCCGAGCGGGTCCGCGCCCAGTTCCCGCAGTTCGACGCGGAGAGCGCCCTGGCGGGCGACGGACCGCTGCTGTTCACCGGCGAGACCATCCACCCCTGGCACTTCGAGGTCGACCCGGCGCTGCGCCCGCTGCGTGAGACCGCCGAGCTGCTCGCTGGGCGCACCGACTGGCCCGTGCTGTACGACCCCGAGCGGCTCGCCGCCAACGAGGTGCCCGTCGCCGCCGCCGTCTATCACGACGACATGTACGTGGACACCGAGCACGCGCTGCGTACCGCCGCCGCGATCCGGGGGCTGCGCAGCTGGGTGACGAACGAGTACGAGCACGACGGGGTGCGCGCGAGCGGCCCGCGTGTCCTGGACCGGCTGCTGGCGCTGGTCAGGGACGAGGTCTGACAGCGGCGGACGTCAGCGCTGGAGCGCCTCCAGCGTGGCGTCCAGGTCGGTGCCGGAGCGCGGGGCCCGGTTGTACGGCAGCTTCGACAGGACGGAGGCCATACCGCAGGAGTTGGTGACGGCCGAGAAGACCAGGCCCGAGCCGATGCCCGCGGAGAGCCAGCGGGCGGCGGGGAAGCGGATGCCCGCCAGCAGTCCCGCCACCACCAGCGAACCGGCCGCGAGCCGCACCTGACGCTCCATGGGCCAGACAGCGCCGGCGCCCCCGGGCCGGTCCAGGCCGCGGCCGTCACCCTCCCAGGCGGAGGTGCCGCCGGTCAGCGTGGCGGCCTGGATGTCGGCGCCCGCGAGGATCTCGCAGGCCCGGGTCGAACGGACGCCGGACGCGCACACCACCAGCAGCGAACCGCGGGCGGACGCGGACTTGAGGGCGGGCAGGGCGTCGGGCAGCTTGTCGAGCGGGATGTTCAGGGCGCCGGGCACATGGCCCGCGGCGTACTCGCCGGGAGCCCGCACATCGATCACGGTGAACTCCTCCAGACGGGCCGCGGCCTGGGCGGGGGAGAGGGATGCGGGGCTGGTCACGAGCGGGTTCCTTTCGTCGACCGGGGGCTGCGCGCGGGAGGGCAGGGACTCTACACGTCTCTCCGGCACCGCGGCGCGGGCTCACATCCCACGCTCGTACCCGGATATTCGCCGGTCACGGCCCCTCCCGGGTGATCATCGGTAGCCTGCGGGTATGACGCAACAGCGACTCGAACCCCTGCCGACCGACTGGAGCCGCGCCCCGGCCGTGGTCGCCCACCCCGACGACCTGGAGTACGGCGCGGCCGCCGCCGTGGCCGACTGGACCGACGCCGGCCGCGAGGTCGTCTACCTCCTCGCCAGCCGGGGTGAGGCCGGCATCGACGGTCCGCCGCCCGAGGAGTGCGCCCCCCTGCGCGAGCGGGAACAGCGGGCGAGCGCCGCCGTCGTCGGGGTCAGCACGGTGGAGTTCCTGGACCACCGCGACGGTGTGATCGAGTACGGCATCGGGCTGCGCCGCGACATCGCCGCCGCCATCCGGCGCCACCGCCCGGAGCTGGTCATCACCCTCAACCACCGGGACACCTGGGGCGGCGCCACCTGGAACACCCCCGACCACCGGGCGGTCGGCCGGGCCACCCTGGACGCCGTGGCCGACGCGGGCAACCGGTGGATCTTCCCGGAGCTGACGGAAGGGGGCCTGGAGCCCTGGAACGGGGTGCGCTGGACCGCCGTGGCGGGCAGTGACCGGCCCACGCACGCGGTCGACGCGACGAGAGGCTTCGAACGTTCCGTGGAGTCCCTGCTCGCGCACCGCACCTACATCGAGGCCCTGACCGAGGACGAGCCGGAGACGTACTGCCGGACCTTCCTGGAGGGCATGGTGCGGGCCGAGGCCGATCGGTTCGGCGGGCGCCCGGCGGTCACCTTCGAGGTCTTCTCCAGCTGACCGCACCGGAGGTGACCGGGGCGGGATTGACAATCCTGCTTGCCAATTCTGCAATAGGGTCATGAAGGAACACGACCGGGAAGATCCGGAACTCGACGCCGTGCTCACCGGGGTCGGTCCCCGCCTGCGCCGCCTGCGCAAGGACCGCGGGGTCACCCTCTCCGCGCTCTCCGCCGCCACCGGGATCTCCGTCTCCACGCTCTCCCGGCTGGAGTCCGGCGGCCGCCGCCCCAGCCTGGAGCTGCTGCTCCCGATCGCCCGCGCCCACGAGGTCCCGCTCCACGACCTCGTGGGCGCACCACCCGTCGGCGACCCCCGGGTCCGGGCCAAGCCGATCGTCCGGCACGGCCGGACGATGCTGCCGCTGACCGCCCGTCCCGGCGGACTCCAGGCGTACAAGATGGTGCAGGAGGCGGGCAGCGGCGAGGCGCCGGAGCAGCGCACGCACGAGGGGTACGAGTGGCTGTTCGTGCTCGCCGGGAAGCTGCGCCTGATGCTGGCCGAGCACGATCTGGTGCTGGAGCCGGGTGAGGCCGCCGAGTTCGACACCCGGCTGCCGCACTGGTTCGGTCCGGCGGAGGACAAGCCGGTGGAATTCCTCAGCCTCTTCGGCCCGCAGGGTGAGCGGATGCATGTGCGGGCGAAGCCGAAACGGGGATGAGGGGACCGGCCTCCGGCCGGGGCAGGGGTGTTCCCAGATGGGCAAGCGACCGCTTAGTATGCGCCGGAGCAGTGGTTACGCGAGCAGTGGAAATGCCGACAGCGGCAGCGGTTGATGCCGACAGTGTTGTGGAGGCCCCTCATGCAGGCATGGCGAGTGCACCGTAACGGCGAGCCGGGCGAGGTGATGAGCCTGGAGGAGGCGGACCGGCCCACCCCCGGTGACGGGCAGGTGCTCGTCCAGGTCAGCGCGGCGAACGTGAACTTCCCCGACGCCCTGCTCTGCCGGGGCCAGTACCAGGTCCGGCCGCCGCTGCCCTTCACCCCGGGCGTCGAGGTGTGCGGCACCACGGAGGACGGGCGGCGGGTCCTCGCCACCCCCGCCCTGCCGTACGGCGGTTTCGCCGAGTACGTCGTCGCGGACGAGGCCGCCCTGCTGCCCGCCCCGGACGCGCTGGACGACGCCGAGGCGGCCGCCCTGCACATCGGCTACCAGACCGGCTGGTTCGGCCTGCACCGCCGCGCCCGCCTCCAGGCCGGCGAGACCCTCCTCGTCCACGCGGCCGCGGGCGGGGTCGGCAGCGCGGCCGTCCAGCTCGGCAAGGCGGCCGGCGCCACCGTGATCGGGGTCGTCGGCGGCCCGGAGAAGGCGGCCGTCGCCCGCGAGCTCGGCTGCGACCTGGTCGTCGACCGGCGCGGCGAGGACATCGTCGCCGCGGTGAAGGAAGCCACCGGCGGGCGCGGCGCCGACGTCGTCTACGACCCGGTCGGCGGTGACGCGTACGCCAAGTCCGTCAAGTGCATCGCCTTCGAGGGCCGCGTCCTCGTCGTCGGCTTCGCCGGCGGCACCATCCCGACCCCGGCGCTCAACCACGCCCTGGTGAAGAACTACTCCATCGTCGGGCTGCACTGGGGCCTCTACAACACCAAGGACCCGGCCGCCGTCCGCGCCTGCCACGACGAGCTGACGAAGCTGGCCGCACAGGGCATCGTGAAACCCCTGATCAGTGAACGTGTCCCGATGGCCGGAGCTGCCGAGGCCGTCCAGCGGGTCGCCGACGGCACCAGTACCGGCCGGATCGTCGTCCTGCCCGGAGGTGCCCGATGAGCCCGGCCGTCGACGCCACCGAGGTCCGCCGCCGCACCCGCGAGCTGCTCGCCGCACACCCGCCCGCCACCACCGACCGCACCGACTTCCTGAAGGCTCGCTTCGACGCGGGACTTTCCTGGGTCCACTACCCGGTGGGACTCGGCGGGCTCGACGCGCCCCGCTCCCTCCAGCAGGTCGTCGACACCGAACTCGCCGCCGCCGACGCACCGGACAACGACCCGCGCCGCATCGGCATCGGCCTCGGCATGGCCGCGCCCACCATTCTCGGCTTCGGCACCGACGAGCAGCAGCAGCGCTTCCTGCGCCCCCTGTGGGTGGGGGAGGAGGTCTGGTGCCAGCTCTTCAGCGAGCCCGGTGCCGGCTCCGACCTCGCGGCGCTCGCCACCCGGGCCGTCCGCGACGGCGACGACTGGGTGGTCGAGGGGCAGAAGGTCTGGACGTCCAGCGCCCATCTGGCCCGCTGGGCGATCCTCATCGCCCGCACCGACCCCGACCTCCCCAAGCACCGGGGCATCAGCTACTTCATCTGCGACATGACCGACCCCGGCGTCGACGTCCGGCCGCTGCGCCAGATCACCGGCGAGGCCGAGTTCAACGAGGTCTTCCTCTCCGGCGTCCGCATCCCCGACCGCCACCGGCTCGGTCCGGTCGGCGAGGGCTGGAAGGTCGCCCAGACCACCCTGATGAACGAGCGCTTCTCCATCGGAGGCTCCCGCATCCCCCGTGAGGGCGGCATGATCGGCCCGGTCTCGCAGACCTGGCGGAACCGCCCCGACCTGCGCACCCAGGACACCCACCAGCGCCTGCTCACCCTCTGGGTGGAGGCGGAGGTCGCCCGGCTCACCGGGGAGCGGCTGCGGCAGCAGCTCGTCGCCGGACAGCCGGGCCCCGAGGGCTCGGGCATGAAGCTCGCCTTCGCCCGCCTCAACCAGGAGATCAGCGGCCTGGAAGTCGAACTGCTCGGTGACGAAGGCCTGTTGTACGGGGATTGGACCATGCGCCGCCCGGAGCTGGTCGACTTCACCGGCCGCGACGCCGGTTACCGCTATCTGCGCTCCAAGGGCAACTCCATCGAGGGCGGCACCAGCGAGGTCCTGCTGAACATCGTGGCCGAGCGCGTCCTCGGGCTGCCCGCCGAACCCCGCAACGACAAGGACGTCGCCTGGAAGGACCTGAGCCGATGACCGCGCCCACCCAGCCCCCCGCCACCCCCGACCTGCTCTACACCCAGGACGAGGAGGACCTGCGCTCCGCCGTACGCGCCCTCCTCGCCGACCGGGCCGACGCGCCGGCGGTGATCGCGGCGACCGAGTCCGACACGCCGTACGACCCCCGGCTGTGGGAGGCACTCGCCACCGGCATCGGCGCCGCCGGCCTCCTCGTACCGGAGAAGCTCGGCGGCCAGGGCGCGTCCCACCGGGAGGCCGCCGTGGTCCTGGAGGAGCTGGGCCGCAGCGTGGCCCCGGCCCCGTACCTGACCAGCGCCGTCGTGGCGACCGAGACGCTGCTCGCGCTCGCCGGCGACGGCGGTCCGGCCGCCGCACTCCTGGCCGAGCTGGCCTCCGGTGCGCGTACGGCGGTGCTCGCCGTCCCCTTCGCCACCCCGCCCGCCGGTGCCCGGGCGGCCCTCACCTCACTCGACGGCACGGTACGAGGAGTCGCCGACGCGGCCGTGGCCGACGTCCTGCTGGTGCCGACCGCCGAAGGCCTGTACGCGGTCGGGGCGATGGCCCCCGGAGTGGTGGTGGAACCCCTCGTACCGCTGGACCTGACCCGCCCGCTCGCCACCCTCACCCTGTCCGGCGCCACCGGGACCCTGCTCGCCGACGCGGACGCGAGCACCACCGCCGTACGGCGTGGTCTGCTCGCCGGAGCCGGACTGCTCGCCTCCGAACAGCTCGGGATCGCCGAATGGTGCCTCACCGAGACCGTCCGGTACACCCGCGAACGCCACCAGTTCAACCGGCCCGTCGGTTCGTTCCAGTCGCTCAAGCACCGGATGGCGCAGCTCTGGCTGGAGGTCGTCTCGGCCCGCGCCGCCGCCCGCAACGCCGCCGACGCACTCGCCACCGACAGCCCCGACGCCCCGCTCGCGGTCGCAGTCGCCCAGGCGTACTGCTCCGGCGTCGCGGTCCACGCCGCCGAGGAGTGCGTACAACTCCACGGCGGAATCGGGATGACCTGGGAGCACCCCGCGCACCTGTACCTCAAGCGCGCCAAGGCGGACTCGATCGCGTACGGCTCGGCGGGCAGCCACCGCCAGGCTGTCGCCGAACTGGTGGAGCTGCCGGCTTCCTAGCCTCCGCGCCGCTCTCGGCCGACGGCCCTGGTACCCGCGTCTCGCCCGTCGAGGGGGGTGTACCAGGGTCCCCTCCGTAGGTCCGGGCCCGCGTGGTCAGGCGCTCAGCGAGTTGATGGCTTGCTCGGTGGTCGGCTGGAGGTCGAAGACCTGGTCGAGCCCGACGATGCTGAAGACGCGCACCAGATAGGAGCTCGGCTCCGCCAGGGAGAGTTTGGCCCCCGCGGCCTGAGCGCGCTGGTAGGTGGTCACGAGCAGCGTGATACCGGTGGAATCGCAGTAGGTCAGGCCGGAGAGGTTGATCACCAGCCGGGAACCGGCCTCAAGGGTGATCTCGTCCAGAGTCTCGCGGAGCTGGGCCGAGGTGTGGTGGTCGAGCTCACCGGACACGGTCAGCACGTGCGGTCCGGCGGGGTGCGGCTGGGCGGTCACGGTCAGGGGCTGGTTTCTCACCGGGTCTCCTGGGCGGGTGCGGTGCGGAGGGCGGGGACGGACAGAGCGAGGAGGGCGGTGTCGTCGTTGACGCCCGTGCCCAGGTCGGTGAGGAGCTTGTGGACGCCTGCCAGCAGGCCGTCCGCGTCGTGCCGGGCACTGGCGGCCAGATGGGCGACCAGGCCCTCCTCTTCAAGCATGGACCCGCTCGCTGTGCGGGCCTCGGTGACGCCGTCGGTGTACAGCAGCAGCGCGTCGCCCGGCCGCAGACGCGTGGTGGTCTGGGTGAAGTGGGGGGCGGGCAGCAGGCCGATGAGCTGTCCGCCGGTGACGGGGACCGGCTCGACGGTTCCGTCGGCGCGTACGGCCAGGGCAGGAGGGTGACCGCCACCGGCCAGGGTCAGGGCGAAGGAGCCGTCCTCCTCGGGTTGCAGGATACCGAAGACGGCGGTGCAGAAGCGGGGGTTGGTCCCCTGGTACTCGCCTTTGAGGACGGTGTCGAGGTTGGCCAGGACCGTGCACGGGTCGGGGTCGTAGATCGCGGCGGCGCGCAGGGTGTAGCGGGTGAGGGAGGTGAGGGCCGCGGCGTCGGAACCCTTGCCGCACACGTCGCCGAGGAAGAACGCCCACCGGCCGTCGTCGAGGGGGAACAGGTCGTAGAAGTCACCGCCGACCTCGTCCGCGGAAGCGGTGTGGTAGGCGGCGGCCGCTCTGAGGCCGGGCACCTCCGGCAGGGCGGGCGGCAGGAGGGTCCGCTGCAGGGTGCGCGCGAGGCGTTCGGCGGCGGTGCGCATCTGCCGCTCGGCGGTGACCGTGCGGATGGCCGACAGGCGCAGCTCCAGCTGGTCCATCACCAGAGCGGCCAGGTTCGGGAGGGCGGCCAGCTGCTCCTCGGTCACCTGGCGGGGCCGGGTGTCGAGCACATTGACGGTCCCCAGGTGGTAGCCGTCGGCGGTGGTGATGGGTGCGGCGGCGTAGAAGCGCACTCCCATCTCCCCGTGGACGAGGGGGTTGCCGGCGGTGCGGGGGTCGCTGAGCGCGTCGGTGACGACGTAGGGGGCGCCGTCGAGGATGGCGGAGGCGCACAGCCCGGGGTCGCGGCCGATCTCGGTGATGCCGCTCAGTCCGCTGGCCGCCTTGAACCACACGCGGTCGCCGTCGACGATGGTGACCGTGGCGACGGGGGTGCGGAAGATCTGGGCGGCCAGGGCGGCCACCTTGTCGAACGCTCCGTCAGGGGGCGTGTCCAGGATCTGGTACCTGCGCACCGCGTCCAGGCGCCGCTCCTCCTCGGCGGGCACAGGTGCTGAGCCCGGGTACAGGGCGCCCTCTGTGACCGTCACCGTTGTCCCCCCTTGCTGTCCCGCGTGCCCACCTGCGGGGCGACTGCCTTATCCTACGGTTCGCGCCACCCGACTTCGACAGAGGTGGCGGCCCGGTGGGGGAAACGGAACGGAGCGGTGCCACGTCGGAGGCGGCACACGGCGAACCCGCCGGCTTCCCCCGTCGCGCCGCCAGGGCCGACGGGCGCCTGTGAGCGGGGCGGCTGAGCTGTCGGGACGAACGGTGGCTTCCGGAGAACGGCCGGCGTGGACGAAGGGGTGGCGAGTGACAGGCATGGAAGACGCCGGGCGGGGGGCGGCGCCCGCGGTCGACGTGTTCACCGCGGACGACGAGGTCGGCAGGGACCTCGCCGCGGTGGACTGGGCGACGCATCCCCTCGGCCCGCCGGCCGACTGGCCCCAGAGCCTGCGGACAGCGGTGAGCATCCTGCTCTCGTCGCGGTTCTCCATGTGGATGGCGTGGGGGCCGGAGCTGACGTTCTTCTGCAACGCCGCCTACCGGCGGGACACGCTGGGCAGTAAGTACCCGTGGGCCCTGGGCCGCCCGGCCGGTGAGGTGTGGGCGGAGATCTGGGACGACATCGGCCCGCGGATCGACACGGTGCTCGATACGGGCGAGGCCACGTGGGACGAGGCCCTGCTGCTGTTCGTGGAGCGGTCGGGCTACCCGGAGGAGTCCTACCACACGTTCTCCTACAGCCCTCTGCGGGACGACGCCGGCCATGTGGTCGGCATGCTCTGCGTGGTCAGCGAGGACACCGAGCGGGTCATAGGCGAGCGGCGGATGGGCACGCTGCGGGATCTGGGCTCCGACCCCAGCGTGGTGCGGACCGAACAGGAGATGCTGGCCTTCTCCGGCCGGCAGCTCGGCCTCAACCTGGCAGACCTCCCCTTCACCCTGACCTATCTGTACGAGGACGACGGCAGCGCCCGGCTGGCGAACGCGGTCGGCATCGGGGCCGGGCATCCGGCCGCCCCGGCGATCCTGCCCGCCGACGGGACGGACGGGGTGTGGCCGGTGGCCGCGCCCGCCCGGGGGGAGTCGGCGCTCGTCACGCTCGACACGGAGCCGTTCACCGCCCTCCCGGCCGGAGAATGGCCCGAGCCGCCCACCCAGGCGCTCGTGGTGCCGCTGCTGCAGCAGGGCGGCGCGCCCTACGGGTTCCTGGTGGCCGGACTCAACCAGTACCGGCCTCTGGACGACGCCTACCGGGGCTTCGTCGACCTGGTCGCGGGCCACATCGCGGCGGGGGTCGCCAGCGCCCGCAGCTACCAGGCCCAGCAGCGGCGGGCCGAGGAGCTCGCCGAGCTGGACCGGGCGAAGACCGCGTTCTTCTCCAACATCAGCCACGAGTTCCGCACCCCGCTCACCCTGATCATGGGACCGGTCGAGGAGCTGCGCGGCCAACTGGCCGAGAGCGACCCGCGGGTGCGGCAGGAGCTGGAGGTCATCCACCGCAACGGGCTGCGGCTGGGCAAGCTGGTCAACACGCTGCTGGACTTCTCCCGCATCGAGGCGGGCCGGATGCAGGCGACCTATGAGCCCGCGGACCTGGCCGCGGTCACCGCGGACCTCGCCAGCGTCTTCCGCTCAGCCGTCGACAGGGCCGGGCTCGACTTCGTCGTCGACTGCCCCTCCCTCGACGAGCCGGTGTACATCGACCGCGGCATGTGGGAGAAGGTGATGCTCAACCTGCTCAGCAACGCGCTGAAGTTCACCTTCACCGGCTCGATCGCCGTAGCCGTCCACGCCCGCGACGGTGAGGCGGTGGTAACCGTCACGGACACCGGTATCGGCGTCCCGGCCGACGAGATGCCCCGGCTGTTCGAACGCTTCCACCGCATCGAGAACGCCCGCTCCCGATCGAACGAGGGCAGCGGCATCGGCCTGGCCCTCGTCCAGGAACTCGTGGGCCTGCACGGCGGCACCATCAGCGCCGACAGCACCGAGGGCGAGGGCACCCGCTTCGCCATCCGCCTTCCCTTCGGCTCCGCGCACCTGCCGGCCGAAGCCCGGACGTCCCTGGCCGGCACCGCCCCGTCGCCCGACGCCGCGGCCCCCTACGTGCAGGAAGCCCTTCGCTGGCTGCCCGACACACACAGCGGCGGGACGACGGCCGACGCCAACCCGGCCGCCGAGCCCGCCACCGGACCGGCCGTCCAGGCCCGGGTGCTGGTCGCCGACGACAACGCCGACATGCGCGAGTACCTCACCCGGCTCCTGGGCGGCGCGGGCTACGAGGTCCAAGCCGTCAACGACGGCATGGAGGCGCTGGACGCGGTCCGCGCCCAGGCCCCCGACCTCGTGGTCAGTGACGTGATGATGCCGCGCCTGGACGGCCTGGCCCTGGTCGCGGCCCTGCGCACCGACCCCCGCACCGCGGCCGTCCCCGTGCTGCTGCTCTCCGCGCGGGCGGGCCAGGAGGCGTCGATCGAGGGCCTCCAGGCGGGTGCCGACGACTACCTCGTCAAGCCGTTCGCCGCGGCCGAACTCCTCGCCCGGGTCCGGGCCAACGTGGAGCTGGCCCGCCTGCGCAACCACCACGCCCGCTGGCGCACCGCGCTCGTGGACTCCCTGCAGGAGGCGTTCTTCGTCTGCGACGAGGACGGCGCGATCGTCGAGATCAACACCGCCTTCACCGACATCCTCGGCTACGGCCCCGAGAACCTGCCCTACGCCCCGAGCCACCCCTGGTGGCCGGACGCAGACACCGACCCCGACGCCCACCGGCAGGTGGCGAACGCCTTCGCCGGCCTCCTCGGCCGGAACCGGGGCAGCTACACCATTCCCGTCACGCACCGCGACGGACACCGGCTGTGGATCAGCGCCACCTTCAATCAGGCCCAGGACCCCGACACCGGGCGCACCGTCATCGTCGGAACCTTCCGCGACACCACCGCGGACCACTACGCCATCCAGCGCGACATGGCCCTCGCCTCGCTCAGCACCTGCCTGAGCAAGGCCGCCAGCCTGCCGGAGGCGCTGGCGAACGCGATGGCCGAGATGAAGGAACTGTGGCGTGCCGAACGCGTACTGGGCGCCGTCTTCGGCCATGGGGACAAACCCGTCCTGACCAGCACCCAGCCGGCTCTGGCCTGGCAACAGCTGCCCGCCGACCGCCGCCAGGCACTCAGCGACCTGCGTGAGCGCCCCCTGCTCACCCCGACCGTCGACGCGACGGGGGCCGGGATCATCCTGGAACACCCCGACGGCCCGATGGCGCTCCGGGTCGACCTCGGCCATCAGCGGCCCTTCACCGGCGAGGACCAGCTGCTGCTGTCGCTGCTGGCCGGACGCCTCGCCCAGGGCCTGACCCGCGCCCACCAGATCGACCAGCAGCGCGAGACCGCCCTCGTCCTGCAACGCGCCATCCTCGGCCCCTCCCAGCTCCCCGAGGGCTTCGCCGTCCGCTACGAACCGGCCACCCGGCCCCTGGAGGTCGGCGGCGACTGGTACGACACGGTGTGCCTGCCCGACGGGCGCATCGGCATCGTGGTCGGCGACTGCGTCGGCCGCGGCCTGGAGGCCGCCACCGTCATGGGCCAGCTGCGCAGCGCCTGCCGCGCCCTGCTGCTCCAGGACGCCAGCCCCGCCCGGACGCTCATGGCGCTGGACCACTTCGCCGCCGGTGTCCCGGGCGCGATGTGTACGACGGTCTTCTGCGGCGTCCTCACCCCGGAGACCGGCCAGTTGACGTACTCGAGCGCCGGACACCCACCGGGCATCCTCGCCCGCCCGGACGGAACGACGACGCTGTTGGACGGCGGCCGGTACGTACCGCTCGCCGTCCGGCCCGGTACCGAACGTCCGGAGGCCGAATGCTCCGTGCCCGCCCGGGCCACGCTGCTGCTGTACACCGACGGCCTCGTCGAACGCCGGAGGCGTCCGCTGACCACCGGTATCGACCAGGCGGGCGCGGCCGTCCAGGACGGCCGTGATAGCGCCGTCGACGACCTTGCCACCCAGGTGATGGAAAGTCTCGCGCCGGCCGGAGGGTACGACGACGACGTCGCCCTGCTGCTGTACCGTCACCCAGCCCCGCTGGAGATGTCCTTCCCCGCCGAGTCCGAGCAGTTGGCGCCGGTCCGCAAGGCGCTGCGCAGCTGGCTCGACCAGTGCGACCTGCCGCCCCAGACCGTGCAGAACGTCCTGGTCGCCGCGGGTGAGGCGTGCGCCAACGCCATCGAGCACGGCCACCGCCACAGTCCCGGGGAGACGATCCGCCTGCGCGCCGAGGCCTTCGTGGACGATCTGCACCTCTCTGTCGTGGACAGCGGCAACTGGAAGCCACCCCAGCCCGAACTCAACGCCCACCGCGGCCGGGGAGTGACGTTGATGCGCGCGATGATGCAGCAGGTCACCATCACCCCCGGCCCGGCCGGCACCACCGTCGGTATGCACACGAGGATCGCCTGATGACCACACCGCTCACCCTCACCGCCCATCACCGGCCGGACGGAACGGCGCTGCTCAAGGCTGTCGGGGAGATCGACATGAGCAACACCGACGCGCTGGCCTCCGCTCTCGACGCCACCGCGGGACCGCTGGTCATCGACCTCACCGACGTCGAATACCTCGACAGCGCCGGCCTGAGTGTGCTGTTCGCCCACGCCGGCCGCCTCGAACTCATCGCGGGCCCGCTCCTGACGCCCGTCCTGACGATCTCCGGACTCGCCGACCTGACCACGCACCACGGCCCGGGCGACGAGCATCCCGGCGCCCCGCTGCGGTGAAGTTCTGACGCAGACGCAGACACGGAGGCAGCAGACGTAGACACGGAGGCAGCAGACGTAGACGCGGAGACGGACGCGCTGCGCCGTACGGGGCAAAGAACGCGTTCCGGCGGCGTGGCTGATGTCCCGTCACTCCGGCGATGTGGCATCTCTCTAGTCAAAGGTCCGATTAGTACGACAATCGCATCGAACTGGGAGTCGACATGCTCTCGTCCACCCCCTCGCGCTCGTCCACCCACCGTCTGGCCGCGGCTGCGGCCGGTGCGCTCGTGGTCACCGGAATGTGCGTCGCCGGTGCCGCCCCGGCCGTCGCCGCCCCCGGCGACAGCGGCGAGCTGAAGGTCCACCGGGCAGGCACGCCCTACGGTGACTCCCGCGACGAGACCAAGGTGTGCCGGTTCAACCTGTCCGCCGACAACTTCGAGACCGTCACGCTGATCAACGTCACCATCACGCCGCAGCCGCCGCAGCCGCCGCAGCCCACCCGCCCCACGGTCACCGCCGCCGTGACCCTGGCCGCCGGCAAGGGCTACTCCCAGGACTACTCGCTGCCCAACGGCCGGTACCAGGTCAGCTGGACCTTCCCGGGCGGCGTTCCGAAGGAGAAGGTCTTCACCGTGGACTGCCGTCCCAGCGGTGGCGTCCCCGCGGGCGGTGGCGGCGTCCCGACCGTGGAGAGCAGCACGGCCTCCGGGGACGGAATGTCGGTCGGGACGGCCTCCGCCCTGGCCGCCGGCGGTGTCGGAGCGGCCGGGCTGTTCCTCGCCCGCCGTGCCGCGCGCCGCCGTGCCGATGGCGCCGCGTAACGCGGGTCGCCGTCGGCGTCGGCGCGGACCGAACCGCGCCTGCCGTCTCTCCATCACGCTGAGCGTCACCTTCTCGCTGGTGGCCGCCGTGGTCCAAGGGTGCTCTTCCGCCTCCCCGGGCCACGGCGCCGCGACCGCGTCCGGGGAGGCCGACGCGAAGGTGTCCCAGCAGGCGCCGCCGAACGGCGCGGCGGCGGAACCCTCGCTGCCGCCCTCCCCGTCCGCGTCGGCGCGGGCCCGGCCGAAGCCCCGTCCGACGCGCACCGCCCCTGCGCCCGCTCCGCTGCCCCGTTCCGCCGCGACGAGGCTGTCCATCCCGGCGCTCTCCCTGGAGGCACCGGTTGTCGGGCTTCCGCTGGACCGGGCGGGACACCCCGGCACCCCGCCCATCAGCAAGCCGAAACTGGTCGGCTGGTACGGGGACGGGCCGGCACCGGGCGAGCGGGGGACGGCGCTGGCGGTGGGCCACCGCGACACTCTGACCGGGCCGGCGGTCTTCCTCAACATCAGCATGTTGCGCCCCGGCAACACCGTCCGGGTCACCCGGGCCGACCGGCGTACGGCGGTGTTCACGGTCGACGCCGTACGCACCTATCCGAAGTCGTCCTTCCCGGACGACGAGGTCTACGGTGACCGGGGCCGCCCCGAGCTGCGGCTGATGACCTGCGGCGGAAAGTTCGACAAGAAGAAGGGGTACGCGGCCAACGTGATCGTCTTCGCCCATCTGACCGGTGTGCAGAAGGCGTGAGGCGCACGGCGGGCTCACACCATCAGGGCCTCCGCCTGCGCCTTGAGGCGGCGCAGCGTGGTGTGCGTGCCGCTTCTGTTGGCGTCGGCGCGCTGGGCGGGAGTCGTCCCGGCCAGCAGAACACCGAGCAGGTCCGTCACCGCGCCACCCGGGCCGTGCCGCAGGTCTTCCCATGTCTCCGTCACCCGCGTGCCGTGGTCGCCGAGCTGTTCCAGCCGGTAGGTCCACTGCGCGATGGGCAGGCCGAGGATCGACACGTGGAAGGAGAACTCGACAGGCGGTCGGTGGGTGGTGACGCGGCAGATGGTGAACCACCGCCGTGCGCCACGGCGGTTGAAGCCGACGAACAGGGGCCCGGGGCGGCGGCGGGGGCGCAGCACCCACACACCGGAGCACTCGGGGCTCAGGTGACGCATCCGTTCCGGGTCGCTGATCAGCGGGAAGAGCGCGTCGGCGGGTGCGGCGACGACCAGGGACTGCTCCCCATGCCGGGTCCGTTCGCGTGCTCCGGTCATGAGGTGGCCTCCGGAGCGGGTGCTGAGGAGGCAGGACGCGCACCCGCGCTGACGCCGGGGCGCGGGCGCAGCCCGAGGATCACCGTGAGGACCACGGCGTAGGTGACGGGGACGAGCAGGGGTATCAGCCCGATGGTGCCGGCGTCCGTCGGGTGGAGGACGTGGTGGTGGCCGGGACCGTTCATCGCCTGCACGCGGAACTGCGGGTCGGTGAGGAAGGCGTGCAGCAGGGCGCTGATGCCCCAGGCGAGTGCCAGGCTCACGGCCGTCGCGGTGAACGGCGCCCGCCAGGAGCCGCGTCGCGTGCTCTTCCCGATCACCAGATGGGTCAGGGCGCCGGGGGCGACCCCCCACACCATGATCAGCCAGAGCGTCATCAGGGCCGTTTGCGCGGCGCCGTGTGCGGCGGACAGCAGGGCCTGGTGCCACAGGGCCAGGTTCAGCAGTACGGCGGCGGTGCACAGCCCGCACGCGGTGCGGGCCGGCGAGCCGGACCACGGCGTGGCCCGACCGGATGTGACGGCGTTCACCGAAAGACCTTGAGGCGGCACATCATCGCCGCCCCCGTGGCCGAGTTGAGATGGAAGCTCGCCAGCAGTCCGCCGAGCAGGGCGCCGGCGTACCCCTTGACCAGGAACAGCACCGGCATGTCCTGCGAACCCCAGTAGTTGAGGCCCACGTTGTGATCCAGGCTCCAGCACAGCGTCTGGCAGACGCCGTAGAGGACCGCCCCGCCGCCGGCGGTGGCGACGTAGGCGCTCCGGCTGCCCAGGGGGAGGCGCGAGGTGGTGAGAAACGTCAGAGCGCCCACCGCCGCGCCCATCCCGATGCCACAGAGCCCGAGCGTCCACACCATGCGCCACAACAGCGGGCCGTGGTCGGGAAAGAGGACGAGTCCCAGCACGAGGAACGCCGCCTCACCGACGAATCCGGTGAGGACGAAGACCTTGATGGTGTTCGCCGCGCGGGTCTCCACCGGGGAGGCCTCCGGCGATCGTACGGCGGCCGCGACGTCCTCGATGGGCGACGGGGCGCCGAGGCCGAGGACGTACAGCGTCGGCCCGAGGCCGTAGCGCCGCCCGGGCCGCTGTTCGACCAGGCCGGATGCGGCGAGCTCACCGAGGATGCGGTGGGCTGTGGGGCGGGGGATGCCCGTCTCGTGGGCCAGATCCAGCAGCCGACGGCCGCCGCCACCCTCGCGGGCCAGCGCGGTCAGCAGGGCGACGATTTTTCCCGTCACGCTGCCGCCGACCCGTGCCGGATCGGCGGGCCGGTTCTGCGGTGATCTCTCCATGACTCGCTCCTCCCCACCCTGTGTGCCGGTCGCTGGAAGTCCGGTGGATGGACTTCCCAGCGGAAAGTCGGGGTCTTCCGAGCCGGGGCACAGGTGACGGCATTGACGATACGTACCAGGTCAGCGTGTCATCACCGGAGTGAGGCCACGGGAGACATCCCGACGACGGCGGCTGCCGCGAAAGTCCACCGGACCGACTTCCCCGGAGGGCCGCCGCCCGCATCCCCGCGGCCGCGCCTCCGCTTCCTGCCACTCGAGCTCAAGGGAGAGCCATGACCACCAGCGTGATCCGAGAGGCACCCCACCGTGTCGAGGGGACGGTGGACGCCGACGGGGCGCCGGTCCGGTACGTCGACATCCGGCCCCAGGACGACGGGAACGGTCACGGAGCGGTGCGCCCGCCGATCGTCCTCGTGCACGGCACCGGCGGGAGCATCGAGCGTGACTACGGTTTCCTGCTTCCCCTGCTGGCCTCCCGCCAGCGCGTGGTCGCCCTCGACTTCGCCCTCCCGGTCCCGGCACCGGACCGGCTCCACCTCGATCACCTGGAACGGCAGGTCGTCGCGGTCTGCGAGAGCGTGCTGCCCGGCACCCCCGTCACACTCGTCGGCTACTCACTCGGCGCCGTCGTGGCCACGGCGGTGGCCGCACACCACACCGATCTGGTCACGCGCCTGGTGACGGTCGCGGGCTGGGCCAGGACCGACACCCAGCAGAGGCTGCGGAACGGCGTCTGGCGGCGACTGCGCGCGGAGCACTCCGCGGCCCTGCCCGCCTACATGGCGTTCTGCGCACTCGGCGGCCCGTTCCTCGCCCGGACGGACCTCGAACAGCTGGCGCCGCTGCTCTCCGACGCGGGCATGAGCGACTTCCTGGACTCCCAGATGGCTCTGAACGAGTCGATCGACATCACCCACCTGCTGGAGCGGGTACGCGCCACCACCCTGGTGATCGGCTGCACACACGACCAGATGGTGCCCGTCCGGCACAGCAAGGCCCTGTTCGGAACGATCCCGGACGCCCGCTACACCGAGATCGCCTCCGGGCACGCCGTCGTCTTCGAACGTCCGGCCCAACTGGTGCAGATCATCGACCGGTTCAACGACGACCCGAGCCGTTTTCCGGCCGGCTCGCTCATTCCCGAAGCCCGCGTCTGACCACCGAAGCCACCCTACGGAGACCTCCCATGAACCCTGACCGCGACACCACCACTGCGACGCACGCGCCCGGACACGCGCCCGGACACGCGGCCGAGCCGGCCGGGGACGAGGTCCGCGAGCGGGCCGACGTGCTCGTCATCGGGACCGGCTTCGCCGGCCTCGGCACCGCCACCCGGCTCAAGCGGCAGGGCCGGCACTCCTTCGTGGTCCTGGAACGGGCCGACGACGTCGGCGGCACCTGGCGCGACAACACCTACCCCGGAGCCGCCTGCGACGTCCCCTCCCATCTGTACTCCTTCTCCTTCCGGCCGAACCCCGACTGGTCACGCCTGTTCGCCAGGGGCCCGGAGATCCACCAGTACCTGCGCGACACCGCCCGGGACGAGGGGCTGCTGCCCCACATCCGCTTCGGAGCCGAGGTCACGCACGCCCGCTGGGACGCCGCGCAGCAGCACTGGGTCGTCACCACCACGCGCGGCGTCTTCGTCAGCCGGTTCCTGGTCACCGGAACCGGACATCTCAGTGATCACAGCCTCCCGGACATCCCCGGTCTGGACGGCTTCGACGGCCCGGTGTTCCACTCCGCCCGCTGGGACCACTCCACCCAGCTCGCCGGCAAGCGCGTCGCGGTGGTCGGCTCCGGAGCCAGCGCCGTGCAGATCGTCCCCGAGGTGGCCGAGGTCGCCGCCGAGGTCGTCGTCCTCCAGCGCAGCGCGCCGTACGTCGTCCCCCGCCCCGATCTCGCCTACACCGACTCCGAGAAGCGGGTCTTCCGCCGCGACCCCGAGGCCGTTCCGGCGCATCGCGCGGAGATCTTCTGGTACCTCGAAGCGGGTTACGCGGCCCGCCGGGCAGCCCCTCACCAGCTGGCCGAGGCCAAGTCCGCCGCCCGGTCCCATCTGGAGCGGCAGATCACCGACCCGGACCTGCGGGCCGCGCTCACCCCGGACTACGAGCTGGGGTGCAAACGCGTCCTCATCTCGGACACCTACTACCCGGCGCTCTCCCGCGACCACGTCCGGCTGGAGGCGTCGGCCCTCGCCCGGGTCGAACAGCGTACGGTCCTCGCGGCATCGGGCGCCCGTCACAGCGTGGACGCCATCGTGCTGTGCACGGGTTTCGAGACCGCCGAGCCCCCCTACGCCCACCTGGTCCACGACGGCGACGGCACATCCCTCGCGGAGCACTGGGCGCAGGGAATGGAAGCCTTCGCCTCCACCACGGTCGCCGGCTTCCCGAACCTCTTCATCGTCAACGGCCCCAACACCGGCCTGGGACACAACTCGATCGTCCACATCATCGAGGCGCAGATCGACTACCTCCTCGGTGCCATGGAGTGGAGCCGCAGGCATGGCGACCACACCGTCGAGGTGTCCGCCGCCGCCCAGCAGCAGTACACCGACGAGCTCGGCCGGCGCGGCGCGGGCAGCGTCTGGACCTCACAGGGCTGCAAGAGCTGGTACACCGACCCCCGGAGCGGCCGCCTGACGCTCATCTGGCCGGACTTCGCCGACGAGTTCCGCCACCGCAACGGCACCTTCGACCCCGCCCCCTACCTGCCGCCCGCCACGGCACACCGCCGGGCGGACGCGGGAGGCTCCCCGGCGCGTCCCGACGCCACCGACGCCACCCTCATCGACGTCCTCTGACCACCCGTACCGACCGACCCGACTCCACGACCCGGGGAGACCGATGCCTCAGCTGCGATCCGGCGGCGCGACACTCGCCTACACCGACACCGGCGTGCCCGGGGGCGTCCCCGATGCCCCCGCGGTGCTCTTCGGCCACGGCCTGATGTTCGGCGGCTGGATGTTCCGGTCGCAGATCGCCGCCCTGTGCGACACCTACCGGTGCATCAGCCTCGACTGGCGGGGGCAGGGCCGAAGCCCCCGCGCCCGCGACGGCTACGACATGGACACCCTCACCGAGGACGTCCTGAACCTCATGGACTCCCTCGGCACCGGTCCCGTGCACTACGTGGGCCTGTCCATGGGCGGGTTCGTCGGTATGCGCCTGGGCGCCCGCCACCCCCACGCGCTGAGATCGCTGTCCCTCCTCGCCACCACCGCGGACGGTCTGCGACCGGAGCGGGTGCGGCAGTTCCGGCAGTTCGCCGTCGTCCACCGCCTCGTCGGCCTCCGGCCGGTGCGGCGGCGGGCCGCGGCCCTCGCCCTCAGCCCCGGCTTTCCGCGCTCGCCGGCCGGCAGGCCGCTGCTCGCGGAGTGGGAACAGCGCGTACGCCGCGGCAGCCGCACCGGCCTCGCCCGCGCCGCACGGGCCGTGGCCGACCACCCCCCGGTGGCGGACGAGCTCCACCGGATCACGGCCCCGACGCTCGTCCTGGTCGGCGCCGAGGACGTCTCCACACCCCCGGCCGACGCCGAGGCGATCGCCGCCCGCGTGGCGGGCGCCCGCCTCAGGGCCATCGTCGGGGCAGGCCACACCCCGACGCTGGAGCAGCCCGCCGCGGTCAGCCTGCACCTGAGGGAGTTCCTCACCGAGGTCGACCGGCACCAGCAGCGGCCCTGAGCTTTCCGGCCACCGCTATAAGCTGGTCGGATGCGACGGACGTCCTTCGAGAACTGGCCCTGCTCGGTCGCCCGGACCACCGATCTGCTGGGCGACTGGTGGACCCCCCTCGTGCTGCGCGAGGCGTTCTACGGAACCCGGCGCTTCGAGGACTTCCAGAGCGAGCTCGGCATCGCCCGCGCGACCCTCACCGAACGGCTCCGCCGACTCGTCGAGCTCGACATCATGGAGAGGCGGCCCTACCAGGACCAACCCCTGCGCCACGAGTACCTCCTGACCGAGAAGGGCGAGGACTTCTTCGGCGTACTCATGGCCATCGTGGCCTGGGGCGACCGCTGGCTCGCCGACGCGGCCGGCCCGCCCGTGCTCTTCGAGCACCGGCCGTGCGGCCGTCACACCCACGCCCAAGTGGTCTGCGACTCCTGCGGTCGACCGCTGCACCCCTCTGACGTCCGTCCGCGGTTCGGGCCGGGCTACCCGGCCGACCGAGCCGCGCTCCCACGAGCCCAGCAGCGCTACACCGGCCCTTGATCAGCAGGGATCCGGAGGGCGACCGCAGACGTGCAGGAGGAGAGCGTGCTGTTTAATTGCGTGTTGTTCGCAATAACAGCCGATCTTGAATAGGGATGTGCAGAGTATGACGGCCCGATCGATACGGGGGGCGGTCGCCGCCACGCTGGTGACCGCACTGTCCCTGACCGCGGCAGCCTGCTCCAACCCGGACAGCCCCAGGAGCGGCTCCGGAACCGGGACCACCTCGGCCGTCGTCGGCATCGCCTACGAGCCCGACAGCCTGAGCCCGCTGCTCGGCTACGGCAAGGACGGCAACTCCAAGATCTTCGACGGGCTGCTCGCTCTCGACGCGGACATGAAGCTCCGTCCCGCCCTCGCCGCCGCGCTCCCCGAGGTCAGCGCCGACGGACTGACGTACACGTACAAGCTGCGCCAGGGCGTGAAGTTCAGCGACGGCAAGGCGTTCGGCGCCAAGGACGTCGTCTTCACCTACCGCACCGTCCTGGACGAGAAGACCAACAACCCCTCCCGCACCGAGCTGGACGCCGTCAAGGACGTCACGGCGAAGGGCGAGGACACCGTCGTCTTCACCCTCAAGTACCCCTACGCGCCCTTCGCCCAGCGCACCGTCCTGCCCATCGCCCCGGAGCACATCGCCGGCAGGCAGGACGTCAACACCGGCGCCTTCACCACCCGCCCCGTCGGCACCGGACCGTACGTCCTCACCCAGTGGTCCAAGGGCGAGAAGCTCAGCTTCACCGCCAACCCCCATTACTGGGGTGGCGAGCCCGAGGTGAAGAAGTTCACCATGGCGATCATCAAGGACGACGACGTACGCGCCACCCGGCTGCGCTCCGGCGACCTGGACGGCGCGATCCTGCCGCCCAACCTGGCCAAGGGCTTCGCCGACGACAAGGGCAGGAAGACGTACGCCGCGAACAGCTACGACTACCGCACGGTGACGCTGCCCACGCACAACAAGGTCGCCGGCGACACCGCCGTGCGCCGCGCCCTCGATGTGGCGGTGGACCGGCAGACCATGGTCGACGCCATCCTCAACGGCAGCGGCAAGCCTGCCTACGGGCCGGTCCCGACCGACAGCGAGTGGTTCACCAAGGGCACCGAGCGCACCCACGACCTCGCCACCGCGAAGAAGATCCTGGACGAGGCCGGCTGGAAGCCCGGCAAGGACGGCGTCCGGGTCAAGGACGGGGTGCGCGCCACGTTCCCCCTCTGGTACCTCAGCGGCGACAAGCTCCGCCAGGAGCACGCCCTCGCCTACGCCTCCGACGCCAAGAAGGCGGGCATCGACATCCGCACCGAGGCCGGGACCTGGGAGGTCATCCAGCCCCGGATGAAGCACGACGCCGTGCTCGCCGGCGGCGGCTCGCCCGCCGACCCCGACTTCGACCAGTACACCCTGCTGAAGTCCTCCCTCGCGGGCGACGGCTTCAACAACATGGCCTGGTACGACAACAAGGCCGTCGACACCGCGATCGAGGCGGGCCGCAGGAGCGGCGACAAGGCCGAACGCGAGAAGGCGTACGACACCGTCCAGCGCGAGCTGGTGAAGAACCCGGGCTACACCTTCCTCACCCACATCGACCACCTCTACGTCGTCGACGACCGCTTCGGCCCCCTCACCACCCAGGTCGAGCCGCACGACCACGGACTGGCCTCCGGCCCCTGGTGGAACGTCGAGAAGTGGAAGACCGCAGGCACGGGAGACGCGAAGAAGTGAGCCACCGCCTCCCCTGGGGGCCGATGGCACGGATGGCGGGACGGCGGGCCCTGTTCGCCGTCCCGGTCCTCCTCACCGTCACCTTCGGCGTCTTCGCCGTCGCCGCCGCATCCCCCTTCGACCCCGTCAAGGCGTACGCGGGCACCGCCGGCCTCACCGCCTCCCAGGAGAACCTGGACCAGCTCCGGGCCAACCTCGGCGTCGACCAGCCGCTCGTCACCCGCTGGTGGAACTGGCTGACCTCGGCGCTCCAGGGCGACCTCGGCGACTCCAGCGTGATGCGTCAGCCGGTCGCCGACGTGATCACCGAACGCATGGGCTGGTCCGTCCTGCTCGCCGCCTCCGCCTTCCTGATCGCTATCCTGCTCGGCACCTCACTCGGCGTCCTCGCCGCCCGCAGGCCCGGCGGCTGGCTCGACCGGGGCGTCAGCTCCGCCGCGTACACCCTGGAAGCCGCTCCCGCCTTCTGGCTCGGCCTCCTCGCCATCTGGCTCTTCGCCCTGAAGCTGGACATCCTCCCGGCCGGCGGGCTCACCGACGCCGCCAGCGAGACCATCACCTTCGGCCAGGTCGCCTCCCACCTCGTCCTGCCGGCAGCCGTCCTCGGGGTCTCCCAGCTGCCGTGGTTCTTCCTCTACGTACGCCAAGGGGTCACCGACGCACTCGCCGAGGACCCCGTGCGCGGGGCGCGCGCCCGCGGTCTGAGCGAGCGCACGGTCCTCCTCGGCCACGCCCTGCGCTCCGGGATGCTGCCGATGCTCACCCTGATCGGCTCCCGCGTCCCCGAACTCATCACCGGCGCGCTCCTCATCGAGACGGTCTTCAGCTGGCCCGGCATCGCCGCCGCCACCGTGGAGGCCGCCACCTCGGTCGACTTCTCCCTGCTCGCCGCGCTCACGGTGCTCGCCACCGCCGCCGTCCTGCTGGGCAACCTCCTCTCCGACCTGCTCTACGGGCTCGCCGACCCCCGGGTGGCCTTCGATGGCTGAGACCGCGCTCGCCCTGCCGAGCCGCACCACCCGCCGCGTCCGGGTCGCCACCTCCGTGACCGTCGTCGCCGCGGTCGCACTCGCCGTCCTGATCGTCCCGCCGCTGGCCCAGCTCGACCAGCAGGCCGTCGACCTCTCCAACAAGCTCCACCCGCCGTCCTGGGCGCACCCCTTCGGCACCGACGACGTCGGGCGCGATCTGCTGCTGCGCTGCGTCTACGGGCTCCGCGTCTCGCTGCTGGTCGGGCTGGTCGCGGCCCTCACCGCGACCGTCATCGGCACGGCGATCGGCGCGCTCGCCGCGGCGTTCGGCGGCTGGACCGACCGGATCGTGATGCGGCTGGTGGACACCTTCTCCTCGGTGCCGCACCTGCTGCTCGGGATCTTCATCGTGGCGATGTTCCGGCCCGGCGTCTGGCCGGTGATCATCTCGGTGGCGCTCACCCACTGGCTCTCCACCGCCCGGATCGTCCGCTCCGAAGTGCTCTCGCTGCGCTCGCGCCCCTTCATCGACGCGGCGGTCTCCGGCGGTGCGTCCCGGGGCCGGGTCATCGTGCGGCACCTGCTCCCCGGGGTGCTGCCGCAGGCCGGTCTCGCGGCGGTCCTCATGGTGCCGCACGCCATGTGGCACGAGTCCGCGCTCTCCTTCCTCGGGCTCGGACTCCCCGCCCACCAGGCCAGTCTCGGCAACCTCGTCCAGTCCGCGCGTGGTTCGCTGCTCGCGGGGGACTGGTGGCCGACGCTCTTCCCCGGCCTCTTCCTGATCATTCCGACCCTCGCCCTGGCGGGCCTGGCCGGGGCCTGGCGGGACCGGATCAACCCGCGCCGGAAATCGGAGCTGATGCTGTGACCCGCGACCACGCCGTCCTCGACGTCCAGGACCTCTCCGTACGCTTCCGGATGCGCGGCGGCCGGGACATCGCCGCCGTCACGGACGCCCGGTTCTCCGTCGCGCCGGGGGAGTGCCTCGCCCTGGTCGGCGAGAGCGGCTGCGGCAAGTCGGTGCTCGCCTCCGCGCTGCTCGGCCTGCTCCCGGCCAACGCGCAGACCACCGGCAGTGCGGTGCTCGGCGGGGACATCGACCTGCTGACGGCGGGCGAGCGGACCCTCGCCCGTACGGTACGGGGACGGCGCATCGGACTCGTACCGCAGAGCCCCGCCGCCCACCTCACCCCCGTACGCACCGTCCGCGCCCAGCTGGAGGAGACCCTGCGCGAGCTGACCGGGGTGCGCGGGTCCGCCGCCGTACGGGCCGCGGCGGGGGAGGCCGCCGCCCGGGCCTCGTTCCCGGCCGACCACCTCGACCGCTACCCGCACCAACTCTCCGGCGGTCTCGCCCAGCGCGCCGCCACCGCGCTCGCCCTGATCGGCGACGCCCCGCTGCTGCTCGCGGACGAGCCGACCACCGGACTGGACCGGGACCTGGTCGAGCGGACCGTGGACGAACTGCGCCGCCACACCGACGAGGGCCGGGCGCTGCTGATCATCACCCACGACCTGGCGGCGGCCGAACGGATCGCGGACCGGGTCGCCGTGATGTACGCGGGCCGGATCGTCGAGATCGCCGACGCGGGCCCCTTCTTCGGCGCGCCCGGGCCCCGCCACCCGTACGCCAAGGGCCTGCTCGACGCCCTGCCCGAGCGGGACTTCGCCCCTATCCCCGGCATGCCGCCCGAGCTCGGCGCGCTCCCCGACGGCTGCGCCTTCGCCGCCCGGTGCGCCCGCGCCGACGCCCGCTGCACCGCCGAACGCCCGGCCTTCGACGACGCACTCGCCTGCCACCACGGGCTGACCGGCCGCGCGCACTCCCTCACGAAGGAGGCCGCCGATGCTTGAGCTGACCGGTATCACCGCCGGGTACGACCACCGCGCCCCGGTCGTCCGCGACGTCTCCCTGAGCGTCGGGCCCGGCGAGGCGGTGGGACTCCTGGGCCCCAGCGGCTGCGGCAAGTCCACCCTGGCCAAGGTCGCCGCCCTCCTGCACCGCCCGGACGCCGGAACCATGACCCTCGACGGCACGGTCGTACGCGGCTGGCGGCACCGCGCCCCGCGGGAGCAGCGCACAGCCGTGGGCGTCGTGTTCCAGCAGCCCCGGCTCTCCGCCGACCCCCGCCTCAGCCTGCGCGAACTGATCGCCCAGCCGCTGCGGGCCACCGGCCGCCGCCGCGAGGTCACCGCGCGGCTGGCGGAGCTCGCCCCGCTGGTCGGCCTCTCCGAGGAGCTGCTGGAGCGCCGCCCGCACGCGGTGAGCGACGGGCAGCTCCAGCGGGCCTGCCTGGCACGCGCCCTCGTGCTGCGGCCGAGGCTGCTGATCTGCGACGAGATGACGGCGATGCTCGACGCTTCGACGACCGCCGCGCTGGTCGCGGTGGTGGAGACCTACCGCGCGGAGTCCGGAGCCGCCCTGCTGGCCGTCGGCCACGACCGGGTCCTCCTGGAGCGCTGGTGCGACCGGACGGTCCGCTGGGGCGAGCGGAGCGTGGAGAGCGCCCCGGTGGGGTGACCGGGAGGGGCAGGGGAACGGCAGGCGCGGAGCAGTCGACGTGCGGAGGGCCACGGCCTCAACAAATGGCAGGTACCTGACGAAGTCGCCGCGCGCGGCCCCATACTCGTCGCGTCCGGCCCACCTCGGGCCCTCCGCCCGGCCGACCGCTCAGGGAGTCCCCTCATGACAGCCCCGACAACCCCGACAGCCCCGACAACCCCGCCAGCGCCGACAGGCCCTTCAGGCCCGACAGCGCCTTCAGCCCGGCCGCCCTCTTCAGCGCCTTCAGCCCCGTCGGCCCCCACCCGCCGTCGGGCCCTCACCGTCACCCTCGCCACCGCCGCCGCGGTGATCGCCGCACCCGCCACGGTGGCCGCCGCGTCCCCGGCCACGGCGTCCCCAGCCACCACCCCCCGGCCGCCCCGCCCGCGCCCCCTGCGCCACGCCCACGCGCACAACGACTACCTGCACCCGCAGCCCCTCCACGACGCCCTCGCGCACGGTTTCACCAGCGTCGAGGCGGACATCTTCCTCGTCGCCGGCGAGCTGCTCGTCGCCCACGACCCGGCCGGGCTCGACCCGCGACGGACCCTCGCCGGTCTCTACCTCGAACCGTTACGCGCTCTGGCCCGCGCCGGACACGGCAGCGTGTACCCGCACCACCGCCGGTCTCTGAACTCCTCATCGACATCAAGGCCGACGGCGTCGCCGCCTACCGCGAACTCGACCGGCAACTGGGCCGCTACCGCACCCTGTTCACCCGCTACCACCACGGCCGCGTCCGCCCGGGAGCCGTCACCGCCGTCATCTCCGGCGACCGCGCCGCCCGCGTCCCGATGGAGGCCCAGCGCACCCGCCTCGCCTTCTACGACGGCCGCCTCGACGACCTCGGTACCGGGTCGCCCGCCTCGTTCACGCCGCTGATCAGCGCTAACTGGACCCAGACCTTCGGCTGGCTCGGTGCCGGCCCCTTCCCGCGCGCCGAGCGCGACCGGCTCCGCACCCTCGTCGCCACCGCCCACCGCGAGGGCCGCCGCATCCGCTTCTGGGCCACCCCCGACCTGCCGGGGCCCGAGCGTGAGGCCGTCTGGAGCGAGCTCCTGGCCGCCGGGGTCGACCACCTCAACACCGACGACCTGACCGGGCTCGAACGCTTCCTCCGTGCTCGTACGAACGTTCCCAGGGTTTTGTAACGCGCCACAGACGGGCCGTACCCGTTCGGCGGACACGCCAGTGCGCCGAACGGCCGCCCCGCTGCGCCACACTGGCGGCCGAAAGCCGCAAATCCGGCGCGGCGGAGGAGGCTGGCCATGGTCATTTCGATCTCACTGGTGGTGCTGCTGACGATCCTGGCGGTGATCTTCCTCCGCAACGGCGGGCTGAAGCTCTCGCACGCGATCGTCTGTGCCCTGCTGGGCTTCCTGCTGGCCAGTACGAGCATGGCGCCGACCATCCACGACGGAATCGGCGCCACCGCCAACCTGGTCAGCGGCCTGCACCCCTGACCTGTTCCTTTCGGGACCGTCCGCGCGGCGCCCGGCGATCCCGCACAATGGTCAGATGTCTTTCCCGCCTCCCGGACGGCACTCGGGCGCCGCCCACCACGAGTACTGCAACACCGGCCTCTGCTGCCGGTGCCAGATGCGTACCTGGACCACCAAGGCGGGCAACGAACGGCTCTGCGGGCCGTGCGCGGCCTGCTGTCAGGAGTGCGGCCGCGCGCCGGCGCCGCACCTCGACGGGCTCGACGGCGGCCTGTGCGCCGAGTGCCGAGGCCTCTGCGGCCGGTGCCACGCCCATAAACGGCCCGACGGAACCTGCGCCTGCGACCGCTGGCGGGAGAACGCCAAGAGCAACCCGCGCGGCTACGTCCTCCAGGCGCTGCCGCAGCAGCTCCTCCAGGCGCTCGGCGGCCGGGTCCCGAGCACTGTCCACGACATGATCCACGACGAGCTCGGCCGCAACCGCAGTGCCGGTGTCCTCCGCGAGCGCATCGAACGCCGCTGGAACCTGCGCTGGGCCCACGCCCTCAACGAGAAGGACGAGGACGGCCGCCGCCGCTGGAGCGCCCAGGACATCGCCGAGCATCTGCTGATGCCCGGCTCCTGCTCCGACCCGGAGTGCGAGGACGGCTACCTCGCCACCACCGATGCTCCGTGCACCCGCTGCCGGCAGCCGCTGCACCGGTTCGTCACGTCCGTGGCCGACCACACCGCGACCCCGGAGCACGCCCACGCGGCGGCGGCCCGGATCCGCCGGGCGATGCTGGAGAACCGCTCGCACAGGAAGCCCCCGCCGCGCTGAGCGGGCGCGCCGGGCGTCCGCGCCGTCCGCGCCGGGTGGGCGCACCGCCGTGCGTTGCGGCGCGTTGCCGCACGTGACGCGGTGTTGCGGCGGTGTGTCGTACCCGCGAAACCCTCCCACTTAGCATGGACACTTCAAGGGGTGCGTCCTGACGTCGGGCGGCGGCGCGACCTCCCGTCCGTAACCAAGGAGCCCGATGTCCCCGCCGTACCGCCGTGCGCTCAGCCGCGTCCTGGTCCTGACGCTCGCCGCCACCTCCGTCACCCTTCTGGGGCCCGCCGCCCCCGCGGTGGCCGACGACATCCCCAAGGCTCCCGGTCACCGCCTGGTCGGCGACTACCAGGGCGCGCCCGCCACCGCCGCCCCGGTCGCCGGCCAAGCGCCCCCGCAGCACCCCTACCTCGCCCCCGACGGCCGCAGCGGCATGCACGCGGACGCGGCGGGCAGCGGCCGGATCTGGTGGGTCACCCGGCTCGGCCGGGTCGGCACGGTCGACCCGCGGACCTCCGTCATCCGCTCCGTCCGGCTGGCCGGGGAGGAGATCCAGAACTCCTTCTCCGTGGCCCGGGACGGGGTCTCCCTCGTCTCCGACCACGCCCTGTACAGCTTCACCGCCACCCCCGACGGCACCCCGCGCGTCCAGTGGCGCCAGACCTACGACCGGGGCACCGGTACCAAGCCGGGCTCGGTGAACCAGGGTTCGGGGAAGCAGCGGCTGCGACACCGTGTGGGAGAGCGCCGTCCGCTCACCCTCCACGGTGCCCAAGCTCTCCACCGCCAACGGGCTGCTCTACTTCTATGAGAAGGAGCCCAACGTCCTCGGCGTCGACGCCTGGTACCTCACCGCCGTCGACTTCCGTACGGGCGAACGCCGATGGCGCAAACTCACCGGCACCGGGCCCTCCTACGACAACAACTGGGCGCCCATCACCATCGGCCCGGACGGCACGGCGTACGCCGGGGTCTTCAACGGCATCGTGGCGGTGCGCGACACCGGCTGAGGCACCGAGCGGGACGTCGGCGACGCACAGAAGCGCACACCACCGCACGTGGTGACCGGCACACACGGCCTATGCTCGCGGCCATGGAGCAACGGGAAGTCGTGAAGCGCGTGATCGGCATCCTCACAGAGGCGCGCGAAATGCAGCGCCTGCTGGAGGCGGACCTCGAACGGGAAGATCTGGACGCGGGAGCGGGTGCCGTCACCGCCCTGTTGAACGAGACGATGCCCCACATCGCCATCCCCGACGACTTCTCCGTCGAGGAGGTGGTGACCGTGGTCGGGCGCGAGGTCGGCGGCGCCGTCGAGCAGCTGGTGAGCGCCTTCACCCTCGCCTTCACGATGCTGGCGCAGGTGCACGACTCCGGGCAGACGGACGTCTCCTCGGCCGATGTCCTCCAGGACCTGGCCCTGCGGGTCGAGGCCGGCGGCCCCGAGGACGAGGGCGAGGGCCCGGTGCTCTGACCCCCGGTCGTCCGCCTCCTGCGTTCTGCGGTATGCGTAGGCATAGTGGGATGGGAAGTATGAATCTCCTCGCGGTACGGAGGCAGCTGTGGGTAAGAGCACCGACATGGCCCGCGCGAAGGCGCGGCGGCTGAAGGGCTTGAAGAAGGAGTCGGACGGCATCGCCCTCGGCGACGAGCGGATGAAGGCCGAAGGAAGGCAGGAGCAGGAAGCGGCCCGCCGGCAGGAGGAGCAGGCGCGCGCACTGCGCCAGGCCTCCGACCGCTGAGGCCGGGAGGCGCCCGTCCCGTGCGCGACGAACGCGTCGGAACGGGCGCCTCCCGGGGGGGCATACGGTGCGGGCGCGCCTAGACGTGAGCACGCCTTCTCGGCGTGAGCGCGGTACGACGCCCCTCGACGCGAGCACGCTTCTCGGCGCGAGCGCGGCACGCCGCCTCCCCCGCTACGGGGGCGCCTGTGGTGACGGCGTGCCACGGGGGCGGGTTCAGCGGGCCCGTGCCGCCTCTGTGACCTCGTCCACGATGTCCTTGTCCAAGGCCGCCCGCACGAGCGCGGCGGCGAACTTCGCGGCGTCATGTCCGCGCGCCGCCTCGGCCAACTCGCCGGGGGAGGTGGGCAGGCCCAGCCGCTCGGCCCCCTGCAGCCCTTTCGCCCCGAACCACGGACCGGTCTCCGGCCAGAGGGACTGCACCTCGCGCACGAAGATGTCGGCGCCGGCCGGTCCGATGCCGGGGACGCGCTGAAGCCCTGCCAGCAGCCGGTCCCGGTCTCCGTCGGCCTCCTCACGCAGCCGGCGCAGATCGCCCCGCCAGGTGTCCAGGACGAGCTGCGCACCCTCGCTGAGCTGGGTGGCGGTGCGTTCGTCGTAACGCCGGTAATGGCCTTCGCCCAGCGCGTCCACCCGCTGCTGCCAGCTCGCGTCCACCATCCGGCGCGGGGTGCGCATGCCGTGGCCGTACAGGGCCCCGGCGGCCGCCACGGCGACCGACGCGCGGATGCGGGCGCTCAGCAGAAGGCTCAGCACCAGCAGCTGGTACAGGGGCTGTGGGGTGTCCTTCAGCCGGATGCCCGCCTCCTCGGCGTACGTCCGGCCGCACCCCGCCACCAGCGCGTCGGCGATCCGGCGAGCCGAGGGCGTCCTCCGCCCGCTCATGCCAGACCGACGACCCGCGCGACGAAGAACCCGGCGACCAGCAGCGCGCCGAGCACGATGAGACCGATCCACACAGCCGGGTGTTCCCAGACACCGCCGTCCGGGCGCTCCTGATGGGCGTCGCCGATCGAGCCCTCGGCGGGGGGCGTCTCTTCAGGGGGATTCACCAGAACAGCCATGCCTCCAGAGTCCTCCTCTCCGGGCTGTGGCG
Organism: Streptomyces sp. NPDC088706; assembly: GCF_044752765.1. Classification (NCBI taxonomy): domain Bacteria; kingdom Bacillati; phylum Actinomycetota; class Actinomycetes; order Kitasatosporales; family Streptomycetaceae; genus Streptomyces; species Streptomyces sp. NPDC088706. Next base: position 131,483 of record NZ_JBIVLW010000007.1, read on the forward strand.
CACCCCGTGGGCTGCGCCCGCGCGGCCACCGGCACAGGGCCGTACGGAGGCACCCGGGGAACGGAGCGCTGCGCACGGGGAAAACGGGGCACCGTCAAGGAATGCCCGCAGTTTCCGCGCCCGTCATCAAGCTCGTGCAGCGCACCACCGAACCCGCGGCGGTGCAGACGCTGCGCTCCACCGCGGCCGCGGTCATCGCGTACTCCGTGGCCGTCTGGGCCCTGCCCGAACCGGCTCCGCTGACCGCGCCCCTCACCGCGCTCCTGGTCGTGCAGGTGACCCTCTACGCCACCCTCACCACCGGCATCCGCCGGGTGAACTCCGTCGTCGTCGGCGTGCTCATCGCCATCGCCTTCAGCTCCCTGGTGGGGCTGAGCTGGTGGAGCCTCGGATTGACGATCTTCACCTCGCTGATGATCGGGCGGCTGGTGCGGGTCAACGAGTTCGTCCCCGAGGTGGCGATCAGCGCGATGCTCGTGCTCGGCGTCTCCCAGGTCGCCGACACCGCCTGGGACCGGGTGTGGGAGACGCTCATCGGGGCGGTGGTCGGGCTGCTGTTCAACCTGCTCCTCGCCCCGCCCGTCTGGGTCCGATCGGCCGGAGTCTCCATCGACTCCCTGGCCACCCGGATGGGCACGATGCTGCGCAGCATGGGCGACGAGGTGATGGGGAACAACCCCGTCTCCCGGGCGGCGGCCCGGCTGCACGAGGCTCGCCAGCTCGACCACGACATCGTCGAGGTCGACGCGTCCCTGCGGCAGGCGGAGGAAAGTCTCACCCTCAACCCCAGGGTGAGACAAGGGCTGCTCTACCGGGTGGTCCTGCGCACCGGACTCGACACCCTGGAGATCTGCGCGGTCGTGCTGCGCGTCCTGTCCCGGACCCTCACCGACCTGGCCAAGGCCCGTACCGAGGAGACGTTGTTCCCGGCCGATGTGGCGGTCCTGCTCCAGGAGCTCTTCGGCCAGCTCGCCGAGGCCATCGAGAGCTTCTCCGAGCTGGTCACCACCCCGCTCGCCGCCGACGGCGAAGCGGCGGAGGACCGGCTCGCCGAAGCGCTCACCCGCAGCCGCGCCACCCGGGACCGGGTGGCGGACCTGCTGCTGGAGGACGTCCAGGAACACCCGCGCCAGTGGCAGCTGCACGGGGCCCTGCTCGCCGAGATCGACCGGGTGCTGGCCGAGCTCGACATCGACGAACGGACGAAGCGACTGGGCGAGGAGCTGGACCGGCGCTCCGCGGAGGCCCACGAGCGCCACCCCCGGCTGCGCGCGACGGTCCGGCGACTGAGCCGGGTCGCCACCTGACACCTCGCCCGCGGCGCGCGGGATGCGGAAGCGTCCGGTCACTGGTTCGCTGGGGGCAGTGGTCCGTTTTTGTCAGGGAATGGTGCAAGGAGTGGTGATGAGCGGTACGGACGAGCCCGCCGACCTGGCGCGGCAGATGCGTGAGAAGGCCCAGCAGCTCGCCGAGGCCGCGGAACGCGCGACAGACCCGCAGGAACGTCAGCGGCTGGAGAAGAAGTCCCGGACGATCCGGGACCGGAGCGAGCAGCAGAGCGGTATGGCCGCCGGAGACATCTACCCCGAGAAGTGAGCCGGCCGCACCGGCCCCACCCAGAGGCACCCGCCCGCCCCGGACCCCGACCGGGGCGGGCGTTCCACGTCCGCGCGCTCTCCTGGAGTACGGCTGGACTCAGCTCCCCGCCCACTCCAGCAACCGCTCCACCGGCCAGGCCGTCACCACCCGGTCCGGCGGCACGCCGCACTCCTCGGCCCGCGCGCAGCCGTTGATCTGCCAGTCGAGCTGACCGGGGGCGTGCGCGTCGGTGTCGATCGAGAAGAGGGTGCCCGCCTCGACGGCCTTGCGCAGCAGGCGGCGGGGCGGATCCAGCCGCTCGGGCCGGCAGTTGATTTCCACCGCCGTCCCCGCCTCGGCACAGGCGGCGAAGACCCGGTCCGCGTCGAACCGCGACTCCGGCCTGCCGCGCCCCGACAGCAGACGGCCTGTGCAGTGGCCGAGCACATCGGCCTGCGGATGGCGTACGGCCGCCTCCAGACGGCGGGTCATCGGGGCCGGGTCCATCCGCAGCTTGGAGTGGACGGAGACCACCACCACGTCCAGCCGCTCCAGCAGCTCCGGCTCCTGGTCCAGCGAGCCGTCCGGCAGGATGTCGCACTCGATCCCGGTCAGCAGACGGAACGGCGCCCACTCCCGGTTGAGCCGCTCCACCACCGCCAGTTGCTCCCGCAGCCGCTCGGGGGACAGACCGCCGGCCACCGTCAGCCGGGGCGAATGGTCGGTGAGCACCGCCCACTCGTGCCCCAGCTCCGCCGCCGTCCGGCCCATCTCCTCGATCGGGCTGCCGCCGTCCGACCAGTCGGAGTGCAGATGGCAGTCGCCCAGCATCCGGGCCAGAAGCTCCTGGCCCCTCCCGGGAGCGGGCTCGGCGGCGGCCTCCTCCTCCAGCCGCTCCAGATAGCCGGGAACCTCGCCCGCCTGCGCCTCCCGGATCACCTGCGCGGTACGGGGCCCGATCCCGGAGACCCGCTCCAGGGTCCCCGCGGCCACCCGCTCGGCCACCTCCCCGGGGTCCATCCCGGTCACGACCTCGGCGGCCGTCCGGAAGGCCTTCACCCGGTAGGTGGCGGCCTGCGAGCGCTCCAGCAGGAACGCGATACGCCGCAGAGCAGTGACAGGGTCCATCGGCACCTCCACACAGAGCGTCGGCCGCCGCACGGATCACCCACCGCCCGGGCCGCTGTCACCAGGATGGCCGCAGCGGGGCCCGGACGGCCACCGCACCACCCTCATCCGGCCCCGGGCGGCCCGTCGGCGTCCTCCGGCCCCACCATCCAGCGCCGGGCCCCGAAGTCGTAGTCGTGGACGGGCCGGCCCGGCGCCCCACTCGTACGGAACGGGCGCCCGCCGTCGTCCATCCGTACCGTGCCGGACCGGCCCCCACTGCTCCAGCTCAGCTCCGCGACCCAGTCGCAGTCGCAGCGGACCGTACGCCCGGTGATCAGGAGGACCTCGGGGTCCGTGGCCGACACCCGGTACGGGAAGGAGACCGGGGCGATGGGCTCGCCCGTGTCGTTGCCGGGGACGGACCGGGCCACGGGCCGCGCCGCGTCGAGATCGACGTCGAACATCCGCGGGGTGAGCGCCCCGCCGCACCCGGAACTCATCCGGTGGACCCGCCCTGCGGCGGGTGCCCGCCGCTCGACCACCCGGATCCGCAGGGCTTCCAGGACCACCGCCCGCTCGTCCGCACCCTGGAGGGTGATCCGTACGCCGGTCTCGCCCGCGTGCACCGCGCCGAGCGCCGTCGCCCAGGACTCCGCGTCGGCCTCGGCCGGTGGCGGCGGGACGGCGGCCGGAGGACGGGCGACGAGGTAGGCGTGCCCGCAGCCGTACCTCCAGACGTGGTCGTCACCGGTCCAGGTGAACGGGACAGCCCCGGGCCGCGCCACCGGCGGCTGCCGCTCGTGGCGCCCGAGCCGGGTGGGTCCGTCGAAGAACCCGGTCAGGGTGGCGAGCGCCACGGTGGCGAGGGCGCAGACGCCCAGCGCCAGGGCCCACCGGCGTAGGGCGGGGGAGCGGGGTGCGTGCGCAGGCTTGTCCTCCTCGGGGGGTAGCGCGGGTACGCGGGGTACGGCAGTGGCGGCAGGTGGTACGGAGCCGCTGAGGGCCTTCGTACCCGTCGCAGTTGGGCTCTCGTCCGTACCCGTCGCAGTTGGGCTCTCGTCCGTACCCGTCGCAGTCGGGCTCTCGCCCGGACCCGTCGTATCCGGGCTCTCGCCCGCACCCCTGTCTCCGCCCGCCCCGGTGTCAGACGCCGACGCCCCCGACTCCTGCCGCTCCACCCGTTCCGCGTCCGCCCTCAACCACAGCCGGTGCAGTGCCTCCCGCTCCTCGCCGGAGCGGCCGCAGAACCGGGCCAGCCGCTCCACCGGCGCGAACTCCGCCGGCACCGTCTGCCCGGTGCAGTAGCGGTGGAGCGTCGAGCCGCTGACCCCGATCCGGCGGGCGAGGCCCGCGTACGTCCGGCCCGACCCCTTCCGCAGCTCCCGCAGCCGCTCCGCCAACACCTTCCGTGCGGACTCCTCGCCCGTTCCCCACGCGTCCGACACCCGCTCGACCTCCCCCGGTCGTCCCAGGGCGCGTTCCACCCCACCGAGAACACCCACGTCACCGGGGGTGGGACGGTTCCGGGTCCGCCGGAACCCGCGTCAGGCTTGTCCACGCCGGGACGCCCGCCCCAGTCTGGTGCCGTTCCACCGACCTGACCGCTCGACACCTGAACGGGGATTTCGACCATGCGTACCACCCGCACGATCCGCACCGCCCTCCTGACCGCCGCCGCGTGCCTGGCCGTCACCGCGCTGTCTGCGGCGCCCGCATCCGCGGCGCCCGCATCCGCGGCGCCCGCATCCGCGGCGCCCGCATCCGCGGCGCCCGCATCCGCGGCGCCCGCATCCGCGGCGCCCGCATCCGCGGTCCCCGCCGTGCCGAAGTTCCTCTCCGCCGGGCAGTGGCCCGCCTCCCCCACCCCCTGGGCCGCCGGCCCCGTCCAGCAGGGCCTGCCGGCGGAGGGCTCCCACTGCACCGCCGGAACCACCCCGGCCGCGGGCACCCGTCACCGGGACTTCCGCACCGAGCTGGACACCGGGGCCCGGCAGACGATCACCGTCGCCCCCACCACCGCCCAGGCCGAGGCCCTCGCCGCGAAGCTCCGGACCGCGCTGGCGAGCTGCCTGGACCGGCTCAAGGAACAGGACCCCGGGCTCGATGGCGTCAGCCGGTACCACGGCCGGGTGAACGTGGAGGAGGGTGCACACGTCTACAGCATCGACACCTCCCACCCGGAGGCCGGCTCCACCGACATCGGCCTCCACGCGGTCGGCCGGGACGGTCGCACGGTGACCGTTCTGGAGTGGGGACAGCTGGGTGACCTGGACGGCGCCCCGCTGAAGGGGTTCGAGAAGACGACCGGCACCGCTGTCGCCAGGCTGCACTGAGACCGCGGCGGCGGACCGGCCGGTGCGGCTTCGGCCGGCCGGTCCGCCGACGTGCGCGGCCCCCGCTGCGGGGAGCATGCTGGCTGTGTGACCCGGCACGATGCGACCCGGCCCACCCCGTCCCCCGGAAGCGGGGCCGCGGCCGGGCAAGACGACGGCGGCCGAGTACCGGACGAGCTGTCCCTCGTACTCGCGCAGGGAGTGGTCAGCGCCGTCGAGTCCGCCGGGGGATACGCGGGGGGCGTCTATCTGCGCACCGGGACGCCCGGGCTGCTGCGCCTCGCGGTCCTCGCCGGACTGCCGGGGCCGCTGTTCCGGCCCTGGTGGCGGATGCACGTGAACCGGCCGTTCCCCGTCTCCGAGGCCTACCGCACCGGGCGGCCCGTGCTGCTCGCCGACGCGGAGGAGGCCATGCGGCGGTTTCCGCAGCTGATGGCGGGGCTGCCGTTCCCGTTCGGCTCGCTGTGGGTCCCCATCACCGGCCCGCAGGGCAGCACGGGGGTGCTCGCCGTCCTGCGGTCCGCCACCCCCGGTGAGCAGATCGCCCCCGCCGACGGGCAGCGGCTGCTCCGCCTCGGCCGCCGTCTCGGGGCCGCCCTCGCCGATCTGGAGTCGCGGTCCATCCCCGTCGTCTGGGAAAGGGAGCCGATCCCCGTCCAGCTGCCGGCCGCCCCCGCGCCCCCGGTACGGGTCGGCAGCTTCGACTGGAACCTGCACTCCGGTGCCCTGTCCGCGGACGACGACCTGTGCGCGATCTTCGGCACCGCACCGGCGGAGTTCCCCGGCACCGTCGACGCCCTCGCCGGACGCCTCGTACCGGAGGACGTGTACGGGCTGTGGGCCCTGGCCCGGCAGGCGGTGGAGTCGGCCGACCCGGTGGTGCGCCGGATGCGGTTGCGCGGCCCCGACGGGCGCTACCACCTGCTGGAGCTGTCGGGCCGCTGGACGCACCCCGACGGGGAGAGCGCCGAGAGCCGGCTGACCGGCTTCGTCGTCGACTTCGGCGCGGGACCCGTCGTCGCGGAGGCGGCCGACCGGCTGCCCCGGGGGATCGTCTCCCTGGACCGGATCGGACGCATCACCTATGCCAACGCGCTCGCGGAGGAGCTGCTGGACCGCCCCCGGGCCGAGCTGGTCGGCCACGTGGTGTGGGAGGTGCTGCCGTGGTTCGGGCACCCGGCGTACGAGGACCACTGCCGGGCCGCCCTGATCTCCGACGAACCCGTCCACTTCCTCGCCCGGCGGGCCCCCTCCGTCTGGCTGTCGGTCTCGCTGTACCCGGGCCACGACGGGCTGAGCGCGGTGTTCCAGGCCACGGAGCAACCGGCGTACGCCCCCGGCTCCGTCGCCTCGCCGGGCCTGGGCATCGGTTCCACCGCCGACCGTTCCCCCGCCCTGTACCGTCCGGTGGCCCTGGCCATCGCGCTCACCGAGGCGGTCACGGCGCGTCAGGTCTCCGCGGTGGTCACCGAGGAGCTGCTCCCCGCGTTCGGCGGCCGGCAGCTCGCCATCTACCTGCTGAGCGAGCGTCACCTCCACCTGGCCTGGGAGACGGGTTTCCCCAAAGGGTTCCTGGAGCGCTTCGACGGGGTCGGGCTCGACGTCTCCATCCCCGGCGTGGAGACCCTGACCACCGGCCGCCCGATCTTCTTCGAGTCGATGCAGCGTCTGGCCGACGCCTACCCGGGCATCCCGATGGACGCCGACGTCGGGGCGCGGGCGTTCCTGCCGCTGATCGCCTCGGGCCGGCCCGTCGGCTCGTGCATCCTCGGCTTCGACCGCCCCCGGGGCTTCAGCCCGGAGGAGCGCACCGTGCTGACCGCCCTGGCCGGGCTCATCGCCCAGGCCCTGCAACGCGCCCAGCGGTACGACAGCGAATCGGCGCTGGCCCGGGGGCTGCAGGACGCCCTGCTGCCGCACCGGCTGCCGGAGGTCGACGGGGTCGACACCCTCGGGCGCTATCTCTCCGGCACCCAGGACATGGAGGTGGGCGGCGACTGGTACGACGTCATCGAGACCGGCCACGAACTCGCCCTGGTCATCGGCGACGTCCAGGGGCACGGCGTCTCGGCTGCCGCCACCATGGGCCAACTGCGCAGCGCGGTAAGGGCGTTCGCCCTCAGCAACCACGACCCGCAGGAGGTGATGAGCGGCACGAACCGGCTGCTCATCGACCTCGACCCGGGACAGTTCGCCAGCTGTTGCTACATCGCCCTGGACCCGGTGACGGGACGGGCCCGTGCCGTACGCGCCGGGCATCCGCAGCCGGTGCTCCGGCACCCTGACGGGCGCGCCGAGGTGCTGGACCTGCCCGGCGGCATCGTGCTCGGCGTCGACGGGCAGGCGACCTACCCGGTCACCGAGCTGCGGCTGGACCCGGGCGCCGTGCTGGCCCTGTTCACCGACGGGCTCATCGAACGCCCCGGGAGCGACATCGACGAAGGCATCGAACGGCTGCGCGCCACCATCGCCGGGATCGGCCCGGTCCCGCTGGCCGAGATGGCGAACCGGATGGTCGAGGAGGCCCGGCAGGCCACGGACCGCCCCGACGACATCGCCATCCTGCTGGCCGCCCGCTGGACCCACACCCCCGAGGCCGACCGGCCGTCCACCGGCGCCGCCCCGCCGGACCTGTGGCGGACGTTCCGCGGTCCGGGCCAGGGCGGCACGGCGGGTGCCCCGGGCCCGGCCTGACGACGGACGGTGGTGCTGATCAGAGCTCGGAGAGCCGCTCGGCCGGAACGAAGGCGCCGGAGGCGTCCAGCATGCCGTCGCGCTCCACGACCTTGATCCGCTCACGGCCCTGGGCCGCACCGAGCGCCTGCTCATGGGCGTCCAGCTGGTGCCAGCCCTCCCAGGTGGTGTAGCGGACGTTCCGGCTCTGCAGGAAGGTTTCGACGGCCTCCGGAGCGGGCGTCGCGGGCTCGGTCAGACGGCCGGCGGCGCGGTCCTCCAGCAGGCAGGCCACCGTCTCGTTGGCGTCACCCTTGGTGTGCCCGATCAGACCGATCGGGCCGCGCTTGATCCAGCCCGTGACGTAGACCGAAGCCATGTGCTCGTCACCGGCGATGACCCGTCCCGCCTCGTGCGGGACGGTGCCGGAGGCCACGTCGAAGGGCAGCTTGGGCAGCTCCTCCGAGTAGTAGCCGACGGCGCGGTAGACGCTCTGCATGTCCCAGTCGGTGAACTTCCCCGTGCCCCGGACGTTGCCGGTGCCGTCGAGCTCGGTGCGTTCCGTGCGCAGCGCGACGACCTTGCCGTCCTCGCCGAGGATCTCCACCGGGGACTCGAAGAAGTGCAGGAAGAGCTTGTGCGGGCGGTCGCCCACATCGCGGATCGCCCAGTTCTCCAGGGTCTGCGCGACCATGTTGGCCTGCTTGTTCTCCCGCCGGGTGGCGATGGAGCCCTCGTCGTACTCGATGTCCTCGGGGTTGACGATGACCTCGATGTTGGGGGAGTGGTCCAGCTCCCGCAGCTCCATCGGGCTGAACTTGGCCTGCGCCGGGCCACGCCGCCCGAACACGTGCACCTCCAGCGCCTTGTTCGCCTTGAGGCCTTGGTACACGTTGTCCGGGATCTCGGTCGGCAGCAGCTCGTCCGCCGTCTTGGCGAGGACACGGGCGACGTCCAGCGCCACGTTGCCGACGCCGAGGACGGCGACCTTCTCCGCGGTGAGCGGCCAGGTGCGCGGGACCTCGGGGTGGCCGTCGTACCAGGAGACGAACTCGGCCGCGCCGTAGGAGCCGTCCAGCTCGATGCCGGAGATGTCGAGCGCCCGGTCGGCCTCGGCACCGGTGGAGAAGATCACCGCGTCGTAGAAGGACCGCAGGTCGTCCAGGCCGATGTCGTGCGGGTAGCTGACGTTGCCGAAGAGGCGGATCTGCGGCTTGTCCAGCACCTGGTGCAGCGCCTTGACGATGCCCTTGATCCGGGGGTGGTCGGGGGCCACGCCGTAGCGGATCAGACCGAAGGGCGCGGGCATGCGCTCGAACAGGTCGATCGAGACCCCCGGGTCCTGGCAGACCTCGGATTTGAGCAGCGCGTCCGCAGCGTAGATACCGGCAGGGCCGGCTCCGACAATGGCGACGCGGACGGGGCGTGTCATGGCGTGGTGATCCTTAAGGCGGGCGAACGCGGGCAGGTACAGCGTACGTCGAGGTAAGGGTGGGCTTACCAAGTCTCCACCCCACACCGTAAGCCCTGGCCGCGCGAGGCCACCGACCCGGCCTACATGGCCGCCCGATAAGTCCGTTTCGGCTGGTAGGTATGGGTGATTTTAGCCTTTTGGACCTCTATTTCATAAAAGGGCTATTAGGGCTCTTAGGTAATTTTGACCGCCTCTGTTTCAGCCACCCCCGTGCGGCGTGGCGAGCGTCACGTCCGGGGGCGCGGACGAGGATGAGGCGGGTTCGGTTCCCTTCTGGGCCAAGAAAGTTGACTCCGTGACGGAACGGGCGCGGCCGGGAATTCTTTCATTGGATCTTGCGGGGAAAGATGATCCGGAATTCGGGGCTTGTTCTTTCCGATGTTTTTCGCCTACGGTCACGGTCAATCCGGATGGAACGCCTAATCCTGCCGCCGTCCGGGAATCCGAAACCCACTCACGTACGGCAGGAGCGGGGGACCCAGGTAAGCCGCCGATCCGGTTCCGGAACGGCTAGGGGTGAAGTCGCACGACCATGCGGCCAGACATCTCCCGTCTGAACCCGACAGCTCACCTCGTAGGCGCCGGAGAGGAAATCCCCCATGCCCGCACAGGGTAAGCACCGCCGTCCCAAGTCCGTCTCGCTGAGCCGTGGCATCGCCGCCGTGACCACGGGTGGAGCCGTTCTGGCCCTCCCGGCGCTCGGCGCCACCACCGCCTCCGCGGCCCCCGCGCACTCCGTCGCCGCCGAAAAGGCGGTGGCTCCCGTCTCCGTGACCGCCCAGGCGAATTCCGTGACGAAGGCCGCGCCCGCCAAGCATTCCGTGGTGGCCGGTGAGACGCTTTCCAAGATCGCCCGCGAGTATTCCGTCAGCGGCGGCTGGAAGAAGCTGTACGAAGGCAACCGGAAGGCCATCGGGGAGAACCCGAACCTTATTCACCCGGGTATCACCCTGACCATCGGCGCCAAGGCTGCCGCCCCGTCAGACGCCAAGGCCGACAAGGCTTCCAAGGCCGCCGTCCCCGCCGCGGACCGCACCGCGACGGCGGAGCGCGCCGACCGTTCCGAGCGCACCGCAGCCGCCCCCGTGGCCAAGGCCGCCGCCGCTCCCGCCACGTACACGAACGACCTCGACGGCTGGATCAAGGAGTCCCTGGCGATCATGGCCGAGCGGGGCATCCCCGGCACCTACGAGGGCATCCACCGCAACATCATCCGCGAGTCCTCCGGCAACCCGAACGCCATCAACAACTGGGACTCCAACGCGGTGAAGGGCACCCCGTCCAAGGGGCTGCTCCAGGTCATCGACCCGACCTTCCAGGCGTACCACGTGCCCGGCACCTCGACCGACAGCTACGACCCGGTCGCCAACATCACCGCCGCGTGCAACTACGCCGCGGACCGGTACGGCTCGATCGACAACGTCTTCGGCGCCTACTGATTCCTCCGCGCCCACGCCTGAGGGGCCCCGGACCGCATGGTCCGGGGCCCCTCAGGCGTACCGGGAAGTTACCCCTAAGTTTCTAGTGACTTACCACACGATCAACAGTAGAACCTGTTGCACTCCGTCGAGAGTGAGGTACGTCACATGAACGACACCAAACTGCACGAAGGCGCACCCAGAGGCGTCTCCCGTCGAAGTTTCATCGCAGGAACAGGTTCTCTTCTCGGTGCCGCAGCGCTCGCCGGGCCCGCCACACCGGTCTGGGCCACGGCCCGGGGGGCAGCGAGCCCGATCGGCTCCGGCGCCCATGTGCCGGTGCTGATCATCGGCACCGGATACGGCGGCTCCGTCGCCGCCCTCCGGCTCGCCCAGGCCGGCACGGACGTGCACATGGTCGAGATGGGCATGGCCTGGGACACCCCCGGCGCGGACGGCAAGATCTTCGCCAACACCACCAGGCCGGACGACCGCTCCTTCTGGCTCCGCACCAGGACGAAGCAGCCGCTCAGCAACTTCCTCGGCTTCCCGATCGACAGACACGTCAACCGCTACACCGGGATACTGGACGCCGAGGAGTTCGCCGGCATCACCGTCTACCAGGGGCGCGGGGTCGGCGGCGGCTCGCTGGTCAACGGCGGCATGGCCGTCACGCCCCGCCGGGAGAACTTCGCCGCCATCCTCCCGTCGGTCGACGCCGCTGAGATGTACAGCACGTTCTACCCGCGCGCCAACGCGGGCCTCGGGGTCACCACCATCGACCCCGCGTGGTTCGACACCGTCGACTGCTACCAGTACGCCCGGGTCGGCCGGAAGCACGCGCAGCGCTCCGGCTTCCCGTTCCTCTTCGTACCCGCCGTGTACGACTGGGACTACATGAAGCAGGAGGCGGCCGGGACCGTCCCCAGGTCCGCGCTGGACGCCGAGATCCTCTACGGCAACAACTACGGCAAGAAGTCGCTCCAGAAGACCTACATCGACCGGATCAGGGCCACCGGCCGGGTCACCATCACCCCGCTGCACAAGGTCACCTCCGTCTCGCCGGCGTCCGGCGGCGGTTACACGGTCCTCATCGACCAGCTGGACACCACCGGCCGGACCACCGCCACCAAGTCCGTCACGGCGGACAGGGTCTTCTTCGCGGCGGGCAGCGTCGGCACCAGCAAGCTGCTGACCGCCCTCAAGGCGACCGGAGCGCTGCCCCGCCTCAACGCCGAGACCGGCAAGGGCTGGGGTGACAACGGCAACGTCATGTGCGGCCGGGCCAACCACCTCTGGGACCCGACCGGCAAGGTGCAGGCGTCCATCCCCACCGGCGGCATCGACAACTGGGACGCCGGCGGAGCGTTCGCCGAAGTCGCTCCGCTGCCCACCGGGATCGAGACCTGGGCCTCGTTCTACCTCTCCATCACCAAGAACCCGCACCGGGCCGAGTTCAGCTGGAACGCGGCGGCGGGGAGGGCCGAGCTGAACTGGCAGGCGGCGTGGAAGCAGCCGTCCATCGACGCCGCGAAGACCATCTTCGACAAGATCAACAAGAAGGAGGGGACGATCTACCGCACCGACCTCTTCGGCGTCCACAAGATCTGGGGCGACCACCTCACCTATCACCCCCTGGGCGGCGCGGTCCTGAACAAGGCCACCGACAACTACGGCCGGCTGCACGGCTACCCGGGCCTGTACGTCATCGACGGCGCGCTGATCCCCGGCAACACCAGCGTGAACCCGTTCGTGACGATCACCGCGCTCGCCGAGCGCAACATCGAACGGATCATCGCCGCCGACCTGTAGCCCGGTCGGCGGGCATACGGAGAGCCCGGGGCCGGGAGAGCCAACCCGGCGGCCCCGGACTCCGTCAGGGGTGGCCGACCGGCGCCTAGTGCCCGGGCAGAACACACACGGCGTCGATCCCCAGCACATGGTTGAGCCGCCCGAACGCCAGCCAGGAGCCGATGCTCATGGACAGCTCCACGATCTCCACCTGGCTGTAGTGCGCGGTCATCCGCTTCCAGAAGGCGTCGTCGAGCCCGTGGTGGTCCAGCGCGTACCGCTCGGCGTACTCCGCCGCCAGCCGGGTCCGCTCGTCGAAGGCGTCCGTCGTACGCCACTGCGTCACCGCCTCCGCGAACTCCTCCCCGACCTTCGCCCCGTCCCGCTCGGTCCGCCAGTCCAGGCAGAACAGGCACCCGTTGATCTGCGCGATCCGCAGCCGCGCCGCCTCGAACTCCCGCAGGCCCAGCGTGGTGTGCTGGTACACGGACATCGAGAACGTGGCGGCGGCCGTGCCGATGCCGGGGACCATCTCCCCCCAGACGTAACCGATGGGCTCCTGGCCCTCCGGGATGTCGATGATCATGCCGGTCTCCTTCCCAGCCTGCCCACCGCAGGCCGCAGCGGGACGTCGAGTGCGTCGTACAGGCCCGGCTCGGCGTCCACCAGCCAGTCGATGGCCGAGACGAGCCGCCCGACCGCGGTGGCGTTGCCGCCCGCCGACCGGTTCTCGCCCTCGTCCGAGGACTCGACCGTCACCTCGATACGGGGGCACCCCTCGATCACCACCCGGTGCGCGCCCACCCCGTCGGGCGGGGAGGGCCAGTCCGGTGCGCACGAGGGATGGATGCGGGTGATGTGCTCGATGACGAGGCGGGGCTCCCCGTCCACGACTCCCTGCACCTCGAACCGCACCGCGCCCTGGGTGCCCGCCGCGAACTCGCCCATCGTGCGGGTGCGCACCGTCGTCTCCAGGGCCCGGCGGTCCAGCGTCTCGCGGATCTCGTCCAGTTCGACGCCCAGGGCCCGGGCCATGAGACGTATCTGACCGCCCCACACCATCGTCGGGACACTCCGCGCCAGCATCAGCGGCTGGTAGTCCATCGGGTGCCCCATGCCGATCAGATGGCGTACCGAGTCCTCCTGCTCGTACGTGGAGTAGTCGAAGATCTCCTGGCAGCGGATCACGTCCACCTCGGTGCCCAGGCCGCTGACCAGCAGCGGCAGCACATCGTTGCCCCAGCCGGGGTCGACCCCGGAGACGAAGAGGGAGCCGCCGCCCGCCGCGACGGCGGCCAGCAGGGGATCGCGCAGCTCCGGCGGGGCGTTGCGCTGGTCGTAGAGCGGATAGAGGGAGGGCGTCACGACCACCGCTCCGGCCCGGACCGCCCGGCCGATGTCGGCGAGGGCGTCGTCGGGGCGGATGTCGCCGGAGGCCGCGTACACCACCGCGCGGGGGCGGCCGGCCAGGACGGCCGCGCTGTCGTCGGTGGCCGCGACCCCGAGCGTGCGCCCGAGACCGCCGAGCTCGCCGGCGTCGCGGCCGACCTTCGCGGGGTCGTGGACGAGGACGGCGGAGAGTGTCAGTGCCGGATGGGCCTCGACGGCGCGGATCGCCGCGCGGCCGACGTTGCCGGTACCCCAGACAACCGTGGGAATCATGCGCGGAGGGTAGCGGCCGGGCCGCGCACTTCCCAGAGCCGTGACGGGGCCGGATCCGCCTGGACGGAGAGGGTGCTCCCGGGCCGACGGCGGTCCGCCGGCCCAGGAACCGTACCGGGGCCTACCGCTTGGCGCGGGCGCTGTTCGGGCTGCCCGCGATCGTGAACTGCGAGCCGGGCTCGATGAGCACATGGCCGTCGCGCGAGTTGGTGATCGTCACGTCGGTCAGCGTCGCGTTGCCGCGGGCACCGCCCATGGCGAGGATGCCGGAGCCGTTGTTGGACTTGTCGATCCGGACGTTCTGGATCTTCACGTCCGGCATCAGGCCGCCCCCCGTCTTGAACTGGATGCCGTCATAGGTCGAGTCGACGATGTCGGTGTCGCGGATCGTGACGCCGGGGATGGGCAGGTTCTGCGGGAAGAGGGTGATCGCACCGAACTCCTGGTCCTCGTTCCAGAAGGCTCCGCCGGTGCGGTACAGCGCGTTGTTGGCGATCAGCGTCTGCCCGGAGAAGGGCAGCGGGTCGTGGTCGGTCGCCAGCATGATGGCCGGGTAGTTCATGGTGTCGGAGATGATGTTGTTCTCGATCTTGTTGCCGTGACCGCCGTAGATCGCTATGCCGTTGGCCCGCCACGGCAGCTGGATGGTGTTGTTGCGGAAGCTGTTGTCGTGGCCGATGTCCACGGACTGGTCCTTGACGTACTTGCTGGACCAGACGGCGAGCGCGTCGTCACCCGTGTTGCGGAACGAGGAGTTGTACACCGTCGAATTGCGGGTGCCGTTGGCGAAGTTGATGCCGTCGGCGTAGGTGTTGCGGATCCGCATCCCGGTGAACTCGACCCCGTCGCCCGGGTTCCACAGATCGGGGATGTTGTCGAAGTCGCGGCCCGCCCAGACGGCCACGTTGGTGTGCTCGATCCACACGTTGCTGATCTTCGTGTTCTTGCCGAACCGGCCGTTGAGCGCGACGCCGCCCTCGTGGTTGCCGTCACCGCCGCGGATGGTGCCGGAGCCGAAGATCGCTATGTCGGAGATTTGCGTGCTCTCGTCGATGTCGAAACCGAAGTTTCCCTCGTGCGGGTGATTGATCCCGCCCGCCTCGTGCGGCGGGGTCAGCGTGTAGAGCTGCGAGTGCCACATGCCCGCGCCCCGGACCGTCACGTCACGGATGCCCACCTGGTTCCACTGTCCCCGGTTCAGCGGGTCGTCCGTGAGGATCTTCTGCTCCTGGCGCCACTGGCCCGCCGGAATCCAGACGCAGCCGATCTGGCCGTTCTGGTCGGCCGTCACCGCGCGCTGGATGGCGGCGGTGTCGTCGATCCCGTCGTTCGCCACGGCGCCGTACGTCGTGATGGAGACGCAGCCCGGCGGCTGGGCCTTGGGCGCGGCCACCTGCTCCAGGTCGATCAGGTCGATGATGTGGAACGCGGCGTCGTCGGCGGCGTCCCGCTGGAGACGGAACCTGGTGCCCGCCGGGTAGGTCTGGGCGAGCAGGGCGTGCGACTCGTCGAACAGCCGCCGCGCGTCGCCGCCCGGCCTGTTGGTGAGCCCCTCCGGGCTGTCGGTGTTCCCGTACAGCCAGCTGTACTTGGAGGAGAGGTCGAGCTTGCGGACGAACTGTCCGTTCGCGTAGAGGCTGATGGTCGCCGCACGGCCGCCACCGCCCGCCGCGTCCGGGACGGAGTTGCGTACGACGATGGAGTTCGACGCGTTGGTCGAGGTGAACTCCACGAAATCGCCCGTGGAGTTGAGCCGGACCGACTTGCGGCCGGAGGACTCGGTGGCGAAGTCGGTGTGGCCGAAGGTCCGCTCGGCGTCCGACGTGAGCAGCGAGCCCCGGTAGGCGGCGTCCTCCGCCTCGTACTCCGTGTACGGCACCGCGGCGCCGCGTCCGACGACGATGGAGCGGGCGAACACGTTGTTGGTCTCGCTGGTCTCCGCCACCAGGTTCGTCGCGTCGGCCGTGGCGCTCAGCGTGGCCCCGCCGCCGGCCGCCGTCCAGCTGCCGCCGATGGCGACGTTCGCCGTGGCGCCCGCCGCGATGGCCGGGGCCGTGCCGTCGAGCGTGGTGGAGCCCACCGTCAGCCGGGTGACCGTGCCCACGCTCACCGCACCGGTCCCGCGGTTGTGCACCGCCACGGTGAAGCTGACCGCCGCGCCGACGGCCGGATTGGACGGGCTGGAGGTGATGGAGCGGACCTCCAGGTCGGGGCCGGGGCTCTGGCCCACCACCAGCGGGGAGGCGGTGGTGCGGCTGTTGTTGGAGTCGTCCGACTCGACGATCGTGTCGGTCGGGTCCACCAGCGCCGATACGGTGTACGAGCCCTGCGGCCGCTTGCCGACCGCGACCGAGACCGGGGCCGACGCCCCCGTCGCGAGCGGGCCGACCGGGGCGCTGCCCACGACCGCACCGCCCAGGCTCACATGGACCGTGGTGGCGGCCGAGGGTGCGGAGCCCGCGTTCCGGACGGCCCCCTGGATGGTGATGCTGTCGGTCTCGGAGGGCGCCGACGGGTTCCAGGACAGGGCGCTCACGGTCAGGTCGGGGTTGGGCGCGGGCGTCCCCAGGACCTGGATCTCGCCGACCTGGGCCCCGGGCGCCCCGGTGTTGGAGAAGAACTGCAGCTGGAGGTCGGCGACCCTGCCGCTGACCGGGACCGTCACCGTGTTCTGGTTGGTGGCCGGGTTGAACACATAGCCGGCGCGAGCCTTCAGCGAGGTGAAGCCGGTGCCGTTCTGGGTCCGGCCGAGCACCTGGAACTCCTGGGCCCTGGTGGCCCAGACCGGGTCCGGGTTCAGTTTGATCACCACGGACCGGAGATCCGCGTCGGCGCCCAGCTTCACCGTGAGGGTGGCCGGGTGCCCGTTCGACTCCCAGTAGGAGTTCACCTGGCCGTCGTTGGCGTTGGCGACGGGGAAGCCGCCGTGCGATCCGCTGGCGGTGACGCTCTTGCCCCGGGCCAGGTCGGTCGGTTCAGCCGCCGCCGCCTGGACGGGCAGGAGGCCGGCGGTGACCAGCCCGGCGATGAGCAGGCCGGTGACCGATCGTCCGGTGAGTCGTTTCCATCTCATGCTGTCCTCGGCTTCCACAGATATTTGAGCCATGCAGTCAATGTTTTGCAAGCAGCGGTTGATAGATTTCTGGTCTGTTTCTGATTTGTCAACGGTTCTCGCATGCTCACGTCAACCCAACGGGCGGGTGACGCGGGGTCGGAAGACGGGCCGAGGCGCGCTGTTCAGGACAGCGCTGTGCCGCGCGCCAGGAGAAGCGCCAGGTCCGCCGCCGCCACGGCCACCGCTCCCGCCAGCGCGGCCTTGTGCCACCACCTGCCGAGCACCGGCCCCAGGAGCGCCGCCGCACCGGCGAGGGCCAGGACGGCAGCGGACCGGGCGTCCACCGGACCGGGCGGGCCCAGCACCAGGACGGCCGTGGCCGCGAGGAGCGGAACCGGCAGCAGCAGCCGGGTCCCCGTGGAGCCGAGCCGGTGCGGCAGCCCTCGGATGCCGGCGGCCCGGTCCTCCTCGATGTCCGGGAGGGTGTCGCCCAGATGGGCCGCGCACCCCAGCAGCGCCCCCGCGGTCACCGTCCACCAGCGCGGCCAGGGCGCGTCGGGCAGACTGAGCGTCACCAGCGAGGGGAGCGCGGCGAATCCGGCGGCGTACGGCAGCCAGGAGAGCGCCGTGGCCTTCAGCCTCAGGTTGTAGAGCCAGGCGGCCGCCACCGCGGCCAGGTGCACCGTACCGGCGAGAAGACCGCAGGCCAGGGAGAGCGGTACGCACAGGACGAGCGTCACCGCCGCCGCAGCCCACACCGCGCGGACGGAGACCGCACCGTCGGCGGCCGGCTTCCCCCGGCGCCCGGCCCGGGCATCGCGCGCCGCGTCGTACGCGTCGTTGCACCAGCCCACCGAGAGCTGCCCGGTCAGCACGGCCGCCCCGACCAGGGCGAGCCGCGCCGGGGAGAGGCCCGCCCCGACGGCCAGGGCGCAGGCGAGCGCGGTCACCGCCACCACCGGCCCCGGATGGCAGGCGAGCGCCAGCCCCGCCGCGCGGCCCGGCCACCGGGCCGCCGCCGTGGACGTCCTCGGGTGCGTCCGGCCGGGATCCGCCGCGCACTCCCTTGCCCCGCCCGTGGCGTCCATCCGGCGATCGTAGAGACCCGCGGGCCGCTCAACACGACGGCCGCGCGGTTCCGTTACCGGGATTCCTCCGCCTTTCTGGGCAGGATGGGGTGATGACGCCCCCGACGCAGGAGCCGCAATGACCCGGATCGCCGCGGTCCACGGGGCCCTGCCGCCCCACCGCCACGCCCAGCGCGACGTCACCGACATGGTGGCCGGGACCTGTCTGCCGCCCGGCGCCGACCGCCGCGTCCTGGACCGGCTCCACGAGAACGCCCGCGTCCGCACCCGGCACACCGTGCTGCCGCTGGACGGCTACCGCGACCTGGACGGCTTCGGCTCCGCCAACGACGTGTTCATCCGCTCGGCCGTCGACCTCGGGGGCCAGGCCGTACGCGGCGCACTGCGCGCGGCGGGGCTGCGCCCCACCGATGTGGACCTGCTGATGTTCACCTCCGTCACCGGCATCGCGGCGCCCTCCGTCGACGCCCGGCTGGTGGCCCGCCTCGGCCTGCGGTCCGACGTGAAACGACTGCCGGTCTTCGGCCTCGGCTGCGTCGCCGGCGCGGCCGGGATCGCCCGCATCCACGACTACCTCCTCGGCCGTCCCGACGACGTCGCCGTCCTCCTCTCGGTCGAGCTGTGCTCCCTCACCTTCCAGCGCCACGACGTGACCCCCGCCAATCTGGTGGCCACCGCCCTCTTCGGCGACGGGGCGGCCGCGGTGGTCGCCCTCGGCGGCCGCCGGGCGGTCGCCGGACCCGAGATCGTGGCCACCCGCAGCCGGATGTACCCGGAGACCGAGCACGTGATGGGCTGGGACATCGGCTCGGGCGGATTCAGCGTGGTCCTCGACCCGGCCGTGCCCGATGTCGTACGCCGGTACCTCGCCGACGACGTACGGGAGTTCCTCGACGAACACGGCCTCAAGCCGAAGGACATCGCCCACTGGGTCTGCCACCCCGGCGGCCCCAAGGTCCTGGAGACCGTCACCGAGGTCCTCGACCTGCCCGAGGGGGCGCTGGACGTCACCTGGCGCTCGCTGGCCGACGTCGGCAACCTCTCCTCCTCCTCGGTCCTGCACGTCCTGCGCGACACCCTCGAACACCGCCGTCCCGAACCGGGCACCCCGGGGCTCCTGCTGGCCATGGGCCCGGGCTTCTGCTGCGAACTGGTGCTGCTGCGCTGGTAGGAGGGGAGCGAGCACATCACCCGCCGGACACCTCCCGGCCCGCCGCCCGTGAACTGGAGCGCCGCATGATCTGGTACACCGCCCTGGTGCTCGCCGTCGCCGTCGAGCGCCTGGCCGAACTCGTCGTCGCCCGGCGCAACACCCGCTGGAGCCTGGCCCGCGGCGGCACCGAGGCCGGCAGCGGCCACTACCCGGCGATGGTCGTCCTGCACACCGCCCTGCTGGCCGGCTGCCTGGCCGAGGTCCACCTCGCCGGCCGCCCCTTCCTGCCCGCCGTCGGCTGGACCATGGCGGCCGTGGTCGTCGCGGCGCAACTGCTGCGCTGGTGGTGCATCACCGCGCTCGGCCCCCGGTGGAACACCCGCGTCATCGTCGTCCCCGGGCTGCCCCTGGTCACCGGGGGCCCCTACCGGTGGCTGCGCCATCCCAACTACGTCGCCGTCGCCGCCGAGGGCGTCGCGCTGCCCCTGGTCCACGGGGCCTGGCTGACCGCGCTGGTCTTCACCGCGCTCAACGCCGTCCTGATGGTCGTCCGGATCCGGTGCGAGGACGAGGCGCTGGCCCGCCTCCCGGTGGCGGACGTACGGGTGTGATCGACATCCTGGTCGCGGGAGGCGGCCCGGCCGGGCTGGCCGCAGCGATCCGCGCCGCCCAGGCCGGTCTGGAGGCGGTGGTCGTCGAACCCCGCCCCGCCCCCGTGGACAAGGCCTGCGGCGAGGGCATCATGCCCGGCGGCCTCGCGGCCCTGCACCGCCTCGGCGTGCACCCGGCCGGACACCCCCTGCGCGGCATCCGGTACACGGACGGACAACGCGGTGCGGAAGCGGCGTTCCGGGGCGCGTACGGGCTGGGCGTGCGCCGCACCGCCCTGCACGCGGCCCTGCACGAGCGGGCCGAAGCCCTCGGCGTACGCATCGTGGAGGGCAAGGCAGGGGAGGTCCGCCAGGGCGCGGACACCGTCACCGCCGCCGGCCTCACCGCGCGCTGGCTCATCGCCGCCGACGGGCTCCACTCGCCGCTGCGGCGCGCCCTCGGCCTCGATCACCCCCTCCCCGGGCCCGGTCGCTACGGGCTGCGCCGCCACTACCGCACCGCCCCCTGGACGGACCTGGTCGAGGTGCACTGGTCCCCGCACGCCGAGGCGTACGTGACCCCCGTCGGCGGGCAGCTGGTGGGCGTGGCCGTGCTCAGCCGCGACCGCCGCCCCTACGAACAGCATCTGGCCGCCTTCCCGGCCCTCGCCGCCCGGCTGACCGGCCCCGACGCCACCCCCGTACGCGGGGCGGGTCCCCTGCGGCAGCGGGCGCGGGGGCCACGGGCCGGGCGTGTCCTGCTGGTGGGCGACGCGGCGGGCTACACCGACGCGCTCACCGGGGAGGGCATCGCCCTCGCCGTGACCACCGCGACGGCGGCCGTCGGCTGCCTGGTCGCCGGCCGTCCCGAGGACTATCCGGCGCAGTGGACGAGGGCGACCCGCCGCTACCGGCTTCTGACCCAGGCCCTGCTGAGCGCCGCGGGCCGCCCCGCGTCGCGCCGGCTGATCGTCGCGGCGGCCCACCGCGCGCCTGCCCTCTTCCGCACGGCGGTCCACGCGCTCCAGTGAGCGGGCACGGTCCGATCCGCCCCCCCCGGTGATCGAATGGCGGGGCTCCCGGTTCCGTCATAACGTCGATCGGGTGAACGCCCGCGTTCATCCGGCCGACGGAGAGACCGACCGCCCCCGCGGGGGCAGCGCCCTCGGAACGAGAGACGGACTGATCCATGACGGGCTCCCACGCGACACCCGCGAACACTGCCCGCCCCGGCGAACGGGGCCGCGGCAGCGGACCGGCACTCCTGGTCATCGCCTCGTGCCAGCTGATGGTGGTTCTCGACATCACCATCGTCAACATCGCGCTTCCCCACATGCAGACGTCCCTGGGCTTCTCCACCGAGAGCCTGTCCTGGGTGGTCAACGCCTATACGCTGACCTTCGGCGGACTGCTGCTGCTCGGCGGACGGCTCGGTGACATCCTCGGCCGCCGCCGCGTCTTCATCTTCGGTGTGCTGCTCTTCGTCCTCGCCTCGCTGCTCGGCGGACTGTCCCAGGAGTCCTGGCAGCTGCTGGCCGCCCGCGCGCTCCAGGGTGTCGGCGGTGCCATCGCCTCGCCGACCGCGCTGTCACTGATCACCAC
The DNA here is from genome assembly GCF_044752765.1 of Streptomyces sp. NPDC088706. Taxonomy (NCBI): domain Bacteria; kingdom Bacillati; phylum Actinomycetota; class Actinomycetes; order Kitasatosporales; family Streptomycetaceae; genus Streptomyces; species Streptomyces sp. NPDC088706. The sequence continues at coordinate 153,010 of NZ_JBIVLW010000007.1, forward strand.
GACCTTCCGCGAGGGCCCCGAACGCAACCGCGCGTTCGGGGTCTTCGCCGCGGTCTCGGCGGGCGGCAGCGCGATCGGGCTGCTGGCGGGCGGGGTGCTCGTCGAGTGGCTCGACTGGCGCTGGGTCCTCTTCGTCAACGTCCCCATCGGTCTGCTCATCGCGTTCGCCACCCCCCGCTACATCCGCGAGTCCGAACGCCATCCGGGCCACTTCGACGTCCTCGGCGCCCTCACGTCCACGGTCGGCATGGTGCTGCTCGTCTACGGCTTCATCCGCGCCTCCGAGGACGGCTGGAGCGACCCGCTCACCCTCGGCTCCTTCGCCGCCGCCGTCGTGCTCCTGGCGCTCTTCATCGGGATCGAAAGCCGCTCCCGGCAGCCGATCACGCCGCTCTGGATGTTCCGCGACCGCAATCGCGCCGGAACGTACGCCATGATGCTCAGCCTCGCCGCGGCGATGTTCGGGATGTTCTTCTTCCTGACGCTCTTCGTCCAGAACGTGCTGGACTTCAGCCCGCTGCGCGCCGGACTCGCCTTCCTGCCGGTCAGCGTCATCATCGCGATCGGCGCGGGCCTGGCCTCCCAACTGCTGCCCAGGTGGGGGCCCAAGCCCTTCATGGTGGCGGGCGCGCTGCTGGCCGCCATCGGGCTCGGCTGGCTCACCCTGACCGATGTCCACAGCTCCTACCTCGGCTCCATCCTCGGCCCGATGCTCGTCTTCGGCCTGGGCATGGGCATGCAGTTCGTCTCGCTGACCCTGATGGCGGTCTCCGGCGTCGCCCCGAAGGAGGCGGGCGCCGCCTCCGGCATCCTCAACGCGACCCAGCAGGTCGGCGGCTCGCTCGGACTGTCCATCCTGGTGACCATGTTCGGCACGGCCAGCCGCCGCGAGGCCACCGACCAGGTGCCGGGGTTCCTGGAACAGGCCACCCCGGCACAGCTGGTGCAGTTCCGCAGGACCGGGGAGCTGCCACCGCCCTGGGGGGACCAGGTCCTGACCTCGGGCGTCTCCAGCGCCTTCGTCGTCGCGGCCTGCTTCGCCGTACTCGCCGCCCTGGTCGCCCTCCTGGTCATCCAGGTCCGCCCCTCCGACCTGGCCCGGCTCCAGGGGGACGCCACCGCGGGGCAGGATGATGCCTCCCGGGACCTTCCGACGAAGTGAAAGGGCTTACCGCCATGGACTGGACGCTCGAAGTGATCGTGCTCCCCGTGACCGACCTGGACCGGGCCCGCGACTTCTACCGGGACAAGGTGGGCTTCCACGTGGACATCGACGGCGAGGTGATGCCGGGCGCGCGCGTCGTCCAGCTCACCCCGCCCGGCTCGGGCTGCTCGATCGCCCTGACCGACGGCGTGCCCAACCCGACGGGGGACCCGCGACCGGGCACGTACCACGGCCTCCAGCTCTGCGTCACCGACATCGAGGCCGCCCACGCGGAGCTCGTCGCCCGTGGGGTCGAGGTCTCCGAACCCCAGCGGTACGCCGCGGAGGACGGGGCCACGTTCATGTACTTCACCGACCCGGACGGCAACGGCTGGGCCGTACAGGAGTACCGCCGCCGGCTCACCGAACCCCTGCACCAGGTCCTGGCCGGCCAGGCGACGGAGGGCGCGGGGGAGACGGCGGACTGAAGCGCTGGCTCCGCTTCCCCTCGTCCGCACACCGCCCGCCGGCCGCCGTGGTGGATAGCGCCGCTCCGGTCCACCACAATGCTCCCGTATCACCGCAGTGATCCATGGACACGAGGGAGCAGCATCCAATGGCCGGCAACACAGACATGGTGGCCTTCGTCCGGGCGCGTCTCGCCGATGAGGAGCAGGTCGCCCTGGCTGCCGGCGGGGACCGGTGGCGGTGCCCGGCGGATGTGCCCGGCGAGGTCCACGACCGCACAGGTGGCGTCGCGTTCACCGTGCGGGACCGCGGCTTCGACCGCCACATCGCCCTCCAGGACCCCGCGCGCACCCTGGAGCGCATCGAGACGCACCGGGTGCTGCTGGGCGAGTACGTCGAGGTCGCCGAGCTGGACACCGACCGCCCGGCCCAGGACTTCCGCTCCGGCCGGGCGGTGGGCCTGGGCTTCGCCGTACGCCAGCTGGCCGCCGAGTACGCCGGGCACCCGGACTACCAGGCCCGGTGGCTGCCCCGGTTCATCCAGTAGCGGGGACGCGGAGGATGCCGGGAACCGGTAACTTACTCGCAAGTAAGTCGAGTTCCCGGCCCCTTCGACACCCCTGGAGTGCCCATGTCCCCCCGGACGCGTTCCCCGCTGCTGCTCGCCGGACTCATGGCGGGAGCGGGGGTGCTCCACTTCGCCGTCCCGAAGGCGTTCGACTCCACCGTGCCCCGGATCCTGCCCGGCGAGCCCCGAACCTGGACGTACGCCAGCGGAGTGGTGGAATTCGCCCTCGCCGCGGGCCTCGTACACCCCCGCACGCGGGGCGCCGCCGCCCGGGCGACCGCGGGCTTCTTCGTCGGGGTGTTTCCGGCCAATGTGCGGATGGCCGTGGACTGGCGCCACCGGCCCCGGCCGCAGCGGGCCGCCGCCCTTGCCAGGCTGCCCCTCCAACTGCCCCTGGTGCTGTGGGCGCGCAGCGTCGCCCGGGGCGCCGACGCACCCTGAACGGGGTGCGGCCGGTGCGGTTCGAGCCAACCGACCGGAGGAAGATCCACGGCAAAATGGCGTTGCTCTCTGGTGAGGAGTGATCCCGCCGTGTAGCGTCGCCGGAAGATGTCGTGGTTCGCAGTACCTGCCCGCGCCTGGCGCGGGCGTTTTGCTGTGCAGTGCCTGAGAACCAGGGCGATCACCTCCGGGTCCGCGCGGTGCGGATCCGTTTACTGCTGAGAGGTACAGGCATGGCCAGCGGAACCGTCAAGTGGTTCAACTCGGAAAAGGGCTTCGGCTTCATCGCGCAGGACGGCGGCGGCCCCGACGTCTTCGCGCACTACTCCAACATCAACTCCACCGGCTTCCGTGAGCTCCAGGAAGGCCAGGCGGTGACCTTCGACATCACCCAGGGCCAGAAGGGCCCGCAGGCGGAGAACATCACCACCGCCTGATCCGGGTTGAACAGTTCCTCGGGCCCCCGGGACGCATCGCGTCCCGGGGGCCCGAGGGCGTCAGCGGCCGCTCAGGCCGGCGAGCGCCCGCCCGGCGAGGTGCTCCGCCCCTGGCCCTGCCCGTCCCCGCCGCCGGAGTCACCGGCGTCGCGGGCCGAGAGCGGGGTGGCGATGTCCTCCAGCGACTTCTGCTCGGCCGCCACGGCGAAGAAGACGGCGACCACACCCGCGGCGACCATCAGCGCGGCGCCCACACAGAAGGCGAGGACGGCGTCGGCGACCACGCCGCTCTCCGTGAGGTGGGCGAACAGCAGCGGCCCCGAGATGCCGCCGGCCGCGGTGCCGATGGCGTAGAAGAAGGCGATCGACATGGCGCGCGTCTCCATCGGGAAGACCTCGCTGACCGTCAGATAGGCGGAGCTCGCGCCCGCCGAGGCGAAGAAGAGGACCACCGACCAGCACACCGTCATGGTGGTCGCGGTGAGCAGGCCGGCGCCGAACAGCCCGGCCGTCACGAACAGCAGCAGACCGGACAGGATGTAGGTGCCCGCGATCATCGGGCGACGCCCCCAGGTGTCGAAAAGGCGCCCCAGCAGCAGCGGGCCGAGCAGGTTGCCGAACGCGATGACGGCGAAGAAGTACCCGGTCGCCCCGCTGGAGACGTCGAAGAACTTCACCAGGATGGAGCCGAAGCCGAAGGTGATCGCGTTGTAGAGGAACGCCTGCCCGATGAAGAGCGCCAAGCCGAGCGTCGCCCGCCTGGGGTAGTCGCGGAAGACCGTCCGGGCGATCTCGCCGAACCCGATGTTCTCGCGCTGCCGGATCGTCATCTCCGTGGCCGCCTCGGGCAGCGGGCGCCCCTTCTCCTCCTCGACCCCCCGCTCCACGTCGTCCACGAGGCGCTCCGCCCGCTCCTGGTGCCCATGGATGATCATCCACCGGGGGCTCTCGGGCACATGACGGCGGACGAGCAGGATGACCAGCCCCAGCACGACGCCGAGCGCGAAGGTCAGCCGCCACCCGATGTCCTTGGGGAAGAGGTCGGTGTTGAGGGCGGCCACCGAGAGCAGGGCGCCGCCCATCGCGCCGAACCAGTAGCTGCCGTTGATGATCAGGTCGACCCGGCCGCGGTACTTGCTCGGGATCAGCTCGTCGATGGCCGAGTTGATGGCCGCGTACTCACCGCCGATGCCGAAACCGGTGAGGAAGCGGAAGAGGAAGAACCACCAGGGGGAGAAGGACAGCGCCGTCATGGCGGTGGAACCGAGATACACCGCCAGGGTGATCAGGAAGAGCTTCTTGCGGCCGTAGAGATCGGTGAGCCGCCCGAAGAAGAGCGCGCCGCAACAGGCCCCCGCCACATAGAGCGCCGCGGCCACGCCGGTCACCTGGGCGTCGGTGATCGCCAGTCCGCTACCGTCCTCGGAGAGCCGGCCGGCGATGTTGCCGACGACGGTCACCTCAAGGCCGTCGAGGATCCACACGGTCCCGAGGCCGATCACGATCATCCAGTGCCACCGTGACCAGGGCAGCCGGTCCAGTCTGGCCGGGACCTTCGTCGAAACGGTCCCGGTGGCTTGCTCTTCGCCGCTCATCGGCGTGCCTCCTCAGGTGCGGCCTTCCGTGTCGCCGTCCGGCGCGGAGCGCGGGTACCCGGAGATCAAACCGGAGAAACGACGAGGTCCGGGTATGCCGCGCGGGCTCGCGCCTCGCCTTCCCACCCTCCGTTTCCCGGCCGCTTCTGAGGTTGCGCGGCCCGAACCGGGTACCCGTGCTGTCCCAGCCGTACGTTCCGGAGATCCCGGGCCGCCAAGGGAAGGAGACAACATGCTGAAGGCCATCGCCGATGTGCTGCGGTCCATCGGAGGAGCTGTCGCCACCGTGGTCACGCTGCCCTTCCGGGCCCTCGCCCGCCTCTTCGGAGGCGCTTCGAGTTCAGCGCGCGGACACCACTGACCCACGGACATGCCGGCGCCCCCGATCCTCTCGGAGGATCGGGGGCGCCGGCATTCTTCCGTATGTCCCGCACACCCGGGGCGGGCTGCTACCCCGTGGACTCGTCCGGCGTGGGGTCCTCCTCGGGGTGGGCGCCCGCGTTGCGTGGCTCGTCCCGCCCCGAACCCGCCTCGTCCGGGTCGGGCTGGTCGCCGCTCTCGCGGGCGACCCGCTCCGGAACCGGTATGTCGAGGGGGTCCTCCCCCTCCTGGTTCTGCTGGTCCGGCATGTCCGCCGGTACGGGAGGCGGGCTGCCGGAATCCCCGGTGTAGGCGGTGCCTTCCGGCCTGCGGTCGGTCATGAGAGCTTCCTTCCGTGCTGCCCCGGAGTGCCCGGGGGCGATCGTTCGTCCTGCTGGGTACCCGTATCGGCGCGAACGATTCACCGGAGACCGGGGCGGAGGAGACTTCCCGCACAGGGGTGTGGTCCGCGCAGGTGGGGGTACTCGGGGCTGTGCCCGAGTACACAAGCCGGGCGCACGACATTCACAAGAAGAATCGCGCGGAAGGATCCCCGCATGCTGATGGCCCACCCCACCGTGCTGCGCAACCTGGTCGAGCAGTACGAGGCCCTGCGCCTGCTGCACGCGGAGAGCGGCAGCACCGAGACGCGGCAGCGCATGGACGACATCGCCTACACCCTGTGCGTCTCCACGGGCACGGGCGATGTCGACAGCGCGCTGGTCGCCGCCCGGCACCGGCTGCCGGGGGCTCGTCCCGAGGACGACTCCATCCTCTCGGCCTGATCGCCGAATGATCACTGAAGGGGTGGGCACTGTGGTGCGAACCGTGGGTGTGGAAGAAGAACTGCTGCTGGTCGACCCGGAGAGCGGCGAGGCGCGGGCCCTGTCCACGGCCGTGCTGGCGCTCGCCGAGAAGGACGCGGAGGGGGAGTCGGCCTTCGAGCCGGAGCTGCACCGCCAACAGCTGGAGTTCGCCACGCATCCCTGCCGGGAGATGGACGACATCGCCGACGCGGTGCACCGGTGGCGGGCCGAGGCGATCCGCCACGCGGCCGACGTCGGAGCTTCGGTGGCGGCCCTGGCGACCTCGCCGCTGCCGGTCAGCCCCATGATCGGGGCGGGGGAGCGGTACAGCTGGCTGGCGGAGCGCTTCGGGCTGACCGCCCAGGAGCAGCTGACCTGCGGATGCCACGTACACGTCTCCGTGGAATCGGACGAGGAGGGTGTCGCGGTGCTCGACCGGGTGCGCGGCTGGCTGCCGGCCCTGATCGCCCTGAGCGCCAATTCCCCCTTCTGGCAGGCCCAGGACAGCCAGTACGCCAGCTACCGCAGCCGGGTATGGGGCAGGTGGCCGTCGGCCGGGCCCGTGGAGCTGCACGGATCCGCCGAGCGCTACCACGAGCAGGTCCGGTCCCTGGTGGGCACCGGCGTGCTCAAGGACGAGGGGATGGTCTACTTCGACGCGCGCCTCTCGCACAGCTACCCCACAGTGGAGGTCAGGGTCGCGGACGTCTGTCTGGACCCGGCGGACACGGTGCTGATGGCCACGCTGGTGCGAGGGCTGGTGGAGACCGCCGCGCGGGAGTGGCGGGCGGGGGTGCCTCCCCTGGACACCAACGTGTCGCTGCTGCGCGTGGCGTCCTGGCAGGCCGCCCGGGCAGGGCTGGAGGACCGGCTGATCCATCCGCTCACCCTGCGGCCCGAGCCCGCGGCCGACGTGCTCCAGGCGCTGCTGGCCCATGTCCGGGACGCCCTGGAGGACAGCGGCGACCTGAAGGCGGCCCAGAAGGCGCTGGCCACCCTGGAGCGGCGCGGCAACGGGGCCAGGGTGCAGCGCGAGATCCTGGAGCGCACCGGGAGCCTCCGCGACACCGTGGCGGAGTGCGTCCGCATCACGGGGGGATGAGCACGACCACCTGAGGACACCACCGCATGACGCAAGAGGAAAGGAGCAGCACATGGCCACCACCGATCTCGGCAACCGCCGGATCCTGGCGATCGTCACCAACTACGGGGTCGAGCAGGACGAACTCGTCGTCCCCGTGAAGCACCTGCGCGACAACGGTGCACAGGTGAGCGTGGCGGCGGTCTCCGACGACGAGATCCGCACCCTCGTGGGCGACCGCGACCCCGGCGACACGGTGCGGCCCGACCTCACGCTGGCGGACGTCGACCCCGCCGCGTACGACCTCCTGCTGGTGCCGGGCGGCACGCTGAACGCCGACACGCTGCGCCTCCAGGACGCCACCACCCGGATCGTCAGTTCGTTCGCGGCCTCCGGGCGGCCCGTCGCGGCGATCTGCCACGGCCCGTGGGCGCTGATCGAGGGCGGCTACGTCCAGGGCAAGACCCTGACCTCGTACGCGTCGCTCAAGACCGACATCACCAACGCCGGCGGCTCCTGGGTCGACAAGTCGGTGGTCCGCGACGACGAGGGCGGCTGGCCGCTGATCACCTCGCGGACGCCCGACGACCTGAAGGACTTCCTGCGCGAGATCGACGCGGCGCTCACCGAGTCCTGACGCACGGCATCGCACCGGAGCCGGTGGCACGGCCACCGGCGACCCGACGACGACGGCCCCCGCCCGCGTACACGCGGCGGGGGCCGTCGTCCGTCCGCGTGCGGGTGCAGGGAGGCGGGTACGGGTGCACGGAGGCGATAGGGCCACCGCGCACTTACCGGCCGGGAGGTGCTCGCGGTATCCAGGAAGCAGGCTGCTGGTCAGCGATCCTGGAACGGGCCGACCCGAGGAGGGCTCATGGATGCCCCGACCGTCACTACGGCCGACACGGACGCACCTGACACACCTCAGGAAGACCCGACCGTCCACATCCTCTGGATCAACGCGGGGCTGAGCTGCGACGGGGATTCCGTGTCCCTCACCGCCGCCACCCAGCCGAGCATCGAGGAGCTCGCGCTCGGCGCCCTGCCGGGCCTGCCGAAGGTCGCCGTCCACTGGCCCCTCATCGACTACGAGTGCGGGCCCGTCCAGGGCGCCGACAACTTCATCGAGTGGTTCTTCAAGGCGGACCGGGGTGAGCTGGAACCCTTCGTCCTGGTGGTCGAGGGCTCCATCCCCAACGAACGCATCAAGCCCGAGGGCTACTGGTGCGGCTTCGGTGACGACCCCGAGACCGGCCAGCCGATCACCACCAGCGAATGGCTCGACCGGCTCGCCCCCAAGGCCCTGGCGGTCGTCGCCATCGGCACCTGCGCCACCTACGGCGGCATCCACGCCATGGCGGGCAACCCCACCGGAGCGATGGGCATACCGGACTACCTGGGCTGGGAGTGGCAGTCGAAGGCGGGCATCCCGATCGTCTGCATACCCGGCTGTCCCGTCCACCCCGACAACGCGTCCGAGACCCTGCTGTACCTGCTCTACCAGGCCGCCGGAGCCGCGCCCATGATCCCGCTGGACGAGGAGCTGCGGCCCACCTGGCTGTTCGGCGCCACCGTCCACGAGGGCTGCGACCGGGCCGGCTACTACGAGCAGGGCCAGTTCGCCGAGGAGTACGGCTCCCCGCAGTGCCTGGTCAAGCTGGGCTGCTGGGGCCCGGTCGTCAAGTGCAACGTACCCAAGCGCGGCTGGATCAACGGTGTCGGCGGCTGCCCCAACGTCGGTGGCATCTGCATCGCCTGCACCATGCCGGGCTTCCCCGACAAGTTCATGCCGTTCATGGACGAGCCACCCGGCGGCCACGTCTCGGTGGCGGCGAGCGGGGCGTACGGCTCCGTCATCCGCCGACTGCGCAGCTTCACCGTGAAGACGGCCGACAAGGAACCGAAGTGGCGCACCAAGACCGACACCATCAAGACCGGCTACCGGCCGCCCTGGTGACCCCCGCCTCCGGCGATCGCGGAGGGCCGTAGGGCCAGGGCGAGCAGGACGACCTACCAGGAAAGGCGGCGCGGGACCATGGCGACTGCGACCGGCAATCACGCCGTCGACGCTGACGGCCTCATGGAGATGTCGTGGGACCCGATCACGCGCATCGTCGGCAGCCTCGGCATCCACACCAAGATCGACTTCGCCGCCAAGCGGGTCGCGGAGTGTTACAGCACCTCGTCGATCTTCCGCGGCTACAGCGTCTTCATGAAGGGCAAGGACCCTCGGGACGCCCACTTCATCACCAGCCGCATCTGCGGCATCTGCGGTGACAACCACGCCACCTGTTCCGTCTACGCGCAGAACATGGCGTACGGGGTAGCGCCCCCGCACATCGGTGAGTGGATCATCAACCTCGGTGAGGCCGCCGAGTACATGTTCGACCACAACATCTTCCAGGAGAACCTGGTCGGCGTGGACTACTGCGAGCGCATGGTCCGCGAGACCAACCCCGGCGTCCTGGAACTGGCCGAACGCACCGAGGCCCCCCACGCCGCCGACCACGGCTACCGCACCATCGCCGACATCATGCGCTCCCTGAACCCGCTGGAGGGCGAGTTCTACCGCGAGGCGCTCCAGGTCAGCCGCTACACCCGGGAGATGTTCTGCCTGATGGAGGGCCGCCATGTGCACCCCTCCACGCTCTACCCCGGAGGCGTCGGCACGGTCGCCACGATCCAGCTCTTCACCGACTACCTCACCCGCCTCACCCGGTACGTGGAGTTCATGAAGCGGGTCGTCCCGCTCCACGACGACCTCTTCGACTTCTTCTACGAAGCGCTGCCCGGGTACGAGGAGGTCGGCCGCCGGCGCATCCTGCTCGGCTGCTGGGGCGCCCTGAACGACCCCGAGTACTGCGACTTCACGTACGCCAACATGGCCGACTGGGGCCGCAGGATGTTCGTCACCCCCGGCATCGTGGTCGACGGCGAGCTCGTCACCAACAGCCTCGTCGACATCAACCTCGGCATCCGCATCCTGCTCGGCAGTTCGTACTACGAGGACTGGGCGGGCATGGGCAAGTTCGTGGAGCGCGACCCGCTCGGCAACGAGCTGGACGAGCGCCACCCCTGGAACCAGCACACCATCCCGGCCCCGCAGAAGCGGGACTTCGACGACAAGTACAGCTGGGTCATGTCGCCCCGCTGGTTCGACGGCACCGACCACCTCGCCCTGGACACCGGCGGCGGCCCCATCGCCCGCCTGTGGGCCACGGCCCTGTCCGGACTCGTCGACGTCGGCTACATCAAGGCCACCGGCCACAGCGTCCAGATCAACCTCCCCCGCACCATGACCAAGCCGGAGATGGCGCTGGAGTGGACGATCCCGAAGTGGTCCAACGCCATCGAACGCAACCGGGCCCGCACCTACTTCCAGGCGTACGCGGCCGCCGCCGCCCTCCACTTCGCCGAGCGGGCGATGGAGGAGGTCCGCGCCGGACGCACCCAGACCTGGGAGCAGTTCGACGTCCCCGACGAGTCGATCGGCGTCGGCTTCACCGAGGCCGTACGGGGCGTCCTGTCCCACCACATGGTCATCCGGGACGGGAAGATCGCCAACTACCATCCCTACCCGCCGACCCCGTGGAACGGCAGCGTCCGCGACAGCTACGGCACCCCCGGACCGTACGAGGACGCCGTCCAGAACACGCCCATCTTCGAGGAGAACCCGCCCGAGAACTTCAAGGGCATCGACATCATGCGGGCCGTGCGCAGCTTCGACCCGTGCCTGCCCTGCGGTGTCCACATGTACGTCGGCGGCGGCCGGACCATCGAGCAGACCCATATGCCGACCGGGCTGAGCGGACTGGCGGGCGGCTGACCCGCAATCCAGGAAAGGGGCTCACGATGGCGGGAGCCGACCCCGGGACACGCATCAACGAGCTGCTGGACCGGCTGGGACGCGAGGCCGGACCGCAGGCCCGCGAGACCGCCGACGAACTGATGCGCAGCGTCGTCGAGTTCTACGGCGAGGGCCTCGCCCGCACCGTACGCCTGCTGCGCGCCGCCCCCGCCGGGGCGGACCCGCTCGCCGTGCTCACCGCGGACGAGCTCGTCGGGGACCTGCTGATCCTGCACGACCTGCACCCCGAGGACACCATGACCCGGGTCGGCCGCGCCCTGGACAAGGTCCGGCCCTACCTCGGCTCGCACGCCGGCGACGTCGAGGTGGCCGGACTCGACCCCGGGACGGCCGAAGGCGCCACGCTGCGCCTGCGGCTGCGCGGCAGCTGCGACGGCTGCCCCTCCTCCACCCAGACCGTGCGCTGGACCATCGAGGAGGCCGTCGCCCGCCTCGCACCGGAGATCGCGCACATCGAGGTGGCAGGGGTCACCGAGGAGCCCGCCGGTGGACAGCCCCTGCTCCAGATCCTGCCGCACCCGCCCGCCGACGCCCCGGGTGAGTCCTCCGCGGCCGAACCCGCGCCGGGCGACCCGCCTCGCTGGCACACCCTCGCCACCCCCGCCCTGCCCGCCCACGACCACGCCACCCGCGTCGCCGACGTCCAGGGCAACGCACTCCTGCTCGTCCGGCTCCCCGGCAACCTGTACGCCTACCGCGACCGCTGCCCGGGCTGCGGGGCCGACCTGCGCACCGCCCCCCTCGACGGGGAGTTCCTGAGCTGCGCCGGGTGCGCCGCCCGGTTCGACGTACGGCACGCGGGACGCGGCGAGCACGCGCACCTGGAGCCCCTGCCGCTTCTGGAGGAGGAGGGAGCCGTCCGGGTCGCGCTGCCCGAGCTGCTGGGGGCCGGACCGTGAGCGCGGGCGTCCTCGCCCAGTTCACCCGGCGGCCCCCGCCACCGGGGGAGCGGTGCGAACTGTGCGGGGAGCCGCTGCCGGACGAGCACCGGCACCTCGTCGACACCACCCGGCGCTCCCTCAAGTGCTCCTGCCCGCCCTGCCACCTGCTCTTCACCCGGCCCGGCGCGGGACAGGGCCGCTTCCGGGCCGTCCCCGACCGCTACCTCACCGATCCGGCCTTCACCCTCGACGACGACGGGCGGAACCGGCTCCAGATCCCGGTCGGCCTCGCCTTCTTCTTCCGCAACTCCGCGCTCGACCGGTTCGCCGCCTTCTACCCGAGCCCCGCCGGAGCGACCGAGAGCGAACTCGACCCGGCCACCTGGGACGCGGTCATCGGCCGCACCCGCCTCGCCGGACTGCTCCAGGACGACGTGGAGGCGCTGCTGCTGCACGCCGAGCGCGGAGCAGCAGCGACCTGCACCCTCGTACCGATCGACGTCTGCTACGAACTCGTCGGCAGGATGCGGCTCCACTGGAAGGGCTTCGACGGCGGAGCCGAGGCCCGGGCGGACATCGCGGAGTTCTTCGGCCGCGTCACCGCGCGCTCCCGTCCCCTGCCCGCCGAGACCGACGCCGCCGGCGCCGGGAACTCCGGGGGCGCGCCGTGACCGACCTCGACTTCCGCTGCACCGGCGTACGGCCCGAGCCCTTCGGCGCGAGCCCCACACTCCTGTTCGGTCTGCGCATCGAGGAGCTGGACCACCAGCCCGTGCACGCCGTCGCCCTGCGCTGCCAGATCCGGATCGAACCAGCGCAGCGCACCTACGACCCGGACGAGGTCGACATGCTGGGCGACCTGTTCGGCGAACCCAGCCGCTGGAGCAGCACCCTCAAACCGCTCCAGTTCGCCCACGCCTCCATCACCGTGCCCGCCTTCACCGGCACCGCCCACATCGACCTCCCGGTGCCCTGCACCTACGACACCGAGGTCGCCTCCGCCTCGTACTTCCGGGCCCTGGCACGCGGCGAGATACCGCTGCTGATGCTCTTCTCCGGCACGGTCTTCACCGGCCGCAACGGCTTCCGCGCCGAGCCGATCCCCTGGCACAAGGAGACGTCCTGCCTGATGCCCGTGGACGTCTGGCGGGCGCTGATCGAGTCCTACTTCCCCAACACGGGCTGGCTGCGCCTGCGCAAGGACTGCCTGGAGTCCCTGCGCCGCTACCGCTCGGCGCGCGCCCTGCCCTCGTGGGAGCAGGTCCTGGAGGAACTGCTCGCCACCGCCGGAGCGAGTGAGGCCACCGAAGCGAAGGGGGCGGAGTGAGATGACGACCCAGGCCCGCCGTGGTTCACCGGCCCCGCCGGCCCCGCCGGAGAGCTACGACGACGTTCTCGGCCGGGCCCGCGCGGTCGCCGACGCCGTGCTGTTCGAGGGGTACGTCCTCTACCCGTACCGCGCCTCGTCCGCGAAGAACCGGATGCGCTGGCAGTTCGGCGTCCTCGTGCCGCCCGCCTGCACGGCCCACGGAGGCGAGTACGCGGAGCAGCGCACCGACACCCTCCTCGAACCCCGCACCGCCGACCGGCTCCACGCCGAGCTGCGCTTCCTGCACGTACGGCGGCGGACCGTCGAACGGCTCGACGCCGACGGCACGTACACCGAGGTGCCCGAACTGGAGCTGCCCGACCGGGTCCTGGTCCCGTGGGACGAGGGCCACGAGGAGCGCGTCCTGCTCCACGTGCCCCTCGCCGAACTGGCGGGGGAGCAGGCCCACGCCCGTACCGTCACCTTCGACCTGCCGCCGGCCGTCGAGTACGAACCCGTGCTGGACGACCGGGGCAGGCCCCTGGGACGGCTCGTACGGCGGCGGGCGCGGCTGACCGGCGAAGTCCACCCGAGGGCCCGACAGCTCCCCGGCCCCTACCGGGTGACACGCCTCTCCGTCACCGTGCGGAACACCACCGACGCCCCGGCCGGCGACCGGACGGCGGCCCTCCCGCACAGCATGGTCGGCGCCCACCTGCTGCTGGCCGTCCAGGGAGGCAGGTTCCTCTCCATGACGGACCCGCCCGAGTGGGCCCGCCCCGCCGTCGCCGAGCTGCGCAACGAGCACACCTGGCCCGTCCTCGCAGGACCGGCGGACCGCGAGGACCTGGTGCTCTCCTCGCCGATCATCCTGGAGGACCACCCCGCCCTCGCGGACGAGAGCCCCGGCCCGCTCTACGACGCCACCGAGATCGACGAGATCCTCTCGCTGCGCACCGCCGCGCTCACCGAGCGGGAGAAGCGCGAGGCGCGCGGCACCGACGACCGCGCCGCCGAGGTCATCGACCTGGTGGACGCCATGCCGGAGGCGGTACGGGAGCGGCTGCACGGGGCGATCCGCGGGCTGCGCGAGGCCACGGGGGAGGAGCAGGCCCCCGGCCGGCCGACTGCCGGACCGACCCTTCCCGAAGGCCCCGGGCACCCCTGGTGGGACCCGCAGCAGGACCCCGAGGCGGCCGACGCCCCCTCCACCGTCTCCATCGACGGCGAGGCCGTGGGCGAGGGCAGCCGGGTCCTCCTCTCCCCGGGCGCCCGCCGCACGGACGCCCAGGACACGTTCCTGCGGGGCTGCCGGGCCACGGTCGAAGCGGTCGTCGCGGACCTGGACGGGGAACTGCACCTGGCCGTCGTCCTGGACGACGACCCGGGCACCGACATCCGCCGCCAGCAGGGCCGCTTCCTCTACTTCAAACCGGACGAGGTGGCGCCGCTGCGGGAGGAGGAGCCATGACCGGTACGGGAACAGCCGGGCGCACCCTCGTCGCCGGGGTCGGCAACATCTTCCTCCAGGACGACGGCTTCGGGGTGGAGACGGTCCGCAAGCTCGGCGGCCTCGACCCGTCCCGCCTGCCGCCCGGGACCGAGCTGATGGACGCCGGCATCCGCGGGGTGCACCTCGCCTACCGGCTCCTGGAGGGCTACCGCACCCTCGTCCTCGTCGACCTGGTGAGCCGGGGCGGTCCGCCCGGCACGCTGTACACCGTCGACGTGGGGCCCCGGCCCCCGGACGCCCACCACCGGCCCGGCCCGCTGGACACCCATGCCATGGACCCCGCCACCGTGCTCGGCCTGCTGCACGACCTGCACGCCGGCGCGGGCGGCACGCTCCCCGGCGAGGTGTACGTCGTCGGCTGCGAACCCCGGGACACGGGGGAGGGGATCGGGCTCAGCCCGCCCGTCGGCCGGGCGGTGGACGCGGCGGTGGGCGTGGTGCTCGACCTGCTGGACCGGCACGCCGCCCCCGTACCGCCGAGAACCACCCCCGTACCGCAGAAGAACTGAGAACACGACATGGGAGGCCAGGATGCACTGGATGTGGATCGGCGTCGCCGCGGGCCTCGCGGCCCTCTACGGAGTCGCCAGGAGCGTGCCCGACGTCCGGCGCTACCTGCGCATGCGCCGGATGTAGTCCCCGTGCCCCACGTGGTGCGGCGGCTCGTCCCCGCCCCCGATGTCCTCCAGCTGCACATAGCGCTTGAGGAAGAGATGGAGGGTGCTGTGCAGTTCTCCCAGCCGGACGAACCACAGGGCCAGGTTCATGGCGCCCTGCGGAGTGATGGCGTACACGCGGCGGGCGGGTCCGGAGGCGGAGGTGCACCACTGCGAGGTGACCTCGCCGCACTTCTCCATGGACCGCAGCAGCCGGTAGACATGGGCCGACTCGGCTTCCTCCCAGCCGAACGCGCCCAGGCGCTGCACCAGCTCGTAGCCGTGGCCCCGGCGTTCCGCCAGGAGCAGGAGCAGGACCGGGGTGAGCAGCGCTCGCCGTTCGACCTCGTGACCGGGCATGGTCCTCCCAGGGTAGCCAGGCCGGCCCCGCCCGCCCACTCGGACGGGTACGGCCACCGGGCGGGCGAGAGCCATGCATGAGCTGTCCATCGCCGTGGCCGTCGTCGACCAGGTGGAGAGCGCCGTCCGCGAGCACGGCGCCGGGACCGCCCGGGTCCGGTCGCTGACCCTGCGGGTCGGGGAGCTGTCCGGGGTGGTGCCGCGGGCGCTGGACTTCTCCTTCGGCGTGGCGGCCGAGGGCACTGTGCTGGCGGACGCCCGGCTGCTGATCGAGACTGTTGAGGGAAGGGCCCACTGCGAGGGCTGCGGCCGGGCCACCGCGACCGGGATGCCCCCGGACCTGTGGTGCGGCGCCTGCTCACGGGCGATGAGTCTGACCGGCGGGCGCGAACTGGAGATCGCCCGGGTGGTCCTGGACGACGTCCTCCAGGAACAGGGCGACGGGGACCGGCGGGAAGAAGACGTACCGGAGGCGAGCCATGTGCCGCACCGTTGACCTGCATCAGGCCGTGCTGGCCAAGAACGACACCAACGCGGTGGAGCTGCGCCGCACCCTGGACGATCGCGGCGTCACGGCCGTCAACCTCATGTCGAGCCCCGGCAGTGGCAAGACGGCGCTGCTGGAGGCGCTGCTGACCCGGGCCGTCGCCGGCGGCACCCCGGCCGCCGCCGTCACCGCCGACCTCGCCACCGAGAACGACGCGCTGCGGCTGGCCCGCTCGGGAGCGCCCGTGCGGCAGATCCTCACCGACGGGCTCTGCCACCTGGAGGCCGGCATGCTCGGCACCGAGCTGGCGGGGTGGCTCCCGGACGGCACCCGGCTGCTGTTCGTCGAGAACGTGGGCAATCTCGTCTGCCCCGCCTCCTACGACCTCGGCGAGACCCTGCGCATCGCGCTCGCGTCGGTGACCGAGGGCGAGGACAAGCCGGTGAAATACCCGGCGGCCTTCGGCCTCGCGCACCTGGTGGTGATCACCAAGACGGACCTCGCGGAGGCGGTGGAGTTCCGGCGGGAGGCATTCCTCGGCGGGGTCCAGCAGGTCAACCCGGGCGTTCCCGTGATCGGGACGTCCGCCAGGACCGGCGAGGGCGTCGACGACATCCTCGCCCACGTCCTGCGCGCGGCGGACGGCCAGGAGGCGCATACGCCGGTCCTCGCGCAGCAGCACGCCAAGCACCTGCACCATCACCACGACGACACTCCGTCCGCCGAGCGCCCCCACACCCCGACTCCGACCGGAACCCCGCGATGACCAGGGCGGACCCGCCGCCCCCGCCCACGGCGACGCCTCAGGACCGGGTCCGCCGCCACCTCACCGTGCGCGGCGCGGTCCAGGGCGTCGGGTTCCGCCCGTTCGTCTACACCCTGGCCGACGAGTACGGCCTCACCGGCTGGGTCACCAACGACGCCGACGGCGTCCGTACCGAGGTCGAGGGCCCGGTGGGCGCGGTCGACGCCTTCACCGGTGCGATCGGGACCCGCGCCCCGCCGCTCGCCGTCGTCGAATCGGTCGAGCCGCGCACGGTCCCCGTCCT
Organism: Streptomyces sp. NPDC088706; assembly: GCF_044752765.1. Taxonomy (NCBI): domain Bacteria; kingdom Bacillati; phylum Actinomycetota; class Actinomycetes; order Kitasatosporales; family Streptomycetaceae; genus Streptomyces; species Streptomyces sp. NPDC088706. The sequence continues at coordinate 170,033 of NZ_JBIVLW010000007.1, forward strand.
CAACGACGGTCCCGGCTTCACCATCCGCCCCTCGGCCTCCGGCACCGGCCGCACCCTGATCCCGCCGGACACCGCGACCTGCGACGCCTGCCTCGCCGAACTCGCGGACCCGGCCGACCGGCGCCACCGGCACCCGTTCATCACATGCACCCACTGCGGCCCCCGGTTCACCGTGGTCACCGGCCTGCCCTACGACCGGCCCCGCACCACCATGGCCGGCTTCCCGATGTGCCCCGACTGCGCCCGGGAGTACGCCGACCCCGCCGACCGCCGCTTCCACGCCCAGCCGATCGCCTGCCCCTCCTGCGGCCCCGGCCTCACCCTCCGGCAGGGCCCCGAGGACCCGGGGGCGCTGCACGGGAGCCGGGCGCTCGCGGAGGCCCGCCGACTGCTGGCGGAGGGCGCGGTGGTCGCGGTGAAGGGGATCGGCGGCTACCACCTGGCGTGCGACGCGGGCGACCCCGCCGCCGTACGCACCCTGCGCAAGCGCAAGAACCGGGGCGGCAAGCCCTTCGCCGTCCTCGCGGACTCCCTGGCGACCGTCCACCGCCTGGCCAGGGTGGACGAGGCCGAACGCGAACTCCTCACCGGCCCCCGTAAACCGGTCGTCCTGCTGCGCCGCCACGCCTCGCCGTCCGCCGAGGTGGCGCCCGGTGTCGCGCCCGGCAGCCCCGATCTCGGCGTGATGCTCCCGTACACCCCGCTGCACCGCCTCCTCCTCGGCCTGCCCGGTGACCCGCCCGGACCGCCCGTCCTCGTCATGACCAGCGGGAACCGCTCCGGCGAACCGATCGTCACCGACGACGCCGAGGCGCTGGCCCGGCTCGAAGGCCTGGCCGACGCCTGGCTCCAGCACGACCGGCCCATCCATGTGCCCTGCGACGACTCGGTGGTCCGGATCTGCGCCGGGGCCGAGCTCCCGGTCCGCCGCTCGCGCGGCTACGCCCCACTGCCGCTGGCCCTGCCGCTGCCCGTCCTGCCAGCCCTCGCGGTGGGCGGCGACCTGAAGAACACCTTCTGCGCCGCCGACGACCGCTACGCCTGGCTCTCCGCCCACGTCGGGGACATGGACGACCTCTCCACCCTGACCGCCTTCGAGAAGGCCACCGGACATCTCACCGCCCTCACCACCGTCACCCCGCGCCTGCTGATCGCCGACCGCCACCCCGGCTACCGCTCCACCCGGTGGGCCCGCCGCACCGCCGAGGCGCGCGGCCTCCCGCTGCGCCAGGTCCAGCACCACCACGCCCATGTCGCCTCCACGATGGCCGAACACGGGCTCGACGGCACCGCTCCCGTCATCGGTGTCGCCTTCGACGGCACCGGGTACGGCGATGACGGGGCCGTCTGGGGCGGCGAGGTGCTCATCGCGGACTACGACGGTTTCCAGCGATTCGCCCACCTCCGGTACGTACCCCTGCCCGGCGGTGACGCGGCCGTCCGCAACCCGTACCGGATGGCGCTGTCCCACCTGCGCGCCGCGGGACTGCCGTGGTCGGACGAGCTGCCGTGCACCGCCATCGCCCCGCCCGGCGAACGACGGCTCCTTCAGCGCCAGTTGGAGCGCGGCCTGAACTGCGTCCCCACCTCCAGCATGGGCCGCCTCTTCGACGCGGTGTCCTCGCTCGCGGGCGTCTGCCACCGGGTGGAGTACGAGGCGGAGGCCGCCATGCGCCTGGAGAACGCGGCGCTGGGCGCCCGGGACGACTGCGGCGACGACGGGCGCGGTGGCGCGTACGGGTTCATCCTGGGAGCAGAGCCGGGCGGGCCGGAGCTGCCCCTGATCGCCGACCCGTCACCGGTCCTGGCCGCCGCCGCTGCGGACGTCCTGGCCGGTGCGCCGGCCCCGGCCGTGGCCCGCCGCTTCCACCGGGCGGTGACCGGCCTCGTCCGTGACGTGTGCGCGGCGGCCCGGCAGCGTACGGGCATCGCCACCGTGGCCCTGACCGGAGGTGTCTTCTGCAACGCCCTGCTGACGGAGGGCTGTTCGGCCGGCCTCGCCGAGGACGGCTTCACCGTACTGCGACACCGCAAGGTGCCCCCCAACGACGGCGGGCTCGCCCTGGGACAGCTGATGGTCGCCGCCCGGACGAAGGAGTGAGGGAGGAGAGCGCCATGTGTCTGGCCGTACCCGGCCGAGTGCTGGAGATCGAGGAACGCGACGCCACGCGAATGGCCAAGGTCGACTTCGGCGGCGTCGTCAAGGACGTCTGCCTGGAGTACGTCCCCGACATGCGGGTGGGGGACTACGCCATCGTCCATGTCGGATTCGCCCTGCAACGGCTCGACGAGGAGTCGGCGCGCCAGACCCTGGAACTCTTCGAGAACCTCGGCGTCCTGGAGGAGGAGTTCGGCGACCACTGGGGCAAGGCGGCCAAGGACGCGGGCGCCCGGCGCCCGGCCGGAACCGAACTCGACGCAGGAGAGAAGGAGGCGCGGTCATGAGATACCTCGACGAGTTCAGCGACCCGGTCCTCGCCCAGCGGCTCTTCGACGAGATCCGGGCGCTCACCACCAGGCCCTGGTCCCTCATGGAGGTCTGCGGCGGACAGACGCACTCCATCATCCGCCACGGCATCGACCAGCTGCTGCCCGACGAGATCCGGCTGATCCACGGCCCCGGCTGCCCGGTCTGCGTGACCCCGCTGGAGATCATCGACAAGGCCCTGGAGATCGCCTCCCGCCCCGATGTGGTCTTCTGCTCGTTCGGCGACATGCTCCGTGTCCCGGGCAGCGGCCGCGACCTGTTCCAGGTCAAGAGCGAGGGCGCCGACGTGCGGGTGGTCTACTCGCCGCTGGACGCCCTGCGCGTCGCCCAGGAGAACCCGGAGAAACAGGTCGTCTTCTTCGGCATCGGCTTCGAGACCACCGCCCCGCCCAACGCGATGACGGTCTACCAGGCGAAGAAGCTCGCCATCCCCAACTTCAGCCTGCTGGTCTCCCACGTACGGGTACCTCCGGCGATCGACGCGATCATGAACTCACCGGACTGCCAGGTCCAGGCGTTCCTCGCCGCCGGGCACGTCTGTACGGTCATGGGCACCACGGAGTACCCGGAACTCGCTGCTCGGCACAGGGTCCCCATCGTGGTCACCGGCTTCGAGCCGCTGGACATCCTCGAAGGCATCCGGCGGGCGGTACGGCAGTTGGAGGCGGGCCGGCACACCGTCGAGAACGCCTACCCGCGCGCCGTCAACGAGCAGGGCAGCCCGGCCGCCCAGGCGATGCTGGCCGACGTCTTCGAGGTCACCGACCGCTCCTGGCGCGGCATCGGGATGATCCCGCGGAGCGGCTGGCGGCTGTCGCCGAAGTACCGGGAGTACGACGCCGAGCACCGCTTCTCCGTCACCGGCATCAAGACCGAGGAGTCCACGGTCTGCCGCAGCGGTGAAGTCCTCCAGGGCCTCATCAAACCGCACGAGTGCGCCGCGTTCGGCAAGGAGTGCACCCCACGCAACCCGCTGGGCGCCACCATGGTCTCCAGTGAGGGCGCGTGCGCCGCGTACTACCTGTACCGGCGGCTGGAGGCGCCGAAGGAGACCCCCGAGGCCGCGACGAACGGGGCCCGGAAGAACGCCCCGACGAAGAACGCTCCGACCAAGACCGCCCCGGCCAAGGAGGCGAGCTCCGTTGGCTGACATCGCCCCCGCCCCCGCCTCCTCCTCGGCGCCCGCCCCCGCCCCCGCCGACTTCTCCGGCTGGACCTGCCCCGCGCCCCTGCGCGACCACGAACGCATCGTCATGGGCCACGGCGGCGGCGGAACGCTCTCCGCCGAACTGGTGGAACACCTCTTCGCCCCCGCCTTCGGCAGCGACGTCCTCGCCGAACTGGGCGACTCCGCCCACCTGACGATGGGCGGCGCCCGGCTGGCCTTCTCCACCGACTCCTTCGTCGTCCGGCCGCTGTTCTTCCCCGGCGGGTCCATCGGCGACCTCGCCGTCAACGGGACGGTCAACGACCTGGCCATGGCCGGAGCGGTCCCCGCCTACCTCTCCTGCGGCTTCATCCTGGAGGAGGGCATCGAGATCTCCGTCGTCGGCCGGGTCGCCCAGGCGCTGGGCGACGCCGCGCGCACCGCCGGCGTGACCGTGGCGACCGGCGACACGAAGGTCGTCGACGCCGGGCACGGAGACGGGATCTTCATCAACACCGCCGGGATCGGGCTGGTCCCCGACGGCGTCGACATCCGCCCGCAGCGGGCCGCCCCCGGGGACGCGGTCCTGGTCAGCGGTGAGATCGGCGTCCACGGCGTCGCCATCATGAGCGTGCGCGAGGGGCTGGAGTTCGGCGTCGAGATCCAGAGCGACACCGTCTCCCTGGCCGGTATGGTCGCCGACATGCTGGCCGTCTGCCAGGACCTCCACGTCCTGCGCGACCCCACCCGCGGTGGCCTGGCCACCTCGCTGAACGAGATCGCCGGAGCCGCCGGTGTGGGCATCACGCTCGACGAGCGCTCCCTCCCGGTGCCCGACACCGTCGCCAACGCCTGCTCCTTCCTCGGCCTGGACCCCCTGTACGTCGCCAACGAGGGCAAGCTCGCCGCGTTCGTCCCGCCGGACCACGCCGACACCGTTCTGGAGGCGATGCGCGCCCACCCGCTCGGCAAGCAGTCGGTGCGCATCGGGACCTGCGTGGCGGACCACCCCGGCATGGTCGTGGCGGCCACCGGCCTCGGCGGCACCCGGGTGGTGGACATGCCCCTGGGCGAGCAACTGCCGCGGATCTGCTGACAACTGCCGTCCGGGCGAGGAGGCGGCGCGTCCCCTCGCCCGGACGGCTGCGATCCCTGGGCGGTATCGAACACAGCGCCACTGAAGGTTAGGCTGTCCTAAGTCGAATCGGAGCCGTTCGGGCCGATCACGCGTACGAAGGGGCAGTGTCCATGACGATCCACCGAGCCGTCGTCGCCCGAGTCCAGCCGCTCACCGCGACCATGACCCGGGTCACGCTGCACGGCGAAGGGCTCGCGGGCTTCGAGTCCACGGGGGTCGGCGACGAGTACATACGCCTCTTCTTCCCGCACGGCCCCGACCGCGGTGACATCTCCCTGCCCGTCACGACGGAGAAGGGCTGGGAGACTCCCGAGGGCCGGCCGGTCGCCCCGATGCGTACGTACACGGTGCGGGCGGTGCGCCCGGAGAGCCGCGAGATCGACATCGACTTCGTGCTGCACGACCACGGCGTGGCCTCGACCTGGGTGGCCGACGCGCGGCCCGGGGACGTGCTCGGCGTGAACGACCCGACCGGCCTCTACAGCCCCCCGGACGACCTCGCCTGGCAGGTGCTGATCGCCGACCAGACGGGCCTGCCCGCCGTGGCCCGTCTGCTGGAGAACACCCCGCACGGCGTCGCCACCCGCGTGGTCGTCGAACTGCCGGGGACCGAGGCCGTCCAGCCGCTGCCCGACACCAAGGTGACCTGGACCTACGGCGGCAACGGGCACGGAGCCAGTCGGCTGGCCGAGCTGGTGAGCGCCGCGATCCCGGCCGGAACCGACATGACCGGCGGCTACATCTGGGTCGCGGGCGAGACCAACGCCCTGCGCACCGTGCGCCGTTACCTCCGCAAGGAGCTGGGACTGCCCGCCACCCGGTTCAAGGTCGTCGGCTACTGGATCCCGAACGCCGACACCTGGAACGAGCGGTACGAGGCCCTGCCGGACGCCGTGCGCGCCGAACTGGTGGCCCTGTGGGACGAACCGGTCGACGACGAGGAGGATCTCACCATCCGGTACGAGGCGCGCCTGAGCGACCTGGGGCTGTGAACCAAGCTCCTGGGCAAGGAAGTTGCGGGATTCGATGAGTCTGCCGGGAACGAGGTGGGTAAGGTCGCCATCGCTTGACGAAGCGAGCCTTACCCGAGCTTGAGGAGAATCGGTGACCAACCCGTTCGAGGACGAGAACGGCACCTACCTGGTGCTTGTCAACGACGAGGGGCAGCACTCCCTGTGGCCCACCTTCGCGCAGCTGCCCGCCGGCTGGACCGTGGCGCACCCGGAGGACTCCCGCCAGGCCTGCCTCGACTACGTCGAACAGCACTGGACCGACCTGCGGCCCAAGAGCCTGCTGGGGGGCGCGGCGGCCGACCCGGCGTGAGGCCTCGGGGGTGGGCGCGGGCCGGGCTTGCATGCGGACGGTCTGTTGGGGCATATGGACAGGACAACTTTTGGTAAGGAGTTCCCATCCGATGTCCATACCCAGTTACCCTCAGCAGCCGAACGCGGACCAGCCGCAGTACGAGGCGCGCTACGGCGCTCCGGAACCCGCCCGGAGCAACGGGTTCGCGGTCACCGCTCTCGTCCTGGGTCTGCTCGCCTGCCTCTTCTTCTGGACGGTCGTCGGGGGACTCCTTCTGGGCCTCCTCGCCCCGGTGTTCGGCATCCTCGGCGCACTCCGCGCCCGGCAGGGGCGGGCCCCGCGCCGGGTCATGGCGATCGTCGGCGCCGTCCTCGGGGCGCTCGGGCTGATCGGCTCGGTCATCGTCCTCATCGTCGGCATATCCGTCTTCAACTCGGATTCCTTCAAGAACCTTGAGGACTGCATGCAGAGCGCGAACAGCCAGGCCGAGGAGGACCGCTGCGCGGACGAGTTCGGCAAGGACCTGTCCAATTGACCTCGAACGGCGGGACGGCGGTTTGCCACCGCGGCCCGAGTTTGTGACGGTAGGGGCGAGGAGTGGTCCTCCTCACCGCCCGGTCCGTCACTCCGGCGGATCGCGCGTGCCCAACCGAGCAGAGAAAAGAGGAGGGTTCGATGTCCTCGAAGCGACGTCGTAAGAAGAAGGCCCGCCGCAAGAACGGCGCCAACCACGGCAAGCGCCCGCAGAGCTGAGGCCGGGCCGGGGGCCGAAGGGGCAGCACCGCACGGTGCCGCCCCTTCGACCTGTTCCGGCCGGGCGACGCGTGGCCGCCGGGCCCACCACTTCCCGCGAATGCGGGAGACAGGCCGGAGCACTCGTAGGGTGTGCGCATGTCTGCCACGTTGAGTTCCGAAAAGACCGCCGCCGCGCTCCGTAGATCGGCGCGCGTCTCGGTCGAACTGCTGCTGGTCCTGTTGGCGGCCGCCGTCGCCCTGTGGCTTCTGGGCCGGACGTGGCCGGTGGTGTGGCCGCTCATAGTGGGTCTGCTGCTCACCACCCTGACCTGGCCGCCGGCCCGGTTCCTGCGTCGCCGGGGATGGCGTCCCGCCCCGGCCGCGGCCCTGGTGACCGTGCTGTTCCTCCTGGTCGGCGCCGGCATCATCGCGCTGATCGCGGTGCCGGTCGCCTCCCAGTCCGGCGAACTCGCCGACGGCGTCGTCGAAGGCATCGGCCGACTGCGCGACTGGGCCTCCGGGCCGCCGCTGAACATCAGCGACGCCCAGATCACCGGCGCCTTCGACGCCGCCGTCGACCGCATCGAGAACAGTGCGGGCAGTGTCGTCACCACGGCGGTCACCGGCGTGAGCACCGTCTTCAGCGGCCTGGTCACCGCCATCCTGGCCCTCTTCCTGATGTTCTTCTTCCTGAAGGACGGTCCGCGCTTCCTCCCGTGGCTCGCCCGTCAGCTGCCCGGCCGTCTCGCCACCGACGTCCCCGTCGTGACCGAACGCTGCTGGAACACGCTCGGCTCGTTCGTCCGGTCCCAGGCGTTCGTGGGTCTGCTGGACGCCGTCCTCATCGGCATCGGCCTGTGGATCCTGGACGTGCCTCTGGTGCTTCCGCTGGCGGTGCTGACGTTCATCTCCGCCTTCGTGCCGATCGTGGGCGCGGTCTTCGCCGGTTTCGTCGCGGTGCTCATCGCGCTGGTCTCGAACGGTCTGACGGACGCGCTGATCGTGCTGGCGATCATCATCGCGGTGCAGCAACTGGAGGGCAACGTCTTCCAGCCCATGATCCAGAGCCGCGGTCTGGGCCTGCACGCGGCGGTGGTGCTGGTGGCGGTGACGCTCGGCGGCAGCCTGGCCGGAGTCGTGGGCAGCCTGCTCGCGGTCCCGGCGGCGGCACTGATCGCCGTCATCTGGAACTACGTACGCGAGCAGCTCAGCGACCCGGGGGAGGGGCCGGAGCGGCAGGACCGGGGGCCGGAGCCGGGGCCCGCCCCGGGCACCCCGGATGCCGATGCCCCCGTTCCCGCGTAGCGCCCTACGGCCGTGCGTGGCGGCGTAACCGCCCGCCCGGCGAAGCCCCTTGGCCCCACCGCGCGATCTCCGCGCGGTTCGGACCCGGCCGGCCTGCCTCAGCGTCACCGAGGCAGGCCGGCTTTGTGTCGTCCCTCTCCGCCCTGCGGCACGCCGGTTCGTGGAGAGCTCGTACAGAATCCCGCACGGGGCTAGGCCCGCGCCCCCTCTTGCTATACCTTGCGTCTAATAAGCTTGCTAGACACGGCGTCTAACAAGCGAGGGCGGCGCTCGGCGGCCATCGATCTCATCGGGCGGGAACGCGATGGGGGACGGGGCGGGGGCGGCGCCGGGCCGATCTCTCGAGTCAAGGAGCCGCACCATGTCAAGCAGCACCGTTCGGCCGGAGGACCAGGACCAGGGCCGGCTCGCCGAGCAGGACGTCGCCCGACGCCTGCTCGACTCGGCCGCCAAACTGTCGTACGACCCGGCCACCCAGGTCGACTGGGAGACCCCGCTCGATCCGGACCACCACGGCGCGAGCCCCGAGTGGAGCACGCTCTACGGCACCGCGTACTGGGGCGAGTTGACGGACGCCCAACGCAAGGCACTCACCCGCCAGGAAGCTGCGTCGGTCGCCAGCACGGGCATATGGTTCGAGATGATCCTCCAGCAGATGGTGCTCCGCGACATGTACGCGAAGGACCCGACCGACCCCCGGTTCCAGTGGGCGCTCACCGAGGTCGCCGACGAGTGCCGCCACTCGATCATGTTCGCCCGGGGCGCCGCCAAGCTGGGCGCACCGGCCTACCGGCCGCGCCGCCCCGTGGTGGAGCTGGGACGCGCGTTCAAGACCCTGGCCTTCGGCGAGGCGGCCTACGCGGCGATACTCGTGGCCGAGGAAGTCCTCGACGTGATGCAGCGTGACTGGATGCGGGACGAGCGGGTCGCGCCCTTCGTCCGCACCATCAACAACATCCATGTCGTGGAGGAGTCGCGGCACATGAAGTTCGCCCGCGACGAGACCCGCAAACGGCTGCGGGACGCGGGCGCGGTGCGGCGGCAGCTCAACGCGATCGTCGTGGCGATCGCCTCGTACTACATCGTCACCAGCATGGTGAACCGGGACGTCTACGCGAACGCCGGCCTGGACCCCCGGCGCGCCCGCGCCGAGGCCAAGGTCAACGAGCACCACAAGTCGCTGATGAGGTCCAGCTGTTCGGGACTGATGGAGTTCCTGGCCTCGGCCCGGCTGCTGACCGGGCCGGCGCTGTTCTTCTACAAGCGCGCCTCGCTCATCTGATCCCGGGCCGTACGCGCCTCGGCCGATCCGCTGCGGACCGTACGCCCCACGGCCGGCGGTCCGAACACCCGACCGGAGGAACCGCGTCGATGATCCGCGCCGACGATCCCCGACCACGACCCGAGACGACGAGATGACCTACGCCATCACCCAGACCTGCTGCTCCGACGCCACCTGCGTCGCCGTCTGCCCCGTCAACTGCATCCACCCGACCCCCGAGGAGCGGGCGTTCGGCAGTACGGAGATGCTCTACGTCGACCCGGAGACCTGCATCGACTGCGGGGCCTGCGCCGACGCCTGCCCGGTCGACGCGATCTTCCCGGTGGACAGCCTCTTCGGGGCGCAGAAGGAGTACGCCGCCATCAACGCGGCCTACTTCGCGGACCGGGAGCCCGAACCCGCCCCGGACGGGCCGAACTTCCACACCTGGGGCGAGCCCACCTTCGTACGCAGCCTGCCCTCCGACTTCGCCCCGATCCGGGTGGCGGTCGTCGGCACCGGACCCGCCGGCATGTACGCCGCCGAGGACCTGCTCCTGCACACCGGCGCCGAGGTGACCCTGGTCGACCGGCTGCCGGTGGCAGGCGGCCTCGTCCGCTACGGCGTGGCGCCCGACCACCCCGCGACGAAGAAGGTCGGCGAGACCTTCGCCCGCTTCCACTCCCACCCCCGGGTTCGGATGCATCTGGGCGTCGAGATCGGCAAGGACATCACGGTCCAGGAGCTCGCCGCCCACCACGACGCGGTGATCTACGCGGTCGGCGCGTCCACCGACCGCCGGCTCGGCATCCCGGGGGAGGACCTGCCCGGCAGCGGCTCGGCCACCTCGTTCGTCTCCTGGTACAACGCCCACCCGGAGGTGGCACCCGGGTCCGTACGCCTGGCCGCGGAACGCGTGGTCGTCGTCGGCAACGGCAACGTCGCCCTCGACGTCGCCCGCATCCTCGTCACGGACCCGGACACGCTGGCCGCCACCGACATCGCCGACCACGCGCTCGCGGCACTGCGGGGATCGAAGGTCCGCGAGGTGGTCCTGCTGGGGCGGCGCGGCCCCGAGGACGCGGCCTGCACCGCCTCCGAGCTGCTCGCCCTGAAGCACCTGCCGGGCGTCGCACTCGTCGTGGACGACCACGACCCCAGGACCGGCGCCGAGATCGACGCGGCGGCCCCGGGCGGGAGGGCGGCCCTCCTGCGGGACGTGGAGCGCCGGGTGGTGGACTGGTCGCAGCCGCCCGCACCCGGGCGGCGCATCGTCTTCCGCTTCCACTCCGCACCGATGGAGGTGCTGGGCGAGGATCGCGTCACGGCCGTGCGCGTCACGGCGGGCCCGCGCGAGCAGGACATCGCGGCCGGCCTGATGCTGCGGGCGATCGGCTACCGGGGCGTGGCCGTGCCGGGCCTGCCCTTCGACGAGGCGTCCGGGACCGTACCGCACGAGGGGGGCCGGGTGAGCGGCATGACCGGGGCGTACGTCGTCGGCTGGATCAAGCGCGGCCCATCGGGCGGCATCGGCGCCAACCGCACCTGCGCGGCCGAGACCGTCAAAACGCTGCTGGCCGACGCGGTGGCGGGCACGCTGACCCCGCCGGCCCACCCGTCCTCGGCGTTCCGCCGCTTGGCCCGCCGCCGCGGCCGTGATGTCGTCGACGCCCGGGGGCTGGCCGCCATCGACCGGGCGGAGGTGGCCCGCGGCCGCGAACACGGCCGCCCGCGCGTCAAGCTCGGCACGGTGCCCGCACTGGTCGCGGCGGCGAAAGGCCGCCGTCGGAAGATGCCGAGCTGATCTGCCCTGTACAGAGCTGAGCCCCTGTACAGAGCTGATGCCCAGGACAGAGCTGAGGCCCCACCGGTGGGAAACCGGTGGGGCCCCAGCCGTTCGTGCAGGCGGGAGGGGGGTGCCCGCATGAACTCGGGTCAGAGGGTCTCGTACCCGCTGAACGCCGGATCGCACCTGCGGTCAGCGGATTTCGGGACTGCCCCCGGACGCCGTCAGCTCGGCCAGCTTCTGGAATTCACCCAGGTCGTAGTTGGCCAGCGCCGAATCCAGATTGGTCAGCGCGCCGAGGTGTTCGATGAACCCCTCGGGGTCGTATTCGATCTGGAGCGCGACCCGGCTGGAATGGTCGTCGAGCCGGTGGAACGTGACCACCCCGGCGTGATGGACCCCTTCGGTCGTCTTCCACGCGATGCGGTCCTCCGTGACGACCTCGGTCAGCTCCGCGACGAACCCCTTCTCCGCCCCGGGCAGCGACAGCTGCCAGGCGAAACGCCGCTCGTCCAGCGGGTCGACCCGCTGCACGTGGCTCAGGAACTTCGGCCACTGGGTGACATCGCTCCACAGCGCCCAGGTGACGGCGACCGGGGCCTTGATGTCGACGGTCTCGACGATGGAGGAGGACATGCACAACCACCTTGCTTTTCCTCGGATGCGGCTTGCGCTGCCTACTACCCGCATCCATTCCGCCCACGCGCGGAGCCGACCGACAGAAATCCTTTATGAGGCGCATACTCGGAGGTAGTCGGCATTGTTTGGAGGGCTCCATGATTGTCCTCGGTGTCATTCTGTTGGTGATCGGCCTGGTGGCCGGCATCTCCGTCCTCTGGACCATCGGCATCATTCTCGTGGCCATCGGTCTGGTGCTCTGGCTCCTGGGGGCGACGGGCCGCGCGGTGGGTGGAAGGCGCCACTACTGGTAGCCCGCCGGGTGAGGAGCCCGCATCCCGCACAACCGTCGCCGCCGCTCCCGTACCGGGACGGCGGCGACGGCCGGTTGTCAGTGCCTCCTTCTACGGTGTGAGCAGTGAGACCCGCCGGAACGGCCGCGGGTCCGCCCTGGGGAGGGGTCTGCCATGTCCGCCGCGTCCACGGTCTCGACGACGACGTATCTGGAGCTGTCACAGGAAGGCGCCGGTGCGCACAAGTTCTACGAGGTGACGGTGGAGGGCTTGGTGGTGACCGTGCGCTACGGGCGAATCGGTGCCGCCGGGCAGACCCAGACGTCGACGTTCGCCACGCTCGCCAAGGCGCAGGCCGCAGCGGCGAAGAAGGTGGGGGAGAAGGTCCGCAAGGGGTATGCCCCCGCCGTCCCCGGTCAGCGCGCGCCCCGGTCGGTGACCCGCCGCCAGGTCACCTCGGCCCCCTCCACCGCGCGCGCCGTGGCCCCTGTGCTGTGGCGCTTCCGCACCGGCTCCTCGGCGTTCGGCATCCATGTGGACGACGAGCAGTGCTGGGTCGGCAACCAGGCGGGCGATGTGTTCACCCTGGACCACGACGGCGCGGTCCTCGCCCGCTTCAGCCTGCCTGACGGCGTGAAGTGCCTGGTCGCCGACGACTTCTGGATCTACGCGGGCTGCGACGACGGCCGGGTCTACGACCTCTCCTCCAAGCTGCCGTTCGCGGCGTACGACATCGCGGCCGATGTCGACATCTTCTGGCTCGACATCCACGAGGGCCTGCTGAACGTCTCGGACCGCGACGGCCGGCTGACCGTCATCGACCACGAGGACGAGCACCAGTGGGCGCGCCGCAGCCAGGGCGAACACGCCTGGATGGTCCGGGCCGACGACCGGGCGGTCTACCACGGCCACCACCGCGGCGTCACCGCCTACGCCCCGGACGGTGGCGGCGAGTTGTGGCACACGCCCACCCGTGGCGGTGTCCTGTTCGGCTGGCAGGAGGAGGACGCGGTGTACGCGGGTACGGCGCACCGGGCGGTCCAGCGGCTGTCGAAGGCCACCGGCGCGATCGAGGCCACATACGCCTGCGACAGCGCGGTGTACTCATGCGCCACCTCGCCCGGCGGCCGGTTCGTCTTCGCGGGCGACGCCTCGTCGTCCGTGTACTGCTTCGACCAGGACGGCACGCGCCTGTGGAAGCTCGGCACGGGCGGCGGGTCGGCGCTGTCGATGCAGTACCGCGACGGCCGGCTGTACCTGGTGACCACCGATGGCTCGCTGGTCTGCGTGGACGCGAGCGAGGCGGCCATCTCCGCGGCTCAGCAGGGCACGGTACCGGCGCCCCGGGACGTCAAGCTGGCAGCCGCACTGCCGACCTACGCGCCCGCCACGGCCGCCACCGCGGTCACCACCGTGACCCACGCCCCCGCCGGTTCGGTCGTCGTCGAGTGCGTCCAGGACACCGGCGGCCGCCTCCGGGTGCACGTGGTCTCCGGGGGCTACGACACCTCCTGGAACGTCCAGTTCCCGCGCGCGATACGGCAGCCCGGCGCGCGGTACGTGGTCGACGCCCTGCACGCTGCGGCAGGCGGCTTCTACCGGGTCCGGGGCGATATCCGACGGCTGGGGTGAGCGGCGTCGGAGGGCGGGCCGACGGTCGGCCCGCCCTCCGCGGCGCCGGCCCGGGGTGCGGCTCATCGGATAACTCCCGCCCGGCTGATGGGAGCGCTTCCATCAGCTCAACGGCCGCATGAAACAAGGTGATCGAGTCGCACCGCTTGACATGCACCGGCGGCGGCGCCACCTTGGGAGCGCTCCCACAGTCATGTCCGCCCCACTTCGCACGCCTCATCTCCTGAGCACCACGTACCCCTGAGCCCGTCCGCCGGATTCCCGTGGCGGACGTACGAGAGGAGCACGGAGCCGCAATGAGCAGCAGAGGCACCACCCCGCACGCACCGCGCGGCAGGGCGCGCGCCAGAGCGGTCGCCGCTCTGTCCGCCCTGGTCATGGGCGCATCCCTCGCCATCGCCTCACCCGGCCCGGCGGCGGCCGCCGCCCGCGTCGACAACCCCTACGCAGGCGCGACCCCGTACGTGAACCCCGACTGGTCCGCCAGGGCCGCCGCCGAACCGGGCGGCGACGCGATCGCCGACGAGCCGTCGTTCGTCTGGATGGACCGCATCGCCGCGATCGACGGCACACCCGGCGCGCGAGGCCTGCGCCGGCACCTCGACACGGCGGTGAGCCAGGGAGCCGACCTCTTCCAGGTCGTCATCTACAACCTCCCCGGCCGGGACTGCGCCGCGCTCGCCTCCAACGGCGAACTCGGCCCCACCGAGCTCGGCCGCTACAAGAGCGACTACATCGACCCGATCGCCGACATCCTCGGCGACCCCGCCTACGCGAGCCTGCGCATCGTCACCCTCATCGAACCCGACTCGCTGCCCAACCTGGTCACCAACGCGGGAGGCACCGCCGGCTCGACCCCGGAGTGCGCCACGATGAAGGCGAACGGGAACTACGAGAAGGGCATCGGGTACGCCCTGCACACACTCGGTGCCCTCCCCAACGTCTACAACTACGTCGACGCGGCCCACCACGGCTGGCTCGGCTGGGACTCCAACTTCGTCCCGGCGGCGCAGCAGTTCAAGAAGGCCGCCACGGTGGAGGGCGCGTCGGTCTCCGACGTCCACGGTTTCATCGTGAACACGGCCAACTACTCGGCCCTCGAGGAACCGCACTTCAAGGTGACGGACTCGGTGAACGGCGCCACGGTGCGCCAGTCCTCCTGGGTCGACTGGAACCACTACGTGGACGAGCTCTCGTTCGCTCAGGCCCTGCGCGCCGAGTTGGTCCGCCAAGGCTTCGCCACCGGCATCGGCATGCTCGTCGACACCGCCCGCAACGGCTGGGGCGGCCCCGCCCGGCCCACCGGCCCCGGGCCCTTGACCAGCGTCGAAGCCTACGTCGAAGGCAGCCGCACCGACCGCCGCATCCACACGGGCAACTGGTGCAACCAGAGCGGCGCGGGCGTCGGCGAGCGCCCGACGACCGCTCCCGAGCCCGGGATCGACGCCTACGTCTGGGCCAAGCCGCCGGGCGAGTCCGACGGCAGCAGCAAGCCCGTCGACAACGACGAGGGCAAGGGTTTCGACCGGATGTGCGACCCCACGTACACCGGCAACGGCCGCAACGGCTTCAACCTCACGGGCGCCCTGCCCGACTCCCCGGTCGCCGGGCACTGGTTCTCCCGCCAGTTCCAGGAGCTCCTCCGCAACGCCAACCCACCGCTCGACGGCGGAAGCGGCGGCGGGCAGGACACACAGGCGCCGACCGCGCCCACGGCGCTGCGGGTGACGGCCAAGTCCAGCACCAACGTCACCCTGGCCTGGACCGCGTCCACGGACGACCGGGCCGTCACCGGGTACGACATCCTCCGCAGCGGCACACGCGTGGGCTCGACCGCTTCGACGACCTTCACCGACACCGGGCTCGCGCCGTCGGCCACCTACAGCTACACGGTCAGGGCCAAGGACGCGGCGGGCAACCTTTCGGCGGCGTCGCCGGACCTGCCCGTCACCACCGAGGCGGGCGGGGGCACGGGAACGGGCGCTCTCAAGGTCCAGTACCGGAACACCGACTCCGCCCCGACCGACAACCAGATCCGGATGGCCCTCCAGGTGGTCAACACCGGTGCGTCCGCGGTCGATCTGTCCGCGGTGAAGGCCCGCTACTGGTTCTCCCCCGAGTCCGGAGCGAGTACGTTCGGCACGGCCTGCGACTACGCGGTGCTGGGCTGCGGCAACGTCACCCACGCCGTCCGTCCGGCGAGTGCGACGGCCCCCGGGGCCAGCCACCACCTGGAGGTGGGTTTCGGCGGTGGCACCCTGGCGGCGGGCGCCTCGACCGGAGAGATCCAGCTGCGGTTCAACAAGAGCGACTGGTCGGCCTACCAGGAGGCCGACGACTACAGCCGCGCCACCGGCACCACCTACGCCGACGCTCCGAGGATCGGCCTCTACGTCGGCTCCACCCTCGCCTGGGGCACCGCCCCCTGACCTGACCTGACCTGACCTGACCTGACCTGACCTGACCTGACCTGACCTGACCTGGCACTTCGCGGTGGACGACTACGGCTACGGCGCCCGCGTCCACCGCGAAGTGATCGGCTTGGAGCGCCCGCACACCGGAGCCGCCTGCTCCTGACGGTGGCGGTGGCCACCGACATCCTGAACATCTGGAGCCACCCCGCCGAGGAGGTGGCGGCCCGTATCGCCGCCGTCGAAGAGGCCGCGCGCGGACGCTTCGTCCTCGGCCCGGGCGTCAGCCACGGCCCGATCGTGCCGCAGTACGCGAAGCCGTACAGCGCGATGGTCGCCTACTCGACGCGCTCGACGCGGCCACCCCGTCCGTGCAGCCCGGAGAGCGGGTCTGGGCGGTGCTCGGCCCGAAGACGCTGAAGCTCGCGGCCGACCGGTCGCTGGGCGCACATCCGTATCCCGTCACCACCGAGCACACGGCCGAGGCCCGTTAGGCGCTCGGCCCTGACGTCCTGTTGGCCCCCGAGCTGACGGTCGTCCTGGACACCGACCTCGACCGGGCCCGCGCCACCGCGCGGACCACGCTGGGGATGTACCTCCAACTGCCCAACTGCCTAACTGCTCAACTGGTCCGCCTGCTCGACGCCCTCTTCGCGCTGGGCGACGCGGGGCACACCGGCCGACGCGTTCGGCGACGAGTTGTAGGGCGGCCCGGGGTAAGGCGCTTTGCGGGGCGGCCCAGGGGAAAGGGTGGGAGCGGGAATATTCTCGTGGGCGGTGTTGTCAACGCTGGGCCCCTGCACACCACCCACCTCTTGGAGCAACGTGCCCGAGACCGTTCCCGTCACCTCCAGCGTTCGTCCGCAGCTCCGGGCCCTGCCCGCGCAGGCCGAGCGGCTGATCGAACTGGGAGTCCACCAGCTCGCCGGACTCACCGAGGCGGAGCTGCGCTCCTTCGCCGACACCGCCGAGGTCCCTGAGGACGGCGACCGCACGCTGCTCGCCGTCCACCCCGACCGGGCTCCCGCCTCCGCCATCGCACCGCTGCTCCGGCGCGACGGCAAGCCGGGCTTCGTCGTCACCGACATGCCCGATGTCGACCTCTTCGCCCCGCTCGACGACCTCGTCCTGCCGGACGCACCCCTCTACCTCGTCACCGGCCTCGACCGTGGCGATCAGATGGCCAACTGGAGCCCGAACGAGGCGCTGCCCGCCCTCGGCGCCGAGGCGCGCACCCCGCTGGTGCTCACCGAGGGCATCCACTGGGTGCTGCAACAGCCGGACGTCCTGGAGCGCAACCACTGCTTCATGACCATCGGCTCCCGGCTCCGCAAGGCCAAAGGTGCCCTGGACGCCCGTACCCCGGCACTCTGGATCAGCAACGGCACCGGGCGGGACGGCCGGGAGCGGCGCAACGCCCCCAAGGTCGGCTGGTGCTGGGCGGGTAACCGGCACACCTGGCTGGGCTTCGCCTCCTCGACGGGCCGCCGCGTCTAGACCCTCCTGGCGGTACGGCGACATGAGCGGCACCGGCGCCCCGGTGCCAGGCTCCCGGGGCCCGAAAGGCTCGCTGCGTGCCGGGGCGGACCGTGCCGTACGCACCCGCGCGGTACGCGGCGCGGGCGACGGCCTGGACGTCGTGGTCGTGGTGGCGACGGACCGCGACCTCCCCGCGGTCCCGTCCGGACCGGCGGACACCGCCGACGCGGTCCCGTCCGGACCGGCGGACACCGCCGACGCGGTCCCGTCCGGACCGGTGGACACCGCCGACGCGGTCCCGTCCGGACCGGTGGACACCGCCGACGCGGTCCCGTCCGGACCGGCGGACACCCCCGACGCGGCCCCGTCCGGACCGGCGGACACCCCCGACGCGGCCCCGTCCGGACCGGCGGACACCGCCCGACGCGGCCACGACCGCCGCCGCACGGGACGGGCGCGGGCAGCCGGCTGATCGAGCAAGGCCGCCCGCGCCGTCGCCCCGTACGGCCGACAGCGGTTGTCGGCTCAGACGAAGGCGCCGAAGCCGGTCACCGCCCGCCCCGTGATGAGCGTGTTGATCTCCCGGGTCCCCTCGTAGGAGTACAGGGCCTCCGCGTCGGCGACGAACCGGCCGATGCTGTAGTCGAGCACGATCCCGTTGCCGCCGAGAAGCTCGCGGCCCCAGCCGACTACCTCCCGCATACGGGTGGTGCAGTGCGCCTTCGCCATCGCCGAGTGCTCGTCGCGGAAGGTCCCCGCATCCTCCAGCTGGGCGAGCCTGACGACCATGCCGAGGCAGGAGGTGGCATCGCTCAGCATGCGGACCAGCAGATCCTGGACCAGTTGGAAGCGGGCCACGGGGCCCCCGAACTGCTCACGCTCACGGGTGTAGTCCAGGGCGATCCGGTACGCCGCCAGCATCACGCCCACGGCCTCCCACGCCACCCCGCTACGGGTGTGCCGCAGAACGTCCGCGGTGTCCCGGAACCCGTGGGCCTCCTGGAGCCGGTTCTCCTCCGGCACCCGGCAGTCCTGGAGGACGATGTCGGCGTTCTCGACCGTCCGCAACGCGATCTTGTTCTCGATGAGGCGCGCCGAGAAGCCGGGCGTCGAGCTCTCGACCACGAACCCCCGGACCTTGCCCTCGTCCCCCTCCTCCCGGGCCCAGACGACCACCAGGTCGGCGAAGGTGGCGTTGCCGATCCAGCG
Organism: Streptomyces sp. NPDC088706; assembly: GCF_044752765.1. NCBI lineage: Bacteria > Bacillati > Actinomycetota > Actinomycetes > Kitasatosporales > Streptomycetaceae > Streptomyces > Streptomyces sp. NPDC088706. Next base: position 188,840 of record NZ_JBIVLW010000007.1, read on the forward strand.
CTTCGCGCCGTTCAGCACCCAGGTGTCGCCCTCCCGCCGCGCGGTGGTCCGCAGGCCGGCCGCGACATCCGACCCGCCCTGCGGCTCGGTCAGCGCGAACGCCCCGATCTTCTCCATCCGCCCCATGACGGGCAGCCACCGCCGCCGCTGCTCCGCGGACCCGCAACGGGCGATACTGCCCATGGCGAGCCCCGCGTGGACCCCGTAGAACGTGGCCATCGACGCGTCGACGCGCGCCATCTCCAGCGCGATGAAGCCGCTGAGCAGGCTGCTCGCCGCGGTGCCGCCGCACTCCTCGTACGGCAGGCCCGCGATGCCGAGCTCACCGTACCGGGGGATGAGGTGGTGGGGGAACGACGCCTTCCCCCACCACGTGTCCGCGTGCGGAGCCACCTCTTCCCGCAGGAACGCCCGGACGCGGTGGAGCGTCTCGCGCTCCTGGTCGTCCAGCAGCTCCTCGAAGCGGTACAGGTCCTCGTTCAGAATGTTGTCAGCCATCGGTCCGCCCTCACGCAGCATGATCAGGGTCGCGCTCGTTCACTGCGGGGGCACCTACCCGGTGATCGACAGGGGATACCAGGACGGTCGCCGCCCGGCTACTCCTTCGGGGAGTCGACCGCCACGACGCAGGCCGAGGCGGAAAGGCCGCCGGCTTCGGCGACGACCTGGTAGTACCCCGGGGCGGCCAGGACGACGTGCGCGGTCCACGTATCAGGACGCCCCGCCACCTCGCGCAGCCGATGACGCCCGACCACCTCACCGGTCTCGGCATCGACGACAGATGGGCCGGAGCCGCCTTCGTCAGCAGCCGGGCGGAATGGTTCACCGACAGGCGCCAGTCGTACGGGAACTCCAGCGCGGCGTCGGGGTGCGCTACCACCGATCGGACTTCCTCGACGAGCCGGCCGTAAGGCGACAGGGCGCCGATCCGAGGAAGCCACGCGGGGCCACGGAGCAGGCCGGTGGGACGCAGTCGTTGACGCCGACCGTCTTCTTCGTCCTCCGTGACGGCCGGGGAAAGTCCCGCGCGGGAGGACAGCACGGTCTCCCAGAGGCGCTGGACTCCCCGGACCGTCTTCCCGCTCTCGATATCCGTAAGGACGCTTCCGGCGAATCCCGGCAGGATGACGACGGCATCCCCCGAGGAGGGCTTGTCCACTTCACGCCGGTAGGACTCGACCAGCCTCGCGGTCCACCGTGCGGCCTCAGCGGGGTGGTCCACCAGATGGTCGCCGACATCGCGCCCCCGGGCGATGCCGCTCCTGGCCTCCGACCGGTCCGGCGGAGCAACCGCGTCCGACGCCGGCTCCCGGCGCGTCGCGTCCGGCTCGGACGCGATCTCGACGTCGTGCGAAGGACGAGTCATCCCGGCTCGTCCTTTCCGGGACCCGAGCGGGACCTCGACCGGGCCCCAGTGACCGCCACGCCCGTCGACCTGGCCGTGTACGACACCAGCTCCGGCATCTCGTCGCCGATCTCGGCGGCCGGCTCACGGATCAACGTCGGGTGGCGCCGGTAGGCCCGCGCGCCCAGGTCGCGTACGCGTACGAGGGTGTCGGCGCGCAGGGCCTGCGCCTCCGCCGTGTCCGACGTCCCCGAGCGCCGGTGAACCCGTAGCTGGGCGGCGGCGACGGTCAGCAGCAGGATCCGCATGCAGCTCCTTCACCCGGCTCTCGACGGAATGGGTGCGCGTGGAGAGCTGTGAGTAGTACCGCACGGCCTTGCGGTGGATGCGCTCCACGACGGCAGGCTGGTCGCGGCGCGGCAGCGGGAGCATGACCCGGCATCTTATGTGGTGTACGGGACGGAGAGGGGTGGTTCACGTCAGTCGGTGGCACCACTCGGCCCGGGGAGGGCGACCAGGCGCAGGTAGCGCTCCCAGTCCCAGAGGGCGCCGGGGTCGGTGTGGTCGCTGCCCGGCACCTCGTGGTGGCCGATGATGTGCGTCCGGTCCCTGGGTATGCCGTGCCGTGCGCAGATGTCCGCGGTGAGGAGTGCCGAGCGCCGGTACATCACGTCGGTGAAGTACTCCGGGCGGTCCACCCACCCCTCGTGCTCGATGCCGATGCTGCGGGTGTTGACGTCCCAGTTGCCCGCGTGCCACGCGATGTCCTGTTCCTTGACGCACTGGGCGACATGGCCATCCCCGGAGCGCACCACGTAGTGGGCGGAGACCCGCTTGGCCGGATCGCCGAAGATGCCGATCGTCGGGGTGAACATCTGCTGGGCGACGTGGATGACGACGCGGTCGATCCGGCGCTCGGACGGGTGCGAGGGAACGGTGTAGTTCGCCGTGTCGGCCGGTGCCCAGAGGGCCGTCGGGTAGTCCGCAATGGCGGCCGAAGCGGCCACCGGCCGGGCCGAGGCCGGAAGCAGCGCCGCCGCCGCGGTGACGGCGGCCCCCTGGAGGAGCCTTCTGCGGTGCATCGCACTCCTGCTGGGGGGGCCGTGGCCCCTGTATGGCGAACGCGTGAGGGAAAGAGGAGGCCGAAGCCGTCTCCCGCTGACGACGTAGGGGAGAGGGCTCCGGTTCCCCCTCCCGCCGACGAACCCTCAGCCCTCCGCCGAAGCCTCCGCATGTATCCCCGCCAGCGCGCCCGCCGGGTCGTCGTCCGCCGGCCCTGCGGGCACCCAGCGGCCGCGCTCCTTGCGGTACGGCCACCACCGGCCCTCCCGGTCGTACCGCACCTGCACATCGGCGCCCGCCACCGTCCAGCGCGCCCGCGCCGCCCGCAACTGCGGCCGCTCGCCCTCCTCCCAGGCCGAGGCGAGCCGCGCGCGAGCCCGGGCGAGGGAGTCCGGGTCCGGGTCCCACTCCTCGTCCAGCACCGCCAGCGCCGCGACCCCTCCGTAGCGCCAGGCGCGCACCGCCGACTCCAGTTCCGCGCGCAGCCGGCCGGACCCCTTGGCCAGCCGCGCCGCGATCCACGGCTCCGGGCGGGCATCGGCGGCCAGCCGTACCGCGTCCTGCTCCGGCGTCAGCTCCGCCACGACCGGCTGCCGCGCGTGCCCCGGCGCCAGCGCCTCCAGCAGCATCCGGTGGGCCCGTACGGCGCTGTCGGCGGCCAGGATCTCCAGCGCCGCCGGTTCGACACCGGGCGGGGCGCCCGACTCCGTGTCCAGCGACGGCGGCAGCCCCGGCTCGTCGGGCACCGGCGGCCGGCCGGGCAGCGGCGGCAGGATGGAGCCCGCGGCGAACGCCTCGTCGGCCGGAACCCCGTACACCTCCCGCTCCACGCCCTCCGAGGCGCCGCCCCCGCCCTCCGCACCCCGCACCGCACGCGCGGTACTGCGGACCTGGAGCTCGTCCAGCAGCCTTCGCTCGTCACGTCCCCGCAGCAACAGCAGGACGAACGGATCCTCGTCCAGCAGCCGCGCCACCTGGTAGCACAGGGCGCCCGAGTGCGGGCAGTGGTCCCAGGTCCCGCAGGTGCACTCCGGCTCCAGGTCACCGATGCCGGGCAGCAGCTCCACCCCGGCACCCGCCGCGTCCTCCACCAGATGCGGCGGCATCTCACGGTCCAGCAGCGCCGCGATGTGCCCGGCCCGGTCCACCGCCATGTCCAGGAAGCGGTCCCACGCCTCGTCGCTGAGCTCCTGGAGCAGCACATCGCTCCGGTGACCCGTGCCGTCCCGGTCCCGGACGACGGCCGTGATCCGGCCGGGGCGTACGGAGACCGCTCCGACGCAGCCCTCCCGGGCGAGCCGCCGCCCCTTCTTGAGCTGCTGTCCGTCCAGTGCCGTGTCCTCAAGCGCCTTCAGCCACGCCTGACCCCACCAGGTCGAGGCGAAACCCCGGCCCGGTGCCGGAGGCAGCGGAGCGAACGTACGCTCGGGCCGCGACCCACCCCCGCCGCCGTCCACCGCGTCCGTCCCGTAGTCGTCGTCGCTCATCGCGCGCCCCCTCGTAGCTCGACCAGATCAGCCAGTTCCGCATCGGTCAGTTCGGTCAGTGCCGCCTCCCCGGAGCCCAGCACCGCGTCCGCGAGCCCCTGCTTGCGTGCCAGCATCTCGGCGATCCGGTCCTCGATCGTGCCCTCGGCGATCAACCGGTGCACCTGGACGGGCTGGGTCTGTCCGATCCGGTACGCCCGGTCCGTCGCCTGCGCCTCCACCGCCGGATTCCACCAGCGGTCGAAGTGCACGACATGACCGGCCCGGGTGAGGTTGAGCCCGGTCCCCGCCGCCTTCAGGGACAGCAGGAACACCGGGGCCCCGCCCGCCTGGAAGCGGTTCACCATCTCCTCGCGCCGCGCGACCGGCGTACCGCCGTGCAGGAACTGCGTACGCACCCCCCGAGCGGCCAGATGCTCCTCCAGGAGCCGCGCCATCCGTACGTACTGCGTGAACACCAGTACGGAGCCCTGCTCGGCCAGGATCGTGTCCAGGAGTTCGTCCAGCAGCTCGACCTTGCCCGAGCGGTCCGCGATCCGGGGCCGCTCCTCCTTCAGGTACTGCGCCGGGTGGTTGCAGATCTGCTTCAGCGCCGTGAGCAGCTTCATCACCAGCCCCCGCCGCTCGAATCCGTCCGCGCCGGAGATCTCGGCCAGGGTCTCGCGGACCACCGCCTCGTACAGCCCGGTCTGTTCCGCCGTCAGCGACACCGCCCGGTCGGTCTCCGTCTTCGGCGGCAGCTCCGGGGCGATGCCCGGATCGGACTTGCGGCGGCGCAGCAGAAAAGGGCTCACCAGGGCCGCGAGCCGCTCGGCCGCCCCCGGGTCGTTGCCACCCTCGACAGCGGCCGCGTACCGGGTACGGAAGGTGCCGAGCCGGCCCAGCAGTCCGGGCGTCGTCCAGTCCAGGATCGCCCACAGCTCGGACAGGTTGTTCTCCACCGGGGTGCCGGTGAGGGCGACGCGGGCCCGGGCGCCGATGGTGCGCAACTGCTGGGCCGTCGCCGCGTGCGGGTTCTTGACGTGCTGCGCCTCGTCGGTGACGACTATGCCCCAGGACGCGGCGGCCAGCCGGGGCGCGTCCAGACGCATCGTGCCGTACGTGGTCAGGACGAACTCGCCGTCCATCAGACCTTCCAGGGATCGTGACGTGCCGTGGAAGCGGCGTACGGGGGTGCCCGGCGCGAACTTCTCGATCTCCCGCTGCCAGTTGCCCATCAGCGACGTCGGGCACACCACCAGCGTCGGCCCGGCCGCCTCCTGGTCGCTCTGCCGGTGCAGGTGCAGAGCGATGAGGGTGATCGTCTTGCCAAGCCCCATGTCGTCGGCGAGGCAGGCGCCGAGGCCCAGCGACGTCAGGGTGTTCAGCCAGTTCAGGCCCCGCAGCTGGTAGTCGCGCAGCGTCGCGGCCAGCGCCTCGGGCTGCCCGATCGACTGCCCGGCCGCGGACTCCGGATCGGCCAGTCGCTTCCGCAACTCCTCCAGCCAACCCGTCGCCGCCACTTCCACGCGGCGCCCGTCCACCTCGGTGGAGCCGGTGAGCGCCGCCCCCAGGGCGTCGATGGGAGTGACCTTGCGGTCCTGGGTCTCCCGGGCCCGGCGCGCCTCCTGCGGGTCGATGAGGACCCACTGGTCGCGCAGCCGCACGATCGGCCTGCTCGACTCCGCGAGCCGGTCGAGCTCCGCGCGGCTCAGTTTCCGGTCACCCAGCGCGAAACGCCAGTCGAACGCCAACAGGGCATCGGCGGACAGGAACGAGGGAGTGTCCGCGACGGCCCGCCCCCGCCCCTCTCCCGCCGCACCGCTGTCGTCCCCGCCGGCCGGGCCGATCACCGCCCGTGCGGTCAGTTTCCTCGCCAGCTCCTTGGGCCAGTGCACCTGAACCCCCGTGGCGGCCAGAGCGCGGGATGCGGGTCCCAGCAGCTCGGCGATCTCCTCGTCGGCCGGCTCCACCGCTTCCGGCACCGCGGCGGACAGCAGCGGGGCCAGCGGCGGCCAGGCGCGCGCGGCGCGGCGCAGCGCGAGGAGAGCGTCCATGCGGGCCCGCGGTCCGAACGCCTCGGCGCTGCGGGTGCCGCCCGCCCAGACCTCGGCCGCGTCGGCGACCAGGGAGGGGTCGCTGACGCTGTGGACCTGCAGCACGGCCCGGAACGAAGGACCCGCGTCGTCATGAGGAGGGTCCCCGACGCTCGAAGAGGCCGCCCCGGTGACCTCGATGCGCAACGAGAGCCGTACGCCCGCGTCGTGACCGGCCGCCACATCGGCCGCCCAGACCCGCGCCTCGGGCAGGTGCTGCGGCTCCCGGGCGGCGAACGCGGGGCCCGCCGCGGCGAATCCGGCGGCGGGCGTCCGGGGCAGCCCGTCCGCCACCGCGTCCAGGAACGCCCGCAGCAGCCGTTCCGGTTCGGGCAGCAGCGGCGGTCCGTCCGCCGGTGCGCCGGTCTCCAGCGGGGTGGCGTGGGCGCTGGGCGGCATCGACGCCGCGAGCCCCCGGATCCGTTCCAGGTCCCCGGCGCCCAGCGGCCCGACCCGCCAGGCGTCCTGGTCGGTAGGACTCAGCCCCGGCAGCAGGAGACCGCGGGCGACGAACTGCAGCCCCAGCAGTGCGGCGGCGCCCCAGAAGGCGGTCGCGGGAGAGGCCTGCCCGTCGGCTCGCGCCCGGGTCAGTACGGGTAGGGCGTCGCGGACGGGAAGGTGCAGGGCGGGGACGGCACGTTGCCGGAGTTCGGCTCCGACCACGGTGAGCTCCGACAAGATCCCGGGCGCGTCGGGAGGGGCGCTGCCGTCCGGGTTCCAGAAAGCGATCATGCCGGTACGGGAGGGATCCGCGGGGATGAACACCGCGGAGCAGCGGGAGAGCTCGGAAATCTCGGAAGGCGTTGCCGCGGGGTGCCGGTGCACAGCGATGTCAGATTCCTCAAATTTGACTAGTGGGTCGGGGCCGCCGAGGGTAGTCCACTTGACATCACGATGGGCGGTCCGTGGCTGTGACCTGCCTCACTCACTCCTGACTCCCATGGGGTGGGTGCAGCTGGCACCACCACCGGGCACGGGGGTCTGCCCCAGGAAGAACGGGGAGGTGGCGCCATGGCTGCCGAAGGCCTCCGATCCGTACGTTCTATGAGGTCAGCGCATTTGTTCCAGAGACCGGAGACGTCATGCCCCAGGCGACAGCCACCGTTGCGGATCCCGCCGGTGACAGCAGTTCGGAACGGACCGGGCTCCCGGGTGCCGGCAGCGATTTCGCCCCGCTGCTGCGCGCGGTGAAGGGGCAGGGACTTCTTGAACGGCGCACCGGCCGGTACGCGATCGGCATCGCTGCCAATTTGATGGCCCTGGGCGGAGTGATCACCGCCTTCGCTCTGCTGGGCGACACCTGGTGGAGCCTGTTCCTCGCCCCTCCGCTGGCGGTCCTGTGGACCCGGACGGCCTTCGTCGCCCATGACGCGGGCCATTCCCAGATATCCGGTGACCGCAGGACGAGCAGGCTGCTCGGTCTGCTCCACGCCAACCTGCTCCTGGGAATGAACGAAGCATGGTGGAACGACAAGCACGTACGCCACCACGCCAACCCCAACCACGTCGACAAGGACCCCGATGTCGGCGTCGGCGCCCTGGTGTGGACCCAGAAGCAGGCAGCGCAGCGTGCGGGGTTCGCCCGCCGGCTCACCCGCAACCAGGCTCGGCTGTTCTTCCCGATGCTGCTGCTCGAAGGCATCGCGCTGAAGATCTACGGGTTCCAGTTCCTGCGCCGCCAGCCGGCCGGGGAACGGGCGGTGTCGGCTCTGCTGATGACCGGACATCTCGCCCTGTACGCGACCCTGCTGCTGACCACCCTGTCGCCCGGCAAGGCGGTCGTCTTCGCCCTGCTGCTGCACGCGCTGTTCGGTCTGCACCTGGGAATGGCCTTCGCCCCGAACCACAAGGGCATGGAGATGCCCGATCCGGACGGGGACCGCTGGAGCCACCTTCAGCGCCAGGTCCTGACCTCGCGCAATGTGCGCGGCGCGGTGCTCACCGACTGGTTCCTCGGCGGTCTGAACTACCAGATCGAGCACCACCTGTTCCCGAGCATGCCCCGGCCCCACCTGCGGCTGGCCCAGCCCTTGGTCAAGGCGCACTGCGAGAGCATCGGCATGCCCTACGCGGAAACCGGACTCGTCGAGTCCTACCGCCAGGCACTGGCCCATATGCATGAGGTCGGTGAACCGCTGCGATGACGGGCGCAACGGGGACAGGGATGACGGGCGCCACGGGCGCAGCGGGGGGAACGCAGGGACACCCGGACGCGTTGACAGGACAGGAGCGGCGCCGGCCGCGAAGGAGGCGTGGACCATGTCGAACGGTGCGAAGGTCGCTGTCGCGGGAGTGGTGGCCGCGGCCATCCTCTGGCCCCTGGTCGGATTCTGGTGGGCGCTGCTGGTGGTGATCGGCGTCCCCGTCGCGGGCTATCTGCTGCTGGACCCGTCCCAGCGGCGCAGGCTCCGCAGGATCAACCGCAAGGAGATCGGCCGCTGAGCCGGAAGCCCCGCACATGACGGAGGGCCCGCCGCCGGGTCAGGGTGACGCTCACGCCGGATGCGGAGCCAGCGCGTCCAGCGCCTCCAGCAGACCGGGCAGCGAAGGCCCGCGGCCGACGGGAAGGACCTCGCCCGGCTCCTCGTCCAGCAGGATCAGCGCTATGTCATCGGTCCTGGCGACCATCGACCACCCCGGGCCGTCGACGCGCAGGGTGCGGATGTCGGCGGAGGCGAAGACCGAGCGGATCCGGCCGGGCGGCGGCGGAGCCTTCGTATAGGCGAGCGCCTCCGACAGAGCCCGTCGTACGCCGGGGTGCTGACCGTCGGTCGCAGCGCCGGCCAGCTCCGTCCCCCCGGCGCGGACCGCGCCGTCGTCCCTCGGCCCGTCGTTCGCGCCTGCCTCCCCGGGCTGCTCCCCGCCCGGGCGGGCGAACTCCGTGTCGTCGATCTGCTCCCGCCACAGCGCCCACCGCTGCGCGATCTCGTCGGCCCCGAGCCGCCGTTGCGCGGGACCCCAGGATCCCGTGTCCGGAGGGGTCAGTGGGGCAGGGCCCACCCCGTCCGTCTCCGGGTCGTGCGGGGCGGGCACCCCGGGCGCGGCGACCGCCAGGGCCAGCGGCCAGCCAGGCAGCGCGCACACCACGGAGCGGTCATCGGGGGAGAGGTCGTACTCCATGCCGCAGTCCCACGCGGCGATGGCCACGGCCACCAGGGAGACGTCCTCCACGACCACGGTCCAGCGGGCCCCGTCGCCGTCCTGCCCGAGGACGAGACCGTAACCCTCCTCGTACGGTTCGAGGGCGAGCGCGGCGCACGCGGCCACGTAGTCGTCGCCCAGCACGCTCGGGAACCGGGCAGGGGTCAGCAGTACCGCGGTCAGCACAAGCAGCGCGTCGTCGGCGTCCGCACCGGCCACGGCGTCCTCCCCATCCCTGATCCCTGATCGCGCGGCCCACCCGTCACCCGGGCCCGCCCCACGTCGTCCGTCGGCGCACCCTACTACTGGGTAACCCTGGCGTCGAGGCCCCGAGAGGCACCGGAAGGCCGCACATCACCGCCACCTCGTCCGGTCACCGTGGCCGGGAAGGACCGGGGCGTACGGGACGATCCGCGTAGGGTTGGACCGTCGGACGAGCGAGGGGACGAGCATGGTTCAGCGGTACGACCGGCTGAAGGAGATCCAGCGGCTCGACCCGGAGCGGGACTTCCTGGAGATCTACCGCCTCACCGTCACCTACGAGTTCCCCTGGGACATCACCCGAGCCCTCGAACTGGCCCTCTACCGCACCTATGCCGTGCCCAGCATCGGCCGACTCCTGGCTGGGACGGCCGAGTTGACGGCGCGTTCACAACGGCGGTACGACGACACCGCCCTGCTCCTCGACACCGTGGTGGAGCACGGATTCGACACCGAGGAGGGCCGTACCGCCGTCCGCCGGATCAACCAGATGCACCGCAGCTACGACATCAGCGACGACGACATGCGCTACGTCCTGTGTACCTTCGTCGTCACGCCGAAGCGCTGGCTGGACGACTTCGGCTGGCGCCGGCTCTGCGACCACGAGCTGCGGGCCTTCGCCGCCTACTACCGCGCGCTGGGCGCCCGGATGGGGATCAAGGACCTGCCGCGGACCTACGAGGACTTCGAGCACGTCCTCGACACCTACGAGTACGAGCACTTCGGCTGGGACGAAGGGGCCCGCCAGGTCTCCGACGCCACCTTGGCGCTCATGGGCTCCTGGTATCCGGCACCGCTGGCCCCGCTCGTCCGGGGTGCCAGCCTGGCGCTCCTGGACGACCCGCTGCTGAGGGCGTTCCGCTACGACCGCCCCGGGCCCGTGGCCCGAGGGCTGACCCGGGGCGCCCTACGCCTGCGGGCCCACGCCGTCCGCCTCCTGCCGCCCCGGCGCAGTCCGCACTACGCGCGCCAGAACCCCGAGATCAAGGGCTATCCGGACGGCTACGAGATCGCCGCGCTCGGTACGTTCCCCACCCCGGGCGTCCGTGGCTGCCCGGTGCCCGGACATCGGCAGCAGCCGTCAGAGCCGCCCGCCGAGTGAGTCCAGGGTGGGGCCCGCAGCCGCTTCGGGCGGCGGGGTCCGTCAGGGGCGGCGTACGGCGAGGGCGAGAAAGCGGTCGTCCTCGTCGGTGTAGGAGTCCAGCCGCCATCCGGAGCCGGCCAGCAGCGCCCGCAGCCTGGGCTCGGCCCGCAGGTCGTCGTCGGTGAGGGTGCGTCCGTGCCGCGCGGCCAGGGCGGCCCGGCCGATCGGGTGGAACAGGGCCAGCACCCCGCCCGGCCGCACCACCCGGGCGAGCTCGGCCGTATCGGCCTCGGGGTGGGCCAGATGGGAGATCAGGCCGGCCCCGAACACCGCGTCCAGCGCCCCGTCGCGCAGCGGCAGTCGAGCGACATCGGCGCGGAGCAGCATGCCACCCGCCCCTCGCCCCGCCCGTGCCGCTTCCTCCAGCATCGCGGGGGTGAGGTCAACGCCCAGTACGGTCCCCCGCGGCCCGACCGCCGCGCGCAGCGCCGGGAGCGCGCGGCCGGTACCGCAGCCCGCGTCGAGCACGGCGTCCCCCGGCCGCAGCCCGAGCCGACCGATCGCGGCGCCATAGGCTGGGTCGTCGTCGGGGAACCGGCGGTCCCAGCCGGCCGCTCGCGGGGTGAAGAAGTCCAGGACAGGGGAGTGGTCATCGGCCATACGGACATCATCGCGCAGCCCTGGCCACACCGAACCGGTTCAGAGCCGCGCGGCTCACTCGGCGGGAGAAGTGGCCGATGTCCTTTGAGCCGGGAAGACGACCCCGGTCGACGCGGTCAGCGACATCCGGCCCCTGCGGACCGGGGCTGCTCAGCCAAACCGGACGAGGAGTGGACGACACGGCTGGGGTGGCAGGGAAGACCGCCTCAAGGGCAGCGATGGATTTCGGCCGTATTACCATCCATGCCGGTCTCTCGCTGTACCTGTTCGGCACGCCGGGGCGGAACCGCTTCCGGTTCCTGCGGGGCGAGCTGTCCGAAGGCGCCCTGGCAGCGGTCGTCCTCGCCGACACCCGGCGGCTCCAGGACCGCTTCGCGGCCGTCGACCACTCCGAGCGTCGGCGCATCCCGTTCGTCGTCGCCGTCAACTGCTTCCCGGGGCTCTGACCCTCTGCGCCGGACGACGTCTCGCACGCTCTTGACCTGGACCGGGGTACACCCGTCGTCCCGTGCGACGCCCGCGACCGGAACTCCGGGAAAGACGTCCTGATCCGTATGGTCGAGTACGCCGGGCATGTGCACACCGCCCGGCCCCTCGACTCCGTCGGCCGACCGCCCGGCGCCGGTGCGCGGTCGGTCAGTCGGCCATGTCGGCGAGGGCGGTCACCTTGTCGATCCGCACCCGCACCACCAGTTCACCGGGTACGCCGTTGCGCCGGCCGAACTCCTCGGCGGCCTCCGGCCCGACGTAGCGCCCGGCGATCCGCGTCGCCCACCGCAACAGCTCCTCGGGGTCCTCACTCAGCTCCGCCCGCCCCTGCACCACGGCGAACGCGTACGGTGGCCGGTCGTCGTCGACGCACAGGGAGACCCGTCCGTCGCGTTCCAGATTGCGGCCTTTCACACTCTTCCTGCCGGTGTTGAAGACCAGGGAGTCGCCGTCGAGCAGAAACCAGACGGGTGCGATGTGCGGACTGCCGTCCGCCCGCACGGTCGAAACCTTCGCGGTGCGGGTTCCCTCGGAGAGGAAGGCCCGCCATTCTTCGTCGGTCATGTGGTGCGCCATGGCCCCATCCTGTGCCGGAGGCCCGCGTGGCGCGAAGCGGCGCCCCGGACGGCGGGGGGCGCTTGCCCGTACGGAGGCGGTGCGCAAGGCTTACGCGCGGAGCGGGGGCACGGGGAACGAAGGCACGGGGAGGACGAGCAGATGGCGCTTGACCGGGGACTCGACTGGCTCCTGGACGATCTCACCAGCAGGGTGCGGTACATACGACACGCCCTGGTGCTGTCGAACGACGGCCTGGTCACCGGGGCCAGCACCGGACTGGCCCGCGAGGACGCCGAACACCTGGCCGCGGTCTCCTCCGGCCTGCACAGCCTGGCGCGCGGTTCGGGCCGGCACTTCCGGGCCGGCCGGGCCCGCCAGACCATGGTGGAATTCGATGAAGCCCTGCTCTTCGTGACCGCCGCGGGCGACGGCAGCTGCCTCTCCGTCCTGACCGCGGCCGAAGCCGATGTGGGGCAGGTGGCGTACGAGATGACCCTGCTCGTCAACCGGGTCGGCGAGCATCTCGGCGTCTGCGTCCGCCAGGCTGGTCCGGAGGGCACCAAACCTTTCTGACGCCGAGCGGAAACCCCTTCCGACGCCGAGCGGAAACCCTTTGTGACGTCTCACGGAACCCACTTCCGAACTGCGGCTTTCGTCGCCGAGACGGAGTTATCCACAGGCCCGACCACTGGTGACCCCGCCGAGCTACCGTGATCACGGAGAGTAGTTCAAGGCTCACGGGGAGGACGGCCATGACGGTCAAGGAAGCGATCCGCGCGCGGGTCGAGGGCGCCCAGGAGATCCGGGGCGCCGACGGGAGCAGGCATGAGGGTGCGCATCCCTCGCCCGACACGACGGCCGCCACGGTAGCGGCCGGTCGCGCGGCACAGGAACTGGGGCTGCGGCGCGGCGAATTCGAACTCGCCGTGCACCTCGGGTTGATCGCCGTCACCGCTGGGCCCGGCGGCGGCGGACGGCCGCGGGTGCGCGAGCGGGAGATCGCGCGCCTACGTGAAGACCCGGGATTTCCCGATGGGCTGGCGGAGCGGGTGCGCACCGTCGGCACCGCGGATGGCGCCGCTCTGCTCGGCATCGCCCCCGCGCGGTTCACCCGGCTGGCCCGAGCGGGCTGCGTCACGCCGGTCACGTTCTATCTGAACCGGTACCGAGCGGTGGTCTGGCTCTATCTCGCCGACGAGCTGGCCTCCTTCGCGGTGCGGGAGCCCGAACTGCTCGCCGGACGCACGCCGTTGGGGATGCGTACGATGCTGGAGGCGGGTGGCGACCGGAGGGCAAGGAACTGGCGGACCCAGCGCGTCGAACGGCTGCTGAACCGCACCGGCGACCCCTGGGCCCGGGCGGCGGTCGAGGCGTCCGCGTTGGACTCTGCCCACCTGGCGGAGGTGGTGGAGGACCCCTATGAACGCGCCTACCTGGCACGGGTCAGGCCGGAGCCCGTCTTCGGGCGACCGGGCTCCGTGGCGGCCAGGGAGACGATGGGGGAGCTGATGCTGGCGGACGATCCCGACGAGATCCTCTGGCGGCGAATCAACCTGACGCTCAGTCTGGACCATGCCCGCGAGGAACGGCCGGCCCCGCGACCGGGCGATGACCCCGGCGCGCGGATGGCGCCCGCCCCGGCATCGGCCCCGCCCGCGGCTCCGTTCCGGCCCCGGCTCGAACCGGTGCGGGCACCGTCCCCCTCGCCCCCTGCCGGGGACAAGTCCTCGTGCGTACGACAGCCCGGCGGGAAACGGATGCTCGCCAGGCTGGGATGGCGCCGCCGGGGCGACGGATAGGCGCTCGCGGAGGGGTGTTCGGGTCCGGCATCATGTCCGCATGTTGATCAGGGAAGCGACCACCGAGGACTGGCCTGCCATCTGGCCGTTCTTCCACTCCATCGTCGCCGCGGGCGAGACCCTCACCTACCCGCTCGACCTCGGGAAGGAGGACGCGCGGGGCTGGTGGTACGTCGCCGCGCCGAACCGGGTGGTCGTCGCCGTCGACGGCGACGGACGGGTCCTCGGCACGGCGAAGATGAACCGCAACCACATGGGAAATGGCTCGCACGTTGCCAGCGCCACGTACCTGGTCGACCCCGCCCACTCCGGCCAGGGGGTGGGGCGCGCCCTGTGCGAGTACTCGGTCGAGTGGGCCCGCACCGCCGGTTTCCGGGCCATGCAGTTCAACGCCGTGGTCGAGACGAACACGCATGCGGTCAAGTTGTACGAGTCCATCGGCTTCGAGGTGATCGGCACCTTCCCGGAGGGCTTCGACCACCCGACCGAGGGCTATGTGGGCCTGCACATCATGCACAAGGCCCTCTGAGCCTTCCGGACCGCGGCCTCAGCCCGCCGGTTGAGCCATCGTCGGCGGACAGCGCCGCCGGTCGAGGGGCGTTCCGCATCGCTCGGGTGATGCGGAACGCCCCTCATCGTGAACCGGCGGGCGGGACCTGCTCCGCGGCGGCCGGTGCGGACGCGGTGGCGGCCGGGGGAGCGGGACCGATCTCGCACCAGACGGCCTTGCCCTCGCCGCGGGGCTCGATCCCCCAGCGGGTGGCGACCGCGTCGAGCAGGAGCAGCCCGCGGCCCGACGTCGAGGTCTCGCCCGGGGTGCGCCGCCGGGGCCAGGCACTCGACCGGTCCTGGACCGACAGCCGGATCCGCCGCACCGGCTCCGGCAGCACTTCCAGCGTCAGGACCGCCCCGCCCTCCGTGTGCAGCAGCACGTTCACCAGCAGCTCACCCGTGACCAGTTCGGCGTCGTCGGCGAACTCGGCCATGCCCCAGTCGGCGAGTGCCTGGCGCACGATCGCGCGGGCGTCCGACAGCCCCTCCGGGTCCGCCTGATGGATGTACTGGTGCAGCCGGGGCGCGTGCGAGGACCCCACGTCCGGGCTGCGCCGCAGGACCAGGAGCGCCACGTCGTCCCCCGACCCCCACCGCTCCCAGAGCCGGTCCGAGAGATGGTCGGCCAGCGCCTCGGCCCCGGCCGGACCCGCGCTCACCTCGCTCCGCAGCGCCTCCACCCCGGTGTCCAGGTCGGCACCCGGCTCCTCCACCAGACCGTCCGTGTACAGGACGAACGTCTCCCCGGGCACCAGGTCGAGCCGGGTCTCCGGGTACTCCTCGTCCTCGAACTCCGTGGAGATGCCCAGCGGCAGACCGCCGCGCACCTGCGGACTGCCGACCCGCCCGTCGGCATGCCGGATCAGCGGCCCGAGGTGCCCGGCGCGGACCACCCGCGCCGCCCCCGTAGCCAGGTCCACCTGGGCGTAGGTACAGGTCGCGAAGCGTTCCGTGTCCAGTTCGGAGAGGAAACGGGAGGCCCGCGCCAGCACCGTCGCCGGGGGATGCCCCTCAGCGGCGTACGCACGCAGGGCGATGCGCAACTGGCCCATGATCGCGGCGGCGTGGGTGTCATGGCCCTGGACGTCCCCGACGACCAGCCCGTACCGGTTCTTGGGCAGGGCGATCACGTCGTACCAGTCGCCGCCGACCTGCCGGCCGGACCAGGCCGCGTGGTAGCGCACCGCGATCTCGCCGCCCTCGATGTCCTGTATGCGAGGCGGAAGCATCGCGGACTGGAGCTGGGTGGCGAACTCCCGCTCCTCGTCGAAGAGCATCGCCCGCTGGAGCGACTGCGCCACGATCGCGGCGAGGCCCAGACACAGGATCCGCTCGTCGGCGTTGAAGACCGTGCGCTCCCGGTAGAAGAGGGCGAGCCCGCCGAGCGACCGGGCCTGGGCCACCAACGGCAGATAGGCGGCGGCCCGGAACCTGAGCTTCCCCAGATGCGGCTCCAGCACCGGATACCGCCGTGCCAGCGCCGCGAGAGACGTGATGAAGCGCGGCCGCCCGCTGCGGATGGCGTCGGCCAGCGGAAGGTTGCGCTCCAGGTCCCCGGAGCCGAGCCCGTCGAGCGCTTCCAGGGACTCGCCGCTCAGTGCCACGATGTTCAGCGCGGAGTTCTCGACGAGCCCCAGGGCCAGCCCGTCCGCGCCCAGCCTCGCCAGGCCGCCGGGTCCCGTGAGCGCGGCCGTCACATCGTCGACGGTCACCGCACGTGACATCGCGCTGGTGGTCCGTTCGACGATGTTGGTCTGACGCTGCCTGCGCTTTTCCAGATCGAGCACGAAGGCCGAATGGGTGACTTCCGCCGTCGCGTCGCGGACGACCCCCACGATGCGGTGCGCCTTGCCGTCCTTCGACCGCAGGATGCGGGCCTGGACATGGGTCCACTGGGTCGTCCCGTCATCCAGCGGAACCCGGAAGTGGACGTTGCAGGAGTTGCCGCCACCGGTGATGGCCTCGTCGATCGTGACGTCCAGCCGGGCCCGCTCCGCCGGCTCCAGCCGCTCCACCAGCGCACTGGGACGCCCCTCGAACGTCGACGGGTCCACACCGAAGACCGCAAGACCCGCGTCGTCGATGTCCAGGGTCCGGGCGTCGAGGTCCCAGTCGAAGCTGCCGGTCCGGTTCATGGCGAGGCGTTCCGTCGGCCCGATCTCACCGTTGGTCCTCCGGTCGATCCGGCGGAGCGGAGCGGCGTCGACGTCCTGCCGCCGTTCGTGGTCGGTCATGCATGCTCCGGAGGTCGTCCGGCGGGGCGCGCGGCGACGCGCCCCGTAGGCCTCAATTGTCGAGCCGCTGCCACCGGAGTGCCACAGCGGAGCAGCTCCGACTTTCTCCCCGGACCACCGCGCCGGCCCTGTGACGCCGCCCCCGCGCACCCGCTCCCGGCCCCGCGCCGCGGCCCCCCTGTCCGCAGCCCGGGCGGGGAGTCGCAGAATGGCGGGGACGGACCGCCCGGTGACGACGGACGATCCGCCCAGGTCTCCACCGTGCCCACTGAGCGGAGCGTACATATGATCGACGACCGGCCCGTCCTGCTGGAGACCCGAGGGCACTCGCTGCACATCACCCTGAACCGGCCGCGTGCCATCAACGCCCTCGACCACACCATGGTGCGGCTGCTCGACGAGGCACTCGCCGACGCCGCGCAGGACGATGCGGTCGTCTCGGTGGTCCTGACCGGAGCGGGTGACCGCGGCCTGTGCGCGGGCGGTGACATCCGCGCCCTCCACGACGACACCCGTGCCGGAGGCCGTGCGTCGCTGGAGTTCTGGCGCGACGAGTACCGCCTCAACGCCCGCATCGCCCGCTTTCCCAAACCGTACGTCGCTCTGATGGACGGCATCGTGATGGGCGGGGGAGTCGGGGTCTCGGCCCACGGCTCCCTCCGCGTCGTCACGGAAAGATCACGCGTGGCCATGCCCGAGACCGCCATCGGATTCGTGCCCGACGTCGGCGGCACCCACCTGCTGGCCGGCGCCCCCGGCGAGCTGGGCACCCACCTGGCACTCACCGGCCGCTCCGTCAAGGCGGCCGACGCCCTGCTGTGCGGCCTCGCCGACCACTACGTCCCCACGCGGCGCCTGCCGGAGCTCACCGAGGCCGTGGCAGCGTCGGCGAGCGCGGAGGAGGTGGCGCGCACGGTACGGGGCTTCGCCGAGGAGCCGCCTGCCGGTGAGCTCGCCGCGCAGCGCGACTGGATCGACGCCTGCTACGCCGCGGACACCGTCGAGGAGATCGTGCGACGGCTCCAGGACGGCTCAGCCCCCACAGCGGCGGCGGAAGTGGCCGCGGAACTGGCGGGCCGGTCGCCCCTGGCGCTCAAGGTCACGCTCGCCGCCGTACGGCGGGCCGCCCGGCTCGGCAGCCTCGAAGCCGTCCTCGACCAGGAGTTCCGTGTCTCCAGCCGGGTCCGTGACGAGCCCGACTTCGTGGAGGGCGTACGCGCCCGGATCATCGACAAGGACGGCAGCCCGCAGTGGAAACCCGCCACCCTGGCCGAGGTGGACGACAGCGCGGTCACCCGCTGCTTCGCCCCCCTCGGGCCGGGTGAGCGGGAACTCGCTCTCGCCCCCGCCGACGGCGCGACCTGAGACCGAGCGCGCGAACCCCCCTCCTACCTGTCGCTGCCGGACAGGCTCGGCTGCAACTCCCGTACCAGAGCGAAGAGCCGGTCCTCGTTCCCCGTCAGCCCCGCCCCGCGCAGGGCGCGGTCGGCCTCCCGCATCGGTGAGGTGAGCAGCGGCAGATACAGCGGGGCGTCTTCCGGGTCCGAGAGCGCGGCCCGGGCGGCCTCCAGCAGGCGGACATACGCCTGCGCCGCGGCGAGCTCGTCTTTGTCCATCTCAGCGTCTCCTGGTCAGAGGTGTCGGACCGTCAAGCATCTCCCATGGGTCTGACAACGCCCCTCCGAGCCCGCTACCGCACCCCGGCGACTCCCGCCGGCGGCTCGACCTCCAGATACCGCCGTCTGCGAGGACCCCGGTAGAGCAGCACGGTCCAGCCGAGCCGACGCAGCACATCGGCGCACTCGGCCAGCGCCTCCTCCTCGTGGTGCGCGGCGCCACTGCCCGGCGGCCCGGCCCAGTCGACCCGCACCGACCCCGCCGACTCACCCGTCCGCACCCGGTACCCGGCCGACAGCCGGTGCCCCGACGCGTCGACGGCGGACGGAGTGGCTCCGCAGCTCTCCAGGGCCAACGCCACGGCCCGCACCGGCCGGTGAAGTTCCCAGGGGGCCGGCGAGGCCTCAGGATCGGCCTGACCGCCACCGGTCAGGCGGCGGATCTGCATCAGACCGTCGAAAGCGGTCCGCACCGAAGCGGCGCGCGCCTCGGCGCTCTCACCATGCGGCGGTCCGTCCCCGGTCGCGGGCTCGAACCCCGCGCCCTCGTCGCTGCCCATACATCCCCCCGCACTCGGCCCACGCGTACGCCCCAGTCTGCACCGGGGGAGTGACACGCTCCGTCCGCCGCCGCGGGGGTGTCCGGCGACGGCACGGCTCACGCAGCTCCCCGGCGGTCCTCCTCCACGGCGGCCTTGAGCCGCTTGAGGGTGGTGCGGATGTTGCCGCGCTGGAACTGCGCGAAGGTCTTCCCGCCCGTCGCAACGCGATCGAAACCGTTGGCCAGGAAGTCCGGCCAAGAACGCCGGTCATCGGTCCACGTCTCGGTCACCCGGGTCCCGCCGTCCACCTCTTCGAAGCGGTACTCCCAGGTGGCGATGGGTCCGGGAAGGCGCGGCCGCCGGGCGCCGATGGCATGGACCCGGAAGGCGAAGCGCTCGCCCGGATCGGCCGCCGTCACGGTGCACCGGGTCGTCCAGCTCACGGCGCCGCGCTTGTTCCTGCCCTCGAACACCATGCCGACGTAGGCGTCACGGCGCTCTCCCCGGACGGTCGCTCCGCGGTTCTCGGGGCTCCAACGGCCCATCGAGGTCGGGTCGCTGAGTTGTTCGTACACATGCGACGGCGGGGCGTCGATGACGATGCTGTCCGCTACGGACATGGTGCGAGGCATGGCGTAACTCCTTCTCCACGGTCGCCGTCGGGCCGTATCCGGGACCGGCCGGACCGTGGCGCCGCATCCCAGGCCCACACCTTACTCACGAGTAGGCAGGGCGTGGCGATGGGGAGCGGCCGGCAGCACCGGCGCCATGGCCGCGTCCGCCGCCGCTCACCGCGCCCGACGTTCCCGCCGGTTCGCCACCCGCACCCGTACGTCGGTCGGCAGCTCGCGCACGCCCGCGCAGTGGCGCGCGTCCGCGACCACCCCGGCGGCGACCCGGCGCACCACCTCCGCGGGCCGGGCCTCCGGCTCGACGACCAGGGTCACCGACGCCCGCAGCGGCCGGCCCACCAAACGCACCCGGGCACGCGCCACCCCGTCGACCGCGGCGGCCTGCGAGGTCATCGCCCGCTCCCACGCCCGCCGCCGCAGCGTCAGACCGGCGCCCCGCAGGCTCACCCAGCGGGGCCCGGACGTCGACACCTGAGCGGTGAACCACCGGACGAGCAGCGCCAGTACGAGGGTGAGGGCCACGATCACGGCAGGCGTCCACCAGCCGTTCTCCCGCAGCCGGGCCAGTCCACCGCGATCCACGAGCACTCCTTCGGCCGCTCGGCCGGACCACCCGCCGGGCACCTCGCGGCCCACCCGGCCCAGTCCCGTACCGTCCCCGACGGCCAGCAGCGTCCCGCCGGCCAGCAGGGCGAGGCCGACCGTCCCGAGCAGCACCCGGTTCACCGCGCCACGCCCGATCACCGACACCCTCCCCACACCCGCACGCCGCTGTCCGCCGCGCCGTTGTCCGCCGCGCCGTTGTCCGCCGCGCCGCTGTGCGCCGCGCCGCTGACCTCCGACGGCACCGGCTCCAGGGACCGCCGGCCCGGTGCGCGCCGCGTCCGGACCCGCAGGGCGGGCGTGGGGCGCAGGCCCAGCTCCGGCAGGCTCGCGCCCAGCACCCGGACCGTCTCGGCGCGCACCTCCTCCAGGCCGCCGTATCCCACACCGGCCCATACCCTCACCCGCCGGCGCCGCACGCTCACCCGAGCCCGGACCACCCCGGGAACGCCGAGCGCCCGCTCCCGCAGGATCCGGGCCGCCGCCGCACGGTCCAGCGCGGCCCGCACCTCCGGGGCGGGCGCCACCATCCGCAGCCGTCGCCGCAGCCCCGGCAGGAGCGCGCACCCCAGCAGCCAGGCGCCGGCGAGCGCGGCGAGCGCACCGCCGAGCCGTACCGCGGTGTCCGCCGGGCCATGGGCCGCAGCCCAGTCGAGCACCGCCGTACGCCACCCGGCGGGAGCCCCGCCGAACCGGACCGCGGCCACATCCACCAGCAGCAGCCCGCATGCCCCGGCCCCCACGGCAGCCAGGACCGCTGCGGGAACGCGGCGCTGCGCCCTGATCCGGGAGCCGGAGCGGCTGTGCGGACCGGGCCCCACCTCCGAAACCCCGGAAGTCTCCGGGACCGCCGGAGAAGCGCCGACCGACAGCGCGTCGACGCGGACCTCGGCGCGCGGCACGGACAGACCCGTCAGGGCCGCCGTCCGCGTCTCCGCCCGCTCCCGGACCCGCTGCGCGGCCTCGTCGGCCCGCACCGGATAGGGCAGCCGCACCTCGACGGCGATCCTCGCGGAGGCCCCGCGCACGGCGGCCGAACCCCGGATCACCGATCCGCCGTCGGGCAGCGCCTCGGCGGCCGCCCGTTCGGCGATCCGCCGGACCGCTCGCGGGGCCACCGTCGTCGTACCGCGCCCGGCGGCGGGAACCGTCACTGCCGCCTCCCCGCCAGCGCGTCCAGGAACTCCCGCAGTCCGGTGCCCCGGTCCACGAGGTGACCGGCGATCCAGCCCAGCGCGCCGAGCGCGGCGACCACCAGGAACGCCCCGAACCCGCCGAACCAGCCCGCGAACCCCAGCGCCATGCCCGCCGCCGCCCCGAGCACGCCCCGGCCCGGCGCGCCGTCCGCCGGGCCGGGGCCGTCCACCCTCCGTGTCACGCCGTCACGCCACGCGGGTCTCGGCCGGAGCGGCCTCGTCGTCGTCCTCGGGCAGGTGCACGTCGTTGACGGTCACGTTGACCTCGACGACCTCCAGACCGGTCGTACGCTCCACCGCCGCGATGACGTTCTCGCGCACGTCGTGCGCCACGTCGGTGATGGCGACGCCGTACTCGACGACGAGGTCCAGGTCGATGGCCGTCTGGCGCTCGCCCACCTCGACCTTGACGCCTCGTCCGACGTTCGGCCGCCCGCCCGGCACACGGTCGCGCACCGCGCCGATCGTGCGGGAGAGACCGCCGCCCATGGCGTGCACGCCCGGGATCTCCCGGGCCGCCATCCCCGCGATCTTGACGACGACGGTGTCGGCGATCGACGTACGGCCCCGCGTCGCGGCGGGCTCCGACGCGCCGGTGGCTCCACGCCCCAGGGTCGTCGTACCGCTGACCCCACCGCTCTGCTTCTGTCCGCCCGCGCCCGGCCCCGTGCCCGCCGCGGGAACGGCTGCGGCTGTCTGGGTGGTGGTCATGAAAACTCCTCGCCTGTCGCTCGGCTCGTTCTGCCTGACGTCTCGTTGGACACGCTGTCCGTCGATTCATCACGCGGGTTCTTGGAAACCTTTCGCCGATCCGTGATCGGGCAGCGCCGTTCGGGGCACATCGGTGCGTGACATTCCGCCGCGCCGGGTGTCCAACGTGCGGACGGGTGCCCGATGGAGGAACCGACAAGTCCGGGAGTCCGAGCAGGTGTCGTGGAACCGACCGAGGGAGGGGCTGGTCCGTGCCCGGCGACGGGAATGAGATGACGGGACGGATGACGGAGGGCGTCCGGACCGACGAGGCGCTGCTGGTCGTACGGGCCGGGGAGGGCGACGAGGAGGCGTTCGAGGTGCTCGTACGGCGGCACAGCGCCGCCCTGCTGCAACTCGCCACGCGGCTCCTGGGGGACCGCGCGGACGCGGAGGACGCCGTTCAGGACGCCTTCGTCAGCGCCTGGCGCAAGCTTCCCGAGTTCCGCCGGGACGCCTCCTTCCACACGTGGCTCTACCGCATCGTCACCAACCGCTGTCTCAACCGGCTCAGATCACGCAGACCGGCGGCGGACCTCGACTCGGTACCCGAACAGGCCGCCCCGGAGCACCAGGCGTCGCCCGCCCGAGCCGTCGAGTCGCGGGCCGCGGCCGACGCGCTGGCCGAGGCGATGGCGGGTCTGTCGCCGGAACAACGTGTCTGCTGGGTGCTCCGCGAGATGCAGGGGCTGCCGTACGAGAGCATCGCGGACACGGTCGGAATCAGTCTGCAGGCGGTCCGCGGCCGGGTCTTCCGGGCCCGCCGCTACCTGACGGAGGCGATGAGCGCATGGCGATGAGCGCCAACCCCGGCCGGCCGGAAGAGAGCCGGTACGCAGAGGAGGAGCGGCTCGCCTGCGGGCGCCTGCTGAGCGATGTCTGGGACGTCTGGGACACCGGCCGGACGGCCGGCGCCCCGCACTTCTCGGTCTGCCCGCACTGCTCGGCGGCCCTGGCCGAACTCACCGGCCTGAGCGATGCCGTACGCCGCACCTGCGCCGAGGAGCCCGGCGTGCCGGAGGCGACCACGGCCGCGATCACCGCCCGCGTGATGGACCTCGTCCGGCTCGAACTGCGCCCCGGACGCCCGCTCCCCCTCGGGGAACCGGAGGAGGACCACTGGATCGTCGAGGCAGCGGCCGCACGGCTGCTGCGGACCGCGGTCGACGCGCTGCCCGGGGTACGGGCCGGTAGCTGCCGGATCACGCCGCTCGACCCGGCCGACCCGACGGGCCCCGTGCACGTACGCGTCGAGGTCACGGCGAGCCTGGACCGCTCGCTGCCGGAGGTGGCCGACGCGGTCCGCGCACGGATCGCCGCGGTCGCCGACCGGGACATCGGGATCCGCCTCGGCGCGGCTGACGTCCTGGTCGTGGACATCCTCGACGACGAGGGCGATCACGACGACACGTACGACGGTCCCAGCGACACGTACGACGGTCCCAGCGACACGTACGACGGTCCCAGCGACACGTACGACGGTCCCAGCGACACGTACGACGGTCCCGGTGGCGCGCATGACGGTCCCGACGTCACGTACGACGGTCCCGGTGGTGCGTACGACGGTCCCGGCGGCGCATTCGACGGTTTCGGCACGGGAGGAGCTGCGCGATGACGGCGGACACACTGCGGGACCGGCTGGCCGAAGCGGTGGCCGGGGCGGCTCGGTCCGTGCCCGGCGTCGCCTTTCTGCGCCCCGGCGTCGTGGACCTGCTGCGGACGCGGGTCGCGGACCGGGCCCCGCGTCGCACCACGGGGCCCGGAGCGCGGGCGCAGGGGGTGCGGGTGAGCCGGGACGAGGCCACCGGTGTCTGGCACATCGATGTCCGCCTCGTCCTGCACCGCGGCCACCGTGCCCTCGACGTCACCCGTGCCGTACACGCCGCGACGCTGGCCGCGGTGCACGCCGAGCCGTCGGTCTCGGTGCGGGTGACGGTGACGGGGGTGGTCTGAGCGGTCGGCCCCCGGCCGGAGGCCGACCACCACGGGACGGCCGGCGGGCGAGCGCTACGGAAGCGGCCGGGAGGGGGCGAGCGCTACAGGGCAGCCGGGGGCGAGCGCTACAGGGCAGCCGCGGGCAAGCGTTACAGAGCAGCCGGGGGCGAGCGCTACAGGGCAGCCGGGGAGCCGACCGCTACGGGACCGGGCCACCGGGATACCCCCCCCCGGCGGCCCGGCGCCCTCCATGGCGCGGATCAGGCGCGCCACTCCGCGGTGCGCTCCGGCGAAGCCTCCGCCAGCGCCTTCACGATGGCGTCGGCATCACCCTGGTTGCCGTAGACCGGCGTCCCGGGCTGCTGACGCCACGACTCGTCCAGGCCACCGGCGTCGACCGTGTCGAAGCCGAGTTCGTCGATGAGGTCGCGGACGGCCTGCTTGGCCGCCGGGTCGTCCCCGGCCACCGGCAGCGCCTGCCGGCCGGGGGTGCCCTGGGGCCGTCCCCGGTCCAGGATGTCCTGCGCGTACGTCCCGTTGAACGCCTTGATCACGGGGCGGCCGATCCGCTGCTCGGTCCACCGGCTCTCCGGCAGCCCGTCCTCGATGGCCTCGATCCTGCCGTCGCGCTGCTGCGGGTAGTAGTTCCCGGTGTCGATGATCGTGGCGCCCTCCGCCGCCTCGTCCAGGAAGCCCTCGGGCAGATCCGGTACGGCCTTGAGCGGGACGGTCACGACGACGATACGGGCGCCTCGCGCCGCCTCGGACGCGGTCACCGGAGTGGCTCCCGTCTCTGCGGCCAGGGCCGTGAGAGTCTCCGGACCGCGGGAGTTGGCGACCGACACCTCATGTCCGAGTGCGGTCAGGCGCCTGGTGAGATTGCCGCCGATGTTGCCCGCGCCGATAATGCCGATCTTCATGGATCCGACCTTCCGATACCTGCTGGGTGGGGAAGAAGTGGTTCTGTCGGTTCACCAACTCCGCTGCTCGGGGGACTATTCCGTTCCGGTGTAGGCCATCTGAGTGTCCTTGCCGGGCTCCGGCGCCGGACGGGGAAGGATGTCCCACCGGACCGATCTCCGTGGGTCCATCCTGGTCACAAAGTCCATACGGGCCGTTGACCGAAGGAGCGTCGCAGTGACGACGAGGGGCATCTCGCAATCGGTGGAGACCGATGCCGCGGAAGGGGACGAACTGCCGGTACGGCTGAAGGAGCCGGGCAACGTCGTCATCAAGTGGATGACCACCACGGACCACAAGACGATCGGCACGCTCTATCTGGTCACCTCCTTCGCCTTCTTCTGCGTGGGAGGGCTGCTGGCCCTGGTGATGCGTGCCGAACTGGCCCGCCCCGGGACTCAGTTGCTGTCGAACGAGCAGTTCAACCAGGCGTTCACGATGCACGGCACGATCATGCTGCTGATGTTCGCGACGCCGCTGTTCGCCGGGTTCGCCAACTGGATCATGCCGTTGCAGATCGGCGCGCCCGACGTGGCGTTCCCGCGGCTGAACATGTTCGCGTACTGGCTGTACCTCTTCGGCTCGCTCATCGCGGTGGCCGGCTTCCTCACCCCGCAGGGCGCAGCCGACTTCGGCTGGTTCGCCTACGCGCCGCTGAACGACGCGGTCCGCTCGCCGGGCATCGGCGCCGACATGTGGATCATGGGCCTGGCCTTCTCCGGCTTCGGCACGATCCTCGGCTCGGTCAACTTCATCACCACGATCATCTGCATGCGCGCCCCCGGCATGACGATGTTCCGCATGCCGATCTTCACCTGGAACGTCCTGCTGACCGGTGTGCTCGTCCTGCTCGCGTTCCCGGTCCTGGCCGCCGCTCTGCTGGCCCTGGAGGCGGACCGCAAGTTCGGCGCCCACATCTTCGACGCGGCCAACGGCGGCGCGCTGCTGTGGCAGCACCTCTTCTGGTTCTTCGGCCACCCCGAGGTCTACATCATCGCCCTGCCGTTCTTCGGCATCGTCACCGAGATCTTCCCGGTCTTCAGCCGTAAACCGGTGTTCGGCTACATCGGCCTGGTCGCCGCCACCATCGCCATCGCGGGACTCTCCGCGATGGTCTGGGCGCACCACATGTATGTGACGGGCGGGGTGCTGTTGCCGTTCTTCTCGTTCATGACGTTCCTCATCGCGGTGCCGACAGGGGTGAAGTTCTTCAACTGGATCGGCACGATGTGGAAGGGCTCCATCTCTTTGGAGACCCCGATGCTCTGGGCGGTGGGATTCCTGGTCACCTTCCTGTTCGGCGGTCTCACCGGCATCGTTCTCGCCTCGCCGCCGATGGACTTCCACGTCTCCGACTCGTACTTCGTCGTCGCGCACTTCCACTACGTGGTCTTCGGTACCGTCGTCTTCGCCATGTTCGCCGGATTCCACTTCTGGTGGCCGAAGTTCACCGGCAAGATGCTGGACGAGCGGCTCGGCAAGGTCACGTTCTGGACGCTCTTCATCGGTTTCCACGGCACGTTCCTGGTGCAGCACTGGCTCGGTGCCGAAGGAATGCCCCGCCGTTACGCGGACTATCTCGCGGCGGACGGGTTCACCGCGCTGAACACCGTGTCGACCATCGCCTCCTTCGTGCTCGGCCTCTCCATCCTGCCGTTCTTCTACAACGTCTGGAAGACCGCCAAGTACGGCAGGAAGATCGAGGTCGACGACCCGTGGGGGTACGGCCGTTCGCTGGAGTGGGCGACCTCCTGCCCGCCGCCGCGGCACAACTTCGTCACCCTGCCGCGGATCCGCTCCGAATCCCCGGCGTTCGACCTGCACCACCCCTCGCTGCGGGCGCTCGAAGAGGCCGCCAACCGGCCCGACACCTCCGTCACCGTGGCCCCGGGGGACAAGCAGGAGTGAGTACGGCCCGCCCCGACCCGCAGCGCCCGACGAGAGGAGGACACGTGAAACCCGACAAGGACAGCGCCCGCGGCCTGGCCCAGCTGGAGGGCTACCTGCTGTGGAACGCCGAGGTGGAGAGGGCGCGAGCGCACGCGCGCCGGTTCACCGACGAACTGCCCTGGCTCACCACCGCCCAGCGCGAGGACGTCGAGCGCGTCTACCTCACCGACCGCGTCGCTCTCTCCCGTGAGTCGCTCACCCGCGTCCGCGACCGGGCGGCCGAACTGCGCGAGGAGTACACCGAGCGCTACGAGCGGCTCCGGGCCCGCTGCGTCGCCCTGTCGGTCACGGCGGTGGGCGCGGTCGTCTGCGCCGGTACGGTGTCGACGCTGCTCCTGCGCTGAACCGGCCGTGATCCGGTGCGGCCCGGCCGCGGCCGCACCGGATCGCCCCCGCGGGCAGTCAGTGCCGTACGAGACAGAACGGGTGCCCGGCGGGATCGGCGTAGACATGCCAGCCGCGCTGCCCCTCACCCCCGTCGAGCAGGGAAGCCCCCAGCGCGATCACCTGTTCGTGGGCGCCGTCCAGATCGGTCACGGCGAGGTCCAGGTGTATCTGCTGGGGCGGATCCTGCCCCGGCCACCGGGGCGCCCGGTAGTCCGCGACCCGCTGGAAGGCCAGCACCAGCCCGGCCGCGTGCACGGTGGACCACTCGTCGTCGAGCGCCCACCGCCGGTCGGGCCGGTCGACCTCGCCGCCCAGCAGCGACGCGTAGAAGCCGGCGAGTTCCCTCGGGTCCCGGCAGTCGAGCACCACACATTGCAGCTCAGCGATCATGACCGCATCGTAGGGCCCGCCGGACGGGCCGTCGGCCCGGCACGGAACACGCGAACACCCGGACGCGCGCCGCGTCGCTGCCACCACCGCGCTGCCGCACGGTGATGATCACCCCGCGCCGCTCAGCGGGCCCCGAACTTCTGCGTCCACACCGGACCGCCGCCGGAGTCCTGCTTCCCGATGCCCATCTCCTTGAAGGAGCAGTTCAGGATGTTCGCGCGGTGCCCCGGGCTGTTCATCCACGATTGCATCACGTCGGCCGGCGTCCGCTGCCCCTTGGCGATGTTCTCGCCGTAGGTGCTCCACCGGTATCCGGCCGCGGAGATCCGGTCACCCGGGTCGGTGCCGTCCGGGGAGGTGTGCGAGAAGTAGTCCCGGGATGCCATGTCGGCGGAGTGCCGCTGCGCGGCCGTCGCCAGCTGGTCGTTGGAGGTCACCGGCCCGCAGCCCTCCTTCGCCCGCTCGGCGTTGACGATCTGGAGGACCTGGCCGCCCACCGACGCCGGAGGGGCGGGCGCGGGCGGCGGGGGTTTCGGGGCCGGGGCGGCCGTGCTCGGTGCGGGGGGCCGGGTGCTCTTCGTCGGCGAGGGCTTGGGCTTGCGCGAAGGGCTCTTCTTCGGCGAGGCGCCGGCCGAGGGCGAAGCGGACGAGGCCGAGGCCGACGGCGACGCCACCGTCGGCGTGGGGGAGGGGCCGGTCGTCGTGGGGAGGGTCGCGCTCGCGGTGGACCCCCCGGCGCTCAGCGTCGTCGCGTCCCGGTCCTTCTCGTCGGAGTAGAGGTGCACGGCCGCGCCACCGGTCCCCAGAGCCGCGACGGCGACCACGGCGGCGATGGCCGAGTTGCGGCGCCGCCGCCGTACCTGGCCACGCCTGCGACCGGCCCGGCCCGCCCCGGCGGCGGAGTCCGCGGTGAGCTGGGCGGCCGTCGGCAGCAGATCCGGTGCCATCGCCCCGCCGGCGGTCGCGGCCACCGGGACCAGCCCCAGACCCACCAGCAGGCCCTCCGCGGGCACCAGCCCCGAGCCGTGGCCCGAGCAGACGGTGCACTCACGGGCGTGGCGGGCAAGCCGCTTGCGCCACAGGGCGGACGGGACCCCGTCCCAGCCGGCGAGGAGGTCCTCCAGCAACACGCACGGCGGATCGGCCGCCAGCGCGCCCACCACGACCCTGGCCGCCTCCAGCTGCGCCTTCATCCGCTGGACGCGTACGGCGGTGTGCTGCGGGGAGAGCTCCAGGGCCGCCGCGACCTCGGCCCGCGACAGCTGGCCCGCCGTCTCCAGCCACCACAGCGACAGCAGCGCGCGGTCGTCCTCGTCCAGCCACCGCGTCGCCTCCGCCACCTGGCGCCGCTGCCCGGTCAGTCCGAGCCGCAGAATGGTCAGCTCGACGAAGTCGGCGCGCGGGTCGGCCAGGTCGAACGCGTCGTCCAGCCGGTCGGCGGACAGGGTCCCCGACCGGCCCTCGCGCCAGTGCCGGCGTATCTCGTTCATGGCTATCGCCACGAGCCAGGAGCGGAAACTCTCCGGATCACGCAGCTCGGGCAGGCTGCGCAGCATCCGCAGCGCCGTCTCCTGCACCACGTCGTCCACATCCGCGTGCCCGTTCAACGCCCGGCCGACGACGTTGTACAGCAGCGGCAGGTACGCGGCGACGAGCCGGTCCTTGGCCTCCTGGTCGCCGTTCCGCGCCGCCGCGATCAAGGCCGTCCCGTGATCCTTGCCCATGCTGTGCTCACTCTTCCGGGGTCCGGTGCTGTCACTTCCCACACTCGGGAGATGCGGTGCGGGCCGGACAATAACAAGAATCCGATGAGCATCCCGGATTTCTCCCGGCGCCCCGTCACCCGGGCGGTCGGGGACAGGTCCGGACGCACCCGGTCCGTGCCACGGGATGTGAGCCATGGCACGGACCGGGTACGAGCGGACGGGGGCCGGCCGTTCGCCGGCGGCGGCGGTCAGGTGCGCGGCGGTCCGTCCTGGCCGCGCTCCCCGCCGAACTGCTGCCTGAGCTTGTCCTGGCCGGTGTCGACCTGACCGCTGTACTTGCCCTTGGTCCTGTCGTCGACCATGTCGCCGGCTTTGTCGACGCCCTTGTCGGCCTTGTCCTCGTGACCCTTGAGCATCTTCTTGATCTTGTCCATGGCGGACATGCCTGATCCTCCTCGCCTCTGCGCCCCCACCCATCAAGGGTCACCGCACCCGGCCTGGTCCGCATCCCCGCGGCGTCCGTACGCGTCCCTGGCGCCCGGCACGCGTACGGACGGAGAAGCCGCGCGCGGGAGCGGAAGTGTGAAGCCGCGCCCACTGGGCAGATACCGGTCACCTGGAGGAGGTGGTGGCCATGGGCCGCATCCGCATCGTTGTCCGTCGACCCCCGCCGCCGTCCGGGCCGCCCCCGCTGGACCTGCGCACCCCCTCCGGCCGGCCGCTGCCCTACTGACCGGAGCGCGGCGGCTCGTCGTCGTACCGGGCCGACCGCCGTCCCGGCAGCGGAGCGAGCTGCTCCACGAGCGCCTCCAGCTCCACGACCGCGTGCTCCGTCTCCCGGCGGATGTTCTGGTGCTCGGCCACGATCGCCCCCAGCAGCAGCGCCGTGAGCGCCACGCAGCCGTTGAACACGGTGAGGTTGGCCATGACCTCCATCAGCGTGTGGCCCGCGAATGGGCCCAGGGCATCCGTCCCGGCGGTGATCGCCAGCACCGACACCACCAGGGCGCACGGCGCGCTCCCGGGCAGCTGGAAGCGGAGCGCCGCCCAGACGATCACCGGGAACACCAGATAGATCATCGAGAGCGGGCTTCTCGTGGAGAAGTACCCCGCCACGACCACGACGACCGCCAGGAGGCAGGCCTCCGGCCACCGGTCGGACAGCCGTGGCCACCGCACCCGGCTCAGCACCAGCAGTACGGGAGTGACCACGAGAACGCCCATGGCGTCCCCGGCCCACCAGGACGACCACACCAGCCAGAAGAGTCCCGAGGGAACCTTGTCGTCGAGCATCAGCGTCACGCTGCCGACGGTGGCGCTGATCAGCATCCCGGCGAACGCGCCCAGGAAGACCAGGCAGATCCCGTCCCGCAACCGGGCCAGTTCGCCGCGGAAGTCCACCTGGCGCAGCAGCGCGTAGGCGGCGAGGGGCGCGAGGGTGTTGCCCAGGACGATGCCCAGCCGCGACAGGGTGAACGCGTCACCGATGGCGGAGACCGTGAAGAGCGCGCCCAGGGCGATGCCCGGCCAGACCCGGGCGCCGAAATACAGCAGGGCGGCGAGAGAGATCCCGGTGGGCGGCCAGAGCGGGGTGACCACCGCGCCGTCCACCACCACCTGGCGCGTCAGTCCGAGCCGTCCCGACAGGTAGTAGGCGCCGGTCACGCCCAGGATCTGCGCCACGTACAGGGCCCGACGTCTGGCTTCCTCGCTGCGGATCACAGCACTCATCAGACACCGACCTCGCGGAGGAGACCTCCGGTGACACGCGCCCTACGGTCTCGGCGTCACCGCGCACCGGCCGGGGCGTGCCGCAGGACGAGTACGGCCGCGTCGTCCTCGTGGCCCGTCAGCTCCGCCGCTCCGAGGACACCGTCGGCCAGGTCGTCCGCGCTCGCCCCGGCATGGGCGCCGGCCAGTCGCCGTACCCGGTCCAGGCCGTCCTCGATCAACAGCGACGGGCCCTCGACGACACCGTCGGTCAGCAGCACGATCGCGCCGTCCGTGTCCAGGGTCCGCCGGGTGACGGGATACCTCTCGCCCGTCTGGATCCCCAGGGGCAGACCCCCCGGGTCCTCCATGATGCCGGACCGCCCGTCCACGCTCGCCCACACACTGGCCACGTGCCCGGCCCGCGCACCGCGCAGCTCCCAGGTGCGCGGGTCCAGCCGGAGGAACGTACAGGTGGCGAAGAGGCCGGAGTCCACGGAGAGCAGGAGGTCGTTGGTCCGGCCCAGGACCTCACCCGGGTCGGAGACCGTACCCGCGATCGCCCGCATCGCGATGCGGACCTGTCCCATGAAGGCCGCCGCCTCCACGTCGTGCCCCTGGACGTCACCGATGGCGAAGCCCAGGGCGCCGTCCGCGAGCGCGAAGCCGTCGTACCAGTCACCGCCGATGTCCAGGCCGTCCCGGGCGGGGGTGTAGCGCGCCGCGGACTGGAGGCCGGGGAGGGCGGGAAGGGTCGCCGGAAGCATGTCGCGCTGAAGGGCCTGCGCGAGTTCCACTCTGGCCTGGTGGAATTCCACCTCCCGCCGAGCGCGGGCAGTGAGGCTCTGCAACGTGCTGAGCAGGTCCTCGGCGCTTACCGAGCGGGGAGTCCGACGCCGGTTCATGGGCTGCTCCGCGGTGCGTGAGTCCCTGAATCATATGGTGCGCACCCCGCGGCGGCGACTTCACCGCCCACGGACCCCCACCGTCGGATGGCCCCGCACGCCGGGCCGTTGTCAGTGGCCGATGGGATGCTGCCTGCATGGACGAGCTGATGAGGCAGCGACGGGTGTACGGCACCGACCACGACGATCCGCACCCCGGCCCGAGGCCGGGCCACGACTACCGGGAGCTGGTCGGCGGCCCGCTCGACGGGCTGCTCCTGGACGTCACCGGCTGGAGCGACGAGGCTTTGCGCGAGGGGGTCGGACTGGTCACGGAGATAGGCGCCTACGGACCGGGCGGCCGCGCGGAGTACGGGCCCCGCTCGCTCGACGGCCACCAGTGGGACTGGCGCGGCGACGTGCGCTAGAGCGGCGGGAGAGGGTTACGAGGGCGCGGCAAGGCCCTCCACCTACCCCGTCCGATAGGTTCTCCGGTCATGTGGGCTTTGAGTGCTGTCGGATACCGTCGGCTGGGCGCGGCAGCCGCCCTGGCGACCGCCGCGGGCGGCTGGATCTCCGGAAAGCTGCCGGCCCGCGACCCCTGGGGCCTCTGGGTCGACCACGGCTCCACCCCGCGGACGGCCGCGGCCGTCCTCGCGTACGTCGGACTGACCGTGCTGGTCGTCGCCTGGTGGCAGTACGGCAGGACCGCCGCCTCCGTGCGGGAAACGCTCACCACCCTCGCCTGGTGGACGGCACCGTTCCTGCTCACGCCCCCGCTCTACAGCGCCGACGTCTACAGCTACATCGCCCAGGGCGCGATGGTCGTGGAGGGCCACGACGTCTACACCGTGGGCCCCTCCAGCCTGGATCCCGCCGGAATCGGCGGCGACGCGGCGGCGAGCGTCGGCAACCACTGGCGCGACACCCCGGCCCCCTACGGCCCGCTGTTCCTGCTCCTGTCCGCCGCGGTGGCGAGGACGACCGGCGGCACCATCGTGCCCGCCGTCCTGGCGATGCGTCTCATCGCCCTCGCCTCGCTGGTCCTCATCGTCTGGGCCCTGCGCCGACTGGCCCGTGAGCACGGAACGAGCGAGAGCCGCGCCCTGTGGCTGGCGGCGCTCAACCCGCTCCTGCTGATGCACGTGGTCGGGGGCGCGCACAACGACGGCCTGATGATCGGGCTCATGCTCACCGGGCTGACGCTCGCGCTGCGGGGCAGGTGGGTGGCCGGCAGCGCCCTGATCGGGCTCGCCATGATGGTCAAGTCCCCGGCCGCCGTATCGCTGCTGTTCATCGGCGTCCTCGTGCACGCGTCGGCGACCGGACCGCGGATCCGGCGGTGGGCCAAGGGGCTCCTTGCCCCCGGCCTCGTCGCGTGTGCCGTCGCCGGTTCGGCGACGCTGGTCAGCGGCACCGGCTTCGGCTGGCTCAGGACCCAGGGCGTCGCCGGCAACATCCACACGGCGCTCTCCGTCGTCAGCGACCTCGGGCTGGGCATCGGCGAACTGGGCCGCCTGCTCCTGGGCGCCGACCCCGAACCGGTCGAGTCCGCCGTGCAGACCCTCGGTCTCGCCGCGGCACTCGTCCTGATCGTCGTCCTGGCCCGCAGGTCGATGAACGGCCACCTGCCACCGGTCGACGCCCTGGGCCTCGGCCTGCTCGCACTGGTCGCGCTCTCGCCCATGGTGCAGCCCTGGTACCTCCTGTGGGGGCTGGTGGTCGTGGCTGCCACCCGACAGCACGGCCGGGTCACCACCGTCCTGACCGTGCTGTCCGCGGCGCTCGTGTACGAGACCCACCCCACGGGCGCCACCCCGCCCCACGGGTTCGTCCTCGCCGGCCTCGCGGCCCTTCTCGCCACGCTGGTCGTCCGCCGTGGGCCACGTGTCCCGGAAGCCGATCGGGTGCCCGGACGGCGCACCGCCGCCCCCGCCCCCGCCCCCGCGCCCGCCGCGCGGAGCGCCGAGGCCCCGCAGTGCACCCCATAGAAAATCGCTCGACGCCCGTCGCGGCCCTCCGGTACGCTGCTCACGTCCTGTTGTCTCCGATAGAGGTGGACGTTGCGCATCTGAGGTCCGCGATCATCGCGCGGTACGGCCCTGGCCCGTATCCGGTCACGACGCTGTCGGCATTCCTGCCGCCCGTGACTTCCGCGTGCATGCGACCTCGGTGCTGAGCCGTCCTCCACTTCGCAGGACTGTCTTCTCCCACCGCTCTCCGGCCTCCGGTCGGGTCGCCGCGTGCTGTTCGCATACGAAGCCCCCCTTCCTCCCGCTTCCGACTGCGAGAACCCACCATGAGCCATCCCACCGCGCCCAGCGCCTCCGTTGCCCTTTCCCACCTCACCTTCCGGTGGTCCGACGGTACGAACCTCTTCGACGGGCTCTCCCTCACCGTCCCCCGGGGCCGTACGGGCCTGGTCGGCGCCAACGGCACGGGCAAGTCGACCCTGCTGCGCCTGCTCGCCGGACAACTGCGCCCCGCGGAGGGGTCCGTCGCCGTGGGCGGAAACCTCGCCTACCTGCCCCAGAACATCACCCTGGACACGGACCTGCGGGTCGACGAGGCTCTCGGAATCGCCGAGCGCCGCGCCGCCCTGCGCGCCATCGAGTCCGCAGACGTACGGGAGGAGCACTTCGAGACGGTCGGCGACGACTGGGACATCGAGGAGCGCGCCACGGCCACTCTCGGCTCCCTCGGCCTCGGCGCCGTCGAGCTGGACCGCACCGTGGGGCAGCTGTCCGGCGGGGAGACCGTCCTACTGCGGCTGGCCGCCCTGCTGCTGGAACGCCCCGACGTCCTCCTCCTCGACGAGCCGACCAACAACCTGGACCTGTTCGCCCGCCGCAGGCTCTACGAGGCCGTCGACTCCTGGCGCACCGGCATCCTGATCGTCGTCAGCCACGACCGGGACCTGCTGGAGCGGGTCGACCGCATCGCCGAGCTGCGAGCGGGTTCGGTGAACTGGTATGGGGGCGGCTGGTCCGCCTACCAGGACGCCCTCGCCACCCAGCAGGAGGCCGCCGGGCGGATGCTGCGTTCCGCCGAGGCCGACGTACGGCGCCGGCAGCGCGAGCTGGAGGAGACCCGGATCAAGGTGGCCCGCCGCCAGCGCCACGACAAGAAGCTGGACGCCCAGCGACGCGCCCCGCGCATCGTCGCCGGCGAACGCAAGCGCTCCGCCCAGGAGTCGGGGGACCGGTTGCGCGGACTGCACGAGGACCGCCTCGACGAGGCCCGCGAGCGCAGGGAGGAGGCCGCCGAAGCCGTCCGCCGGGACGCCGAGATCAAGGTGAGCCTGCCCCACACCGCCGTACCCGCCGGCCGCACCGTCCTGACCGTACGGGACCTGAGCCTGCCCCACGGGCGGCTGCGGGCCGGTAGCCTCCAGGTGCGGGGGCCCGAACGCATCGCCCTGATCGGCCGCAACGGGGCGGGCAAGACGACCCTGCTGCGCACGCTCACCGGGGAGCTCCAACCGAGCTCCGGCGAGGCCACGGTGTCCGTGCCGCTGAAGTTCCTTCCGCAGCGGCTCGACGTCCTCGACGACACCTTGAGCGTCGCCGCGAACGTCGTCCGCACGGCTCCCGGCACCACCGACAACCAGATCCGTTCCCAGCTCGCCCGGTTCCTCTTCAAGGGCGCCCGCGCGGAGCAGCCGGCGGGCACCCTCTCGGGCGGCGAACGCTTCCGGGCCGCGCTCGCGGCGATGATGCTCGCCGCACCCGCCCCGCAGCTGCTTCTGCTGGACGAGCCGACGAACAACCTCGACCTGGCCGGCGTGCGGCAGCTGACGAGCGCCCTGGAGTCCTACGAGGGCGCCCTCGTCATCGCCGGTCACGACCTGCCGTTCCTGGAGTCCGTGGGCATCACCCGATGGATTCTGCTGGACGACGAGTTGCGGGAGACCGACGCCGAGGAGGTGCGTGAACTGTTCGGCAGCCCGGAATCCACCCCGGCGAGTCCGGTGTGACGTCGCTCAGGCAGCCTCGTAGCGGTGGGCCCGCCCACCCCGCCATTCGACCCACACCGGGTTGTCGAGGATTCGATCCGCCTCTTCGAGACCGGCCCCGCTCAGGAACACGATCACGTCGTGGTCGCTGTGGGCCAGCCCGAGTATCTCGTCCCGGCCTTCGTAGTGCACGGTCACCCGGCGGCCACCCGAGGGGGTCGGCCGGTGGATGACGATCGGGGGATTAGCCATGGCTCCACCCTGCGACGCGCCCCGCCCCCTCGCATCCCCGGCGCGTCGCCTCCGCGGGCGGGCCCCGGACGGTCCGGTGAGGGCCGCGCCCTCCCGGGGGGCCGGAGGAGCCCTCACCGCCCGGCGGGCCTGATTTCCACCGTTGTGGTGACGCGCACCAGGGCGGGGGTGCGCGGCGCCGAGCCGAACCCGAAGGCGACGGGCGGATCGAGCGGGGCGAGCGGGCCCAGGTGCACCCCGTCCAGTGAGGCGTCCGCGGCCAGTACCGGCCGCAGGTCCCGCGCCCCGTACCACTCGCGCCGACCCGGACCCGCGCGGCCCAGGGTGCGTACGCCGGGCATCAGCAGCCGCGCCGGAACGTCGCACAGCGCTGCCCAGTGCGGGCTGCGGACGAGCGGTGCCGGTACGAGGGACAGCAGCAGACCGAGGGCCGACCGGCGCCCGGCCCGCAGCCGCAGGCGCAGCGGACCCGCCTCGACGCGCCAGGTGGCCCCGGCGACGCTGACGGCCACGGGAACCACCTCGACCCGGTCGAAGCGGTAGGTGGCGGCGACGAAGTCCGCGATCGGGCGGGACGGGGCCAGCAGGACCCGCTCGCCGTCCGGGTGCTCGACCATGACGTCGCTGAACGGCCCGAACGGGGAGCGCGGCCAGTGCCCGACCACCAGCCGGGTACCGGAAGACGTACCCACACCGGCGATCCAGCCGTCGAACCGCAACCGCTCGCCCGCCACGGCCGCCTACTCGAAGCGCGACGGGTCGCCGGCGCCGCGTCGCACGATCTCCGGCTCGTCGCCGGAGAAGTCGATGACCGTGGTCGGTTCGGTGCCGCAGTCACCCGAGTCGATGACGGCGTCCACCTCGTGGTCGAGCCGCTCCTTGATCTCCCAGCCCTGCGTCAGCGGCTCCTCCTCGTCCGGCAGCAGCAGGGTGCTGGAGAGCAGCGGCTCGCCCAGCTCGGCGACCAGTGCCTGGGTCACGACATGGTCGGGGATGCGCACACCGACCGTCTTCTTCTTCGGGTGCAGCAGCTGGCGGGGCACCTCCTTCGTCGCCGGGAGGATGAAGGTGTAGCTGCCGGGCGTGGCCGCCTTGACCGCGCGGAACACGTCGTTGTCGACGCGGACGAACTGTGCCAGCTGCGCGAAGTCGCGGCACACCAGCGTGAAGTGGTGGCGGTCGTCGAGATCGCGGATCGACCGGATCCGCGCGATGCCGTCGCGGTTGCCCAGCTGACAGCCCAGTGCGTAACAGGAATCGGTCGGATAGGCGACGAGCGCACCGGAACGGATGCTGTCGACCACCGTGCCGATCGTGCGCGGCTGGGGATTCTCGGGGTGCACGTCGAAGTACTTGGCCATCCGCCGAGCTTACGTGCTCGCGGGCGGCCCGGGCGGACAGCGGGGGAGGCGGCCCGGGACGCCGGGCCGCCTCCCCTCCCAGCTCTCGTACGGTCAGACCGTGGCGGGTCCGACCAGCTCCTCCAGGACGTCCTCCATCGTCACGAAGCCGATGACCGTGCCCTTGCCCCCGGCGACGGCGGCGAGGTGCGTACCGGCGGCACGCATCGCCGTGAGGGTGTCGTCGAGCGGGGTGTCGATCTCGACCCGGATCACGGGGTGGAGCGCGCTCGAAGGCAGCGGTTTGGTGCGCTCCGCGACCCCGAGGGCGTCCTTGATGTGCAGGTAGCCCAGCACCCCGTCGTCCGGCCCGGTCACCGGCAGCCGGGAGAAGCCCGAGGCGACGGCCGCCCGCTCCAACTGCTGCGGGGTGATGCCGCGGTCGACGGTGACGGTCCGGTTCAGCGGGACCATCACCTCGCCGACCGGCCGGGTGCCGAGCTCCAGCGCGTCCCGCAGCCGCTCACCGTCGGCCGGGGCGAGGAGACCGGCATCGCTGGAGTCCTTCACCAGCCGGACCAGTTCGTCGTCGGTGAAGACCGAGGCGACCTCGTCCTTGGGCTCGACCTTCAGCAGCCGCAGCAGCATGTTGGCGAACGCGTTGATGCCGAAGATGACCGGGCGCAGCGCCCGGGTCAGCGCCACCAGGGACGGTGCCAGCGCCAGGGCCGTCGCAACGGGCGCGGCGAGCGCGATGTTCTTCGGGATCATCTCGCCGATGAGCATGTGGAGGTAGGTCGCCAGGGTCAGCGCTATGACGAAGGCGATCGGGTGGACCAGCGCGTCGGGAACGCCGATCGCGTCGAACGGCGGCTCCAGCAGGTGGGCGATCGCCGGTTCGGCGACGGCACCCAGCACCAGGGAGGAGATGGTGATGCCGAGCTGAGCCGTGGCCATGGCGGCCGACAGGTGCTCGATGCCCCACAGGGTGCTCTTCGCCCGTCGGCTGCCGCGTACGGCCTGCGGCTCGATCTGGCTGCGACGCACGGAGATCAGGGCGAACTCGGCGCCGACGAAGAACGCGTTGGTGAGGAGGGTGAGCGCGCCGATGAGAAGCTGAACGGTGGTCATCGGGCGTCCTCCTCCGCAAGGGCCAGGGCGGGGACCGGCGCGGTGATCCGCACCCGGTCGGCCCGGTGGTGCTCGATGTCGAGCACGTCGAACTGCCAGCCGTCGATGTCGACCCGGTCCGTGCGGACGGGGATCCGGGCGAGCTGGTTGGCGAGGAGACCCGCGAGCGTCTCGTACGGGCCCTCCGGCGCGGGGAAGCCTATCCGGTCGAGCTGGTCCAGCCGGATGCTGCCCTCGGCCTCCCAGACCGGGCGGCCGTCGCCGAGCGGCTCGGCCGGTGCCAGGTCGGGGCGCTCGTGCGGATCGTGCTCGTCGCGGACCTCTCCGACGACCTCCTCCACGATGTCCTCGACGGTGGCGACCCCCGCCGTACCGCCGTACTCGTCGATCACGACCGCCATGGTCCGGTGCCGGCGCATCTGCGCCAGCAGCCGGTCCACAGGCAGCGAATCCGGTACGAGGAGGGGCTCGGTGGCCAGCGCCGTGACCGGGGTCCGGGCGCGCTCGGTCTCGTCCAGGGCCAGGACGTCGCGGATGTGGACCGTGCCGATGACCTGGTCCAGGCTGTCGCGGTAGACCGGGAAGCGGGACAGGCCGGTGGCCAGCGTCAGGTTGGCCGCGTCGGCGGCGGTGGCGTGGGCCTCCAGGGCCCGCATGTCCACCCGGGGCGTCATCACGTTCTCGGCGGACAGCTCCGCCAGGTTCAGGGTGCGGACGAACAGCTCCGCCGAGTCCTGCTCGATGGCGCCCTGACGGGCCGAGTGCTGGGCGAGAGCGATCAGCTCCTGCGGGGTACGGGCCGAGGCCAGCTCCTCGGCCGGCTCCAGGCCGAACCGGCGTACGGCGCGGTTCGCCGTGTTGTCGAGGTGGCGGATCAGCGGGGCGAAGCAGGCGGTGAACGCGCGCTGCGGCCCGGACACGACCTTGGCGACGGCGAGCGGGCTGGAGATCGCCCAGTTCTTCGGGACGAGCTCGCCGACGACCATGAGGACGACGGTGGACAGCGCCACACCGAGCAGGGTCGCAACCGTGGACACGGCGCCTGCCGCGAGCCCGGTGGACTCCAGCGGCGAGCGCAGGAGCACGGCCAGGGACGGCTCGGCCAGCATGCCGATGACCAGGGAGGTCACCGTGATGCCGAGCTGGGCGCCGGACAGCTGGAACGTGAGCCGCTTGGCGGCCTTGAGCGCGCTTTCGGCCCCGCGCTCACCGGCCTGCGCGGCTCGTTCGAGCTCGCCGCGCTCGACGGTGGTCAGCGAGAACTCGGCCGCGACGAACACCGCGCACGCCAGAGTCAGGCCGAGGGCGAGAAGGAGCAGGAGTACTTCGCTCACCGTGTCACCTCCGTCCCCAGGTCCATCGGGGCAGGGATGACACGGTTCGTACTGGGAGGCTCACCCATTGCGGTACCGCAGCTCCTTCTCTGTTCAGGTCGTCGGGCTCGACGTCGGGGACGGGTGGGAAACCCGCCCTGTTGATAGTAAAGGGAGCGCAAATCGATCGGGAGTGGTGCGCATCACAGCGCGGGTCGTAGCCGGGGCGAGGGCCGGGAGATGACGACGAACCGGCCGGCGCTCCTAGGCGAGGCGGGCGGCCAAGGCGTCCAGATCCGTCACGAACCAGACGTCCCGGCCCCGGTTGGCCTCGCGGACCAGGTCGGGCAGGGCCGCGCTCGCCGACAGATGGTGCGCGATGTCCCCCACGACGACCAGCCGGAGCCGGTAGGCGGAGAACTTCTGGAGGATCGCGCCGGCGATCCCGGTGCTGAGGTCGAAGAACCGGTCGTCCAGCCGCTCCACCGGGACCGCTACCACCTCGGCGCCCTGGAACGCGGGCCCGATCAGATGGTCCAGAGCGTCCTGCGCGGAGGAGACCGGCGGGCCGTCGGGGGAGCAGGCCAGCACCGGTACGCCGTGGTGGTCCACCAGAAGGTCAGGCACGGTGCCCCTCCCGTCCGCCGTCGAGCATGCCGTTCTCCGGGCCGAGTGCCCCGTCGATCAGGTGGAGCAGCTCGGCCGTGACCGCGGCACCGCCGAGAACGACGATCTTCATCCGGGCCCGTTCCCTGTCGTGGACCGTCTGGACGCGCAGCGGGTCCGGCGTGCCCCGGGGGGA
Source organism: Streptomyces sp. NPDC088706 (assembly GCF_044752765.1). NCBI lineage: Bacteria > Bacillati > Actinomycetota > Actinomycetes > Kitasatosporales > Streptomycetaceae > Streptomyces > Streptomyces sp. NPDC088706. Next base: position 229,641 of record NZ_JBIVLW010000007.1, read on the forward strand.
CTGCGCGCTCGCGGTGACCAAGGTGGTCAGCCGGTGCGCTGCCTCGGGGCCGATCCCGTCGATCTGCACGATGCTCGACACCTCCAGGTGCCCCCGTCCGCCCTCGCCACCGGAAGGTGTGCCGGAGGCGGGGTGGGCGGTCAGCGCCTCGAAGTCCTCCCGGCTGATCCGGTACTGCTTTCCGATCCGGACCGCTTTGAGCCGCCCGTCGCGCACATAGTTCCGGACGGTCCGCACATGCAGACCCAGCCGTTCGGCCACCTCGCCGATCGAGTACAGCTCACGCTCTCCGCTCTCCATGGAGATGGACATTACCTCAAAATGCCATACTGAGGGAAGGATAGGGATTGATAGGGAGTGACGGGGGAAGGTCGGAACCTCTTGGGCCGGGTGGAGCTCGGAGGAGGTGTGCTGAGCCGCTGGCGAGGAAGGTGGGGAATGAACCGCCGCTCGGACGTCGTCGTCGACCAGGAGATCCATGAACACCGAAGCCCGGCCTCCCGATGCGCAGCACCAGCGCCCCGCAGGCGTCACCGACACCACCGTCGAGGCGCTCGGCGCCCTCTCGAAAGCGCTGGAGACCACGGAACGGGCGCGCGGCGCCCTCTACACGTTCCACCAGCTCACCGGCAGCGCCGACCTCACGCTCGACGACGCGGTGCGGCTGCTCCGTGAGGCCGGGCACGGTGCGCAGGCCGACCGGGTCGAGAAGGAGGTCCTCGGCCGCAACGTCATCCCCGGCCACTGGACCTTCCAGATCGTCGAGGAGTACAACTCCACCTACTACGACGTGTTCCGGACCGTCGAACAGGAGATCCGCGGCGAACTCGCCGCCGGCCGTGACCACCTGTACGAGGCCGAGATGAAGGAGGACCGGCGCACCCGTGGCCACCCCGACCACACCGCGAACTAGCGGGTCCCCGGGTGCGGACGGGCGCGTCACACGCATCCGTCCGGCCCCTGGTTGCGGAAGGATTCGTTACCGGTCCAGCCGGAAGCATCAGCACCCGTCCGATCGAGAGGTGAGCCGTGCCTGACCCCGACGTCGTCATCGTGGGCGCCGGAGCGGCCGGGCTGAGTCTGGCGTACCGCCTGTGCGCGCCGGACGGCGCCGTACCGCTGTCCGTCGTCCTTGTCGACGCTCCGCCGGGGCCCCTGAGGGCGCCGCCGCGCACCTGGTGTTTCTGGGAGCCGCCGGGCGGCGCCTACGACTCGGCTCTCGCCGCCTCCTGGCCGCGGTTGCGGGTGCGGGCGGCCGACGGCGCGGCCACGGTGATCCGCCCGGCTCCCTTCCGGTACAAGATGCTGCGGTCGGACGCCTTCGAAGCCCTGGTGGACCGCCGACTGGCCGCCGCACCGGGCTTCCGCCGGATCGAGGCGACGGTGACCGCCGTACGCGACGCACCGGGCGGCGGCGCCGAGGTCCTCGCCCAGGACGCACGGGGCGAACACGTCCTCGTACGCGGCCGCCACGTCTTCGACTCGCGTCCGCCCGGCCTTCTGCCGCCGGCCCGCACCACCCTGCTCCAGCACTTCCAGGGCTGGTTCGTCCGCACCGAGCGCCCGTCCTTCGACCCGGCCACCGCGGACCTGATGGACTTCCGTACGCCGCAGCCCGCGCGAGGACTCTCCTTCGGCTACGTCCTGCCGCTCGACCCGCACACCGCCCTGGTCGAGTACACCGAGTTCTCACCCGCCCCCCTGGACACCGAGGGCTATCTGCGCGCCCTGCGCCACTACACCCAGGAGATCCTGGAACTGGGGGAGTTCCAGGTCACCGCGGAGGAGCGCGGTGTCATCCCCATGACGGACGGCCGCTTCCCGCACCGCGGCGGGCGCTCGGTGTACCGCATCGGAACCGCCGGAGGCGCGACCCGCCCCTCCACCGGCTACACCTTCGCGGCCGTGCAGCGGCAGAGCCGGGCCGTCGCCGCCCGACTGCGCGCCGGCCGCGAGCTGCGGATGCCCGCGCCGCACGGGCCCTGGCCGCGCGCGATGGACGCGGTCATGCTGCGGGCGCTGGACAGCGGCCGGGTGGACGGCGCCGACTTCTTCACCCGCCTCTTCCGCGCCGTCCCCGGCGAGCGGCTGCTCCGCTTCCTGGACGGCAGCACCCGGATCCACGAAGACCTCCTGATCGGCCTGCGGACACCGGTCGTTCCCATGCTGCGGACCGTCGTCGAGCTGCCCTTCACCGGCAGACGCGAGCCGCCCCCGTACCCACCCCCACCGACCGGCCACGAAGAGAGCACCCCATGACCCTGTTGCGCGGCGACGCACTGTCCGCAGCGTTCGACCACGGCTCCGCCGCCTACGACCGCCTCGTCGCGGCCAGCCCCGGCTACCACGCCCATCTGCGCCGCTCCGCCCGTCGGCTGGGACTGCCGGACGGCGGAAGCGGGCTGCGCGTGCTCGACCTGGGGTGCGGTACGGGTGCCTCCACGGCCGCGCTCCTCGCCGCCGCCCCGTACGCCCGGATCACCGGCGTCGACGCCTCCGCGGGCATGCTGGAGCGGGCGATGGCGAAGAGCTGGCCGGAGAACGTCGACTTCGTGCGCGCCCCGGTGGAGGAGCTGGCCGGACGGCTGGAGACCGGCTCCTTCGACGCGGTGTTCGTCGGCTACCTCTTCCGCAACCTCGCCGACCCCGACAAGGCGCTCGACCTGGTACGCGGTCTGCTCGTCCCGGGCGGCCGCCTCGCCGTGCACGAGTACACACTCGGCGGATCAACCGTCCACCGCGCCGTGTGGAACGCGGTCTGCGCCGCGATCATCCAGCCCGCCGGACGACTCACCGGCGACGCCGAGCTCTACCGCCATCTCCGGCGCAGCGTCGTCGAGTTCGACACGGCCTCCGCGTTCGCCGGCCGTCTGCGGCAGGCCGGGTTCCGCGACGTACGCGTCCTCCCGCTGCCCGGCTGGCAGACCGGGATCACCCACACCTTCGTCGGCCACGCGGGGGAGGAGGCATGACGTTCCCGCACGCCCCGCGCAGGGGCCACCGGCGCGGCCGGGACCGGCAGGCGGCCGTGGTGCCGGCCCCCGACGGCCGGGCCCGCTGCACGGGACCGGCCCCCAGCGCGGCCGTCGTCGGCGGCGGCATCGCCGGGCTCGCGGCAGCCACCCTGCTGGCCGAGCGCGGCGTACGCGTCACCCTCCACGAGAGTGAACGCACCCTCGGCGGACGGCTTTCGGGCTGGCCCACCGAGCTCGCCGACGGCACCACCGCCACCATGAGCCGAGGCTTCCACGCCTTCTTCCGGCAGTACTACAACCTGCGCGGCCTGCTGCGCCGGGTCGACCCGGGCCTCGACTCGCTGACCCGGCTGCCCGACTACCCCCTGCGACACAGCTCCGGCCTCCACGACAGCTTCGCCCGGGTGCCGCGCACCCCTCCGCTCAGCGCCCTGGGGTTCGTCGCCCTCAGCCCCACCTTCGGCCTGCGCGACCTGGCCGGGATGAACCCGCGAGCCGCCCTGCCCCTGCTGGACGTACGGGTGCCCGAGGTCTACGACCGGCTCGACGGCGTCAGCGCCCACGACTTCCTCACCCGCATCCGCTTCCCCGAAGCCGCCCACCACCTGGCGTTCGAGGTGTTCTCGCGCAGCTTCTTCGCCGACCCGCGCGAACTGTCGGCGGCGGAACTGGTGCTGATGTTCCACATCTACTTCCTCGGCTCCAGCGAGGGCCTGCTCTTCGACGTCCCCGACGAGCCCTTCCCCACCGCCCTCTGGGACCCGCTGCACCGCTACCTGGAAGGTCACGGCGTCGACGTACGGACCCGGTCGCCGGTCCGCCGGGTGCGGCCCCTGCCGGACGGCGGGCTCGACCTCACCACCGACGACCGCACCACGCGGTACGACGCACTCGTCCTCGCCCTGGACAGCGCCGGTCTGCGCCGGATCGTCGGCGACTCCCTGGAGCTGGGCGACGCCGACTGGCGCGCCAGGATCGACCGGCTGCGCACCGCACCGCCGTTCCTGGTCTCCCGGCTGTGGCTCGACCGGCCGGTGGCGTACGACCGGCCGGGCTTCCTCGGCACCAGCGGCTACGGGCCCCTGGACAACGTGAGCGTGCTGGACCGCTGGGAGGGCGAGGCCGCCCGCTGGGCCCGGCGCACCAGGGGTTCGGTCGTCGAACTGCACGCGTACGCCGTCGCACCGGACGCCGACCGGACCGCCGTGCAGGCCGAGGCGCTGCGGCAACTGCACCGGATCTACCCGGAGACGCGCAGCGCCCGCATCGTCGACGAGCGCCACGAATGGCGGGCGGACTGCCCGATGTTCCCCGTGGGCGGCTACCGGCACCGGCCGGGCGTGCGCAGCCCCGACCCCGCCGTCACGGTGGCCGGTGACATGGTCCGTACCGGACTGCCGGTGGCGCTGATGGAACGCGCGGCCACCAGCGGCTTCCTCGCCGCGAACGCCCTGCTGGAGCGGTGGGGCGTACGCGGGCAGACACTCTGGACCGTCCCGCGCGCGGGACGGTCGGCGGCCCTGCGCCGACTCGCGGCGCTTGGGGCCGACTGAGGGACGGGGGCGTCGCGGGACTCAGCCCGGGAAACGCCCGCTGTCGCGCAGCTCCCAGCGCCGCTCCGCGTACGCCAGGTCGTCCCGCCACAACCGGCCGGCCGAGGCGCGCATCAGCGGGCGCAGCAGCGGTGCGGCGGCCCGGGCCACGGCGAATCCCCGGCGGCCCGACGCCGCGACCAGCGCCTCCGTCACGGCGGTGCGGGGCCGCCCCCGCTCGTCCGGAGCCAGGGGAGTGGCGTGCGTCTCCACCACGGACCCCGACCCCTCGCCCTCGACGATGTGCATCACGACCGTACGGGGCTCGGGCGCCGTGAACCGCGCCCGCACCGGGACCACCAGCCGCCCGGCCACTTTGAAGGACACGTCGACCAGGAACCCGTCCTCGTCCGCCGTGGCGTCGGCCGGCGTTCCGGTCACCGTCAGGTCCACGAAGGAGTACGGGTGGAACCACGCCCCGTGCCACGGGTCCAGGCGGTTGGCCACCACGTCCTCGGGCTCGCAGCGGCCGACGCCCGAGTACACCGCCTCCACGGCATCCCGGACCCGGGGCCGGACCGGGACGTACGGCCGCTCCGAAGGGGTCTCGCCGCCCATCCGGTCGAGCCGCACCCACAGCAGGACCCCGTCGTCGAAGGCCGGGTAGGGCTCCCACCCGGCGAACGGCCCGCCGTCCAGGGCCAGCCCGTGCCAGTGGCAGACCAGCGTGCCGCAGCGGACGGGGCTGTCGCGCAGCGGCGCCCCCAGGTGCGGGCACGCCCCCGGGCCGGTGCGGAGCTTCCCCTCGCCGTCCCGCCACGCGACCACCTCGGTGGAGCCGACCGTGACGCCGAGGGTCCGCCCGGGAGGCAGGACGCGCGAGGCGCCGATGACGTACCAGTTGCCGGACGGCCGGCTCTGCGCCCGCTTGAGGGCCTGCGCGATCAGCGACGGTTTCGCGTCCCGCCACGTCGGTTCCTGCCGCTCCCACGGGACCGGCGTCCGGCGCAGCCGCAGCGGAACGCGTCGGGGGCCTCCAGCCGCCGGGCTCATACCGCCTCCTCCCGCACGGCGCGCGCCCCGCCGACCACCCGTGGCCGGGACGGGCCCGGGGCGCGGACCGCCTCGGCCGCCCCCTCCGCGCGCCGGCTCACCGCGCGTACGGCGACCGCCCGTACCAGCCCGTCCAGCGCCACGGCTGCCCGGCGCCGGCGCGGCACGACCGCCCGGCGGTGCAGGACGGCGTACCCGTCGGCCTCGATCGCGTCGAGAATGCCGCTGTACAGCACGAACGCCGTACGGACGCAGGGCCGCGACACCGGGGCGAGCATGGCGATCCCCGGCAGGGCGTCCCGGTAGACGGCCCGGTTGTGGGACGCGGCGGCCCGCAGGACATCGGTGATCCGCGCGTCCCGCGCCCCCGTCCTGCGGCTCCACTCGAAACGCTCCCGGTCCACCCCGTACGCGGCCAGCAGCTCGGACGGCAGGTAGAGCCGGCCCCGGTCCAGGTCCTCGCCCACGTCCCGCAGGAAGTTGGTCAGCTGGAAGGCGACGCCGAGCGCGGCCGCGTGCGGAGCGGCCTCCTCGCGCGGCCCCACCGTCCCGAGCACCGGCAGCATCTGCAGACCGATCACCGCGGCCGAGCCGTGCATGTACCGGCCGAGCTCCTCGTACGAGGCGTATCCGCCGACCGTCAGATCGCTGCGCATGGAGGCCAGGAAATCCGTGAAGTGCCGGTGGGCGATGCCGTACCGGCCCGCCGTGTCCGCGAGCGCGCGGATCACCGGCTCGGTGGCCCGGCCCCGCCGCAGCCCCTCTTCCAGCTGGGCCTCCAGGGCGAGCAGGGCGCCGGCGCGCTCCGGGGGGGTGGCCGTGCTGTCGAGGTCGTCCACGATGTCGTCGGCCCAGCGGGCGAATCCGTACAGGGCGTGGACGGCCGGGCGCCGGTCGACGGGAAGCAGCCGCGTCGCCAGGAAGTACGTCTTCCCATGGCGCGCGTTGAGGCCGCGGCAGCGCGTGTACGCGGTGCGGAGGGCGGGTTCGTGGATACCTGCGGCGTCCAGTTCACGGGCGGTCATGCGGAGGTACCTCTCGGGGCGGGGTGCGGAACGGGGCGGAGGCCGGTGATCCGCTGAGCCGCCAGCTTCCCGGAGATCAGGACGGTCGGCACGCCGACGCCGGGCGTGGTGCCGCACCCCGCGAGGACGGCGTTGACCGTGCCACGCACCAGGTTGCGCGGGCGGAACGGACCGGTCTGGGGGAATGTGTGGGCCACGGAGAACGGGGTGCCCGCCGCATGCCCCTGCGCGGTCCAGTCGACCGGCGTGACGAGCCCCTCCTCCTCGATCGCCGCGCCCAGACCGGGCATCTCACGGCGCTCCAGCTCTGCCAGCAGCTCGTCCCGGTAGCGGGGCCCCAGCTCCCGCCACTCCCGTACACCCGGCCCGACCTCGGTGTTGGGGCAGGGCGCGAGCACGTAGTGGAGGTGCTTGCCCGGCGGGGCGAGGGAGGGGTCGGTCGCGGTGGGCCGGGTGATCAGGAGCGAGGGGTCCGACATCAGTCGCCCGGTGCGGGTGAGTTCGTGGAAGGTGCTCTTCCAGGCCGCGCCGAACGAGATGGTGTGGTGGGCCAGATCCGGCCAGGTGCGGTCCGTTCCCGCGTGCAGGATCACCGCGGACGGGGAGTGGCGCAGCGGGCGGGACCGGTGGGGGGCGCGGCCGAGCAGCCGGTAGGCGACGGGGAGATCCGGGGTCAGGACCACCGCGTCGCAGGGGATGCGCTCCTGGTCGGTGACGACGGCGGTGACCCGTTCACCCGAACGCTCCAGCCGGGTCACGGTCCGGCCGTAACGGAAGGCGGCGCCCGCCTCGGCGGCCGAGTCCGCCATCGCCCGGGGCAGCGCGTGCATCCCGCCCTTGGGGAAGTACACCCCGGCCACCGTGTCCATGTAGGCGATGACGGCGTACGCGGCGAGCGCCCGGGCCGGCGGGACGCCCGCGTACAGGGCCTGGAACGAGAAGACCCGGCGCAGCCGTTCGTCCGAGACGAAGTGCCCGATCCGCGCGTCGAGCCGGCCGAACCCTCCGAGGGCGGCCAGCCGCGCGAGATCGGGGTGGGCGAGCTGGAAGGGGGAGTCGAAGTTGGCGTCGATGAAACGGCGCATCTGCACCCGGTACAGGCGCTCCAGCCAGATCCGCAGCCGCCGGTAGCCCACCGCCTGCCGGGCCCCCGCGAACTGCTCGACGGCGGCCTCCATCGCGGCCCCGTCGGTGTGCACGTCGAGCTGGGTCCCGTCAGCGAACCGTGCCCGGTAGGCGGGGTCCAGCCCGATCAGCTCCAGCCGGTCGGCCATCTCGTCCCCGACCGCGGCGAACGCCTCCTCCACCAGGTCCGGCATGGTCAGCACGGTCGGGCCGGTGTCGATGCGGTACCCGCCCGATTCCAGCAGCCCGGCCCGTCCCCCGGGCACTGACTCCCGCTCGACCACGGTGACCCGGCGGCCCGCGCCGAGGAGGTGGAGCGTGGCGGCCAGCCCCGCCAGACCGGCGCCGACCACGACCACATGGTCGACGGGCCCCTTGACCGTGATCACCTGGTGACTCCTCCTTCTGCCGCGGTCAGGACCCGGGATTGCGCCGTCCCTTCGTCACGCCCGTGTGTGCCGTCGTCCGCCGCCGGGGCGTGGCCGGACTCGACCCCGGAGACCGTGCGCAGCAGCCCGAGCAGCTGACGGCCGCCGTGCCCGTCCACGTCGACGGCCGCGCGCAGCCGGCGTACGGCCTGGTCGCTCAGGCGCTCCGCCTTCCGCTCCACATGGGCGCGCGCCCCCGTCGCCTCGAAGACACCGCGTACGTCCGCGAGGTCCTCCTCGGTGAGGTCGGCGTTCCCCGTGGCGCGGGTGAGGAGGGCCAGCGCCCCTTCGTCTCCCGCGGCCTCGGCCCGCGTACGGGCGACGGCGAGGAGATAGGTCGGCTTGCCCTCCCGGATGTCGTCGCCGGAGGGCTTCCCCGTCCGCGCCGGGTCGCCGAAGACGCCGAGCAGGTCGTCCCGGAGCTGGAAGGCGATGCCCGCGCACCGGCCGGCCGAGCGCAGTGCGGCCGTGGTGCGTTCGTCGGCGTCGGCCAGGGCGGCCCCGATCGCCAGGGGGCGCTCGACGGAGTACAGGGCGCTCTTGAGGCAGGCGGTCCGTATCGCCCGCGCCGCCGACGAGCCCCCGGTGGCCTGGCCGTGGAGGTCCAGGTACTGGCCGGCGACCATCTCGGTCCGCATGGAGCGCCAGATGGTCCGGATCCGCCTGCGTACCGGGGCCGGCAGCGCCGTCTCCGCGACGGTGTCGTCGGCCCAGACCAGGGCGAGGTCCCCGGCCAGCACGCCGGCGGAGGTACCGAACGCCGAACCCCGCTCCGAGTCCGGCGAGAGGCCCGCCCGGCCGGCGAGGGCGATGTGGACGGCGGGCTTACCCCGGCGCAGCCGAGAGCGGTCCATCACGTCGTCGTGGACCAGCGCGCAGGTCTGGATGAGCTCCAGCGCCACCCCCAGCCGCAGCGCGGCGACGGTGGACCCGGCGTCCGCCGCACCGCAGGCGCGCATCCCCCACCACAGAAGGCGGGGGCGCATGCGCTTGCCCCCGTCCAGCGTGAAGTCGGCGACCCGCCCGGCCAGGTCGCCGGAGAAGGAGGCGTCGATCTCCGACGCCTGGGCGACCCGTTCCGCGAGCACGGCCCGCGCGGTACGCAGGACGGCGCCGACCACGTCCGCGTCGACGGCACCGGCCCCCGACGGACCGGGCCCCGTCGGGAGCACGCAGGCGGCGAAGGAGTGTTCCACGGCCTCGGTACGGGCCATCTCACGTCCTTCCGGTCAGGGGGGCGGCGAACCATTCGTCACCCCTTCCGGACTCGTACCCCGTTCGGATGCGATGCGACAGGACTGATCGGGCGAGGTTGGCGGCGCGGGGAAGGAGCGGTGGTCAGAGACGATCACGACAGCGGCACGCTCCCGGCGGCGAAACACCCGCAGAGACAGGCCGGGGAGCGCCACCCCGCCCGTTCGGCCTACGCGGGCGGGGGAGCGCGCCACCGGCCTTCGTACGGGAGCGGCGGCGCGGGGCGGCGAACGGCCGGACGGCCGGTCACCGCGGGCGAGTTGCCCGCGGTGACCGGCCGTCGGGGGGTGTACGGGCCGATACGGGTCAGCGTACGTCGACGTGGTCGCCGGAGCTGGTGGTGCCCAGGCGGGCGGAGGTGGCCTTGAATTCGGCCTTCCAGGTGCCGTCCTTCTTGGCGGTGAAGCCCTTGGTGAACAGACCCTTGCCGTTGGTGCGCACGGTGGCGAGCTTGCTCCACTTGCCGGCGCCGTTGGCCTTGAACAGGATGGTCACCGTCTGGCCGGAGGTGCTCTTCCAGGTGTCGTCCAGGCTGCGCAGGGTGCCCTTGGCCGTGATGGTGCGGCCCTTGCGGACCGGCTCCGGGGAGGCGTTGAAGCCGGAGATGGAGGTGCGCAGCTTGACGTCCACCTGGTCCGATGAGCTGACGGCCGCGGCGCGGTCGGCGGTCCCCGCGTAACGGGCGCGCCAGGTGCCGTCCTTGGTGGCGGTGACCGAGGTGGCGACGGCGCCCTTGCTGTCGGTGGTGACCGTGGCGGCCTTGCCCCAGGAGTTGCCGCCCTTCGCCTGGAACTCGATCACGACGGACGCCTTGGGCAGCGGGCGCCAGGTGTTGTCCGTGGCGCCGGCGGTCTGGAGCGTGCCGGCCACCTTCAGCTTGCTGCCCTTGGCGACCGGCTCGGGTGAGGCATTGAAGGCGGTGATCCGGGCCGGCACGGCGGACACGGTGAGCGTGGCGGACGAGGTGGCCGTCTCACCGGACACGTTGACGAACACGGCGCGGTAGCGGTGGCCGTCGAGTGCGGCTGTGGCCGTCACCGACAGGGTGGCGGCGGTGGCGCCCGGGACGGTGCTCCAGGTCGCGCCCCGGTCGGTGCTGCGCTCCCAGCGGACCGAGTCGGCGCCGGTCGCGGCGGCCGTGAAGACGGCGGGGGCGCCCGAGCGGACGGTGCGCGAAGCGGGCTGCTGCGTCACGACGGCGGCGGGGACGGCGATGCCGAACGTGAGCGGCTGGGCGACGTCCTGGGCGCGCGAGGGCATCCAGGTGGGGTCGCTGCCGTCGTGCGAGTTGAAGGTGGTGAGGAAGCAGGCGGTGGTACGGCAGTCGACGGCGGGGGCGCCGTTGGGGGTGAACGTCTCGGTGAGCTTCGCCTTCAGGGTGAAGCTGCCGTCGCTGCCGACCTGGCGGACCCAGGCCGCGTTGCCGTAGACGCTCGGGTACGTGGTGCCGGGCAGGGCGATGGACTGCGTCAGGTACACCCCGCGTCCGGGTTGGTAGCCCGTGCCGACGACGGTGACCTCGGTCTCGGCGCCCAGCCCGGTGACCTGGCTGACCGTGAGGGTGGGGACGCTGACGCGGCCGCTGACCGAGAGGGGGTCCAGTACCGTGCCGACCGGGTACATGGGCCGGCCCTGGAAGGCGAAGATCTCCGCACCCTGGCTGGTGAGGGCGGTCGTTATGCCGGACCAGTCGAGGGAGCTCCCGTCCAGGGCGCCGGCGGACGCCTCCAGCGAGGCGAGCGGCACACCGGTCGTGGTGACCGGGTCCTGGTCGGCGACCAGATCGGTCGTCACGTCCATGTGCAGCGTGCCCTGGCCGTTCTTCAGGACGACCCGGGGGTTGGCGAGGGTGATGGCGGTGATGTTGTGGCCGGGCACCGCGTAGGTGACCGAACCGCCGAAGCGCACATCGGCGGAGCGCTTGGCGCCGTCCACCGAACCGTGCTTGACGGGGTAGCCGATCAGCCCGGCGGCACCCTTGGTCGCGCCGCCGCCCACGTCCACCGAGCCGCCCGCGCCCGTGACGTAGCGGACCCAGGACTCCTCGAAGCCCCAGGAGGACCCGCCGGCCGCCAGAATCGGGGCGGCGGCCGACGCGGCCCCGGACTGCTGGGCCCGCGCGGCGACCAGGGCGCTGGGGGCGGCGGAGGCGGGAGCGGTCAGGACACCGGTGCCCACGTTTGTCCGCGAACACCCAACGGTTCCCCGCCAGCGCGTCGTCGCGGCCCCGGCAGAGCGCGCGGGATGGCGAACGGGTCACTGATTCACCGCATTCACGCCCCCGGAGCGTCATCCGGCTGTCTAACTCCGCGATTCACGGGCACACGCCCCTCACTTCACTCACACACTCGGAAGGGAACCACCCCCATGCTCGGTATAGCCGCGGCAGTGCTGTTCTTCATCGCCTTCCTGATCAACGCAGCGGACATCTCGACGAACGACGTCTTCGCTTCGACGAACATCATGCTCATCGGCCTGACGCTGCTCGCCCTGCACGTGGCCGGCGTCGGTTCCGGCCTGCGCGGCGGTGCCTCGCGCCGGCGCTGACGCACGTGACACGCCTGACAGGGCGGGGCCCCGTACACCGGTGTACGGGGCCCCGCCCTGTCAGGCGTGTCACGTCGGCGGCCCGCCGGCCGCCGACAGAATTTCGCAGGCTTGAAAAGATCACGCAGGGGCACTCGCTGGAACGGCCGGGCCGGAGAAACCGGTCACGCTGTGCGAACTCACGATTGGCGCCCCCGACCGAACGAGCGGAGCCTTGATGGGTGGCATGACCCACGATCCACGCGTCCGACGCGTGCAGGAGGTACCCGTGACCGCTGCCGTTCCCACGCTGACCACCAGCCAGAGGCTGGGTGTGCGCACCCTGCCCGGTGTCTACGCCCCCCAGCACGACACGCACCTGCTGCTGAGGGCGCTGGCCCGCGAGACCGTCCGCCCCGGTTCCGACGTGATCGACCTCGGCACCGGCAGCGGCCTCCTCGCGGTGGCCGCCGCCCGCCGGGGGGCGAACGTGACCGCCGTGGACGTCGGCCGCCGGGCGGTGCTCACCGCCCGCCTGAACGCGCTGCTCGCCCGGCAGCGGGTGGCCGTCCACCGCGGTGACCTGGCGGACCCGGTACCGGGACGGACGTACGACCTGGTCCTCAGCAACCCGCCCTACGTCCCCTCGCCGCTCGGCCCGCCGCCCCGCCGTGGCAGCGCCCGCGCCTGGGACGCGGGGCACGACGGGCGGGCGGTGGTGGACCGCATCTGCGACGCGGCCCCGTACCTCCTGCGCAGCGGAGGCGTCCTGCTCATGGTCCACTCCGACCTCACCGGCACGGAGGCGACCCTGCGGCGCCTTGCCGACGGCGGGCTGCGGGCCGCGGTGAGCGACACGGCGAGCGTGCCGTTCGGCCCCGTCCTGCTCTCGCGGCTCTCCTGGCTGCGGGGCCGGGGCCTGCTGGACCAGCACACCGACGAGGAGAAGCTGGTGGTCATCCGTGCCGAGCAACCCTGACCGACCCGGCCGCCCCGCGCGCGTCACGCTCGGCGCCGACGGACCCCTCCTGGTGGAGGGGCCCGTCGAGGTGGTCGGCGACGACGGCACCCTGTACACCTCGCGCCGCTTCGCCGCCGCGATCTGCACCTGCCGCAAGACCCGTACCTACCCGTGGTGCGACACCAGCCACCGCCGCCGTGTGAAGCCGGAGACGCAGGCCGATCCCGAGCGCGCGACCGGCGACGGAACCGCGAGGACCCACCAGACCGATGGAGCCCAGACCGATGGAGCCGCCTGATGTCCGCCGTACTCTCCTACCGTGAGCCCAGGCGCCGTAGCCCCCCGCTGCCCGATCCGCGCGGACCGCTGTCGGCCGGGGTCATCGCCGCCCTGCGTACCGGCGGGAACCACCGGGCCCCCGCGGTCGGCGACGCGGATTCCTTCGGTGAGGACCTCCAGCTCGCCCTCTACGTCCTGTACGAAATGCACTACCAGGGCTTCGCGGACGTGGACGAGGAACGCGAATGGGACCCCGGCCTGCTCGGACTGCGCCGCTCCCTGGAGGAACCCTTCCTCGCCGCCCTCCGCGCGGGTGCGCGTACGGACGGGAACCTGGAGTCGGCCCTGGCCGGCCTGCTCGTCGAGCCGGTCGGTGACGACGGCCACAGCGTCAGCCACTTCCTGCGGGACGACGGTGAGCTCTGGCACCTGCGCGAGTACGCCGCCCTGCGCTCGCTCTACCACCTGAAGGAAGCCGACCCGCACGCCTGGGTGCTTCCCCGGCTGTACGGCCGGGCCAAGGCCGCGATGGTGGCGGTGGAGTTCGACGAGTTCGGCGCCGGACGGGAGGCGGACATCCATGCCCGTCTGTACGCCGACCTGCTGGCGGACCTGTCCCTTGAGACGGCCTACGGGCACTACCTCGACGCCGCGCCCGCCGACGTACTGGCCACCGTCAACCTGATGTCCCTGTTCGGGCTGCACCGGTCCCTCCGGGGCGCTCTCATCGGCCACTTCGCCGCCGTCGAGATCACTTCGTCACCCGGTTCGCGCCGGCTCGCCGGGGCACTGAAGCGTGTCGGCGCGGGGCCGGCCGCCCAGCGGTTCTACGACGAGCACGTGGAGGCCGACGCGGTGCACGAGCAGGTGGTACGCCGGGACGTCATCGGCGGCCTGCTCGCCGACGAGCCGCACCTGGAGGCCGACATCGCCTTTGGCATCGAGGCCACCGGGCTGCTGGAGGACCGCCTCGCGGCCCGCCTCCTCGCCGCCTGGCGGAGCGACTCCACAGCGCTGCGCGGTCCGCTGGACTGAGCGGCGCATGCGGGGGCCCGCCGTCCGGTGGGCCCCCGAACGGCGGGTTTCACCGTACGTGACCGTACGAGATGCGATCCGGCCGGTCTCCGGTGACGCTGAGGCTCCGGTCGCGCACGCACCCCCTGTTGCCGACGGAGGAACCACGACGGAGGAGATCCCCATGGACCTGCCCGACACCCCGCCGGAACGAACCCGTCGCACCCGTGAACGCGCCGAGGAGCTCGGCCGCGCCGCCGACCGGGCGACCGACCCCGAGCACCGGCAGCGCCTGCGGGAGAAGGCCCGTCGTCTGCTCGGCGAGGAGCTGGAGGGGCACGAGGGGAACGGGACGGCGGGCAGCTGAGCGGCTCAGGCCGGTCGGGGAGCCGGTCGGACCGGGAGCCGGTGAGCCGGTCGGCCCAGGTCGGACCGGGAGCCGGTGAGCCGGTCGGCCCAGGTCAGACCGGGAGCTGCGCGGCCGGTGCCACGCGGGCGCCCTCGATGCCGTGGCGCTCCAGCGCTTCGGCGACGAAACCACTTCCCTTCATCTCCTCCACGAAGGACGCCAGCACCTCCTGTGCGGCGGTACCGCGGCCGTCCGGGATGCCCATGGCCTGCTGGATCACCATGAAGCGTCCCGGCAGCACCCGTACGCCGGGAGCGCGCCGGGCCTCGGCCTCCAGCAACTGGCGGATCCCGGCGGCCACTTCCACCTCTCCCGCCCGCGCGGCCGCGAGCGCCGCTGCGGCACCCCGCAGCCGTACGATCCGGGCGTGGTCGATCGCGCGCGTGAGGAAGAGGTCGTCGGCGCTGCCCGAACCGACCGAGATGCGCGTCCCCTCACGGCCCACCTGGCCGTTCTCGGTCAGCGCGGACGACTCGGGTACGAGGTAACTGCCCTCGATCAGCACATAGGGAGCGGTGAACAGCAATCCCTCGTCCCGCGCGGGGTCCACCGCGAAGAACCCGATGTCCGCCTGCTCGGCCTTCACCGCTTCCACCGAGGCCGCCGCCCTCTCGAACACCACGAGTTCGACGGGCACCCCGAGCCGCCGGCCGAACGCGTATGCGAGATCGACCGACACCCCGACGAGGTCGCCGCTCGCCGGGTCCCGGCCGGCCAGGATCGGATTGCCGAGATTGATCGACGCGCGCAGCGTGCCGCTGGGCGCGAACGCGGGAACGAGGGCCGGAGCTATCTGCTGCTGGGTCATGCCGGCGAGTCTACGAGCCCGGCGCCCGGCGATCCGCGGCGAGACCTCCTCGCCCCACCGCGGCCGGTAGCCCGCCACCTCCAGGGGGTCGGTGTGTCATGGCCGCGTCCCTCGTTCCGTCGTGCCCGGCCGCCGGTGTCCCCGCCCCCGCCGGTCAGGCCAGACGCACCCGCACGGTCTGCGTCGCCCCGCGCGTACCGGAGAGGTCCCCGAACACCAGGCGCAGGGACGCTCCGGTGGTCGCCGTCGTCACGGTTAACGGCTTCGAGACGACGGAGGAGACGGCCCTGTCCCAGGTGACGGTCAG
This sequence comes from Streptomyces sp. NPDC088706, assembly GCF_044752765.1. NCBI lineage: Bacteria > Bacillati > Actinomycetota > Actinomycetes > Kitasatosporales > Streptomycetaceae > Streptomyces > Streptomyces sp. NPDC088706. Next base: position 245,337 of record NZ_JBIVLW010000007.1, read on the forward strand.
GCCGGTCCGCGCCCGCTTGGGGGCGCCGACACAGACGGTGGCGGTGCCGTCCGCGTGCTCGGTGACCATCACGGAGCAGGGGGCGTCCGCGTCGAGCGGTCCCACGCTCCCGGCGAACCAGAAGTTGACAGCGGTGAGCCCGAGCGAGGGGACCGAAACCCCCTGCTGGTCATCGGTGTTGGCGAGCACGCGCAACCAGCCGGGGTCGGAGGCCCGGGCGGCGGTCCGCTGCTCCGAGGCCCCGGGCAGCAGCTGGTAGGCGTAACCGCCGCCGGCCGGGTTCCGGCCGTGGTCGACCCAGAGGGTGAGGTAGGTGCGCGACACCGTGTCCGGGGAGCCTGCGGTGTTGATGTCGCGCCACCGCCCGGACCGGTTCTCGCGCAGCGCCTTGACGGTCGCCCCGCCGGGGAAGACGTATCCGCCGTGCCCGCCGAGATGGGCCCAGGACGCGCCCGTCAGGGTCGCCGACCACGGGCGGGTGACGGGCTTCGCCGAGCCGTCGACGGTGAACGGGGCGTTCCCCACCGGCCCCAGGTTGCGGTTGTCGACGGTGGTCTCCACGGCCGCCCCGTCCTGGCAGCGGATACCCGCGCCGAGACAGACCACCGTGTCGTCGAGGAAGAACCACGACTTCTTCGCCAGCAGCGTGCCGCCGAGCCCCTTGAGGTACTGCCCGACGGCGGCCCGCTTCTTGTCGGTGACCCCGCCGACCCAGTTCACATCGGGGAGCGCCGCGCCCCAGTCGCCGCCCGCCCCGTCGGCCAGCGGCTTGCGCGAGGCCGTGGTGCCGGGCAGCCGGTACGGGTCGACGGTCGGCCAGAAGGCGTCGCTGTACTGGCCGTTGGCGAAGGTGTCGCCCCACCAGTAGAGCATCCCCGAACCGGTGTGCCAGCCGCGCAGATTCTCGCCGTTCCCGGTCTCGTAGTAGGTGATCCGCCGGTCGGCCATGCTCAGGGCGGCGGCCCAGCCGGGGCGGCGGTGGGTGGCCCGGGCCATGTCGGGGAAGAGGCGGTGCCCCTCCGGCTCGGGGACCGGGGCGAGCGAGGTGTCGTCCAGGACGGACTTGAGGCGGGCCAGGGCGGGGAGCTGGAGCGAGGGGTTGCCCAACGGCGGGCTGTAGTGGTCGCGCTGGGCCCAGCCCTTGACGAGCGCACGCCACCGGGCGTTCTCGGCGGCGGAGGCGCCCCGGCCGAGCAGCGCGATGGAGGCGAGGATCGGGTGGCCGCGCCGGTGGTCGTCGACCTCGCCGCGGCTGATGGCGCGGCCCGCGACGGAGTCCATGACGAGCCCGTTGTAGAGGAACGGCGCCCAGGCGTTCTCCACGGCGTCGAACACCACCTGCCGCTTCGGGTCGGTCACCTCCCACGCCGTCCCCTTGAGCAGCGCGAACAGCAGCCCGAGCCCGCCGAGCATCACCGATCCGTAACTGCCGGTGTAGGGCACGGTGGTGTGCTGGATGAACGAGCCGTCGGCGTAGAGGCCGTCGCTTTTGGTGACCAACGGGAAGACGGGGGAGAGGGCGTCCCGGGCCAGGGCGATCTTGGCCGCTGTCCCTCCGACGACCCCGCGCAGGGCCAGCACCCGGCACAGGTCGACCCGGTTGGCCCCGGTGCTCGTGCCGGTGTACGAGGCGACGGCGGAGTCCGGTACGAAGTGGTCGACAGCGGCGCAGTAGCGCCCCAGCCGCTCCGGGGTCAGGACGTCGTACATCAGCACACACACGTCCAGCAGCGCCTGGGGCGCGCCGATCTGCCAGCTGTACCAGTTCCCGTACCGCGTCTTCCCGGCCTGGTAGACCCGGCTGTCGAGGTGGTCCAGACCGGCGACCACGGCGTCGCGCAGAGCGGCGTTCCCGGTCAGCCCGGTGCCCTGCTGCCGGTAGGCCTGGGCCATCGTGTTCAGGCGGATGAAACTGTCCGCCATCTTCGCCGAGAAACCGTACGACTCCGGGTCGGTGTCGGGATCGGGGTCCGCGAACACGGCGTCCGGCCACAGCGACCCGTCCGCCGGAGCCATGGTGTCCAGCCACCCACGGGCCTGGCTGCCCAGCGTGGCCAGCCGGCTCCAGAAGGGCTCGGCGGTCGGACTGAACCCCTCGCCGAGGATCAGGGCGCTCCAGGTGGCGCGCAGCGCGGCGTACGGATCGTCCTCGGCCGCGGCGCGGGGTGCGGCCGGCGCGAGAACGCTGCCGCCCGCGGCGGCGAGTACGGCGGAGGTGGTGAGGAACGTGCGGCGGGACCAGGCAGATGTCATGGGTGAGCTCCGAGTCGCGTGTTCTCGTTTCCGGCGGAACCGGTGCGCCGAGCGTTGACCGGATCCCTGGATCCGACTGTTCTGAGCGGGCAGGCACTTTCTAACAGTCGCCCGGCGACCCGCTCAATAACTGTGGCCGAATTGATCGTGTTGATCGGTTCGGGGGAGGTGTATGTCGCTGATCCGGGCGAACCGGCCTGACTCCCCGCGCCTCTGGATGGCCGAGGCGAAGCCGCCAGTGGGATCGTTTCGAGCGGATGCGATCGATATGGTTGAGGGGTGCGGGCGGAGGCCACGGGACCCGGTCCCGCGCCGCCGGCCCGCCGCCACAGCCGTCTTTCGAGACCAGGGGGATCCATGCGACTCCACGTCGACCAGCGCCACGAGCGGGTGCTCCAGCTCGTCCGGGAACGCGGCAGCCTCCGCGTCGCCGAACTCGCCGAGGAGCTCGGCATGTCCGCGGTCACCCTGCGCAGGGACGTCGAGACGCTCGCGGCCCAGGGGCTGGTGGAGCGGCTGCACGGTGCGGTGGTCTGGCCCTCCGGGGCGCCCCGGCCGGCCCCCGCCGCTCCCTCCGCCGAGGGCCTGGTGGTGGGCATGGTCGTCCCGACCACCGAGTACTACTACGCGGACGTCGTGCGCGGCGCCCGCGAGGCGGTGGAGGCCGCTGGCGCGCGCCTGACCATCGGGCTCTCCCGGTACCTCCCCGACGAGGACGCCGCCCAGGCCCGCCGCCTGCTCTCCACCGGCGCCGACGGCCTGCTCCTGACACCGAGCTGGGAGCGGGGCCACCCGGGGCCGGGGGAGGGGCTGTGGGTGGCCGAGCAGGAGATGCCGGTCGTCCTGGTGGAGCGCTGGGCCCCGCTCGGCCATCCGGCGGCCGGCCTGGACCGGGTGCGCTCCGACCACGCCCACGGCGCCGCGGAGGCCGTCGCGCACCTGGCCGGTCTCGGCCACCGGTCCATCGCGCTCGCCGTGCAGGAGAGCCCCACCGCCCCCCGCCTCAGGGCTGGTTACGCGGCCGCCGTCGCCGCCCTGGGGCTGAGCCCGGTCGCCGGCCCCTCCGAGCGGGACGCGCCGTCCCGCTCGGAGGCCGACCGCTTCGAGCGGACGCTGGAGCACCTGTGCCAGGGGGTGGCGAGCGGCAACGTCACCGCCGCCATCGTGCACAGCGACGCGGACGCGATCGTGCTCGTCCCGCGCCTCCAGGCCCGGGGCGTGCGGGTGCCGGAGGACCTCGCGGTGATCACGTACGACGACGAGGTGGCGAGCCTGGCCGACCTGCCGCTCACCGCCGTGGCGCCGGACAAGCGCGGCGTCGGCGCGGCGGCGGCCAGGCTCCTGCTCTCCCGGCTGGGCGTGCCCGAGACGGGCCCCGCCGCCCGTCGCCACCTCGACATCCTGCCCACGCTGCGGGTCCGGGTCTCGTGCGGAGCGGCCGCCCGCGCCTGACGGGACGCGGCTCCCGCCGACGTGACGCACTGCCGCACCGGCCGTGCCCCGGGTCAACAGGCCCTGTGGGTACGGCTTTTCACGTGCTCCCCCCCGCCGTGCGACCGCTCCGCGCGCACATCATCCGATGATCGATTCGATTGAATTGGTCGTTTGGTCTTGACGGTGATCGGTTCTGCGCAAAATGATGTGTGCCGTTCGCCTCATCTCCCGCAGTTCGAGGTCCCGTAGGAGCCGGTCCATGCCCTGTACGCACCGCACCACCCGCCTCGCCCTCGCCGCGTCCGCCGCTTCGCTGACCCTGGTCGTCACCGCTTGCGGCGGCGGCCCGGACTCGGACGCGTCGGGCGCCGGTGACGGCAAGCCCGTCACGCTCACCTTCTGGTCGGCCACCGCGGGCGCCAAGGAGACGGCCGACGCGTTCAACAAGACGCACCCGGACATCAAGGTGAAGTTCTCGCTCGTCCCGGCGGGTCCCGAGGGGGTCACCAAGCTCTCCAACGCGGTCAAGGGCGGCAACGCCCCCGACATCGCCACCATGGACTACTCCGCCCTCCCCGAGTACGCCAGCGAGGGCAACCTGGAGGACCTCACCCCCAGCTCCGGCGAGCTGGTGAAGAAGGAGTTCCCCGAGGCCGTCCAGTCGTTGGTCGACCTCGGCGGCTCCACCTGGGCCGTCCCCTTCGACGTGACGCCCATCCAGCTCTACTACCGCAAGGACCTCTTCACGAAGTACGGCGTCGAGGTCCCCACGACCTGGGCCGAGTACCGGACGGCCGCGGAGAAGATCCACCAGGGCGACCCGGACCTCACCATCACCAACTTCGGCGGCGGCGACCCCGCCCTGCTCTCCGGTCTCGCCTGGCAGGCCGGCGCCCAGTGGTACGGCACGAAGGACGACGCCTGGAAGGTGGACATCGACGACCCCGCGTCGCGGAAGGTCGCCGCCTACTGGGACGGCCTCCTTGAGGACGGCCTCGCCTCCAGGACCCCGCTCTGGGGTGAGGGCGAGACCAAGGAGCGCGCCACCGGCAAGGTCGCCACCATCATCGGCGCCGCCTGGAGCGCGGGGAACTTCCCCGTCAGCTACCCCGACAGCAAGGGCCACTGGGGCATAGCCCCGCTCCCGACCTGGGACGGCACACCGAGCACCGGCATGTACGGCGGCACCTCCTACATCGTCCCCAAGGGCAGCGAGCACACCGACGCCGCGGCCGAGTTCATCAAGTGGGTCACCACCGACCCCCGGGCGATGACCGCGCGCCTGAGCTCCCTCAAGACCCCCAGCAGCGCCCTGCCCGCCAACGAGTCCATGCGGGCCGCGGCCGCCAAGGAGTTCGACAGCTCCTACTTCGGCGACCAGGACGTCTACCGGCTCGCGGGCGAGGCGGCCGACACCATCGTGCCCGGCTGGACCTGGGGCCCGGTCCAGCAGCAGGTCACCTCGGCGCAGATGCCCGCCGGGGGAGACCACACCAAGATGCTGAGCGCCGGACAGGCGAAGGGCGAGAGCGCGGTCACCGACCGCGGCCTGAAGCTCGCTCCGTAGCCCGCGCCCGGCCGGCGGGGCGCAAGGGGGTCCGGCGACGAACGGCCCCTACCGTCCCGCCCCGGGGTCCGGCGACGAACGGCCCCTACCGTCCCGCCCCGGGGTCCGGCGACGAACGGCCCCTACCGTCCCGCCCCGGGGTCCGGCGACGAACGGCCCCTACCGTCCCGCCCCGGGGTCCGGCGACGAACGGCCTCCACCGCCCCGCCCCGGGCACACCCTCCCCTCCCGCCCATCCCGCCGAAGGAGCACCAGGTGGCAACCCCACTCACCCGGCCGGCCAAGACCCCGGCACCTCAGGCCGCGCGGCCCTCGGACGGCCCCGCCGGGCCAGGAAGGCCCCGCGCGTCGGGCGGCCCGGGCGCGCGGCGCGGACAGCGCCGGGCCGTGGCCCTGTTCATGGTGCCGTTCTTCGCCCTCTTCACCGCCGTCACCGTCCTGCCGATGTTCTACGCGGCCTGGATGAGCCTCTTCCGCGAGGAGTCCTCCGGACTCGGCTTCGGTGGCACCGAGCGGGTCTTCGCCGGATTCGGCAACTTCACCGAGGCCCTCGGCAACGAGGCGTTCCTCCGCTCCTTCGCCCACATCGCGCTCTACTGCGCGCTGTACATCCCCGCCATGGTCGGCGGCGCGCTCATCCTCGCCCTGCTCGTCGACTCGGCCATGGCCCGGGCCCGCCGCTTCTTCCAGATCGCCTACTTCCTGCCGCACGCGGTGCCCGGCCTGATCGCCTCGCTCATCTGGCTCTACCTGTACACCCCGGGCCTCAGCCCGGTCACCGACGTCCTCGACGCGCTCGGCGCGAACTGGAACTTCTTCGGCCAGGACGAGGCGATCTACTCGGTCGTCAACATCTCCGCCTGGCAGTGGACCGGCTACAACATGATCATCTTCTATGCCGGGCTACAGGCGGTCCCGCGTGAGGTCCTGGAGGCCGCCACCGTCGACGGCTCGGGCGCCCTGCGCACCGCCCTCCAGGTCAAGGTACCCATGATCCGGCCCACCGTCGTCCTGACCCTCCTGTTCACCTGCGTCGGCGCCATCCAGCTCTTCGACGCTCCCAAACTCGTCCAGCTCCGCGCCAACACCATGGGCGAGGACTGGTCACCGACCATGTTCATCTACACCGCGGCCTTCAAGGGCCACGACTACGGCCTGGCCGCCGCGAGCTCCCTGCTGCTCGCCCTCGTCGCCGGCCTGCTGTCCTTCGTCGTCACCAAGCTCGGCAACCGGTGGAAGGCCTCATGAGCACCCAGACAGCCACCCCCGACGCACCACCCGCCCCCGAGCCTCCCGCCGAGGCCGGACGCCGATCGTCCGCCGCCCCGCGCTCCCGGGGCGGCCGGGGACTCACCTCACGGGTCCTGGTCAACGGCGTACTCGCCGTCGTAGCCGTCTACACCCTCATGCCGCTGACCTGGCTGCTCATCGCCGCCACCAAGAACTACCGCGACCTGTTCGCCACCAACCCCTTCAGCCTCGGCGACTTCCACCTGCTGGCCAACCTGGACGCCCTGTTCGCCTACAACGACGGGCTGTACGGCCGCTGGCTGCTCAACAGCCTCCTCTACACCGTCGTCGCGGCCGCCGCCTCCACCCTGGTCTCGGTGGCCTGCGGCTACGCCTTCGACAAGTACGTCTTCCGGGGCAAGGAGAAGCTGTTCGGCGTCGTCCTGGTCGGCGTCCTGATCCCCTCCACCGTCGTCCAGCTCCCGCTGTACCTGATGGCCTCGCGGCTCGGCCTCGTCGACACCTACTGGGCCGTGCTGATCCCCAGCCTCGTCAACCCGTTCGGCGTCTACCTGGCCCGGGTCTTCTCCGAGGGGTACGTACCCGGCGAAGTCCTGGAAGCGGCCCGGGTCGACGGTGCGGGGGAGCTCAGGACCTTCACCGAGGTCGCCCTGCCGATGCTCGCACCCGGCTTCGTGACCATCTTCCTGTTCTCCTTCACCGCCGGCTGGAACAACTTCTACGGCGCGCTGATGATGCTCAACGACGAGCGGCTCTACCCCGTCAACCTGGGCCTGTTCATGTGGAACCAGAACGTCTACCAGCAGCCGGAGCTGTACCCGCTGGTCATCATCGGCTCCCTGGTGGCCGTCGTCCCGCTGATCGCCGCCTTCCTCTGCCTGCAGCGCTTCTGGCGCTCGGGCCTCACCGCAGGAGCCGTCAAGTGAGCCGCCCCGCCCCCTCGTCCAGCCGGCCGCGCACCCGCCCCCGTACCGTCCTGGCGATGAGCGGCGAGACCCGCGACGCGATCCTCCGCCCGGCGGCACTGGAGCGCCTCGCCCGGGTCGCCGATCTGGAGCCCGCCCTGCTCGTCACCGACTTCGGCGCCGACGCCCCCGCCCAGCGCGCCGCGCTGCGGGACGCCGAAGCCCTCTTCACCGGCTGGGGCTGCCCGCCCCTGGACGCGGCCGCCCTCAGCGCCATGCCCCGGCTGCGGACCGTCGTGCACGCGGCGGGCTCGGTCAAGCACCACATCACCCAGGACGTCTGGGACCGCGGCATCACCGTCTCCACGGCCGCCGCGGCCAACGCCCTCCCGGTCGCCGAGTACACGGTCGCGGCGATCCTCCTCGCCAACAAGCACGTCCTGGAGAGCGCCCGCGTCTACCGGGAGTCACGCACCCGGGTCGACCTGCTCACGGAGTTCCCCGGGATCGGCAACTACCGCCGCACGGTCGGCCTCGTCGGTGCCTCCCGCATCGGCCGCCGCGTCGCCGAGCTGCTGCGCCCCTTCGACCTGCGCGTCCTCGTGCACGACCCGTACCTGGACGAGGAGAGCGCGCGGGCTCTCGGCGTGGAGCTGGCCTACCTGGACGCGCTCGTCGCGCAGAGCGACGTGGTCAGCATCCACGCCCCCGAACTCCCGCAGACCCGCCACCTGTTCGACGCCGGACGCCTCGCCCTGATGCGGGACGGCGCCACGCTCGTCAACACCGCACGCGGCTCCCTGGTCGACACCGACGCCCTGGTCAAGGAGCTGGTCACCGGTCGGCTGAACGCCGTGCTCGACCATACGGAACCCGAAGTGCTGCCCGCCGACTCGCCGTTGTACGACCTGCCGAACGTCCTGCTCACCCCGCACATCGCCGGCTCCCAGGGCGGCGAGCTCCACCGGCTCGCCGACGCCGCGGTCGACGAGCTCGAACGGTACGCGCACGGGCTGCCGTTCGCCCACGCGGTGGACCCCCGCACCCTGCACCAGCAGGCCTGACCCCGTATTCCTGCCACCACCCCCAGCATCGCCCCGGGAGACCACCATGCCCCGCGCCCGCCGGGTGCTCGTCGTCGGCATCGACGGCGTACGCCTCGACACCCTCGCCCGTGTCCCCACTCCCCACCTCGATACGGTCGCCGACGCCGGATTCCTGGCCCCCGTGACGGTCGCGGAGTCCACCCCCACCATGTCCGGCCCGTGCTGGGCGACGATCACCACCGGTGTGCGCGTCACCAAGCACGCGGTGTGGTCCAACGACCTCAGCGGCCACCGCCTCGGCGTCTTCCCGGACTTCACCACCCGCCTGGCCCGCCAGGACGGCCGCCGCACCTATGTCGCGGCAGCCTGGGAGCCCCTGGTCACCGTGGCCGACGGCGGCCCGATGTTCCGCCATCCCACCCGCCTCACCCACCACGCTCCGGCCGCCGACACCCCGCGGGCCTGGGAGGACGCGGACGAGGCGACCGTGCGCGACGCCGTCACCGTACTGACCCACGAGGACCCCGAAGCCTCCTTCGTCTACCTCGGCGCCCCCGACGAGACCGCCCACCACCTCGGCTGCGGCAGCGCCTACGAGCGGTCCGTCGTGGCGGCCGACCGCCGCCTGGGCCGCCTCCTCACCGCCCTGCGCGCCCGCCCGTCGTACGAGGAGGAGGCCTGGACGGTCCTGGTCGTCACGGACCACGGGCACCGGGACGAGGGCGGCCACGGCGGGGACAGCGAGACCGAACGCACGGCGTGGCTGGCCTGCGCCGGCCCGGACATCACGGCGGGCGCCCGCCCCCTGCGCCCGGTGCTCCACGAGGACGTCGCGGCCCAGGCCTACGCCGCGCTCGACCGGGCCCCCGACTCGCACTGGACCCTCGACGGCACCGCCCTACCTACGCTGCCGCGGGCCGTCCTGCTCGACATGGACGGCACCCTGGTGGACACCGAACCGCTGTGGCTCGACGCGGCCCGTGAGATCGCCGCCGCCCACGGCCGCACCCTCACGGACGAGGAGGGCGCCGGAGTGCTCGGCCGCACCTGCGCCGACACCGCCGCCTACCTCAGGACCCTGTGTCCCCGGGCCGTCAGCAGTCCGCACCTGGCGGCCGATCTGGAGGACACCTTCCTCGCGGCGGTCGAGGCGGGCATCCACCTGCGCCCCGGCGCCCGTGACCTGCTCGACCGGCTGACGGACGAGAACCTGCCCGCGGCCCTGGTGTCGGCCTCCCCGCGCCGGGTCGTGGACGCGGTGCTCAAGACGCTGGGCGCCGAGGTGTTCCGTACGACGGTGGCGGACGGCGAGACGGACCGCTCCAAGCCCCACCCGGACCCGTACCTCGAAGCGGCGGCGCGTCTGCACCTCCCGCCCGCCGCCTGCCTGGTGGTCGAGGACAGCCCCACCGGCGTCGCGGCGGCCGAAGCGGCCGGCTGCCGGGTGGTGGCCGTCCCCTCGGCGGCACCGATCCCGGCGGCTCCGGGCCGCAGGGTGCTGGGAAGCCTCGCGGCGCTCGTGGACGCATGGGACACACCGGCGCGGGGGTGACGGGCCGGGGGAGGGGCAGCACGCCCTTCCCGCCGCATCGAGGCCGTCAGCAACTCGTGGCCAGGGCTTGCCCGTCCTGGCGACGGCGTTCGACGACAGGCTGAGTCCCGTGCGCCGGATGCGCGGTGCGGCTGCGACGGCCTGGATCTGGGAGAACCCGGGCCGCGTCGAGCAGCACGGCGGTTCCTGGTCCCGACGGGACGCACGTGATCGGCACTCCGCAGTCCCGTACGTGGTGAACTGTGCTGCGGGCAGTCGGAGTGGGGGGAGGTTTCGCGATGTTACGCATCTACTTCACGTCGGAGGACCTGACGCGAACGCGCGTCGCCACAACTGTCGGGGTGGCGGCGGAGACCTACCACAGCGTGGAAATGCTGAGGGACTCCCGTGACTCCCCCCAGTTCGGCACGTGGCGGTCCGCTGTCGCGAGTCAGCTGGGGCCGCACACAAGGCCGCTCACATCGCTGCTCCCGGTGCGCGGCCCCGGGCTCGATCTGCTGGCCCTGATGGGCGATCCGCCCGATCTGGAGCATGCCGTGGACAACCTGCTGTCCACGCCTGTCCTCCGGTTGCGGAGGGAGTTCGACGGCATCGAATTCCGTCCCGCGTACGCGCCTTGGGCGCGGCGGCTGCGTGATGGGGACCGCGAAGCCCTGCGGGAGTTCGCCGACGCTGTGCGTGGCTGGCATCAGCTGGCCGTCGAGCCCTTCTGGAACCAGGGGAGGTCCGCTCTGGTGGCGTTGTCGGCCCACTACGCGGACCTGGTGCTCCAGGGGGGCGTCGATCTGCTGCTGAGGTCGCTGGGGGTGCCGGAGGTCCGCTGGCGCCCGCCCGTGCTGGAGGCGCCGTATCCGCGCCGGACCGAGGTTCATCTGCGGGGGCGGGGCCTGGTCATCACGCCGACGGTGTTCTCTCCTCAGGGGGTGAGCTTCCTGTGGGATCCGCTCGACACCGCGCAGCCGCCCAGGCTGACGGTGCCCGCCCTTCGTGAGCCGCTGACCGATGGCGGGCCTGCCGAGCATGGTGGCGTCCCTGCTCCGGGCCTGGCATCCCTGCTGGGCCGCACCCGGGCCGCCGCCCTCCTGGCCACCACGGCGGGTTGCACGACAACGGAGTTGGCCCGTCGGCTCGGAGTCTCGGCGGCGGCCGCCAGCCAGCACACGAGGGTCCTCCGGGACGCGGATCTCATCACCACCACTCGCCGGGGCGGGTCCGTTCTGCACCTCATCACCCCTTTGGGAACGGCCTTGCTGAAGGCGCGGCGGTTCAACCCGGGCGGGGTTTAAGGCGTCGCTTAACGCGTTGTCGGCGCCGGAGGCGTGGGTCCATCATTCCGGTGACCGGGCACCGCGGGCCCGTTCGGACCATCGAGCCGACCTGGGAGAAGCAGACCATGATGACCCTCACCGCACGCCTCCTGCCGCTCGCCGCGGCAGCCGCCCTGCTGAGCCCGCTGGCACTGACCGGTACCGCGACAGCCGCCCCGGCGCACTACGCGTGCGGCAGCACCCCGCCCGACCTGGACCCCGTCCAGGGGACCGGCAAGGCGAACGGCGTCAACATGCGCACCGGCTCCAGCACGTCGTGCGCCAGCCGGGGGCTGGCACACCGCAGCCACACCATCAACTACCACTGCTGGACCCTCGGCCAGGACGGATCCACTTGGACCTACGCCCGCAACCTGTCCACCGGCTACGCCGGCTGGATGCGCGACGACCTGCTCCAGGACAACGGCAGCAGCGTCCACTGCCCCCTCTGAGCGGTCATCCCGTCCGCAGGCGGGGCAGTACGTAGGAGCCCGCGGCCAGTTCCGGTGGCCGCCACCGGCACGGCGTTCACAGCGTCTTCGCCCACGCCGCGTCAGCCGCGGCGATCCCCGTCCGGGGAACGGTCACCGTGACCGTTCCCCGGACGCCCTCCCGGTACGAGGTTCGGAGACAGGCACCTACGCCGCTTCCGCGGCAGGCGCGAGCAGCACGGACATCAGCCGGGTCACCGTCTTGGCCATCGCGTCCCGGCCCCGGGCGAGACAGGCGCGCGGATCGACGCCCCGCTCGTCCTGAGCGAGGTGTTCCCGTATCGCGCCGGTCATGGCGATGTTCAGCGCGGTACCGATGTTGACCTTGGCGATCCCGCCGGCCACGGCCCGGGCGAGCTCCTCGTCACCGACGCCGGACGACCCGTGCAGGACCAGCGGCACCGGCACGGTCGTACGGAGCCGGGACAGCAGGTCGTGGTCGATCCGGGCGTCCCGCGAGGTCATGGCGTGCGAGGTGCCGACCGCCACGGCCAGCGCGTCGACCCCGGTGGCGGCGACGAAGGCGAGGGCCTCTTCCGGATCCGTCCGGGCACCGGGCGCATGGGCGTCCAGCGGAGCCTCCCCGTTCTTTCCGCCGACCTGGCCGAGCTCGGCCTCCAGCCAGAGACCCTCGCCGTGCGCCCAGGTGACGGCGGCCCGGGTGGCCGCCAGATTCTCCGAGTACGGCAGCCGGGCGGCGTCGAACATCGCCGAGCTGAACCCGCACTCCGCCGCCTGGCGCAGCAGCTCGGGGGAGTGGACATGGTCGAGGTGGAGGGCGACCGGTACGGCGGCCGCCCGCGCCGTCTCGTGGGCGGCGCGGGCCAGCGGGCGCAGCCGGCCGCCGTGGTACTTGACGGCGTTCTCGCTGATCTGGAGGATCACCGGGGCCCGCGCGGCCTCGGCGCCCTCCACGATCGCCTCCGCGTGCTCCAGGGTGATGACGTTGAACGCGGCGACCGCGCCGCGCCGGGCTGCGGCGCCGGCGATCAGCTCGCCCGTGGTGGTGATGGGCATGGCAACTCCGGGAAGAGGGGGCTCGGCCGTCGGCCGGGGGTGGGAGACCGTCAGGCCGTGCTGAGGATGACCGAGCGCGTCAGATGGCGCGGCCGGTCGGGATCGAGGCCCCGGGCGTCCGCGATCGCCAGGGCCAGACGCTGCACCCGGACCAGCTCGGCCAGCGGGTCGAGCCCGCCGGCCACCCAGCGGGCGCCGGTCGCGTGGACCTCGTCGGAGAGCCCGGCCGGTGCGTCACCCAGCATCCAGGTGGCGGTGGAGCGGGTGGAGATGCTGATGGGGCCGTGCCGGTACTCCATCGCCGGGTACGCCTCGGTCCAGGCCAGCGCCGCCTCGCGCATCTTCAGCGCCGCCTCGTTGGCGAGCCCCACGCTCCAGCCCTGTCCGAGGAAGGTGAACTGGCCGCACTCCACCAGACCGGCCGGCAACGGCTCGGCGAGCGCGACCTGCGCGTCCTCCACGACCGCGTCGGTGTGCAGACCCAGGTGGGCGCGGAGAAGGGTCAGTGCCGAGGTGGCGAACCGTGTCTGTACGACGGACTTCTCGTCGGCGAAGTCCAGGACCACCGTGTCGTCGGCCAGCGCAGCCATGGGGCTGTCGGGATCCCCGATGACCACGGTCCGCCGCGCGGTGCCGCGCGCCTGCGCGAGCAGGCCGAGCACCTCGGTCGTGGTGCCGGAGCGGCTCAGCGCCACGATCCGGTCGTAGCGGCGCCCGGCAGGGAACTCCGAAGCGGCGAAGGCGTCGGTCTCCCCCTGGCCACTGCCCTCGCGCAGGGCCGCGTAGGCCTGAGCCATGAAGTACGAGGTCCCGCAGCCGACGACGGCGATGCGCTCACCGACCGCCGGGAGCTGACCCCCGAGCCCGTCGGCCATCCCCGCCGCCCGCTGCCAGCAGTCGGGCTGACTGGCCAGCTCCCGTGCCACATGCGTCATCTGCTCTCCCCATGCCGCGTCATGCTCGAAGCTGTATATTAGGCCCGCATTTCGAGCATTATCAAGCAGTGGAGGAGGGTGGCGGTGGGTGACGGACACAGAAGCGCCCTCCGGGGTGTACCCGGAGGGCGTGGCGGTCAGGACATCGGCATGACGTCGGTCAGCGCAGCGCCGAGGGCAGCTCCTCCCGGTGGATGATGCCCAGCCGCTGGGTGGCGCGGGTCAGCGCCACGTACAGGTCGCTCGTTCCGTACCGTCCGGGTTCCACGACCAGCACATGGTCGAACTCCAGCCCCTTGGCCTGGCGCGGATCGAGCAGCACCACCGAACGCGTGAGGTCGGGCTCGGCGCCCGCCGTGACCGCGTGCCAAGGCGCGGCGATCTCCTCGTGCAGGGCACGCGGCGCGATCACCGCCAGGCGCCCCTCCCGCGGCGTCAGCTCCGCGACGGCCTTGGCCACCGCGCCCGCCAGATCCTCACCCGCGTCCCGCACCCACGGCTGCTCACCGGTCGAGCGCACCGAACCGGGCGCCACGAAGGAGGGGTCGGCCTCGCGTACGACGCGGGCGGCCAGCTCCATGATCTCGGCAGGTGTACGGTAGTTGACCCCGAGCGTCACATGGTCGAAGCGGTCACCGACGTACGGCTCGAGAATCCTCTCCCACGAACCGACCCCGGCCTCCTCGGACGTCTGGGCCGGATCACCGACCAGGGTCAGCGAACGGGTCGGGGAGCGCCGCATCAGCAGCCGCCACGCCATGGGCGACAGCTCCTGCGCCTCGTCGACGATGATGTGCCCGAACGCCCAGGTGCGGTCGGCGGCGGCCCGCTCGGCCGCGCCGCGGTGGTCGATCTCCTCGTGCCGCTCGGCCATACGCTCGGCGTCGATGATGTCGTGGGCGGCGAGGACCTCGGACTCCTCGTCCTCGAACTCGTACGTCTGTGAACCACGCGACAGCTCCAACAGCCCCTGTGCGTAAGCGATCCGCTCCTGCCGCTCGGCTTCGGCGGCGGCCCGCTCGGCGCTGTCGTCGAGACCGAGCAGCTCGGCCGCCTCATCGAGCAGGGGAACGTCGGCCGGGGTCCACTCCCCGGCGTCGGGCGCCCGCCGCAGGGCGTCGGCGTCCGCCTCCGCCAGGTACCTGGGCTCGGCCAGATATCCGGCCAGGAACTCCTGCGGGGTGAGCGCCGGCCACAGCGTCTCGACGGCGTCGTGCACCTGACCGCTCATGGCGACGGCCTTGCCGAGCTGCGCGATGTCGTCCGGCCCGAGGAAGTTGGGGCCGCCGTACGGGTCGGCGCCGATGCGCTCGGTCAGCTGCTCGGTGAGGGCGTCGATGATCCGGAAGGCGAAGTGCGGGCGGGCGAGGTTGTGCGGCAGCAGGGTGTCCCGGGCCGCCTGGCGGGCCTCGTACGCGATCTCCCAGTCCAGGATGAGGTCCCCGTCGTCGTGCGGGATGACCAACGGGGCTCCGGGCTCGGGAAGTTGTTGCCGGTCGCGTACGGCGAGGGCGAGCGCCTCGGCCATCTGCGCCCCGCCCTTGACCGCGGCGGCGCGGGGCGTGTCGGTGCCGGTGGCGTGGACGCCCGGGAAGAGTTCGGCCTGCGTGGCGAGCAGGACCCCGGTCTCGCCGAGAGCGGGCAGCACCTCCGCGATGTAGCGCAGGAAGGCCGGGTTGGGGCCCACGATCAGCACGGCGCGCTTGGCCAGCACCTCGCGGTGCTCGTACAGCAGGAAGGCGGCCCGGTGCAGCGCGACCGCCGTCTTGCCGGTGCCGGGCCCGCCCTCGACGACGAGGACACCGCGGTGCGGAGCGCGGATGACGCGGTCCTGCTCCGCCTGGATGGTCCGAACGATGTCACCCATCCGGCCGGTACGCGCCGAATTCAGCGCGGCCAGCAGGACGGCGTCGCCGTTGGGGTCCTCGAAACCGGTGCGGTCGTCGTCCCCGAGGTCGAGGATCTCGTCATGGAGCTCGGTGACCACGCGCCCCTCGCTGGTGATGTGCCGGCGCCGCCGCAGCCCCATCGGCACGTGCCCGGTGGCGAGATAGAAAGGCCGGGCGACCGGCGCACGCCAATCGATCAGCAGAGGTGTGTGCTCGGTGTCGTCCTGTCGAATTCCGATGCGGCCGATATGGTGCGCGGCGCCGTCGGAAAGATCGATGCGTCCGAAACACAGCGAGCCGTCCACCGCGTTCAGCGCCGCGAGCAGCCCCGACCGCTCCGCGACCAGCACATCGCGCTCGAGCCGGGCCTGCAGCCCGGTCCCGACCGGTGTCAGCGCCTCCTCGACGCGCCGGGCCGTGACCCCGCGCAGCTCGTCGACCCGCGCGTGGACACGGTCGATGAATTCCTGCTCTTCCCGCAATTCGACGGCTTCCCGGTTTGACAAAACGGCTCCCTGCCGGATAAGGTTCTTCTTATAAGGCCTCCGCGTGGGGCCTTTCTGCATGAACACAGAAGAACCAAATATACGCGGGAATATCCCTGGTACGCAATTGCGGGCCGGGGATATTCTGTTCCGCGGGCCGGCGGCGGGAGCTGCTGGCGGCCGAGGCCCGGAGCGTCATCGCGGTGCCGGCGGGGACCATGCGGCCGTCCGTGTGTATCGACCCGCAGCCACGCGTGTCCGCCTTCGTGTCGCGCCCCTCCTGCGTAACGGTTAGGGCTCCGCACCATCCGTTACGCAGTTGCTGAAAAGGAGCACCCATGCTTCGTCGTATCGCCATCACTCTTGCGACCGTCGCCGCGGCCGGCCTCGTGGCGGCCACGCCCGCCGTTGCCGACGGCTGGGAGGGCGGCAAGACCGCCGCCGGTTACCAGGAGGTCGAGGTCGAGCGCGGCAACGCCGAGTACACCAACCTCGGTGGCCCGTACGGCATCACGTACGCCAAGGAGCGGAAGTTCGAGTTCGAGGCGGAGCGCGGCTTCCTCTACTCCGAGTACCTGCACGGCCGCTGATCCCCAGCGCCGGTCAGGGCCCGCCCCCCTGAGGGGGACGGGCCCTTTTTCCGTCACCGGGTCCGCCGACGGCTCAGACCCCGCCGAGGTCCGAACTCAGCCAGCGCTGGGGCCGCAGGTGGATGACCACCTGCTCGCCGTGTTCCTTCCAGGCGAAGTCGACATAGGCGTCGACCTTCTCGGCGGGCAGGTAACGGGACGCGATCTCCACCAACTGCTCACGGGTGGCGGGGAGCGTGGCGACGACGGGGCCCTCCACGGACACATAGCGGACGCTCGGGGTGACCCGCTCGACCATCAGGGAGAACCGCCCTGCCGCGGCGATCAGCCGACCCTTGCGGGAGTCGCGCCCCGTCATGATCCAGACGTCACCGCCGGGCTCGTACTGGTACCAGATGGGCACGGTGAGCGGGGCGCGTCCCTCCTCCGCCGAGTCCACGGCCAGCGCGGCGATATGCGGTTCGGCCAGGAACTGTTCACGCTCGTCACGGGTCAGAGCCACGGCTACTCCTCCATCGACCGGTTGTCCTGCGCCCAGCATGCCGCACGACGGGCCGCCGGGGCCGGCCACGCCCACGGCTTCGCGGGTCGGCCCTCTCCCCCCCTCCGCGAGGTCAGACGCCTTGGCCTGCGCGCAGCTCCTGCACCGCGACCCTGGCCACCGCCCCGATCACGGCGTCCGCACGCGGAAGCTTCTTGTCGGCGCGGGCGGCCTGGGTGAAGACCACGGCCGTGTAGACGCTGCCGTCCGCGAGTTCCACCACCCCCGCCTCGTGACGCATGGAGCCGAACGAGCCGGTCTTGCCGTACACGGTCACATCGTCGTACGGGAATCCGGCGGCCAGGCGATGGGTCCACGCCTGGGTGAGCATCGCCGCGCGCATGAACGAGCAGCTTTCGGGGGACGCCGCCTCGTCCGTCCAGATCGTCCGGAGCAGGCGGGCGATGTCGGCCGGCGTGGAGGACGCTTTGTACGCGGGGTCGTAGACGTCCGGCGGTACGACGGTGTCGTTGTCCGCCACCCGGGCCATCGCGGCGTCCAGCGAACCGGCGCCCGTGTCGGCCAGCAGCCGGTCGAACGTTCCGACGACCCCTCCGTGGATCCGGGTGTGCGGCAGTCCGAGATCGGCGCACACCCGGTCGACGACCTGGGGGCCGACCGCCCGAAGAACGGCGTGGGCCGCGGTGTTGTCGGAGACGCTCATCATCTGCACCACCAGGTCGCGCAGCGACATCGTGACGGGGTCGCGCAGGATGGACAGGCCCGTCGGGCCGGGAACCCGGTCGGCGGCCTCCAGCGTGAGCCGGTGACGCGGGTCGAGCCGCCCCGCGTCGGCCAGCCGGCAGAAGGCGGCCATCAGCGGCACCTTGTAGACGGAGCCCATCGGCACCTGCCCGTCCGGGTCGATGGCCACCTGGGCCGACGGGCGGTCCAGCTCCGCCACGTGCAGCCAACCCCGGACGCCCGCGTCGTCGAACAGGGAACGGATGGTCCGCTGCACCCCGCCGCCACGCCGGGAGCCGTTCATCGTGCCGTCCCCTGGGCCAGGACGTCCTCCAGCAACCGCGCCGTCCCGGCCGGATCTTCGGAACCGGAACGCCGGGAGTTCCAGACCACCCGCAGCCGCAGGGGCAGCGGCGGGTCGGTCGCCCGCCGCCGCTCGACCCGCGAGGCCCTCAGCCCCTCGTCGGCCGTGACCAGGACGGCCTGGCCGGCCGCCACCAGCGCCAGTCCGGCCCGCTCGTCCGCGACCACCACCGTCTCCACCCGGCGGCCCCGGCTCGCCAGCGTGTCGACGAAGAGGTCATGGGCGGCGGGCGCCTCCCCCCGGGGGCGTACGGCGACGGGCAGCCGCCATGCCGCCGTACCCGTATCGCCGGAGTCCGCCGGCCGGGCGGGAGCGAGGATCCAGGTCGGCAGGAGGATCACCTGCCCGGCGGCGAGGCCGTGCAGCACAGCGGGGTGCCGGACCACCGCCAGGTCCAGGCGGCCCGAGGCGACATCGGAGAGCAGGGTCGCGGTGGGAGCCGTCACCGTGCTGATGCGGGTCCGGTCGCCCGCCCGGACCGGAGCGGCCGCCACATCGGCCGCCAGGGGCGCCGGTACCTCGGGGACCAGCCCCAGCCGCAGGCGGCGGCCGTCCGCGTGCTCGCGGGCGCCGGCCTCCCGCAGCTCCGCCAGGGCGGCGAGCGCCCTGCGGGCGTGCGGCAGCAGCAGGGCGCCCTCCTCGGTGAGGAACACCCCTCGCTCCCGCTCGAACAGCCGGACACCGAGCAGCGCCTCCAGTCGGCGCAACCCCTGGGAGAGAGGCGGCTGCGTGATCCCCACCCGTTGTGCGGCGGCGCCGAAATGCTCCTCCTCCGCCAGCGCGACGAAGATTTCCAGGTGCCGTTCCGTCAGCACTCCATCTCCCTGGCATGCGGTGATACGACCGGTGAATCACTCCGATGCCGAGATCGTATTCGACTTGCGGGGCAGCGGCGGGTTTGACTCCGGGGAGGCCGATGACGCGGCCCGCACCCGGTGACGGTGCCGGGCCACGACCGGGCCCGTGCGCTCCACGATCACCGCCGAGAGAGAGGTCTTCAGCCATGCCCTCCCCTACCGCCGTGTCCCCCCGCACTCCCGCCGACGTCTCCCGCCGTTCCGCACTCGCCGCACTGGCCGGTGTCGCGCTGCTCCCGCTCACCGGTTGTTCGACGACCGGACCTGACACCGCCGCCGACGGGACGAGCGGGCCGAGCGGTTCAGGTCCCGGACCCTCGCCGTCGTCCTCGACCCTGCCCCGTACGGACCGCGCCTTCGCCGGTCTGGAGCGGAAGTTCGACGCCCGGCTGGGCGTGTACGCGGTCGACACCGGCGACGGGCGGACCATCTCCCACCGCCCCGACGAACGGTTCGCCTACGCCTCCACCTGCAAGGCCCTGCTCGCCGGCGCCGTACTGGCCAGGCAGAGCCTCCCGCAGCTGGAGCGCCTCATCCGCTACGGCGAGAAGGACCTCGTCAGCAACTCGCCCATCACCGAGCGGCACGTCGCCACCGGCATGACCCTGCGCGAGCTGTGCGACGCCACCGTCCGGTACAGCGACAACGCCGCTGCCAACCTCCTCTTCCGCGAACTGGGCGGCCCCCGCGGCCTACAGGACGCGCTGCGCGGAATCGGGGACCGCGTCACCCGGTGCGACCGCTACGAGGTCGCCCTCAGCGACGCGACCCCCGGCGACCTCCGCGACACCAGCACGCCCCGCGCCCTGGCCACGGATCTGCGTGCCTACACCCTCGGGCCCGTCCTCCCCGCAAAGAAGCGGGCCGTGCTCACCGACTGGCTCAAGCGCAACACCACCGGCGACCACACCATCCGCGCCGGCACGCCCCGCGGCTGGGAGGTCGGCGACAAGACCGGCACCGGCGGCTACGGGACCCGTAACGACATCGCCATCGTCTGGCCTCCGCGCGCCGCCCCGATCGCGATCGCCGTCCTCTCCCGCCGCGACGCCAAGAACGCCGAACGCGACGACGCCCTGATCGCCGGAGCCGCGAAGGTCGCCCTCGGCGCCTTCGCCCAGGGACTGCCGGACACCCCCTAGCGGCCCGGACCCGGCTCCGCCGGCGCGGGCACCGCCGGGTGGCGGCCGACCGGCAGCACGTACTGGAGCGGCTGGTCCAGGTCGTCGAGACCGAAGACCTCGTGCGCCAGATCGTCCCGGAACCCACCGAGCGGTGTGCTGCCCAGACCCAGCGCGGTGGCGGTCAGGAGGAGCGACTGCGCCAGGTGGCCCGCCTCCAGGAGCCCCAGCCGCAGCGCCCGCAGTCCGTACCGCTCCCTGAGCCGCCCCAGGTCGACGTACAGGCCCAGGACCACCGGGAGCGCGTCCGGCACGATGCCGCCGGGATCGTCGTCGGCGCGCGAAAGGTACGAGGACAGCGACCTGATGTCGTCCATGGCGGGTGCCGGGCCGACGTACCGCAGCGCCCGCCGCTCCGGCACGCACTGGTAGGTGCCCGGTGCCAGCCCCTGGACGTCCAGCGCGATCAGCCGGAGACCGGCGGTGTAGAGGGCGCCCGCGCTCGGATACGGCCGGTGGCGCACGAGCCGTTCGGCGCCGTCGGCGAACCGGTGCGCCGACTCGTGCCCCGACGCGTGCGCCCCCCACAGCAGTGTGCCGAGCGACGCCGCCTCCAGCGGACCCGTCAGCGTGCCCCGCCGGGAGACGCGGCCGTTCATCACCGTGTGCAGATCCGCGACCGGGAACGGACCCGCGGGAAGCGGAAGTTCGGAGCCGCGCGGGAAAGCGGGCACCGCGGTCGGACGAGCGGGTACGTCGCGGGGCGCCGAGTCCTGTTCCCGCCCGAAGTGGAACTTGCTGCGCTCCAGATACTGCCGGTCGGGGGAGGTGTGACCGTCCGGGAAGTACGAGACCGCCTCGCCCCGGTCCAGGAGCGAGCGCGCGGCCAGCCGGCACACCGCCCGCTCCTCGTCGGGGGCCAACCCCAGCCGGTTGAGGAGCATGTGCAGCTGGGAGGCCCATATCCGCAGCCGCGCCTCGGCAGGGGTGAGGGAGCCAAGGACCCGGTCGGCAGCGCGGACACCGTCGTACCAGTCGGTCAGCGTGCCGGGGGCCGCGCCCTTCTCCAGCGCCTGCCGCACGGCCAGCGCACGGTCCGCCAGAGCCTCGCGTTGCAGCGCGTAGACGCTGTTGACCTTCGCGTGGACGTGCTGGGGGCCGAGCAGCGGTACATCCTCGGCCCACCGCCAGCTCGCGGCGTGCCGCCGCAACCACTGTGCCGCCGCCAGCCGTTCCATGCCGCAGGCCAGAGCGGTGGCGTGCGCGAGATCGATGCCCAGCGCGAGCCGGGCGCTGCCGCGCGGAGTGTCGCACACGGCCCGCACCGCCACCCGGCTGGACACGACGAACACCTCTTCCGCCACCGGCAGGGCCCCGGGGCCCCCGTAGCGCCCGGTCTCCGGAACGTACGGCTCCACGCGGACCTCGGCGTGCTCCGCCTGCCCCCGTACCGAGGGACCGGGTACGGAATCGGCGACCGGTACCCGCTCGGCCGCCCGCGCGAGGGCAGCCGGCAGGGACGCGGCCCGCGCCCGCGACACGCCCCGCGTCCGGAGGCGCAGATGGTGCCCGCCCTCGTCGTAGCGGATGAAGAACCAGCCGGTCGCCTCGCCCCCGGCGACGAGTCCGTCGAGGAGCGGGGCCACCTCCCCGGTGAGGAAGGCGTCGACCTCCTCGGGGGCGGACCGGAGGAAGCAGTGGAGACTGAGCCAGGTGTCCTGGGGTCCGTTCGTCAAGGGGTGGCTTCCTGTTCTGGTTCCCGGGGTTCCGGTGCTCGCCCTGGTCGGCGGTCGGTGCTCGGTGGTCGGTGGTCGGCGGTCACAGGACGTTCGTACGGCGGGAAGGGCGAGGCACCTCACGGGAAGGGGTGCGGATGCAGGGCCAGTTCGTCATGGCGCGCCCGGTGCCGCGCGCGCCCCAGCCGGAACGGCACCTCCAGGAGCCGGTCGAGCCCGAGCGTGCGCCGGTTGACATGCCCGAACGTCATCGGCAGCGACCCCGGGACCACGACCTTCGCCGTGTGCAGACCGAGCCGGTCGCGTACGGCGGACTCGCTCAGCGGTACGGCGACCACCTCCAGGCCGAGGCCGGCCAGCCGGGTCACGGTCCGCTCCAGCAAGGCGGTGGCATCCGGCACGGGGGCCGTCGCCGACGCCTCGGGCCAGATGTCCTGCCAGGGGGCCGCCGGGCCGTGCGGGTCGAGGAAGTCCAGCCGGGAACGGGCCTCGGGAAGCGTGTTGACGGCCACATGGTCCGCGAGGGTCGTCACCAGCTCGGGTCGCTCCAGCATCGGCAGCAGCCGCCGCCGGTCGAACATCTCCGGTTCGGCCCGGTACCGGTGGACGGCGTTCACCACATTGGTCGCCACCTCGGCGACGGCGGAGCGGATCGCCGCATGCGGATGGTGATGGCTCCCGGCGGCGACGAACGCACCGGGAGCCGTCGCCGGTTCGCCCCGGTGCAGGGCGACCGCGATGACGGCGGGCACCTGGAAGTCGTTCGTCGCGTCGAACAGCGCCACCCGGTAGCCGGCGAGCGCCGCCCGGTCCACGAGATGCGCCACCTCCAGGTCCCCGGCCGGTACGGCGATCCGGCGCAGCGGGGTGCGCGCGTACCAGGCCATCAGGAAAGCGTCCCGCTCGGCGACCTCGAACAGCCCGTACAGCGCCGCCTCCGCCGGACTGTTGCCCAGCCCGCAGCCGTTGGAGCACTCGTACACCACCCGGGGCCGGCCCGGACTCGCGTCCCAGTAGGCCACGTGCTCGGGCACCGCCGTCGCACGGTCGCGGGTCAGGGACCAGCCGTGCACCCAGTCCAGTTCGAGGTCCGGTGTGTAGGGCACGGTCGCGGAAGCGGGGTGACCGTGGTGGACGGGGTCGGGCAGCCCGAGCCGCACCGGGTCCACCGCCCGTTCGGGGCCGAGCTCCGCGTAGGGGGCGCGCAGGACGGTCCGGTGGCCGGAGGGGCTCATCGACGCCAGGCGTTCGGCCGCCTCGAACAGGGCGACGCGTTCACTGCTCTCGAAGTCGCTGCTCCGCCCGTAGCCGCCATCGCGCACATGACGGCCGTACGTCACATACGCGCTGGTCAGGCTGTGCACGGACGCCTCGGTACGCAGAATCTGGTGGACCGGCCCGAACCGCTCGTCGAACAGCACCTCCCGCAGACCCGCCACGTCCGTACGTGCGTTGGGCTCACGCAGCGACTCCGGGTCGCCGGCCGGCCTCGGGACGCGGCGCGCGGCCGGACCGAAGGCCGCCTCGGCGACCTCGGCACCGTCGGGCGGCAGCGGCAGGCAGACCGCACACCCGCCCACGGGCTCGAAGCGGTGGGTCGACCAGGTGCCCCGGCCATGGTGGACGACATGGACGACCGCCCCGTCGCCGGCCCGGAGGGACGCGGCCAGCACACCGACGGCGTCGACGAACGCGGGGGAGGGCCGGCCCTCCAGCCGGAGCCCGGGGCTGTGCCACGGCACCCGGCCGCCGATCGTCGCCAGCCGCCGGTACTCGCCGCACGACAGACATCCCCGCGCACCGGGCCGCAGCACCGGCCCCACCACCGTCAGCGCCCCGTCCCCCCGGACGGGGACGAGCGTCACCGGATGGAGCAGCGCGTGCCGGGACAGCTCCTCCGCCGTCCCCAGGGTCCAGGCGTCGAGCACCACGACGGCGCTGCCCTCGGTGAGCCGCAGGGCGCCCGCCACATCCAGGACGGGTAGGGACATCTCATCGGCCGGCGCCTGCCGGAGCGGTTCCGCCGCGGTCACCGGAGCCCTCCCGTGGGGGTGGTGGGGTGCGTGCCGTGCTCGGGGCGGGCGGACAGGACCGCGAAGCCGCACTGCCGCAGCGCCGACCAGAGGGCGGGTACGTCGGCGGGTGCACCGGTCGGCGGCTCCCACGGCTGCGGGGACCACCCGGTCAGGTCGGTCAGGGCCTCCTGGAGGTCAGGTTCCCGGCCGCCCAGTTCCGCCAGCCACGAGGTCGTCCACCCCGCGTCCTCCCACGGCGTCGCCTCGTCGGACCGGGCGAGCGCGGCCGACGCACCGCTCGGTGTCACCAGGTGCCGGGCGTGCGGGGCGTCGGCGGCCATCTGGACCCGGACCACGGCGCAGAGCGCGGCGAAGGCCACGGCGTCGTCCGCCGTCGTCTCAACGGCCTTGCCGAGCACGTCAGATGGGCCGCCCGGCGTCGTACGCCCCCGAACCCGGGCACGGAACACGGCTCCGCCGCCCACATCGACGCGCGACACCGCCACGTCGGCGTCGACGTCGAGGCGGCGGGCCAGGACGGACCACCAGTGCAGCGCCTGCGGATGGCGTGCGGTCTCCGGGCTCCAGGGCACGGCGACGGGGCCGTTCGCGCCCCGGCGGCCCGGGTGCGCGCTCTGCCCCGCGCGTCCGTGTGCCGCCGTGTCCCGCCGGTCGGCTCGCACCACGGTACCGGTGCCCAGCCGGCTTGCCGCCCGCCGCAGTGCCCGCCCCCGCGCGTGCTCTGCGTTCGCCCCCACCACGAGGCCCATCCCGGCGCTTCCCAGGCGGAGTTCGGCCGCCCGGCACACCGCGTCCAGCCGCGCCAGGTCCGCCCGGGCGGAACCGGCCACCAGGACACCGTCGCCCACCGCGCAGCGGACCAGCGCCGCGGGCAGCTGGGGGAGCGCCCCGGGTTCCGGTTCGTCCAGCACCCCGGCCATGCGGTCCGTGAGCACCGGAACCCGGGCCAGGGCCTCGGCCGACGTACGTACGTCAGCACGGAGGCGGATCCGGTCGGCGTCCACGAGCAGGGGGCCCGGCCAGCTCCGGTACTCACCCCGCAACGGCTCCTGCTCCGCGACGAGCGCCGCCGGCAGCCCGGGAAGCAGCCGGGCATCGCCCGCCTCGGCCGACGGGTCGCGGAGCCCGGCCACCGCGCACACCAGCCGCTGGGCCGCCGATGCGACCAGGAGCGCGGACAGCCCCGGGTGCTCGCCGACCGTGCCGCGGACCTCCCACCGGCGCAACCTGCCCGCCAGCCCGTCCGCGTCGGCGCGCGCCTGCTCCGTACTGCCCACCGGGGTGACGAACCCGACGCCCCGGCGTACGCCGACGGCCACCGCCCTGTCCTCCGCGCCCCTCCCCGGTGCCTCGTCCGAGGAGCCGCGGGGCCCGGAGGCGATCAGCAGGATCCGCCCGTCCGGGAGGTCCGCCGCCTCCGCGACCTCCGCCGGTATCCCGGCACGGTCCAGCGCCCGCGCCGCGGCGCGGGCGAGCGGGCCGTCCCGGCGCGCGCCGAGGACTCGCGCCCGGCTGCGGGCGAGCGCGGCCGCCGCCACGGCGGGCCGGCCGGCGACCGCCCCGAGCCACGGTCCGGCCCGGTCCTCCACGTCCTCGCCGTAGCGCTCGACCAGGAGGTCGTGGTCGAGCAACTTGCCGATCACCGTGCGCAGGGCCGCCCGGAGCGGCGAACCCGGCGGAGCCGTCCGCGCCAGCTCCGCGCAGCCGTCCCCGCCCGACGCGAGGGCGGCGGCCAGGCGGCTCCACAGCACCGGCAGTCCGGGCCCGCCCTCCAGGGTGACGCTGGTGATCCGGCCCCGCAGGTGCACGCCGTGGTGGAGGAAGGTCACCGAGACCCCCGGCCGTAACCTCCACCGCCCCAGGGAGTCCAGCGCGTCCGGCGCGTCTCCGGCGGGCCGTCCGGCGCGATAGGTCTCCACCACCAGCTCCACCGCCGCACACCGCTCGCCCCGGGCGGGTGCGGGCAGCGCCTCCTCCAGGACCACCCCGTCCGGGTACCGGGCCAGCCACTTGCCCAGGCAGCGCAGATGCAGCGCGTCACCGAGATCGACGTACTGCGGCCTGGGCCGGTCGAGAGCGCGCAGCAGATCCTGCGCCACCCGCCCGCCGCGGGACGGTGGCGCGGCGTGCAGATAGAGCTGGTCGGGTACGCCGAGCAGCACCCGCCAGCGCGCCACCGTCCCCACCGGCACATCCCCCTCGGCCGTGAGCTCCGCGACCAGCGCGGCAACCGTGGAACCCGCCAGCTCCCACCGGCGCCGGCGCAGCACGAGATGGCGGTGGCGCAGGCGGGGGGTGCGTACGACATCCCCGCCGGGTGCGGCGGTGATGTGCCGGGGCACCAGGGCGCCGAAGTCGGTGATGCCGTGCGGGTGGTCCATCAGCAGGGGCGCGAGCCTCGGCTGGAGCAGGGGTGGGGCGAACACCCCCGCGTAGAGGACATCGAGCCACTCCCCGGTGGCCTTGACCCGGACGCGGACCTCATCACCGCTCAGGTCGTGGACGAGTTCGACATCGTCAGCGCCCAGGGAGGCGTACGATCGGTCCGGCCCGATCTCCTCGGGTACGAACAGGGGGTGCAGGTTGGCGTTGAAACCGCTCACCGGACGCACCTGGGCCACTCGGGAGCCGGGGCCGAGCGCGTCGGACACGGTGGCGGCCTGCTGCTTCGCGGCGCCGGGGTCCAGGGAGTCCAGGAACCTGCTGCTGAAGCGTCCCCACCCCCCGTACACATGGTTCACGCACAGCATCCCGCCGGGCGCCCGCTGGAGGAACCCGGTGTACGAGACCGGGCGCCGGGTCGCCCACGACGGCATCCGGGAGCCGAGTCCGGCCACCAGGCCGTCCGGCAGGACGACATCGTCATCGGGCCCGCCGCCGTCGTGCGCCCGGTGCACGGCCTCCACCAACTCGGCCCGGAGCGCGGCGAGGTGCCGGATACCGCCGGCGGCGGTGGACCGGTCGCCGTCCGTGCCGGGAGCGCCTCCTTGCGCGGCCCGCGCGGCCCGCTGCCACGCCTCGTTGGCGTCCGCTCCGAAGTCCCACACGTGCGGGCACACCCCGCCACGCCCGTACCGTGCGACGAAGCTGTCCCGCACCTGCCGCCGCACCTCCGGGCCGAGGTCGAACACCTCGGCCAGGGCGGCCAGTTCGCCGACCGCCCGATGGTCCGCGTCGTCGAGAAGGCCGTCCAGCCGCACCGGCTGCCGCATCACGACGTCCTCGCCGAGCACGGTGAGGCGGGCGAGGCCGGCACCCACCGGGCGGCCCACCTCGTCGAGGAGCGTCGCCCAGCGGTCCCGGAGGGTGGCCAGCAAGGCGGCGCGGCGGGCGGGTTCCGCCGCGCCGAACTCACCGGTGACGGCGGAGAGTTCGTCGATGCGGAGGGCCAGTTCGCCATCGTGCGGTGCGCCGGTCCCGCGCAGCCAGCGGGCCAGCCGGGGCAGGGGGTCGGGGTCCTGGGGGTCGAAGGGCTCCACCGGGACGAGCAGCCCCGCGTCGCAGACCTGCCGGATGAAGGCGGACGCGGCGTCGACCTGGCCCGGCTCCGTCTCCGGGGCCGCGCCCGACGCGAGCATCTCGGCCAGCGCGTCGAGCGTGACCGGAGGATCGCACAGCGCTGCGAGGCGCCGCAACGGCTCCGCCGCGCCGAGGGTGACCTCGTCGTCCTCCACCGCGAGGAAGCGGGCGGCGGTGAAGGCCGTGCGGGAGCGGGCGAAGGCGGCCCGCTCGTCGGAGAGGCGCAGGCTGCTGCACATGCGGTGCGGCAGGGTGGAGCGCCGGCGTGAGTCCGTGGCCAGTGCCGCGAACAGGGTGTCCACCAGCGTCCGGTTGGGGCGGACGACGGCCCGGGACGAGCCGAGCGGCAGGTCCACGCCGTTCCAGGAACCGGCGCCTGAGCCGATGCCGTTCCGGGAGCCCGCGCCTGAGCCAGTGCCGTTGCGGGAACCGGCGTCCAGGCCGGCGCTGTGACAGGAACCGGCGTCCAGGCCGGCGCTGTGACAGGAACCGGCGTCCAAGGCGGCGCCGTGACAGGAATCCGCGTCCAAGGCGGCGCCGTGACAGGAATCCGCGTCCAAGGCGGCGCCGTGACAGGAATCCGCGTTCAGGCCGGTGCCGTTGCGGGAATCCGCTCCCTGTTCCCCGCCCGACGGCGGCGGCAGCACACCCCAGCCGACGCCCGTGAAGGCCGACAACGGCGTCGTGCGGGCGACCGCCCGTGCCGCATGCCGCAGCACGCCTGCCTCCTCCTTCCGGGCCCGGCGGTCCGCCGGCCCCTGTCCGGCGCGCACCACCGCCCGCAGCAGGTCGGCGCTGGTGAACGACGCGGCGCGGAGGAACCAGGGGTCCCGGCACAATCCGGCGAGCACCGACCGCCCGGCGGCGAGAGCCGGGGCGGTCCCGGACCGGAGCGCGGTGAGCAACTCGTCCCTGCGCCCGCGTGCCCCGAGCCAGGCACGCAGTTCGGGCAGCCGATCGGGAAGGCCGTCCAGACGGCGGAGAAGGGCGGGCCGGGGGTCGCGCCCGTTGTGCACGGCACGGCGGAGCGGAAGCACCACGTCCCGGTGGAACTCCGCCGTGTGGTCCGCCCGGCTCGCGTACAGGGCGTCCCCCAGTACGGGGGCCAGCGCCGTGAGCCGCTGCTCCACCACCACCAGTTCGGCGAGCGCGGCGCGGAACGCGGCGGCGGGGCCCGGTTCGGCGGGCAGGCGCAGCAAGGTCGTGCGGACTAGCGCACCGGGGGCGACCCGGGGGAGCGGGGCGGCGCGCCCATCGGGAGCCGGCAGGGCGGCGGGCATCTGGAGTTCCGGTACGGGCGGATTCACATCGATCCAGTCGACTGGGCGTTGGACAGGGGCCCGGCACACGCCTCGCGCGTGCCGGGGGTCGCAGGCGGACGGGCCTCCGGCGGCACCGCGCCGCAGAAGCGGGCTGACAGTGCCGCCGGAAGCCTCAGGGTTCCCGTGTCACGCGGTGTCGAGCCGCAGTGGCGGCTGGACGCTGCAACCGCTGCAGCCCTGACAGGACGTGGAGGAGGACGAGGACAGCGAATAGGTGGACTCACCTATTCCCGCCGTGTCCCGCATCGCGGTGACGGTGATCTCTCCGAGCTCCAGCGAGCTGAACTCGAACGAGGTGGATATCTCTGGAAGTGACATGTGTTCTCCGGGAGTCGTGAGGGCGAGAACGGTGCTCCTGCGCACCGGTTCGGCAGCGTAGGTCGGAGCACGACTCCCGGAGCAGCGTTCCAATCAGCCAAGGGGGTGGTGGAGAAATGTCTCAAAGACGGATCTCCCTTGACTGGTGGGCAGTGGCCGCGGTCTCCCGCCGCGCGGGAGCCGCAGGGAGACAACTCTTACGTTTCATTCCCGGAACGCCCGGTCCGGGAGCTGCCGGGCAACATCCGCGTCGATGGCGTGGGTGAGCAGATGGAGGGGCGCGGCGCGCGTCCCGCCGGCTTCCGCCGCAGCCCAGTAGGCCAGGCCGGTCGCCGCGTCGACCGGGCCGCGCACCAGCGGTACGTCCGTTCCGCAGGCGTGGAGCAGGGACTCCAGCCGGCAGGACGCGATGGTGTCCGGGAGTGAGGGCCGCGCGAGGTAACCGGCCACCGCGGCGGCCGGCAGCCCGTCCGCCACGTGGCGTTCGACGGGACCGATGCCCAGCAGCCCGCCGCCGACGACCAGGACGTCCTTCGTCCGGCCCATCCGGCTGAGGGCGCGCCCCGTGTCGAAGCAGTGCGGGAACGAGTCGTCGACCACCGTCGTACCGGGTGCCAGGCGGTCGACGTCGAGGAGCGTGCCGCCGCCGCTGACCGCCGCGACGATCAGATGTGCCTCGTACACCGCGTCGGGAAGTCCCCGGTCCGACACGAGTACCTCGACGACATCGGCGAGACGGCGTTCGCGCAGGCGGCCGGCGAGTTCCTCCAGCCGTGGGCCGCTGCCCGGTACGTCGCAGAGCAGGAGCCGGGCGGGCGGAGCCGGGGCCTGCCCGAGCAGCAGCTCCAGCGAGGAGGAGCCGATGGAGCCGAGGCCCACGAACGCGACGGAGAGCGCGCCCAGTTTCTGCCCGGTGGCGTCGAGTGCGGCGTGGACGGTCTTGACGACGGAGACGACGGTCGCCGCGTGGCCGGTGGTGACGGCCGTGGCCGCCGCGGTGGTGCCGATGGCGCGCACGACGTCGAATCCGTAGCCGGTGAGCGAGGGGATCATGCCGGCGAGGGAGACGGACCGGGCGCCGCAGGACGAGGCGAGGTCCACGCCGCGCGCGGTGTGCCCGAGCAGGGTCTCGCCGGGGGCCAGTTCGTCCGCGAACAGGGGGACGCACACGAAGCCCGAACGCCCCAGCGGTGTGGTCAGGGTTTCGAGGAGCCGTGGGCGCCCGTCCGGGAAGAGCAGCGAGCGCAGCTCCTCGCGCGGCAGCGCCGCCTCCGGCAGACGCGCCAGCCGGGCGAGATGGGCCGGGGACGGCAGGTAGCCCACGAGCGCGGCATCCATGCGCCGCTCCGGCGGGGAACCGCCCGGGCTGAGGGCGGTACGGCTCCCGGGGCGCCGCTGCCCCGGTACCGGCTTCGTCGGCACCGGTACGGGGTTCGCGGCGGCCACCGCCTGCGTCAGCGCGTCCCGTACGGTGTCCGCGAACACGGCCAGGGCATCCGGCGTGAACGCCGCCGCCGACGCGCGGGCGGTGAGCCGTAGCCGTCCGGCGTCCAGGCCGGCCGCCAGGAACACATCCGTACCGACCGGCGGGGGTGTGTACTCGCTGTCCCCGTCCCGACGGGCGACCCTCAGCGTCCGCCCGCTCTCCGGCCCCAGGGCGGAGAAGTCCAGGAAGGTGAAGAAGAACTGGGAGGCCAGGGGCAGTCCGTCGGGCCGCGACGGCACGGGACCGCCGTGGACCTGCGCCGCGGTGGCCTCGGCGACGACGCGCCGCAGATCGCCCTCGAAGTCCGCGTCACAGGGCCGCTCGGAGCCCGGACCGGCGGGCCGCAGGGGTACGGCCGTGGCGTAGGGGCCGAAGACCCGGTGCGCGTCCGGCAGGGAACGGTCCCTGCCGCTCACGGCGAGACCGAGCACCAGGTCCGCCCGGCCGGCCGCCGCCACGAGCGCCCGGTAGTAGGCGGTCAGCACGGGGGCGTAGAGGGTGGTGCCGGCGCCTGAGGCGAGGCCGCGCAGCGCCTTAACCTGGCCTGCCCCGATCGTGAACCCGTGCGTGAGGAACGCCGGGTGGCGGTCCGCCGGACCCTCGCGCCGGCCTCTGGTACCCATGCCCAGGACCGGCGGCCGGTAGGGGGCGCTCAGCCGCGCCCACCGGCCCTCGCCCCGCTCCGCCACCGGCGTCACGGCACCGGTACCCGCGCCGTCGGTCGCGTCCGCCCGTACGGCGAGCCGGACGCAGTGGTCGCGGAACGTACCGCGCAGCGGGGCCAGGGCCGGCTCCTCGCCGAGGGACAGCGCGTCGTACACGGTCGTCAGCTCCCGTACCAGGAGCGCCGCACTGTAGCCGTCGCCGATGATGTGGTGGGCGTGCACCACGAGGACGTGGTCGTCGGGAGCGAGGGTGAGCACCCGCAGCCGCACCAGGGGCCAGGCCCAGGGTTCGAGGCGGCGCGCACGTTCGGCGGCGACCCGGTCGTCGACGTCGTGCGGGCCGGTGAGGGTCTCGAAGTCGACCGGCAGGCGCAGCGACGGCGGGAGCTCCTGCTGGACGGCCGGGCGTGCTCCGGCGGGGAAGACGGTGCGCAGCATGGGATGCCGTACGACGAGGGCGTCCACCGCCCTCTGGAACCGGGTGGTGTCGAGGGGGCCGCGCAGGCGCAGTCGCGTGAGCCAGGACGACGCCGAACCGGGGGTGATGGCCTCGGCCAGCAGGAAGCCCCGCTGGGTGGGCGTGAGCGGGAAGGGCGCGGGCCCCGCCCCGTCCGCCACCGCCACGGTGCCACCCGCCTCCGGGGCCGACGGATCCGCCGCAGCCGCAGCCGCGTCCACGGCGGTGGCGAGGGAAGCCAGGGTCCGGTGACGATAGATCACGGTCGGCCGGGGCAGCGGTCCGCCCTGCTTTTCCAGCCGGGCGAACACCTCCAGCACCAGCAGGGAGTCGCCGCCCAGGGCGAAGAAGTCGTCCTCACGGCACACGTCGTCGGCCTGGAGCAGTACGGTCCAGATGCGGGCCAGCCGGACTTCGGTCGGGGTCAGGGGCGGCGTACGAAGGACACCGGCGGGCTTCACCGGCTCGACTCCGCCCTCCGTCCGCGGACCGGGCCGGAGGGCGAGCAGCCGCCGGTCGATCTTGCCCGTGCCCGTCAGCGGCATCCTGCCGACAGCGGTGATCCGGGACGGAAGCATGTACGGCGGCAGTGTCTTTGCCAGGTGGAGCCGGAGCGCCACGGTGTCCGCGCCGGACGCTCCCGGCCGCGGGGTCACGAACGCGGTGAGCCGGCCGTCCTGGAGGAGGACGACGGCCTGGGTGATGTCCGGATGCGCCCGCAGCACGGCCTCGATCTCGCCTAGCTCGACCCGGTTGCCGCGCACCTTCACCTGGTCGTCCAGGCGCCCGAGGAACTCCAGGGTGCCGTCCTCGGCAGCCCGCACGCGGTCGCCGCTGCGGTACCAGCGCCGCCCCCGCCGGGTCGTGAACGCGGCCGCGGTCAGGCCCGGTTCGCCGAGGTAGCCGGGCGTCAGGCCGACCCCGGCGATGAGGAGCTCGCCCGGCTCGCCGGGCTGCCCGGGCTCCCCGTCGGGGCCGACGATCTCCACCTCGGTCCCGGCCACGGGACGCCCGATCGGCAGATGCCGCACGTCGTCACCGGGCCGGGCGCGGATGATGTGGCAGGTCGTGTTGATGGTGGCTTCGGTCGGACCGTACAGGTTGGCGATGTGCCGGCCGCCGCCGAAGAGGTCGAACCAGCGGCGCACGTGGGCGGGCGACAGGGCCTCACCGCCGACGTGGATCCACCGCAGGCAGGACAGGTCGGGTCGTGGCGCGCCGCGCCGCACCCGCTCCTCGGAGGCGCTGAGGAGCTGTTCCCAGAGGGTGGGTACCGAGCTCCATACGGTGATCCGGGTGCGCTCGACGTGTGCCAGCAGAAGCTCGGGGTCGCGCAGGAGGTCCCGGTCCACGGTCACCACGCTCGCGCCGACGAGCAGCGGCGCGAGGAGCTGACGGACGGAGGCGTCGAAGCAGAGCGAGGCCGTCTGGGCGAGACGGTCGTGCTCGTCGTACCCGAAGGTGCTGATGGCCCAGGAGAGGTAGTTCTCCATCGAACGGTAGGTGATGGGTACGGCCTTGGGCCGTCCGGTGGACCCGGAGGTGAAGATCACATAGGCGGTCGAGTCCGCGTCGACCGGGCTGACCCGGTCGTCGGCAGGGCCGGGTGCGGCGGACGTCGACATGTCGACGGACACCAGGGTGATGTCACCGAGGGCCTCGCCCGCCGCGCGGGTCGGGGCGTGACAGAGCACCGTACGGACGCCCGCACGGAGCAGCTGGTCCGCGAGGCGCGCGGTGGGGTGAGCGGAGTCCAGCGGCACCCAGCCCGCGCCGGCGCGCAGGACGGCGACGACCGCGACGACCGCGTCGGCCCCGGGCTCGGTCAGGAGCCCGACCAGGCTTCCCGGGGTGACGCCGTGGGCCAGGAGCCGGGCCGCCAGGGCACGGGAGGCACGGTCGAGTTCGCCGTACGTCACCGTGCCGGCACCGGTCTCGACGGCGATGGCGTCCGGGGCGGTACGGAACCGGGCGAGCAGCCGCTCCACGATCGTGGCGGATGCCGCTTCCGGGCGTGCGTCCTTGGCCCCGGCCAGGGCGCCCACCGCCCCGGCCAGGGCGGTCAGCTCCGCGTGGAAGTCGCGGTCCAGGCGGGCCACCGTCCCCGCGTCGAAGAGGTCGACGGGGAAGTTCCACGAGAAGCGCAAAACCGTACCGTCCTGCCAGCACAGCAGGCTGAGACGGGTCGCCGGGGTGCCGGTACCGGCCGCGGTCGGACGCACGGTCACCGGGCACCGCGCGTCGAGCGCGGCCGGGAAGCGGGCGAAGCTGAAGCCGGCCGGGCTCACCGTCCGCGGCCCGGCCCCGACCGGGCCGCCCGGCAGCAGCCGGACCAGGTCAAGGCCGGTGGGCGCGGCATGCTGCTCGCTCTCCAGCCAGACCTGACCGAGCCGCTCGGCCAGGCCCCACACCGACTCGTCCGGATCGCTCTCGCACAGCAGGGGCAGGGTGTCGGCGAGCGGCCCCACGAGCCGGTCCAGGCCCGGCATCCGGGAGTCCCGCCGGGCGCGGGCGACGTTCACCGAGACCTCGCGCTGCCCGCTCCACCGGCCCAGGCAGCGCACATGGGCGGCGAGCAGCAGATGGAACAGGCTCACGCCGTGCTCGGCGGCCCGCCGTTCCAGCGTGGCGGTCAGCGCCGCGTCGAGAACGCTCCGGTGGGACGCCAGGGGACCGGTCGGCACAGCGGCGGGATCACCGTCGTAGGGCAGGCGCAGCGCCTCACCCCGGCCGGCCAGCCGCCCCGACCAGTAGCGCAGGTCGGCGGCGAGGGCCGCCCTCCCGGCCGCGGAGGAACGCTCCTCGGCCGCCGCGGCGGAGTAACGGGCGAAGTCGGTGCCGAGGGCGGGCAGCGACGGCTCGTGCGCGCCTGGCCGCCCGTGCGCGACGTCCTGCCCGAGGGCGAGGGTGGTGTAGAGCGACCAGAGTTCCTCGGCGAGGACGTTGAGGCTGTAGCCGTCGCCGGCCGCATGGTGGATCACCAGCACCAGATGGGCCAGGTCCGGGCTCTCCCGGGCCAGGACCGCACGCACGGGCGGTGCGGCGGAGAGGTCGAACGGATGGTTGCGCAGGGCGGTTTCGAGGTCCCCGACCGGACCGGGACACTCCCGCACCTCGTACCAGGCGGACAGGGCGCAGGGCGGTGCGATGTACTGCCGCGGCGCCGTCGTGCCGCTGCCGTCGCGTCCGTTCTCGTCCCGGCCGCTCTCGATGCGGACCCGGAGCATGGTGTGCCGGTCGGCGAGCGCGGTGAGCGCACGGCCCAGGAGCTCGCTGTCCAGGGGCCCTTGGACGGTCTGGCGGACGTAGCCGTGGGCCGGGATGTCCGGGTGCAGTTGGCCGCTGGTGTAGAGGACCAGCTGGACGGGCGTGAGCGGGAACGGCACCCCGTCGGCGACGGGGGAGGGGGCCGCCGGGTGTGCGGGCGCCGGGTCGGCCTGGGCGTCGAGGTGCGCGGCCAGTTCGCGGACGGTCCGGTACTCGAAGAAGAGCGTGGCGGGCAGGGCGGCGCCGAGCTCCCGTTCGAGCTGCCGGACGAGGTCGACCGCGGCGAGCGAGTCGAGACCCAGGGAGAGGAACGGCGCGTCATCGGGGATCTCGGCCGGAGGCAGCCGCAACGCCGCGGCCAGGAGCCGGCGCAACACGGCGGCGGTACCCGTGCCCGTACGCGTACCGGCGTCCGAGTTCCGCTCGGTGACCACCGGCAGACACCGGGACCGGGCCCCCGGTACGGACCCCGGTTCTCCCCCCGGTACGGACCCGGGTTCTGCCCCCGGTACGGACCCGGGTTCTGCCCCCGGTACGGGCGGCGCCGCCCCATTCCCGGCGACGGGTGCCGTGACCTCCGGGCGGGAGTGTGACGGCGCCAGGTCGGCGAGCAGCAGCTGCGCCGCGTCGACCCCGCACGCCGTACGGAGCGCCGCCAGCCCCGGAGCGGTGGCCACCGGCCGGCTTCCGGCCCGCGGTACGGAGGCGGAACCCGGCCCCGGTCCGGCGCCGAGGGCGGCGGCCATGCCCGTCCCGGCGAAGGCGGCGAGGTTCACGGACCGCCACGGCCGCCCCGCCCGCCGCTCGGCCGCCGCGAACGCGTCGAGGAAGGCGTTGGCACCGGCGTAGTCGCCCAGCGCGCCCGCTAGGCCGGGCAGGACGGCGGACACCGAGGAGAACGCCACAACCACCGCCGGGTCGAGCCCGTGCCGTCGCAGGCCCAGCGAGAGCAGCACCGTGCCCCGCGTCTTCGCGGCCAGCACGTCAGCGGTCCCGTCGGAGCCTGTGCTCCTCAGCGTGCCGGGGCGAACCACTCCCGCCGCGTGGAAGAGGGCGTCCAGGCGCGGCAGTTGGCCGAGGAGCGCGTCGACGTCCCGTTCCACCGTCACATCGGCCACCCGGTGGTGGACGGTGGCGCCCAGCGCCCTGAGCTCGTCGACCAGTCCTGCGGGAAGACGGGGCGAGCGCCCGGCGAGTACGAGCGTGGGGCGGCCCCTTCCGGCCAGGTCCCGGGCGAGCGCGGCACCGATCCCCCCGCCGCCTCCGGTGATGAGGAAGGTGCCGTCGGGCGGCAACGGGGAAGCGGCCGCACCCCGCGGTGCCAGAGGTGCGACGGCCCGGGTGAGCCTGCGGCCTCCGCGCCAGGCGACCGTGGTGGCCCGGCCGGGCGCGCTGTCCGCCCGGAGCTCGGCGAGCACGGCCGCCAGCCGCTGGGCGGGGGTGTCCAGCGAGCAGAGGTCCACGCCGATGGCCGAACAGCCCGGCGTCTCCTGCGGCAGCGCCAGCAGCGGCCCGCCCAGCACCGCATGGGCCGGTCGCGGCCGCTCCGGCGCGGCCCCCGTGGTGTGGACGTCCTCGGTCAGCACCAGCATCCGCCGCGCCCGGGTCTCGTCCAGCCGGGTCAGAGCCGCACCGAAGGCGGCCAGCGCGGTCTCCTGCACCCGGCCGAGCACATCGGCGTCCTCCTGGCCGGGCGCGGGGCCGGCGACCAGGACCACGGCGTCCGGCGGCTCCTCGCCCCCGATGTGCAGCCGGACGCCCTCGGCGGAGAGCTGTCCGGCGAGCCGGCTGACAGACGCGGCGTCAGGACCGGTCAGCAGGACCGACCGCACGGGCGCCGCCGACGTTGCGGGCAGCGCGGCGTCTTGCCACACCACCCGGTGCAGCAGCGGGCTCACCGGCGGACCGGCCCAGTACCGGCTGCGCCGGAAGGGGTAGGTGGGCAGGGACACCCGGTGGTGGTCAGCGTCGAGGGCCGTACGGTCCAGCGGCACACCGCGCGACCACAGCCGTCCGATGGTCTCCAGGAGCGCCCCGCGCCCGTCACCGCGAAGCGTGCCGCCGTCGGAACCGCCGGGGAGAGCGGGTATCACCAGCGGGTGCTCCCGGGCGCCGCCGAAGGCACCGGACGCGTCGGGGGCGGCGGGGGCGGCGGGGGCACACCCCGCCGCCGCGCGTGCCGCCCCCGACAGCGTCGCGCCGTGCCCGACCTCGACGAACGTGTCGTACCCCTCCCCGGCCATGCGCTCCACGGCGGCCCCGAACAGCACCGGCCGCAGGGCGTGGTCGCGCAGGTACTCCGGACCGAGAGCCGGCTGCCACTCGCCGGTGACGGTGCTCATCAACGGGACGGACGGCTCATGGAGAGTGAGCGCACGCGCCGCGTCGGCGAGCCGCTCCGCGACCGGGCGCATGAGCGGTGAGTGGAAGGCCCGGGAGACCCGCAGACGACGTACGGCGATGCCCTGGGCACCGAGATCGCGGGCGGCGCCTTCCACGGCGGAGAGCGAACCGGAGAGGACCTGGAGGCCCGGACCGTTGTACGCGGCCACGGCGAGGTCACCGCCGGCCCCGGCCACCACCGCGGCGACGGCCCCCTCATCCCCGCGAACGGCGATCATGGCGCCGGGCTCGGTGAACGCGCCCATGAGACGGCCGCGTTCGGCCGCGAACCGCAGGGCGTCCTGGAGGGTCAGCACCCCGCTGACACAGGCGGCGGCGATCTCCCCGACACTGTGCCCGGCGACCGCGTCCGGCTCGACGCCCCACTCCCGCAGCTGTCGGGCGAGCGCGACCCCGGAGGCGACGAGCAGCGGCTGCGCCACCTCCGTCACGGCCTGCGCGTCGGGGTCCACGTCCGGGTCCAGGCCCCAGTCCACCAGCGGCCGCCCGCACACCGGCCCGAGCAGCGCGGACGCCTCGTCGAGGGTGTCCCGGAACACCGGCGCCGTACGGTACAGCGCCCGGTCCCGGCCGGGGAACTGCGCGCTCTGCCCGGGAAACAGGAAGGCGAGGCGCGGCCGGGAACGGGCGACGCGCTCCGCGCGCGGGACGGACGCGGCGAGCCGGGCGGAGAGGTCACCGCCCGCGACGACGGCGAGCCGGTGAGGACCGTCGTCCCGGGACGTGCTCGCGGTCAGACAGACATCTCCTTCGTCCAACCCCGGGTGGCCGTCCAGGTGGGCGGCGAGCCGCACCGCAGCCTCCCGCAGCCCGGCCGCGCTGCGGGCCGACAGGGTCAGCAGATGCGGCCCGGCCGCCGCCACGCCCTCGTACGGGGCACGAGGCGGAGCCTCCTCCAGTACGGCATGCGCGTTGGTACCACCGAAGCCGAAGGCGTTGACGCCCGCCACGAGCGGCCCGGAAGAGGCCCAGTCCCGCAGTTCGGTCACCACGCGGAAGCCGGCGGGCGCCAGGCCCGGCGAGGGGGACGCGTGGTGCAGCGACGGGGGGAGCCTGCGGTGGCCGAGCGCCAGCACGACCTTCACGAGGGAGGGCAGGGCGGCCGCGTTGAGCAGGTGCCCGATGTTCGTCTTCACCGAACCGAGCAGCCGCGGCTCGCCGTCGGGCCGTGCGGGAAACGCGTGGGCGAGCGAGCGCAGCTCGATCGGGTCCCCCACGGCCGTGCCCGTTCCATGCGCCTCCACATAGGTCACCGAGGCGGGATCGACACCGGCCGCCTCGTACGCCCGGGTGATGACCTCGCGCTGCCGCAGCGGGTTGGGCGCCATGAGGCTCATCGACCTGCCGTCGTTGTTGACGGCCGTGGCCCGGACCACCGCGAGCACGGAGTCGTCGTGGGCGCGGGCGGCGTCCAACCGCGTCAGGACGACGGCCGCACCTCCCTCACCGGGCACGAAGCCGTCGGCGTCGGCGCTGAAGGCGCGGCTGCGGCCGGTGGGGGAGAGGGCCTGTGCCTTCTCCAGCAGGTGGTGACCGGTCGACGTCAGATGCAGGTTGACCCCGCCGACGACGGCGAGGTCGCACTCGCCGTCCAGCAGGCTGCGCCGCGCCAGATGCAGGGCCACCAGCCCCGACGAGCACGCCGTGTCCACGGCGAGCGCGGGACCGTCGAGATCCAGGCACTGGGAGACGCGGGCGGCGATCAGGCCGGGCAGGCTGCCGGTGAGCGTGTCGGGCAGCGGGGACCCGTCGGCGGCCGCACGGTCCAGGACCTCCCGGTAGCCGCTCTCGCCGACGGCCGCGAAGACACCGATCCGGCGGCCGCGCCGGCGGGGACCCGCGTAACCGGCACGCTCCAGGGCCTCATGGGCGAGTTCGAGGAAGAGCCGCGCCTGCGGATCGAGTGCGCGGGCCTCGTCCTCGCCGATGCCGAAGTAGCCGGCATCGAAACCGGCGGGGTCATCGAGCAGCGCGCCCCAGCGCTCCCGGGACCCCGTCGGCCGAGCCCCGGGGCCCTCCCATCGCCCGTCCGGTACGGGGGTGACGGCGTCGCGCCCGTCGATGAGCAGGCCCCAGAAGGCGTCGGGCGTGTCGGCGCCGGGGAACCGGCACGCCATGCCGATCACAGCCGCCGAGGTGGCATCGGCCCCGGCCGCTCCTCCAGGCGCCCCGCCCTCCCCGGCCGCCGCCGGGTGAACCGGCACAGTCGTCAGAAGATGGCGGGCGAGTGCGGCGACGGTGCCGTGGTCGCGGATCACCGCCGGTGGCAGCGTCACGCCGAAGGCGTCCTCCAGCGCCACGAGAACCTCCATCGCCTTGAGCGACGTCCCCCCGAGGCTCCCGAACGGCTCGTGGAGCCCGATCGACTCCCCGGGCCGATCCAGCACACGCCCCCAGACCCCCCGTACGACCTGTTCGGCCTCGGTCCGTGACGGGGGCACCGCACCCCGCACGGTAGCGGCGGCCCCGGTGCCGGCCGGAGCCACGGCGCCCCGCGTCCCCCGGTCAGCCGCCTCGAACCGCTCCCGCAGCCGCTGCCGTTGCAGCTTCCCGCTCGTCGTACGGGGAAATGCCGCCGGAGGCAGCGCCAGCACCCGTACATCGTCGTGGAGCAGTGCCCGGCGCACCCGGGCGGCGACCCGTTCGAGCACCTCATCCGCCCCGCTCGGCGGTCGGGCCCAGGGGACGAACACCACGACGCGCTCCCCACCGCTCACGGGATCGGTCGAGCCGATCACCGCAGGCGCACCCGGAGGCAGCCCCGGGGTCGCCGCCGCGACCTCCTCCATGTCCGGGGCGTGGAAGGTGCGGCCGTTGAGGAACAGCACGTCCTTGTGGCGCCCCGTGACGCACAGCCGCCCCGATCGCAGGAAACCGAGATCGCCGGTGCGCAGCCATCCGTCGGCGAACGTGTCGGCGCTCACGCCGGCAAGGCCGTGGTAGCCCCGGGCCAGCTGAGGGCCGCTCACCATGATGTGCCCGACCCGCCGGTCACCCAGCTCCGCGCCCCCGTCATCGACGATCCGTACGGCGCAGCCCGCCACCGCAGACCCGACGTCCATGAACTCGACGGCTTCCTCGCCCGGCACGGCGTCCACCGCCACACCCCGGCTCAGCGAGGCCCGGTCGAGGACCAGCGGCCCGGCCACTTCCCCCGGCGGCGGGAACGTCACCGCCAGCGTCGCCTCCGCCAGCCCGTAGACCGGCTGGGCCGCCGAGGGATCGAGTCCCGCCGGGCGCGTCTTGTCGGCGAAGGCCCGCCACACCGTCGGCGCGATCGGCTCCGCACCCACCAGCATCAGCCTCACGGCCGACAGATCCAGCCCCGCGACGACTTCGTCGGGAACCCGCCGTACGGCCAGGGCCAGGGCGAAGTTGGCCGCCGAGAGCACGGTGGCCCGGTGCCGGTCCGCCACCTCGAACCAGATCCGGGGCCGCTTGGCGAACGACAGCGGCCCGATCTTGACCTGCTTGGCGCGGGCGGCCAGCGGGGCGAGGTGGGTTCCGATGAGCCCCATGTCATGGAAGTACGGCATCCAGCTGACCACCACGTCGTCCGCACCCAGCGCCGACGCCGTGCGTATCTGCTCCAGATTGGCCAGCACCGCACGGTGGGTCACCTCCACCCCCTTGGGCGCACCGGTGCTCCCCGAGGAGAACTGCACGAACGCGACCTCGTCCGCCCCGGCGACGACCGGCTCCCGCAGTACGGGCCCCTGCCGCAGCACATCCAGTGCCAGAGCGCTCACACCGTCGGGAAGTGCACCCGCCACCGAGGCGGTCGCCGCGTCCACGACGACGGGCGGCCGGCCCAGCTGCTCCCAGACCGGCAGGACCCGCCGGGCGTCGGGAGCCAGTGGTACGGGGACGAGGCCCGCGGCGAGCGCGCCCCAGAACATCGGCTGGAAGTCCTCGCTGCGATCGGCCAGCAGCGGCACACAGGTCCCCGGCACGACACCGGCCTCCCGGAGGCCCCCGGCCACGCGCAGCGCATCGTCCAGGAGTTCGCGCAGAGAGACGGCCAACTCGCTGCCGCCGCCGCGTACATGAACGACAACCTGCCCGGGAGCCTCACGGACCGCGCCCAGCAGTACATCCAGCAGTGTCATGTCGTCGTCCACCGGTCCCCGTCGGTCCGTTCTCCCCGCGCGTGGCATCGCACGCCCTGATCGTTGATGCCGGCTGCACACGCGAGCTCGGTCGGTCCTCCGGGCCGGGGCGCGACGCTGCCGAATTGCCCGCCGAGCTGCCCGGCCGCCGCGGACGACCCGCCCGACCGGCGGGGCGGGGCCGGGCAGGTCGTACAGCGGCGGCTACGCGCCGGTCGGCCCGGTCTGCTGCACGACCTCGAAGGACCACACGGTGGGCCCGCTGGCCGCCGGCTTCGGGCGCTCGCCGCCACCGGCACCGCCGCCCTGGTGGGCCGCCTTCATCGGACCCTCCATCCAGGCCTGGAAGGATGCCTCGTCACGCCACCGCGTGTAGACGAGATAGCTGTCCGTGCCTTCGACGGGCCGGAGAAGCTCGAACCACTCGAACCCGTCGGAGCCCTCGACGGCACCGGCCCGGGAGGCGAAGCGCTTCTCCAGCGTCTCGCGTTGTTCCTGGGGGACGGTCAGCACATTGATCTTGACTACGCTCATGGCCTCATCCTGCCGTACGGCGACCGGAGGGGAGAGCAGCGGCCCCGGAACACAGCTGCGTCGTCACTTCCGCCGAAGCCCTCGGCAGACAGGCCCGGCCTCGAAGTCTTCCTTCGAGGCCGGGCCTGCGGATCGTCCGACGTGCGGGTCAGCCGTTGAACGTGTCCGGGTCGGGCCCGGTGCGCTCGTCCCGGTTGAGGGCGGAGATCTCGCCGATGTCTCCTTCGGTGAGCTCGAAGTCGAAGAGTTCGAAGTTCTCCTCGATCCGCTTCCGCGTCACGGACTTGGGGAAGACGATGTCTCCACGCTGCAGGTGCCAGCGCAGCGTCACCTGCGCGGTCGACCGCCCCACCCGTTCGGCGATACGGGTGATCGTCGGATCCGAGAGGACCTTGCCCTGGGCGATGGGCGACCAGGCCTCCGTGGCGATGTCGTGCTCGGCGCCGAAGGACCGGACGGTGTCCTGGGTGAGGTAGGGGTGGACCTCGATCTGGTTGACGGCGGGCACCACCGTACTGCTCTCCAGGAGCCGGCGCAGGTGGTTCGGCTGGAAGTTGGAGACCCCGATCGCCTTGACCCGCCCGGACCGGTAGATCTCCTCCAGCGCCTTCCACGTCTCCACGAAGTCCCCCGAACCCGGCAGGGGCCAGTGGATGAGGTCCGCCGTGTCGATGTGTCGATAGCCGGTCTCCAGAGCGGCCAGCGTGGTCTCGCGGGTCTCCTCCGGGGGGATCTGGAAGGTCCCGAAACCG
This sequence comes from Streptomyces sp. NPDC088706, assembly GCF_044752765.1. Lineage (NCBI taxonomy): Bacteria > Bacillati > Actinomycetota > Actinomycetes > Kitasatosporales > Streptomycetaceae > Streptomyces > Streptomyces sp. NPDC088706. Next base: position 288,230 of record NZ_JBIVLW010000007.1, read on the forward strand.
AGCTGGGGGATGGTCACACCGTTGTTGAGGGTGATGTCGGGAACTGCGGGCACGGTGACTCCTTGCGGTCGACGCCTCGGAAGGCGGATGAGAGGTGTGTACGGAAGACGCGGGGCCGGCGCGGTCCGCCCACGGGGCACCGGCGCGGTGGGCGGCACAGAACCGACCCCAGGCGCAGCGGCACGGGCCCGGTCGGAACGCGGGACGACCCGCTCGGACGCGGGGCGGGTCCGGGCAGAGCGCGGGACGGCCCGGTATGAACGCGGGACGGTCCGGGCAGCGCGCGGATCGGTCGCTCGGCCCGCGATGCCGCTCGGCCCGGCCGCTCGGCCCGGCCGCTCGGCCCGCGATGCCGCTCAGTTCGGCGTCCGGCGGCAGTACGCGCACGAGCTTGCGGTTGACGAACTCCTGCATGCCGAGCTTCGAGAGCTCCCGTCCGTAGCCGGAGCGCTTGATCCCCCCAAACGGCAGGTCGGGCTGGGTCGAGGTCGGGTGGTTGACCCAGACCATGCCGGTCTCCACCCGCTCGGCCACCCGACGGCCCCGTTCCACGTCCGAACAGAAGACGGACCCGCCGAGGCCGTACTGGCTGTCGTTGGCCAGGGCGATCGCCTCGTCCTCGTCCTGGACCCGGTAGATCACCGCGGCGGGCCCGAAGAGTTCTTCCGCGTACGCGCGCATGCCGGGCTTGACGCCGGTGAGGATCGTCGGCTGGACGAAGGCCCCGGGACGGTCGATCCGTCCGCCGCCGATCAGCAGCTCAGCTCCCTGGTCGACGGTCTCGCGGATCTGTTCGGCCAGGTCGGACGCCGCCTGCTCGGACGAGAGCGGCCCCAGCGTCGTGGCCTCGTCGGAGGGGTCCCCGGCCTCGAGCGCCGCGAACTGACGGCGCATTCCCTCGACGAAGTCGTCGTAGACATCCGCGAGCACGATGAACCGCTTCGACGCCACGCAGCTCTGCCCGGTGTTGGCCATCCGGCCGGCCACCGCGGCGCCGACCGTACGCTCCAGTCCTTCACTGTCGAGGACGATGAAGACGTCGCTGCCGCCCAACTCCAGCAGGCTGGGCTTCATGTTCCGCCCGGCCCGTTCGGCGACCTGGGCCCCGGCGCGTTCGCTGCCGGTGAGGGAGGCACCCTTCACCACGGGGCTGTCGATGATGCGGGAGATCTCGTCGTGGCTCACGAACAGGTTCATGTAGACGCCCTCGGGCGCCCCCGCGTCGCGGAACAGCACCTCCAGGGCGAGTGCGGACTGCGGACAGATCCCGGCGTGCTTGACCATGACCGTGTTGCCCAGTACCAGGTTGGGGCCCGCGAAGCGCACCACCTGGTAGAGGGGGAAGTTCCACGGCATGACGCCGAGCAGGACACCGAGCGGCTCGTTGACGAGGTACGCCTCGCCCTCCTCGACGTCGAGCGGCTCGTGGGCCGCGAAGCCCGGCCCGTGCTCCGCGTAGTACTCGAGGATCGACGCGGCGAGATCCACCTCGCCGCGGGCCTCGGAGATCAGCTTGCCCATCTCCAGGGTGATCAGGTGCGCAAGGGTTTCCTTCACTGAGGGTTACAGAAGTACGCTCGCGTTGGCTCGTGCCCCCGTGTTCGGCCTCCAAGGGGTCCGCCGGGGGATCGGGCCGGCGGTCTGCGCGGCGAGGCGCAAATCCACCGGAACGGCCCGGTGAACTCCGGCGCCCCCGCAGTCTCACCTGGTCCCGGCCGCCTCGTCATCGACCGGGAGCCCCAGCCTGCCGGCCAAGGTGGTGAGGGCCGACCCCAGCGGGAGCGCGATGCGGGTGACGGCATGGCGGTCGCCCCGGGTGGGGTCCCGGTTGACGATCAGCACCGGGTGTCCGGCCTGAGCTGCCTGGCGGACGAACCGGAGCCCGGACATCACCGTCAGTGAGGAGCCCAGAACCAGCAGCGTGGTCGCCTCGCGGACCAGGCGGCGGCAGTGCTCGACCCTCTGTGGGGGCACCGCCTCGCCGAAGAACACCACGTCGGGTTTGAGGATGCCGCCGCAGACCGTGCACGGCACCACCCGGAAGTCCCCGACCTGCTCGTCGGTGAGGTCGGCGTCCCCGTCCGGGTTGATCGCCGCGGACACCGGCGCGAAGCCTTCGTTGGCCTCCTCCAGTCGCCGGGCGAGCTCACGGCGCGGGCTGAGGGTGCCGCAGGACAGGCAGACCACGCGCTCCAGGCTTCCGTGGAGTTCCACGACGTCCGCACTGCCCGCGGCTTGGTGCAGGCCGCCGACGTTCTGGGTGATCACACCCGAGAGCATGCCGTGCCGCTGGAACGCGGCCACAGCCCGGTGCCCGGCGTTGGGGCGGGCACTGCCGAAGGTGCGCCAGCCCAGATGGCTGCGCGCCCAGTACCTGCGACGGGCCTGGGCGTCGGCGGTGAAGTCCTGGTACGTCATCGGGGTGTGCCGGCTCAGACTCCCGCCCGCCCCCCGGTAGTCGGGGATGCCCGACTCGGTGGAGATGCCCGCCCCGCTCAGCACCAGCGCACCGCCACTGCTCAGCGCGTCGGCGACCGGCTCCAGATCGGTGGTGCCCGGCGACAGCTCCTCGGTGGGGGTCCAGCTCAGCGTGGGGCGCATGCGCATGCCCCCAGGGTACGGAACAGGCCGAGGTCACCGGCGCCGGTCACGGTGGCCCGGCGCATCGCTGCTGTCCCGCGCATTCCGGGGGACAGGCCCTGTCCAGCGACGGCTGCGTGAGCAGTGGACCCGCCGGTACGGGAAGGGGCTGCCGACCCGCGATCAGCACCGCTGCTTTCCAGCCTACCTTTAATGACAGGGACATGATCAATGCCTCGTGGTGGGCATAGGTCCTGCGGCTTTGGAGGTTCGCCAACTGGATGCACAGTACGTCCAGTTGACAGCGACCGCCCTTGCCCACCCTCGGTCCCACCCAGGACCGAGCCCCCCACGAGTGAAGGAACAGCCATGCTGAATTCAACAGGGCTGAAGGCGGCCGGCATCGCCGCGGCGATCACCCTGACCACCATCACGGCGGCCAACGCCACGCCGGCCCCGACTCCGCGCGCCGCGGAGAGGGCAGCGGCGGCGGTGACCATCCGGTACGACGACAGCCGGGCGGGCGGCTGGGAGGCGGCGATCACGGCAGGGGTCGCCTCATGGAACGCGAACGTCGACAACATCAGGCTGGTCGAGGCCGCGCCCGGGGCGCGCGCCGAGATCCAGATCGTGGCGACCAGCGGCTGGCCGCAGGCCACGCTCGGCCCGGTGCGCCCGGGCGGACAGGTCCGGGTGGAGCTGGGCAGCCAGGCGGTCACCCAGGGGCATGACAAGACCCGTATCGCCGCCCACGAGATCGGCCACAGCCTGGGCCTGCCGGACACCAAGCCCGGGCCCTGCTCCCAGCTCATGTCGGGCTCGAGTGCCGGTACCAGTTGCAGGAACGCGGTCCCGAACGCGACCGAGCAGTCCCGCGTCGAATCCTTCTACGCCAACGGCCTCGCCTCACGCGTCCCCGCTGACGGACGGATCCTGGTGGACGCCTCGTAACGGATCGCACGAGACCCGAGAGGCACCCGGCACGAGCCGAAACCGCTCCTCAGGCACTCCGGTTCCCGGCGGCTCCCCGCAGGCCCCCGAGAACCGGAGTGCCGGGCATCCGCATGGCGGAGCGTGCTCCCGTACGGAATACGCCGGAGCGTGCTCCCGTACGGAAGACGCACGGGTCAGCCGTCCTGTCGGGTGCCCCGGCGCCGCTCCCGCCGGCCGAGGGCAGCTTTCGCGGGGAAGAGGGCGAGCCAGCACCACGTGGCCACCTGCGGGGCGAAGAAGGCGATGGGTACGGAGGCCCCGAACACGAGGACCGTCGCGCTCAGGTCGAGCGCGGTGTCCCGCCACTCGCCCACGGCGCGGACGCCGTCCCGGCCCCTCAGCGTGGCGAACACGGCGAGCTGCAACAGGTCGATGAGGCAGATGGTCGCGGCGTACATCGCCACCGCCACCGGCTCGCGGGCGCCGTACTCGGCGAGGATCGACGTGGGGAACGGAACCAGGGTGATCACACCGAGCACCGCGAGCGCCAGATGCTGGGGAAGGCCGCCCGTCCTCGCGGACATCAGCAGGATCTGGCGCTGGTCGCGCCAGAAGATGCACAGGATGAGGAAGCTCACCACATAGGCGGCGAGCTGGGGAGCAGTCTCACGCAGCGCGTCGTGGAACTGCTCGGAGTCCAGGCCGGGCGTGACCCTGACCTCGAGGGCCAGGAGCGTCATGGCGATGGCGAAGATGCCGTCGGACAACGTGATCAGACGGTCGGGGCGTGCTGGCGAAAGACTGCCGTTACTCACCCGGTTCACCCTGGCCCCTCGCCCACAGCCGAACGTGAATTGCTCCTACTGCGGGCACGCCGCTCGCCGGAATACGCGGTCCGAGGACTCGCCCTCTGATCGGTGTGCGCTGCGGCCGCCTGGGTACACGATGCCGCGTGCGCGCGGGACACCGCGGCGATGACCGGGAAAACTCGGAGGACTGACCGTGTCGATATCCACGGAGACCGTGCCTGTGGCTGCGGACCCCACCGCCCTGTCAGGGCTTCCGCAGATCGATGATCCGCTGAAGATCGCGCCCAAGGACGCCCGGGCGCTGGGGGCCCTGTTCTTCGAGCAGCTGCAGGTGCTGGAGGAGGGCACCCACGAGTACCAGTACGCGCGGAACACCCTCATCGAGATGAACCTGTCGCTGGTGCAGTTCGCGGCGAAGCGGTTCCGCAACCGTGGCGACGGCCAGATGGAGGACATCATCCAGGTCGGCACCATCGGCCTGATCAAGGCGATCGACCGCTTCGAGCTGTCGCGCGAGGTCGAGTTCACCTCCTTCGCGGTCCCGTACATCGTCGGGGAGATCAAGCGCTTCTTCCGCGACTCCACCTGGTCGGTCCACGTCCCCCGGCGCCTGCAGGAACTCCGTATCACCCTGGCCAAGGCCAAGGAGGAGCTCACCACCACCCTCGGCCGCGACCCCGGAGTCGCGGAACTCGCCGAACACCTCGGCATCACCGAGGACGAGGTCATCGACGGTCTCATCGCGTCCAACGGCTACACCGCGGGCTCCCTCGACCTGCCCATCGGGTCCGATCAGAGCAGCGCCGAGACCGTCACCTACGGCGATATCAAGGGTGACTGGGACCCCGCGATGGATCTCGTCGAGGACCTCCACGCCTTGGCTCCCCTCCTGGAACTCCTGGACGAGCGCGAACGGGAGATCATCAGGATGCGGTTCGGCCAGGAGATGACCCAGGCTCAGATAGGCGAGCGCCTCGGCGTCTCCCAGATGCACGTCTCCCGCATCCTCTCCCGCCTCCTGGCCAAGCTCCGTACGGGCATGCTGACCCAGAACTGAACCACCCTCGGCGATACGTCCGGCGGTACGACCCCGGGGGCGCAGCCCGCTCCGGGCTGCGCCCCCGGAACGTATCCGGCGGGCGGACCGAGGCGAAGTCCCACACCCAGGTCTGCTCTGCGACTTTCAGGGAATACGGCGTAGCGCCGGAGAAGAACAGACTTCTGCGGCGCCGCCGTGCCGCGGGCGATCGTGGGGGATTTGATGCCGACTGCCATACCGGCGAGAGCGATCGGTGGCTCCGGACCGCCGAGTCCACGACGCCCTGGACGCTCTCCCGCCCTGACCAGCGGCACCGGCCGCGCCGCGGCCCGGATCGGGGCATTCGCGGTCTGCCAGGCGGCCATGATGGCCGGGATCGGCCTGCTGATCACCGGACCGGCACAAGAAGTGTGGCCCGTCACCGCCGAGGACGCGGTGAACGAAGCCTTCGAGCGGGGACGCGACAGCACCCTCACCACCGCGTCCACGGTCGTATCCGCAGCGGGGGACACCACCACCGTGGTCGGGCTCACGACCCTGTGCTGCCTGCTCCTCCTCCTGACGCCCCGGCTCCCCCTGTGGCGCGAGGCGGCCTTCCTCGCCCTCGGCGTCTCGCTCCAGTCCCTGGTCTTCCTCGTCATCACGGAGTCCGTGGACCGCACCCGACCGGACGTGGAGCGCTTGGACGACTCGCCGCCGACATCCAGTTACACCTCCGGGCACACCGGAGCGGCCACCGCGCTCTACGCCGGCCTCGCCGTCCTGGTCCTGTCCAGGGTCCGAGGCCGCTGGCGCGGGATCGTGGCGGCACTGCTGCTGCTGATCCCACTCCTCGTCGGGCTGGCCCGGCTCTACCGAGGAATGCACCACCCCAGCGATGTGGTGGGAGGATTCGTCAACGGGACGCTCTCGCTGATCGTCGCGGGCCGTGCCGTGCTGGCCGACGACGCCTGGGCCGCGCCGCCCCCGGCAGACGCAGTGGACATCGCCGTGGCGGCCGCCCAGAGCCGGCCGGGCCCGTCACGGGAGCGCGCTGTCGTGATCGTCAACCCGACGGTCACCGCCACCGCCACCCGCGACCGGCTGCGACTGGTCCTCGCCCAGCACGGCTACCGCGATCCGGATTTCGTCGACACCACCGCGACGGACACCGGGGGAGGCCAGACGACCGAGGCGGTTCGCGCCGGAGCCGGCCTCGTGGTGGTGTGCGGAGGGGACGGCACGGTACGCGCGGTCGCCGACGCCCTCGCCGGCACCGGCGTCCCCCTGGTGCTCGTCCCCTGCGGTACGGGCAATCTGCTGGCCCGCAACCTCGGCCTGCCGCTGGCCCCCGCCGACGCCCTGGCCGCAGGACTCACCGGCGAGCCCCACGCCCTCGACCTCGGCCGCATCGAAGGGGACGGGGTGGATGGCACGCACTTCACGGCCATGTCGGGAGCCGGACTCGACGCGGCGATGCTGGAGGGCACCTCCGACCGCGCCAAGTCGGCACTCGGCTGGCCCGCCTACGTCCTGGCCGGCTTCAACGGACTACGAGCCCCACGGATGCGACTGATGATCACGCTCGACGGTGCGCCCGAGGTGCACCGCACCGCCCGGATGGTCCTCGTCGCCAACATAGGCACCATCCAGGGCGGCGCGGCACTCGTGCCCGAAGCCCGGCCCGACGACGGCCTGCTGGACCTCGCGCTCTTCGACCCGCGAGGCCCGGGCGGCTGGCTGCGTACGGCGGCCGTGCTGCTACGCGGACCGTCACGCCGCAGCGACGGACCCCGGGCCGGCACACACCAACGCTCGACCGAGGGAGGGGGACCGGTGGAGTTCTTCACCTTCCGCCGTGCCGAGATCACCTTCACCCGACCGCAACCACGTGAGGTGGACGGCGACTCCGTGGGACCCGGCCGGCGGATCTGTGCCGAGGTCAGGCCGAGCGCCCTCACCATCCTGCTGCCCACCCAGGAGAAGTGATGGGAACCGCGACCCGCGTACCGGTCACCCGCGACATGACCGGTGACGAACTGTCCGCCGACGAGGCCCTCGTGGCGCTGCGCAGATACGGCCGCTGGCCGCTGCTCCGCGACGCGTTCGTACGCTTCCGCTATGCCGACGGCTTCAGCCACGCCCGCGCGCTGGCCCTGCAGACGGTACTGGCGGTCATCCCTCTGGTGATCGCCTTCGTCGGCCTGTCCACCGAGCTGCACACCGAGAACATAGGAAAACTCGCCGAGCTCACCATCCGCGGCATCAGCGAGGGACCGAGCGCCGGAGTGGTCGAGGACGCACTGGACCGCAACAGGCAAGGAGACGGGGACGGCGCGCGGCTCGCCCTGTGGCTCGGGCTCGCCTTCTCCCTGGCCAACGTCACGACCGCGATGTGCCAGATCGAACGGGGCGCCAACCGGATCTACGGAGTGGAGCGGGACCGCGTCTTCCACCGCAAGTACCTGCGCGGTCTCGTCATGTCGGTGAGCGCGGGCATACCGCTGGGCGTCGGCTCGATCATGATGGTGGCCGGGGGAGACCTCGTCGACGCCGCCGCTTCCGTCTACGGACTCGGCGACGGTGCCAGAACGGCCTGGGACCTGCTGCGCTGGCCACTCGGCCTGCTGCTCGCCCTCATCTCGGCGAGCGCCATCTTCCGCCGCTCGCCGCGCCGGAAACAGCCCGGGTACACCTGGCTCGCCTTCGGTGCCGCCGTCTACCTGGTGCTGTGGACGCTGCTCAGCTGGTCGCTCAGCCTGTACCTGGGGATCAGCGGCTCCTTCGACACGGTCTACGGACCGCTCAGCGCCTTCATGTCGCTGCTCCTGTGGGCCTACCTCACCTCCATCGCACTCTTCATCGGACTGTCCTTCGCCGCTCAGCTGGAAGCCGTCCGCGCGCGCAAGCCCGGCCCGATCAGCGCCGACCCAGGAGCCTGAGATGTCCGCACCCGACGTCACGCGGGAAGCCGCCGAACGTCGTACTCGCCGCGCGGACCGCCGGTTCGGCGTCCGCCTGCTGGGAGCCGTCGCCGTCACCACGGCCGTGGCGGTCCCGTTCGCTCTCCTCCTCGTCCTCGTCGAGGGGAAGTGGCCACCTCTGCGGCGCCTCGACGCGGGAGCGGCTCGGCGGCTGCACGCCACCGCCCTCGAACACCCGGAGTGGACCGCCACGTTGCGCATCCTGTCCGACTGGGTGTGGGACCCGGCGACCCTGCGCGTCGCCGTCGCCCTGCTCACGCTGTGGCTGCTCCACCGCCGCGCCTGGCGGCTCGCCGCGTGGGCGGCGGTGACCGCGGCCGGCGGCGCGACGATCGGGGTGCTCGTCAAGGTCGTCGTCGAGCGGGCCAGGCCCTCCCTGGAGAACCCGGTGGCCCTGGCGCCCGGCTATTCGTTCCCCTCAGGACACGCGATGACGGCGACCACGTCGTTCGCCGTCCTGCTCCTGGTCCTGCTGCCCATGGTGCCGCGCGCCTGGCGGGCGGCCTGCTGGGCCGTGGCGGTGATCTCGGTCCTGGGCGTGGGGTTCACCCGGATCGCCCTCGGCGTCCACTGGTTCAGCGACGTGATCGGCGGCTGGCTGCTGGGGGGAGCGGTCGTGGTCCTGACCGGCTGGGCCTTCGAGGCATGGAGGGCCGACGCCGGCCGACGCCGTACGAACGTGGCCGAGGGACTCGAACCCGAACTGACCGGCAACGTCCCGGAACCGGCGCCCGTGGGTCCCCGGCGGACCGCAAAGGATCAGTAACCCTGCCCCGCCAGGAAGGAGTCGAAGCCGAGCGCGAGGGACCGGGCCTCGGTGATGTGGCCTCCCGCCCCGCCCTCGACCAGCACGAAGGTGCGGAGACCGTGGCGGGTTCCGACGACCCACATACACCGGCCTCCGTCACGCAGCAGGGCCAGGTCCAGCCCGGTCCCGGTGACCGCGTCCGTGACCTGCTCCAGGCTCTCCCGCTGCCAGAGCACTCCCGCGATCCGAAGACCCCGAGGATGCAGGGCCTCCTCGCAGACCGTGCGCAGGGCTTCCACGTCGTCGCGGCTCCGCTCCTCCTGATCACCGGCACCGGACCACGGCTCGTCGGTGCCCGCCGGGTCACGGAAGTACCGCCACGCGTCCTCACCGTCCCGACCGCCGACGGCGAAGAACCCCGCCTCGGACGAGAAGGCCGCCGCGGCCCGCACGGCGGGCCGCTTCTCACCGAGGGCCAGATAGGCCCGGAGGACTTCTCCCCACTGTTCGGTCACGGAAGACATCAAGGGTGGCCTTTCGTCGACATGTTGCGTCGTTCACTCCTGTCCGGGTCACCGACCCGGCCGCTCGCCACGGGACGACGGGCGCGCCGCCCGCCCCTGGCCTCCGCGTCTCCTACCCAGGGACGCACCAGGGATGTACCGGTGGGACCGGAACCGCGACACACCGATCTCTCAGGAAACCTGCCGCGCTTAGGGAACCGGTCTCGGGGTGAGTCGGAGTGCAGCACGGTTTCCGAGTCGTACGAGGGTGGGAGTGGACAGGGCAGCGGACGAGAAGGCCCAGGCCGCGGGTGAGCAGGCCAAGGGTAAGGTCAAGAAGGCGGTCGGCGGCGCCGTCGGCAACGAGTCCCTGCGGGCCGAAGGGCGCGCCGAGGAGTCCAAGGGCGACCTGCGGGCTGCCAAGGAGAAGGCCAAGGACGCCTTCAGGAACAAGTAGGCGGGACGAGGTGATCCCGGCGGCCCCGCAGGGTACCGCCGGGATCAGTGCTGTGGGTGGCCCGTTGGTCCGCAGGCACCTGAGGGGGGGGAAAGTTTCGGGATGATGTCACACGCGAATTCGGTGGTGGCCCAGTCGGTCGACGGGGCCGTGGTGGTGCGGGTCCGGGGTCAGCAGGACGGGGACAGCGAGGGCTTGCCCGTCCTGAAGGAGATCCTTGAGGAAGCGGCCGGGGGAACCGATGCGAAGCACACGGTGCTGGACCTGTCAGCCACGGGCTTCGTGGACTCCTCCTTTCTCCACCTTCTTCTGAACGCCCGCCACGACTACGCGCGGACCGGCAAGGCCCTGGTGATCGCCGGGCCCCTGCCGGTAGGGGTGCGCCGCCTGTTCGAGGTCACCGGCACCGCGGGGGCGTTCACTCATGCCGATACGGTGGATGAGGCTCTGTGTGATGGCTGAGGGCAATCTGCCGTTGGTACCGCGTTTCCCCGGGCCGGGGCGTGTGCAGCCTGTTGAGAAGGGCAGGCGGCTCTGCGATGACGGATGACAGCATGGCTCCTGTGCGGGATGTTTCCATCGGTGCGGCGCCGGTGGGCGACAGCTCCGGCGTCGGCGCGAGCGTACCGAGAACGGCGGCGGAAGCACGCGATCGGGTGGAGACACTGCTCGACAAGGGCATCCCTGGCCGGGAGAACGAGCCGCTGGACACCATCCTGCTGGCTGATGTGTTGCTCGTGACGTCGGAACTGGTCACCAACGCCATCCGGCACGGCGGAGGCCTCACGGCCTTCGACGCGCGACTGAGCACTGACGGCCTGACCCTGTGCGTCGACGACGCCAGCTTGCTACCCCCCGTGGTCACGCGGCCGGCGGACCGGGGCAGAGACGGCACCGGCGGATTCGGATGGCCGCTGATCCGTTGCCTCGCCAAGCACGTCGCCGTGACCCAGCGGCCGGGCGGCAAGCGAATCACGGCGTTCATCGCGTTCGGATGACATCCCCGGGAGACTCCCCGTCCGGCCTTGTTCATGACCAGCTCAGGCATGTGGAAACATAGAGCCCATGGATACGATTTCCTCCGTCGAGTTGGCCGCCCAGCGTCAACGCACTGCCGAGGCCGCCGCGGACGCTGCACGTGCTGATGTGGAGATGGAGGCCGTGGCCGCGGTCCGCGAGGGTGAGCCGGTGGAGGACGTCGCCGAGATCTCGGGCATCGACTCCACCGATCTGCGGCGTCTGGACGAGACCGCCGGAGACCTACCGCAGTCCTGACCAGGCTCCCCCCCATCGACCGACCTCCTCGACTCCTCGACTTCCCGGGCATCGGCAGAGGCCGCCGACGACTCCGGGGCGTCGAATGGCGCCGGTCGGCGTGCACCGACGGTCACAGGCAGTACGGCCTGATTCATCGCCGGATGGTCCGCCAAGTACGACCTCGCCCTGGTGAACGCCCTCAAGCGCTGCCCACCCGCCGCTTCGATACCTACTGGGCCGACCCCCATCCCCCCTCTCCACCGCCGCCACCGAACTACTGGAACAGCGCCAGGGCACCTACGTGCCGGTTGCCGCCGACCGCTTCCTCGCCCGTACCTCCGGCGCCGTTGTGAGTTCTCATTCTCGCTGTAGTGGAGAAAGGTCTCTGAACTGCGATGCGGCAGGTGGCTGAGAGGTGTCATGGGCAGTTCTTTCGTGTC